>JACVCJ010000067.1 GCA_016742095.1 Bacteroidia bacterium
CCCGGTTTTTCCGCCGGCCTGCCCTCCCTGGGCAAGGTCGGCTTTAACGAGGGGCCCCGCCTGGCACAGTTCAATCCGGGCGGTACGGACGTTTCCGTGGTGCAGGACCTGATGATACACGACATCGACATTGTGTTGAGCGTGGTGCGCAGCAAAGTGCGTAAGATCCATGCCAACGGGGTGGCCATCGTAAGCGAGACCCCGGATATCTGCAATGCACGCATCGAGTTCGAGAACGGTTGTGTGGCCAATCTTACCGCCAGCCGCATCTCCATGAAGAATATGCGTAAAATGCGCTTTTTTCAGAAAGATGCCTATGTAAGTGTCGATTTCCTGGAGAAACAGGCCGAAATACTGCGCCTGAGCGATATCGAAGGAGAGCCCGATCCCTTCAGCCCGGTGCTGGACCTGGGGCCTGACAAGCCTAAAAAGCAGATCTGGTTCAATAAGCCTGATATTTCAGAAGTAAATGCCATTAAAGAAGAACTGCTTTCGTTCCATAAGGCCGCCACAACGGGCCAGGAACCGCCGGTAACGGCATTCGACGGACTGCGTGCGGTAGAAACGGCCGCGCTTATTTCCGAAAAGATAAAGGCCGTGGTGTCCTGACGCAATAATTTTACGTTACGCCGTTTTATCAGTGTCATTTAATTAGCTTTGCACCATGCGCCACTTTTACCTATTTCGTAATACGCTCATTCTATCGGCACTGATACTCGCCGGCAGCAGCTTTTTACCGTCCTGCGCCAAGCAGAAAACAGAAAATGCCGCCTGGCTGCGTGTAGACAGCATTCACTTTAGCACTACGGAAGCCACCCAGGGTACGGCCCGCCAGGACCTGCGCGACCTTTGGGTATACATAAACGACAACCTGCAGGGCACCTACCAGGTACCCTTTAAAGTACCCGTGATCATGGACGGCAGTCACAGCGTGATCCTGGCCCCGGGCATCCTGCTCAACGGTATGACCGGCTCGCGTCCCCTGTATACGGCGGTAAAGCCCTATTACGGCAGTATGACCTTTGTACCCGGCGATACCCTTGTGTACAACCCCGCATTCGAATACGATACCACCGTTACCTTTGCCTACCTCGAAAACTTTGAACAGGGCAGCCTATCCATGTATAAAACGGTATACAGCACGGGCGATTTTACTTCGGTAAGCGGCGGCAACGATCCCTACGAAGGCAATAACTGCGGACTGCTGAGCCTCAACAGCGGGGATGCCAGCGCCTATGCCGAAGCGGCCACGATCGATCCGTACATATTCCCCAAGGACGGCCGCGGTATTTTTGTAGAAATGCATTATAAGTGCAATACCGACTTTATCGTAAAGATACGCGGTGTGGCTACGGACGGCTCCACGTACGATTTTGACATCGGCGGCGTATATTCCAGCGGGAATAAGTGGAAGAAGATCTATTTTACACTTACCCCTAAAGTGGTAGAGTTCTCACTGGGTAATAAATTTCACCTGATGTACCGTATCAACCGCAATACGGACCTGGGCGACCAGCGCCTGTACGTGGACAACATCAAAATTCTTTACTAAGACGTGAAGTCGGCGTTCCGGTTCTCCTATATCATTTCCGACTGGCTGGGAAGCCTTACGGCATGGATCATCCTGTACGTGTTCCGTAAAACGGTGATCGAGCCGGAACTGTTCGGAATGCCCATCAAGCTGATGCTGGACCTGAACTTCTGGCTGGGTGTACTGCTGATCCCCGTTTTCTGGTGTATCCTTTTCTGGATCGTAGGTTTTTACGATGAACTCAACGGCCGTTCCCGCCTGCGCGAGTTTGCACAGAGCATTTTACTGCTGCTTTCGGGCGGAATACTGGTGTTTTTCCTGGTGATGCTGGACGACGTGATCCCTTCGTATTCGGCCTATTACCGGCAACTGGGCGTATACCTGGGCGCTATGTTCGCACTTACGTACATACCCCGTTTCTTTATCACGAGTGCGGTAAATCGCCGTATAAGCCGCGGCCGGGAAGGAATGAACACCCTGCTGATCGGTTCCGGCACCATTGCCAGGGACCTGTACCAGGAAATTATTTCCGAAAAAGTACCTACCGGTCGAAAAATTCTGGGATTTATTTCCGAAAGCGAAACAGAACCGCTCCCGGCTGTGGAATTTTGCCCCGCATTGGGGAATCTTTCGCAGCTGAAAAGCGTGGTTGTGGGAAGATCGGTACAGGAAGTGATCATTGCCACCGACGTGATCGAAAAAGCCCTGCTGCAGCAGCTCATCACCGAACTGCATGCGCTGGACGTACACATCAGCGCCGTGCCCGATATGAACGACTTCCTGATGGGCTCCGTGCGCTATTCCAGCGTACATGGCACCGCCCTGGTAGAAGTATCGGCCGTACAGATGCCGCTGTGGCAGCGCAATATAAAACGCCTGATCGATGTGTTTGTCTGCGTATCGGCCCTGCTGCTGCTGGCGCCGGTGTTTGCCGTAGTGGCCCTGTGCATTTATATAAGCGATAAAGGCCCCGTGTTCTACATGCAGGAGCGGATCGGACTCAAAGGCCGGCCTTTCCGCATACTGAAATTCCGTTCCATGTACCAGAATGCCGAACAGGCCGGGCCGGCGCTCTCGAGCGATCACGATCCGCGCATTACACGCGTAGGCCGTGTGTTAAGGAAGTATCGCCTCGACGAATTACCACAGTTCCTGAACGTACTGCGCGGCGATATGAGCCTGGTGGGCCCGCGTCCCGAACGCGCCTTTTTTATTGAGAAGATCGTGGAGAAAGCCCCGCAGTATCACCTGCTGCACCGCGTACGGCCGGGTATCACGTCCTGGGGAATGGTCAAATACGGTTATGCAGAGAATGTAGAACAGATGATCAAGCGCATGCGCTACGATATACTGTACATAGAGAATATGTCGCTTTTGCTTGATTTTAAGATACTTATATATACTGTGCGGACCATACTCAAAGGTTCCGGAAAATAAAAAAAGCCGCTTTTAAAGCGGCTTTTTCATTAAATGCACAAAGGCATTAAATGGATTCTTTGCAGGTATAACCTGCTGCTTCCGTTGCGTCTACTGCCAGACCATACTCAGAGGATGAATCATAGTCTTTTTCGCAGAGACGAACTTCAGGTGAACTTTCTTTTGTACATACTTTACATTTTGTACATGCTGCCAGGCTTACTACTCCGGCTACTGCGATAAACAATGCTACTTTTTTCATAGTTTTCTTCGTTTTGACAATATGTAGTTCAAGTATGGTGCCAAAAAAAAACGGCATTAAGGTATTTTAACGTATAAACGGGGCCGGGAGAGGAGAGGCCGGCTTTTTCGTATATATGTAGGTATACGAAAAAGGGCGGACATAAAAAAAGTCCGTTCTGAATGAACGGACTTCCACTGTTTTAAGTTTTACCTTAGAACGACTCTTTGCAGGTATAACCGTTTCCTTCGGCTATATCCACGGCAAAGCCGTATTCGGTAGAACTGTCATAATCTTTTTCGCAGATCCGGACCTCCGGTGAGTTTTCTTTTGTACATACTTTACATTTTGTACATGCTGCCAGGCTCACAACACCGGCTACGGCTACGAATAACGCTACTTTTTTCATGTTCTGTCTTTGTTATTTTGGTTATACATCAATACGGTTTTAAAACGATTCGGTGCAGGTATACCCGCCGGCTTCGGCAGCGTCAACGGCAAATCCGAATTCGGTCTCTGTATCGTAATCCTTTTCACAGAGACGTACTTCCGGCGAATTTTCCTTGGTGCATACCTTACATTTGGTACATGCGGCCATGCTCAGCACTCCAGCTGCAGCTACGAATAATGTTACTTTCTTCATAGTTATCATTGTTTTTGTTACTCCCAATCCGTACCTGCGTCCTGTACGTTCCCGGGATGGATGGAATCAGGGTGCAGGTATATTTATATTAGCAGTGAAACGAGGATGAGCCCGGAAATGTTTAGGCAAAGTACAAAAAAATATGCCAGCCGCAAAACAAAAGCACAGATCAGGCACCCGTATCCTGAATGAAGAACCTTTTTTTTGAAAGCAGGATAAAGAGGTTCCCGTCTAAAATTTCTTTCTTTGCCAAAAACAAAAAAGCATGATAAGATCAGTTGCAGTTATAGGAAGCGGCACCATGGGTAATGGTATCGCACACGTTTTTGCCCAGTACGGTTACGATGTACTCCTGGTAGATATTGCACAGGCCGCCCTCGACAAGGCCCTGGCTACCATCGGTAAGAACCTGGCGCGCCAGGTAGAAAAAGGCGGCATCAGCGAAGAGGATAAGAACGCTGCCCTGGGCCGCATACGTACCTCTACGGAATACGGCAGCGAACTTGCGGCCTGCGACCTGGTGGTGGAAGCGGCTACGGAAAATCCGCAGATCAAATTCGATATTTTCCGCCACCTGGATTCCATCTGTAAGCCCGAAGCTATCCTGGCCTCCAATACGTCCAGCATTTCCATTACAAAGATCGCCAGTGTTACCTCACGTCCCGATAAAGTGATCGGTATGCACTTTATGAATCCCGTGCCTGTAATGAAACTCGTGGAGGTGATCCGCGGCTACAGCACCAGCGATGAAGTGTGTGCGGCTGTAATGCAGATGTCGCAATCCCTGGGCAAGGTGCCGGTAGAGGTGAACGACTACCCGGGTTTTGTGGCCAACAAGATCCTGATGCCGATGATCAACGAGGCCATTATTACACTGCACGAAGGCGTGGCCGGTGTGGAAGAGATCGATACGGTAATGAAACTGGGCATGGCGCACCCGATGGGACCACTGCAGCTGGCCGATTTTATCGGGCTCGACGTATGCCTGGCCATACTAAAGGTACTGCAGGACGGCTTCGGTGATCCGAAATACGCTCCCTGCCCGCTGCTGGTAAATATGGTAACGGCCGGTAAACTGGGCGCCAAAAGCAGCGAAGGGTTCTACATCCATACGCCCGGCAGCAAAGAGCTGAAGGTGGCCCCGAACTTTGCCCGATAGTATTTCTACTATAATATAGAGAAGGCCATGGTCTGCGGATCATGGCTTTTTGTTTGTATGTATATAGGCAGTGAACAGGTGTACGAAAGGCCGGAAAACCCGTAATACGGGGGATAGCGGAAAGAAAGGTTGAAATTTTTCATGCTGAACAGCAGTCTTTTGTGTAAAAAGGCTAAAAAAAGTTTGGTAAAGAGTTTGCGGAATGAAAAAAGGCTTTACCTTTGCAGCCCGATTCGATGATACCGCAAGGGGTTTGAGAGGAGGAAATGTTCTTTGGGAGTAGCGGAAAGCAGGAGTAAATATCTGCGGAAGGTAAGGGGAGAAGCGAGGG
>JACVCJ010000021.1 GCA_016742095.1 Bacteroidia bacterium
GCACCGGGGTATTGGGGTCGCCCTGTATCTCGCGCAGCAGTTCCGTGCGGAAGGCCGTCTGGAACGGGCCCTGGGCATCGTCCTCGAGCCAGGTGGAAAGCGCGGTCTTGAGGGAAGCGAGCAGGGTTACGTCCGACTTCAGGGCCGAAAGCAATGTTTTGGAGGCATTGGTATAATCTTTCAGACGGATCTGTATATCGGCTTTTTCGAAGGCATAATAGTCCTTACCCGATACATTTTCGCCCTTTTCGAACACCTGCAGGGCATAATCGTTCTTCCCCGCCTGCTGGAACGCGGCCGCCGTTTTCTTTACCTTATCGGGGAAAGCCGGCAGTTTTTTCAGGGCTTCGTCGTACTGTTTGCGGGCGGCTTTGGCATCGCCTTTCGCTTCCAGCAGGGCCCCGTATTCCACTTTGTACCATACTTCATCCTCGAAACGGCGCGATTGTTTCATCACCAGGTTCTCCAGCGCTTCGGCATTCCCTGCCTGCCGGTAACAGTCCTGCAGCCTGCGGAAATACGTTTCGCCGTAATTATCGCGGGCATAAAGCTTTTCATAGATCGGAGCGGCCAGCTCGAACTTACCCTGGTTGTAATATTCCTGGGCCAGCTTTTCGTCCTGGGCCAGGGCCGCAAGCGAAAAACAGAGTGAAAAAAGGAAAAACAGATACCGCATAGTTTTAAACAAGACACTAAAGTACAAAATACAAACGATTCTGACCGGCAGATGTTGCGCCCGGCACAATAAATTAGTAACAATATCTGCGTTCTGAAAAAAACAAAAATAAAGGGAATGAGTGAGATACAAAACCGGCGCCGGGAAACCGGGCTAAATCGTGGACAACTAATTAACAACCCGTTAATAACTTTTCTATAGTTTTGCGAAACCAAACCGGGCCGGGAGGGGTATATATAAGCCGGTGTCCACGTGCCGGGTTACCGGAAAATTATCCATTGATGCGCATATACAGGGGGAAAAAGATATCGCTGTCAAGGAGCATGCTCTGCGTCCTGACTGCATTGCTGTGCCTGGTTTCCCGGGCCCAGGTGATCGACCCCGACGATTCCGAAAGCATCACCGTAGCGGGCTATCTCAAAACCGAAACGGGCGATGTTTCCGCCGCATCCATTACCCTGTACGAGAACGGCCGCAAGATACGTACCCTGTATCCCAATGCCCAGGGTAAATACGAACTGGAACTTTCTTTCCAGAAGGAGTACGAAATTGAATACAAATCGGAGGGCAATGCGGGCAAACGTATGCTCATCAGTACCAGTACCCAAAAAGATGCCGATGAGTACGACCTGCCTCCCCTGAACTTTAACGTACAGCTGCCCAAAAAAACGGGAGGGCCCATGGACGAGGCCTATGAACAACCCGTAAGTAAACTGTTTATCGATGAACAGCTGGGCGATTTCGGCAGGGATGCCAAAGTGGAACAGGCTTTCCGCGATGCCCTGAAGGCCAGGGCCGCCGAACAGAAAGCCTGGGAAGAAGAGCAGAAACAGCTGGCCCTGGAAAAGAAAAAGGCCGAGGAAGAAAAACGCAAGGCCGAAGAAGCGGCCCGTCTGAAGGCCCTGGAAGACGCCCGACAGGCCGAAGTGCTGGCTAAACAGAAGGCGCAGGAAGAAGAACGCCGCAGAGCGGAGGAGGCCGCCCGACTGAAAGCCGAAGAAGAGGCACGCAAACGCGCCGAAGACGAAGCCCGCCGCAAGGCCGAGGCCGAAGCGGCGCAGAAAGCCGAAATGGAACGCCTGCTTGCCCTGGAAGCGCAGCGCAAAGCCGATATGGAAGCCCGGGCCGCCGCTGAGGAGGCCGCACGTAAAAAAGCCGATGAAGAGGCTCGCCTGAAAGCCGGGGAGGATGCCCGCAAAAAAGCGGAAGAAGCCGCCCGTCTGAAAGCCCTGGAAGAACAGCGCCTGGCCGACCTGGCCGCTAAACAGAAGGCCCTGGAAGAACAACGTGCCCGCGAAGCGGAAGAGGCACAGAGAAAAGCCGAAGAAAATGCCCAAAAACAGGCTGAGGCCGAAGCTCTGAAAAAAGCTCAGGCCGAAGAACTGGCCCGCAAAGAAGCTGAAAAACTGGCCGAAGCGGAGGCTAAACGCCAGGCCGAAGCCGAAGCCCGTGCCCGGGAGGCCGAAGAAGCTAAAAAACACGAAGAAGAACGCCTGGCCGAAGAGGCCGCCCGCCTGAAAGCCCTGGAAGAACAACGCGCCCGCGAGGCCGAAGAACTTCGTAAGAACGCCGATGAAGCCGCCAAACGCCAGGCCGAAGCCCAGGCTAAAAAACAGGCCGAAGCGGAAGAGCTGACCCGTAAAGAAGCGGAAAGGCTCGCCCAGACCGAAGCCCGGCGTAAAGAAGCCGAAGAGGCCCGTGCCCGCGAAGAAGCAGAAGCAAAGAAACGCGAAGAGGAACGCATACTGCAGATACAGCGCGAACGCGAAGCCCGGGCTGCCCGTGAAGCTGAAACACAGGCCCGCTGGCAGAAACAGCGCGAGGAAGAACTGGCCCGCAACCGCCCCGCGGCCCGCGACACACAATCGTTCGACTACAAACGCTGGAAAAAATACTACGCCGCCATACAGGAGCGCAATGCGCATAACCGCCGCGTGGAGGAAGAATACAACAAACGCCGCGAGAATGAGCTCAAAGAATCGGTACGCAGCCTGAAACAGTCGCGGCAGGAAGAAGCCCGCAGACTGAAGGAACTGGAAGAGCAGAAACAGGCTGCCATAGAGCGTAACCGCAAAATAAGCGAGCGGGAACGTAATAAGGAAGAACAGAGCTATTCGGGCTTCTACAACCGCCGCCAGGCCGCCATACAGCAGGAAATGAAGGAAAAGGAGCAGAAACGCCGCGAAGCCCAGGCCCAGCAGGCGGCCCGCGAGGAGAAAGCCGAGCAGGAACGTGTAAAAGCCCTGCAGGAAGCCCGCCGCGCCGCCAACAAAGTGCTGCTCTCGCCCTATTCCTCGCCCAACGGTAAATACGTGGGCTATGTGAACTTTAACGACGGCCGGGGCAATATCGAGGTGACGGAAGAAGAATTCAAAAGCCTGGAAAAGCAGTACGGTAAAGACACGGAGAAATAAGCGTGTATTTTTAATGCTCCGTTAGCGAAAGCTTGCGTATTTTTGCATTTTTATTTGCGGTAAACAAGTATGAAAGTTGAAGATCTGCGCCCGGAAATGACGGGCATCATTGTAGCGGTAATTTGTGAGAGCGGTCCGGAGAACCAGGGTGACTGGAATGTATACCTGATCAATAATAACGACCGTAAACTGGAAAATGTAATGGTTACCTCGCGCGGCTATGGCGTACTGAACGACGAACAGCGCAAAACCTCCACCATACGCTGGTTCTTTGATGAAATTCCGCCCCGTTCCTACGTAATGATCGAAGCCATCGTGGAAGAGGTGTTCGGGCTCAGCAACGAGTACTGGGTCAGTTTTTACATGGATAAGGTGATGTACGATAAAAAATACATCTTCCTGCCCGAGACCATCGACGAGAAGAACCTCACCGAAGTGCCCCTCATCAACGAAAAGGGCGTAATGATACGCTAACCTTATTCTTTCAGCGGCGGCAGGGCAGTTGTCTCCCGGTGTTCATGTATCGTTCTCCGCAATACAGGGCCCGGTTTTTCGATCTGTACCCGGAAAACGTCCCATCGTTCGGCAAGTCCCTGCCGGGATTCCTTGCAATCCCACAGTGTCTGGCAATAACCCGGGAGCACGGGAGTCGTTCCGCCTGTTATTTTCTCCTTATTCCGTAAACAAAAAACCCCGGACCTGAAGCCCGGGGTCTGTCCTTGTATGTAAAGATCGTTTATTCTTCGTCTTCTTCGCTTTCGCCGATGTTGTACACCTTAAACTCCACGCGGCGGTTCAGGGCACGGCCGGCTTCGTTATCGCTGCCGTCGGCATTGGTATTGGCCGCAGCCGGTTTCGAGAAGCTGTAATAGGTATACTTGATACGGTCTTTGGAAATACCGTTCGCGATAAGCCAGTTGTAGGCTGCACGGGCGCGGTTCAGCGAAAGTACCTTGTTGTATTCGTAAGTACCTTTGGTATCGGTGTGGCCGCTCAGTTCCACCGTGGCATCCGGGTAGTTGCCGAGCAGTTTTTTCAGGTTCTCCAGTGCGGCCAGGGCATCGCTGCGCAGGTCGTACTTGTCGAAATCGAAATAGATGTTCTTGATGGCAAGCAGATTGGCCGGTGTAGCCGTCAGGTAGAAATCTTTCTTATGGCTGTTCCTGCTTTTGGGCACGTTCAGCTTGATGCGCTCTTCCAGCGTATTGTAGCCTTCGGCCTCTACTTTTACATAGTACACCGTATTGTTGGAAAGCTGCGTGCTGTAACCGTTGCTCTTATCCGAAGAGGTATTGCCCTGTACCGATTTGTTCTCTTTATAAACGGTGATCTTAGCGTCGATGGCCTGTTTTTTAGTGGCATCGAACACTTTTCCGTTCATGGTAAACTGTCCTTCCTGGCCTTTTTTGAACACATTGATGTCGCGGTTCAGCACACCGTCTTCCGCACCGGCGTCATTGGCCGAGATCATTTCTTCCTGCGGCAGGTAGCCCTGGGCTTCTACTTTTACGGTATAGGCGCGGCCGCCTTCCAGCGGAATTTCAAAGCCTTTGTCGGCCGTAACGTCCACTTTGCTCTCGGTTTTGATCATCATTTCGGTGATCGTGATCTTTGCGGGTACCTTCTGGCCGGTCTCTCCGTCTATGACCGAACCGGTCCATACCACATCGCCGCCGGGCGTCATAAAGAAATCCTTGCGGGCCGTGAGGCTGTCCAGGTTGATGTCTTCGATGTTGAAGTTCGTTTCAAAATCGTCGTACCCCTGGGCCGTGATGCGGGCGTTGTACGTATAACGGGTAGATACCTGCGAGCTGTACTGTCCGTTCTCGCCGGCGGTAACACCTACCGTCTGTGTGGCTTCGGCAGGTATGCTCAGTGTGATCTTCGGATCTTTCACCGGCTGGCGGGTCACCGAATTGTATACGGTGCCTTTCAGCGTCAGTTCCAGGTTATCTACGAACAACATCTGGTAAATGTCTTTCTCGCCTCTGCCGCCGCGGCGGTTCGAATCGAAATAGGCCTTGCGGCCGTTGGCCTGTACGGTAAAGAATACTTCATCGGCCGGGGTATTGGCCGGGTAGCCCAGGTTTACGGGTTTGCCCCACTGTATGCCGTCCCACTCCGATCTGAAAATATCGTAACCGCCCATGGAATTATGTCCCTGGGAAGCAAAGTACATGGTCTTGCCGCTGCTTTCAATAAAAACGCCGTCTTCGTTGTACGGAGTGTTGATGTCGTCGGAAAGGCGCACCGGTTTGCCCCATTTTCCGTCGGCGCCTTTCACTACGTAGAAGATATCGCGGTTTTTAGCGCCCAGTTCTATATTTTCGGATACAAAGTACAGGGTATTGCCGTCGGGAGCATAAGCTGCATGCGATTCACGGAATTGTGAATTGATCTCTTCGATGGGTTTGGCCGCGCTCCAGTTCTTACCGTCGAATTCCGACTCGAACAGGTCGCCGCCGTTGCGGTAGCGGTAAATGATCATCTTTTTACCGTCTTTCGAAATGGCCACCAGTCCTTCATGGTCTTTGGTATTGATGGCTCCCGGTACCGAACGGGCGCCGTCCCACTGGCCGTCCTCGGCGCGCTGGCTGTAGAACACGTCCTCGTAGTAATATACGTCGCCGGGAGGAATTTCGCCCCCGGTAACCGTGCTGCGGCGCGATGTAAAGAATATCTTCTGATCGTCTTCCGTGGCGATGGCCGAATATTCGGGGTATTTGGTATTGATGCTCTTGCCCAGGTTCGAAATAACGATGCGCACGGTGTCCTTTACCACTTCTTTACCGTTGCGGCACTGTTGTATACGCAGCTGTACCTCGTCCTTTTCGGCCTGTATGGCTTCTTTTTCCGCGTCTTTTTTAGCCTTCTGCAGTTCGGTATCGAGCATCGAAAGGTATTTTTCGTACTCCTGCACGGCGCGGTCCCACTGCATGTCCAGGTGATAGGTAAGTGCGATCACTTTTTGTCCTTCTACCGTGTACCTGGGATCAAGCACCGCCGCTTTTTCAAAGAAAGGCAGGGCCTCATTGGGCAGGTTCAGCGATTTGTAAATGGTACCGATCTGGTTGTTGAGGTAGGCATTGTTGGGGTTGAAATCATTGGCGAGCAGGTAGTATTTGAGCGCTCTTTCGTAACGGTGCGGACCCTGTCCGAAATAGCTGTCCGCTTTCTGCAGATTGGTAACGGCCTTGTCAAAGCCTTCTTTGTCACTGGCAAAGTTTGCTTTCTTAAAATCTACGTTTGCCTGGCTGAATACCGTGAGCGAAATTAAGACCGCAAATAAACTCAAAATTGTTTTTTTCATTTTGGGCTCTTTTATATGATTGATGAATAGAGGTTGACAAATATACTTTATTTCAATCATTTAAAGACCCGTTTCCGGCAAGGATTTTTCGAGTCTGCGCAGGGCCGTACCCATTTCGCGGGCGCTGATGGTAAGTGGCGGAGCCATACGTAAAGCCTTGCTGTTAAAGAGAAACCAGTCGGTTATAAGTCCGTTCTGTATACTCTTTTCGATCACCTTAAAATTTGTGTCTTCGTCGTTAAAATGTGCCGCCAGCAGCAGTCCTTTGCCGCTTACGGGAATGTTGCGTTCCCTGAAAAAACGGCGGACCATCTCCTCTTTTTCCGGCACGGACTCATACAGTTTTTCCTCCGTGATCACCTTTAATGTGGCCAGTGCGGCCGCGGCACACACGGCATTGCCGCCAAAGGTGCTGATGTGCCCGAGTACCGGGTTGTGTGTAAAAAGCCCGGTGAGTTCCTGTGAGGCGATCATGAGTCCGATGGGCATACCCCCGCCGATGCCTTTGGCCAGCAGCAGGATATCGGGAATTACCCCATAAGCTTCAAAGGCCCAGAGCGTGCCGGTACGGCCTACGCCGGCCTGTATCTCGTCCAGCACCAGCAGGGCACCCGTTTCGGTACAACGCGCGCGCAGGGCTTTGAGCCATTCGGCATCGGGAGCCACAGCACCGGCCTCTCCCTGTATGGTCTCTGCAAAAACCGCCGCCGTACGCGGGGTGATCTGCTTCAGGTCTTCGGTATCATTAAAGCGGATAATGCCTGTATCCGGCAGCAGTGGCCGGAAAGACGTTTTAAAATATTCATCGCCCATGATACTCAGCGCACCCTGGCTGCTGCCGTGGTATGCGTTTTTCATAGACAATACCTGTGAGCGGCCGGTGGCCCGTTTGGCCAGCTTCATGGCGGCTTCCACGGCTTCGGCGCCGCTGTTCACAAAGTACACCGATGAGAGCGAAGGCGGCAGCAGTTCGGCCAGTTTATGCGCCAGACGTACCTGGGGCGACTGTACGTATTCGCCATACACCATCAGGTGGGCATACTTGCGTACCTGTTTCTGCACGGCGTTCACCACCGCCGGGTGTGCATGCCCGATGGAACTTACCCCGATACCCGAGATAAAATCGATATAGCGTTTTTTGCGTATATCCGTGAGCCACACGCCGCGGCCTTTGGTAAATTCAAGGGCCAGCGGGGCCGGACTGGTTTGCGCCACATGGTTCAGAAAAAGCTGCCGGTACGAATACATTCCTGTTTACTTTAACGGCCAAAGGTAGTGTTTTCAGGCCGAAAAGCGGCAGTATCCGCTTAATGGAAAAATAACACGAAACCGGAATATTTGTGATACCTTCGTAACATCAGCCATTCAAAAAGTTTGTATGCCGCATAAGATACCGCTTTACAGCACCAACCTGTCCTGGTTATCGTTCAATCACCGCGTACTGCAGGAAGCAAAGGACCCCAAAGTACCCGTACTGGAACGCCTGCGTTTCCTGGCCATATTTTCGAACAACCTCGACGAATTTTTCCGTGTAAAAGTAGCCGCCATCCGCTCGCTGAAAGACGATCCCAACCGTGCCAAGCTCGATTTTGACCCGGCCGTGCTCCTGCGCGACATCATCGATACCGTGCACAGACAGCAGATGGAATTCGGTGATATCTACCGCAATAAGATCATTCCCGAACTCAATAAGAACAACATATTCATCCTTACCGAAGAGGAGATCCGCAAGCAGCACAAAGACTTTGCGTATACTCATTACAAAACAGAAATTCAGCCCGTACTTTCTTCGGTAAAGGTCCTGTATTACGGCAAAACGCCTTTCCTGGAGAATCGTAAGACCTATATACTTTTTCCAGGCAGGAAAAATGCCGACCGTACTTCGGTGATTGCCGAAATTCCCTTCGGGGGCGCACAGCGTTTCGTAGTATTCCCGTCAGAACCCGGCGTGATCCGGGTAGGATTTACCGACGACCTGATCCGTATCTTCTTTCCGCAGGGCAACAAGGAGATCGAAAACAAGGGCTATGCCATTAAACTGAGCCGCGATGCAGAACTGAACATCGAGGACGAATTCTCGGGCAACCTGGTAAAAAAGATCAGCCGCAGCCTTAAGAACCGTGCCGACGGCGCCCCGGCGCGTTTCCTGTACGATTCGGCCATGCCCGCCAGCCTGGTAAAGACCATGAAACAGATCTGGAAACTGGGCGACGAAGACCTGATGGAAGGCGGGAAATACCACAATTTCAGCGACTTTTTCGATTTTCCCGACCTGCTGGGGAAACCGGAGCTCGTATATGCTCCCCTGCCCAAAATTCCGCTGAAGGAACTGGAAGATTCGTCCAACTATTTTAAAGTACTGAATAAAAAGGACGTACTGCTGCACTATCCCTATCATTCCTTTCAGCATTTTATCAATTTTCTGAACGCTTCGGCCGACAGCAATTCGGTGACCGAAATAAAGATCACCCTGTACCGCGTGGCCGGCAACAGCGAGGTGTGCAAAGCCCTGATCCGCGCCCTGCGCAAAGGCAAGAAGGTGACCGCCTTTTTCGAGGTAAAAGCCCGTTTCGACGAAGAATCGAACATTTTCTGGGCTGAAGAGCTGCGTAAGGCCGGGGCCAAAGTGCTGTACAGCTTCCCGGGGCTCAAGGTACATGCCAAACTCTGCCTCGTGATCCGTAAAAAAGGCAACGAGACCAAACGCTATGCCTACCTGTCCACCGGTAATTTCAACGAAAAAACGGCCAATATCTACACAGATTTCGGCCTGCTTACCTCCGATAAAAAAATGACGCAGGAAGCGGCGCGTGTGTTCGAAATACTGGAAGACATGCGCAAGCGTTTCGATTTTTCCAAGCTGCTCATTGCCCCGGACAAGCTGCGCAACGAGATATACAAGCTCATCGACCGCGAGATCATACACCACCTGCAGGGAAAGGAAGCCGGCATCATCATCAAGGTGAACGGGCTCGACGATATCGAAATGATCGAAAAACTGTACGAAGCCTCACAGGCCGGCGTACAGATACAGCTGATCATACGCGGGATCTGCCGCCTGGTGCCCGGTAAAAAAGGATTTTCAGAGAATATACGCATTACGTCCATCGTGGACCGTTTCCTGGAACATCACCGCCTGTACTGGTTCAAGAACGCGGGCAACGATAAACTGTACCTTTCCTCGGCCGACTTTATGAACCGCAACCTGAGCCGCCGCATCGAAGTGGCCTACCCGGTAGAAAGTCCAGAACTGAAATCGCGCCTCATGCGTATTGCCACGTTCTACCTGAACGACAATACCAAAACGCGCATCATCGATCCGCAGCATAAGAACCGCTACGTACAGGCCAAAGGAGCCGCGCCCGTGAACGCACAGACCGATATCTGGAAGTTTTATTCCATGCACCTGAATGCGAGCATTGCGGACAATGAAAAAACGGTTTTCGAGAACCTGAAGGATTAAGTCCCGGACTTAAAATCGGCGTTGCATTCTTCGATAAAATCGAGGATATCTTCACGTCCCGTTTTCATTTCGGCCGATGAAATGATCATCCGCGGCAGGAACTCCCAGGTATGTTTAAGTCCGCGACGTATGGCGGCGGCGTATTTCTGCACCTCGCTGCGTTTCAGCTTATCGGCCTTGGTAAGCACGATGCAGAGCGGGATCTGGCTTTCACCGGCCCATTGCAGGAACTCCTCGTCGATCTTCTGCAGCTCGTGCCGTATATCCACCAGTACGAACAGCGTTACCAGGTTGGGGCGTTCCAGCAGGTAATCGGCGATCATATCCTGCCATTTGCTGCGGTTGGTCTTGGAGGTTTTGGCATAGCCGTAACCGGGCAGATCGACCAGGTACCACTGCTGGTTGATGATAAAATGATTGATGAGCTGTGTTTTTCCCGGTTTACCGCTGGTAAGGGCCAGGTTTTTCTTTTCGACCAGCATATTGATGAGGCTGCTCTTGCCCACATTACTGCGGCCGATAAAAGCATATTCGGGCAGTACGGGCGCCGGACACTTGTCCACCTCCGTATTGCTCATCACAAAATCGGCGGAATGAATGATCATCTTTATTCGGAAACCGGGTGCTTGTTCAGCCAGTTTTCCAGTATTTGGTTAAACTCAGCGGGGTGTTCCATCATGGGAGCATGCCCGCATTTATCGATCCAGAACAGCTCCGAATTTTTGATGAGCCGTTTGAAATCGTCGCCTACTTCGGGCGGGGTTATGGTGTCGTTCCGGCCCCAGATAAGGCAGGTAGGTGCATCGATATGGTGCAGCTCGTCCGACATGTTGTAGCGGATGGCGTTTTTGGCAATGGCGATGATGCTTACGAGCTTGCGGCGGTCGTTCAGCATTTCGAACACTTCGTCCACCAGGTCGTCGTTGGCAATGTTCGGATCGTAAAAGGTAACCTCTACTTTTTTGCGGATGAACTCCTTGTCTTCCCGTTTGGGGTACGAGCCTCCGAAGGCGTTTTCGTACAGGCCCGAGCTGCCGGTAAGGATCAGGTGGTTCAGTTCGTCGGAATGGTTCACGGCGTATACGAGGGCCACGTGGCCGCCCAGGGAATTCCCGAGCAGGGAGACCTTCTTATAACCTTTATATTTTACAAAACGTCGGATATATTCATACAGCGGTTTTACCCCGGCTTCGTTCACCGGGATGTCGAACAGTGGCATCAGGGGAATGGTAACCGTGTAACGGGACTTAAAGTGTTCAACAACCTCCTTGAAGTTACTTAATGCGCCCATCAGACCGTGCAGCAATATCAAAGCAGGCCCCTGACCTGCTTCCACATAGCTGAATTCATTTTCGTGCTTTACTTGATACTCCATCCTTCAGTACTGGTGTTTGTTCAGTGCGGCGTGCACCGCAGGTTTATTCATTAATGCTGTTTCAACCGAGAGTAAAAATATAACAAATTGAAATATTTCAAAACTTCCGTTCAATTATTTACGTTCCATGCAAAGTTCGGTCAGAACACCATGCGTATCCTTCGGATGCACAAAGCAGATCATCTTGTTATCGGCGCCCGGTTTGGGCGTTTCGTTCAGTATGGTAAAGCCCTCGTTGCGCAGGCGCTCCATTTCGGCCTCAATGTCCTGTACATCATAGGCGATATGATGCAGGCCCTCCCCTTTTTTCTCCACGAAGCGGGCAATGGCCGAATCGGGACGGGTGGCCTGAAGCAATTCAATTTTATTGTCGCCGGCCCTGAAGAACAGGGTGATCACGCCTTCGCTCTCTACTTCCTCGCGTTTGTAGGGAGCCGTGCCCAGCAACTGTGTATAGCGTATTTCGGCTTCGCCCAGGTCTTTAACGGCAATGCCCATGTGTTCGATCTTTCCGAGTGCCATAGGTTCTGACTACATTTTCACAATCTTCCGGACCAGGGTCTGTGCCCCGGAATGAATGCGAAGGTAGTATATTCCCGGCTTACATACAGCGGAAATGTTCAGGTTCAGTTGTGAAGAATTTGTTTCGTATACCGAAATAAGCTTACCCTCAGCGGATAAAAGCTCTACTTTCTGCATGGCCTGTGCGCTTTCGATGCGCAGCTGGTCGGCAGCCGGGTTCGGGAAAATGTTCAGGGTACCGGCGGCGTTCTCTTCGTTCGAAAAGCGGGCCAGTACATTGATGTCGTCCAGATAGATATTGTTACCTCCCTTGCCCTGGAATTCGAATTTCAGGCGCAGGTTCTGGGTATTGGCCAGGGTCCCGGTAAGCTGTACCTCGTGCTCGATCCACTGGGAGGCCAGGGGAACAAAATTCGTTGTCTGGTCGGGAGCCGAGCTCAGTTCGGCGGCCGGTTTCACGTTGAGCAATGTCCAGGAATTGCCGCAGTTGTTGCTTCCGTACAGGCGCAGCAGGTCTTTGGAATCCGCGTCCCTGCGGGCAAAAGCCGTTTTAAAGCGCACCACGGGCTGGTTCATGCCCTGTACGTGATACCCGCCCGATATGATCTCGCAGCGGTAGCCCGGGAACTGGGACTCATTGTTGCTTACGTATACGCAGGAGCCGTTGGATACCCCGGCGGCAGTGGTCTCTTCCCAGCCGTTAAAGGTATCGGGGCCTTTGGTAAATACGCCCCAGCGTCCCGTGGTAATGGGCTGCTGGTCCATATCGTCCACATAATAGGCCGCTCCGGTAGCTGTGGATTCGAACACGGTAATGTAGGAATTACGGCTGCGCTGGGCACTGCCCTGTACATTGGAGGCCGTGTAGGTGACCGAGTATACGCCCGGCAGCGGAAAAGTGATCCAGGGATCAGAAGCGTTCACGGTAAAGGAGGTGTCGGCGCTCTGCACGAGCCAACTCTGCGAACCGGGCGCCGCCTGTGTGGAATTGTCGAGGAAACGGATACTGTCTCCGGCGCAAACGGCGCGTTCCAGCGCATAAAAATCGGCCAGGGGTGCACAGAGTACCTGGGGCGACTGATCGATGCCCGAGGCCGATGCATTGGCCACGGATACCAGCAATGCCAGGTCGGAACCCAGCGAGGCGTTCACCCGGCTTTTCTGTCCCTGGGTAAATATGTTCTGGCAGTTATCGTAGCTCATAAAATTCTCCACCATATCCTGCGTATCCGAGGGAAAAGCGCCCGCGCCCACCGCATCGTTGGTGCAGGTGTTCTGGGTAAAATTACAGCCATAGGTGGCATTTACCGAAGGGGGCGTATCGCACACGTTATCGCCGGAATTGTTGCAGTTGTTGCCACAGCCGTCGTCGAAGGTATGTGCCAGACCAAAATAGTGGCCGGCCTCGTGGCTGATGGTACGTCCGTCATCCGACGAAGTACCAATAGTGCCCGTATACTGGTTGTGCATTACGATGCCGTAATAATCTTCACCGGCCGAATAGGGATAATAGGCATAACCCAGTATGATACCGCCCTGCGGCGTATTGTCGAGTTTGATGCTGCCCACCACCCAGATGTTCATGTAGCGATCAGTAGGCCAGGCGTTCTTTCCGCCGGCAGCGTCGTATTTTACCATATCATTGGCCCCGAAGGTAACCGGACTGTAGGTACGTGTAATACCATCGGTACAGTTGCCTTCGGGATCAATGGAGGCCCGGATGAACTCGATACCGAACGATGCGGCCAGGGGTTTGAACATAGCCCGGGTATCGTTCGTATCGGCGTTCTGCCGGTTAAAGTCTTCGTTCAGTACGCGCAGGCAGTCGTCTATCTGCGCCCTCGATATATTTTCACTCCCGTACTGGTGCATAATGTGGAATACCACGGGCACCCGGTACACCGCTTTGGGCGTTTCGCCGTTCAGTTGCAGCGTATTGATCTTCTGCAGCCATTCCTCTTTACGTACAAGCAGAGCCGGGTTTGTGTCCGTACGCTGCTTTTCAGCGGCAGAGGTCCCGCAGGGTTCCGCAGTCTGCTGTGCCCAGCTGCTGAGGCCGGACAACATAAGACCGAACAGGAGTGCTTTTTTCATTACTGGATCACGATTTTTTCATTCATCAGACCTTTTTCCGTCTGGATGCTCAGCCAGTATACACCGCTGCTCAGGTTCTGGAACTGCAGTGCATGCGTAGATTTACCGGCGCTCAGCGGCAGGTTCTGTGCGGCTACGGTCTTACCGGCCATATCGATGAGGCGCAGGCTGCCGTTACCGGCCGACTCCATATCCACAGAAAGCTGGAAGCTTCCGTTGTTGGGATTCGGCATAATGGTAAGGAAGTTCTGTGCGTTGAACTCTTCCTGTGTGGAAGCGATGCCCGGGATGTTCAGGTCGTCCATGTAGAAGTTGTTACCGTTACCGTTGACGAAATCGAACTTGATACGTACGTTCGGCTTGTTCTTAAAGGTGGACGGGACCGCTACCGTAGCCTCTTTCCACTGGGAGGCCAGGGGAACAAAGTTGGCGTTGGTGTTCGGAGCTGTGGACATGGCCGCGGAAGAGAAATTATAAATTACGTTCCAGGTCTGGCCGCAGTTCACTGACATGGAGATACGCAGACGGTCGCCGCTGCTGTTGCTGCGACGGGCATAGGCATACTTGAATTTGAGGGTAACATCGGACACCTGCGTAAAGTCGTAGGTAGGACTGATGAGCGTGTACGTTGACAGTGTATCGGCCGTTACATTGGCAATGCGCAGCGATGTGGTACCGCTGGTAGCTGCCAGTGTGGTCTGCTGCCAGCCCAGGTTATCATCATTGATCACGTACCAGCGCTGTGAACTGATGGGACCGTTCTCAAAATTGTCCAGGTAACCGTTGCTGCCGAATTCGGCTTCGGTATCGCTCACTACGATGTAGTTGTTGCGGGTAATGGTATTGGTACCGGCGCTGTTGCCTACGGTAAGTTTTACGTTGTAATAACCGGCCTCGTTAAAGGTAAAGGTCGGATTTGCCTGGGTGCTGGTAAGCGTCGTGGTACCGTTACTTACTTCCCAGCTGTAGCTGCTGGCAGTACCTCTCCAGCTGAAATCGCGGATCTGCAGGCTGCTTCCTTTACAAATGGTGCGTACGGCGGTATAAAAATCGGCCAGGGGCACACAGATGGTATCGGAATAACCGTCGTTGATACCGGTAGCCAGGCGGTTAGCGGACGTAGACAGGTTATTGCGGTTGGCCGTGCTCGAATTAGCTGCATTGGTCATACGGGTAGACTGTCCCTGTGTGAACATCAGGGGGCAGGAAGCGTAGTCCATAATGTTCTGCACATTGTCCAGCACGCCGCAGGTACTCTGGGCCGTGTTGCAGGAAGCATTGGCCACACCGATGGTATTGGGCGTATCGCTTACGTTGTCGTCTGTGCTGCAGTTGGAGGCCAGACCGGGTGTATTGGAACCGCCCCAGGTATGGTTCAGGTTAAAATAGTGACCGATCTCGTGTGTGAGCGATCGTTTGGCCAGGGTTGAACCGCCGCTGGCCCCGATGCTGCCGAACTGTGAAGAACGCAGCACGATACCGTCGCGGCCGGGCATAAAGGCAGCTGTTCCGGGCAGGTAGGCATAACCGCCGCTGCCGTTATCGGTAACCTGTATGATCCATACGTTGATGTATTTGGATGGGTCCCACTGAGCGGCCACCTGTTTTACATCGTCGCCGGCAGAAATGGTCTGGCGCCAGAAAGTACGTGTAATACCGTTGGTACAGTTCCCCTGCGGGTCTTTGCGGGCCAGTCGGAATTCAAAATCCGGATTGTCCGCGATACCCTGGAAGGCCGGGATTACATTGGCCAGGTCCGAATTCATTCCCTGGTAATCTTCGTTCAGGATGCGAATGGCATCGTATACCTGGGCGTTGGATATCCAGTTACCGTCATAGGTGTGCACGATGTGTATCACTATCGGGAAAACTTTTACCGCTTTTTCACTCATCCCGGGCAGGTTGGCCGTGAGTTCCCATTTTGCCAGGCTGTCGGCAATGGCAGGATTCTCCTGGATAGCTTTTTCCTGCATGTGCGAGGTTCCACAGATATGGGTGATATCTTCGGGCGTCTGCGCATAGGTGTTGAGGTTAGTTATCAGGGCAATAAGGGCTCCGCTGACAATGATTTTTTTCATGCGTTTGTTTATTGATTTATATCTATAAAACGTTCTATATCCCTGGTTGTGCCAAATACGATAATGGTGTCGGTGGCCAGGATCACGGTATCGCTTCCTGGTACGCCCACAATGTGCATTTCTTTCTCTTTTACGCCGTTCACTTCGGTCTCGAATTCCCGTTTCAGCGTAATGAGGTTCAGTTTGTATTTGTTGCGCAGGTTGATGTCGGCCAGGGTACGGTTGGCGATGCCCGGCGGGGTGGTGATTTCGGCGATCTCGTAATCGTCGGGCAGCTGTATGAACGAGAGCAGGCTGGGATTCAGCAGGCGTTCCGCCACCAGGCGGCCTACTTCCAGCTCGGGCGAAAGCACTTCGGATACGCCCATTTTATGCAGGATCATACGTTGCTGTGCGTTGTTGGCCCGTGCGATCACCCGTTTGATGCCCAGTTCCAGGCAGTACACGGTGGTCAGCAGCAGCGCCTCAAAATCTTCACCGATGGCCACTACCACGGCCTCCACCTCGTTGATGTTCTGGGCGGCCAGGGCTCTTTTATCGGTAGAGTCGAGCGTAACGGCGTAGGCTACCTCGTCCTTGATGTTTTCGATATGTGTTTCATCGTTATCGATGGCCATTACTTCGGCCCCGTCGGCGGCCAGCGCTTTGGCTATGGACGTGCCGAAGACACCCAGCCCGATAACGGCAAATTTTCCCGGTGTCATGATCAGTTTATCTGTTTAAGTGCATGGGTCAGATCGGCAAGGAGGTCGTCGATATCTTCAACGCCTACACTTAAACGGATCAGGGAGTCCGTAACGCCTACTTTTTCGCGTTCGGCCTTCGGGATAGAGGCGTGCGTCATAGAAGCCGGGTGACCGATCAGGGACTCCACCCCGCCCAGCGATTCGGCCAGGGAGAACAGTTCGGTGCCGCTCAGTATTTTCAGCGCTGCTTCCATGCTGTCGTTTTTGAGTGTGAACGACATCATGCCTCCGAAATCGCGCATCTGTTTTTTGGCAATTTCATGCCCTTTATGCGAGCTCAGACCCGGGTAAAAAACCTTGTCCACCGCGGGATGCGCTGCCAGGAAATCAGCTACTGTACGTCCGTTCTCACTATGCCGTTGCATACGTAAATGTAGTGTTTTTATTCCGCGCAGCAAAAGAAAACAATCCTGGGGTCCGGGTGTGGCCCCTGTCGACTTCTGGTTGAACTTAAGTTCCTCAGCCAGTGTATCGTCGCTAGTGACCAGTCCGCCGGCCACCACATCGCTGTGCCCGCCCAGGTACTTGGTCATGGAATGCATGACGATGTGTGCGCCCAGGTCGAGCGGATTCTGCAGGTAAGGCGAAGCAAAGGTATTGTCTACCACACTGATTACATTATGCTTACGCGCCATGGCCGAGTACACCTCGATATCGGCGATCTGCAGCAGGGGGTTCGTGGGTGTTTCGATCCACAGCAGGCGGGTGTTCTTTTTAATGAGCGCCTCCACCGAAGCGGGATCATCGAACGAAGTAAAGGTGAACTCTATGCCGAAACGCTGGAACGTTTTGGTGAACAGGCGGTAAGAGCCGCCGTAGATATCGTTTACAGCGATCACGTGGTCGCCGGGGTTCAGCAGTTTGATCACGGCATCGATCGCGCCCATTCCGCTGCTGAAACAGATGCCGTACTTACCGTTCTCGAGCGCCGCCAGGGAATCTTGCAGCTGGGTGCGGGTAGGATTGGCGGTGCGTGCATATTCATAGCCCTTGTTGTTGCCGGGCGCGGCCTGTACATAGGTAGAGGTCTGGTAGATCGGGGTCATGATGGCCCCCGTTTCCGGATCCGGGTGAACGCCCGCATGTATGGCTTTTGTTCCAAATTTCATATCTTCAGTCTTCTTGTAAATTCTGCATAAAAGTATAAAAAATGCAATACCATGCATTTTATTCATATTTAGTGCAAAGGGGGCCAAATGTTTAGCTTTTTTTTCTTTCTTTGAACTCCTGATCAGAACTTTTCAGAACTTTTAAAGTTTTATTACCGGAAAAAAATCTGTTTACGAATCGGTTACGTATATTAAATTGTTATTTACGTGGAAGCTGAAAAACATAACGAAACGGAATTCCTGGTGATGTTGAGAAACAGGCTGCCGGCTGCATACGAAAAGTTGTACGACATGTACTCGGGCTCGCTCAACGGAGTTATTTATTCGGTTGTGGGCGACGGGGAAACGGCGAGGGACGTACTCCAGGACACCTTTATAAAGATCTGGGAGAACATACGCCTGTACGACGAAAAAAAAGGCCGGCTCTTTACCTGGATGCTGAACATTGCCCGGAACAATGCCATCGATCACCTGCGCAGCGGCAGCGCCAAAATACGCAGGAACCAGGTGGCCTCCGATACGCTGAAACCTCATGTGCAGGAAAAGATCGGGGGATCGTCCTCGATGAACGTGGATACGATCGGGGTACGCGAAATGCTGGACCTGTTATCGCCCGAACAGCGGACGGTGATCGAAAAAGCCTATTTCGAAGGACTTACCCGCGAAAATATTGCCGAAGAACTGGGCATACCGGTCGGTACCGTGAAGACCCAGCTGCGCGCGGCACTCATCAGATTACGTGAATACACTAAAGAAAATGCAAGTGGACATTAAAGATATACTCAATTCCGGCATGATCGAAGAGTATGTGCTCGGTACCCTGCCCGAAGCGGAAGTTCAGGAACTGAACCGCCTGAGGGAACTGCACCCGGAAATCGACGAAGAGATCATCCGTACGGAAGAAGCCATGGTACGTGCCTT
Source organism: Bacteroidia bacterium (assembly GCA_016742095.1). Classification (GTDB taxonomy): domain Bacteria; phylum Bacteroidota; class Bacteroidia; order CAIKAF01; family CAIKAF01; genus JACVCJ01. The sequence goes on from JACVCJ010000021.1 coordinate 18,709, forward strand.
TTCCAAACCTGCCCCCGTTGCCTGGAAAAAAGAAATTCTCAGCGCCCTGCCCTCCCCGGAAACACCTGCGCCTGCCCTGCAGCTGCGCCGTAACAACACCTTTAAATGGGTGGCCGTGGCCGCCGGACTGCTCCTGGTCCTGAGCCTGGGCTTTAATATGAAGCAATCGGGCGACCTGAAGGAATCGCTGGCCGGCATGGACAAAATGCGCAAAGAGAACGAAAACATGCAGGCACAACTGAACGGCGCCCTGGCAGATATGAACGGTATGGACCAGACCCTGCAGGCCGTATTTAAACCCGGCACACAGAAGATCGTTATGCAGGGCACCCCGGCCTACGCACAGAACAGCTCCGTAGTATACTGGAACCCCGAAAGCGGCGAGGTGTACTGGGACGGACGTTCGCTGCCCGCGCTACCCGCCGGCAACCAGTACCAGCTCTGGGCCATTGTGGACGGCAAACCGCAGAACGGCGGACTGTACGACCCCGCCCGCAGAGACACCCGCATGCTGGCGGCTACCAAAGCCCAGGCCTTTGCCGTAACGATAGAGCCGGAAGGCGGCAGCCGGAACCCCAGCCTCGATAAAATGGTGGTGATGGCCAATGTAAGATCATAATAGCATCACATACTTCACATACAGGGATAATATACGCAACGTATATTGTCCTTTTTTTGTCCCCCGGGTCTAACCGGCAATATACCAGCAGCTTATACCGAAGAACAGACTGTCCCGCCTTTGTCCTGAAGGTCCCGCGCCGGGCAAATATCTACATTTGTCCAAACACATAACACACATGAATAAACGTGCTCTTTTTATCCTGCTCATGGCTGGGTTGTTCTGTTTTACGGGACTGCGGGCGGCTAACGGCGATACCATACGGGTAAAGACCCATAACGACGTAGAAATAGCCACCGATCCGGGCGTGGGATTTACCGCCTATAAAATGTGGGGACAGTTCCCTGCAGCCGGTGTACCCGTTCATAAAATGCTGCTGAAGATGAATATACGCTGTCCCAACGGCAAAAACTGCGGCGAGTGGGACTACCTGAACTTTATCTATGCCCGTCGTAAGGGCGGAGTGGCCGACAGCAGCGTGGACGTGGAACTGGCCCGTTACATCACGCCCTACGGCAACTCCTACAACGCCAGCTTCGGAGCCGAATATCTGATGGACCTTACCGACTGGGAATGGCTGCTGCGCGATTCCGTGGAGATCGAATACCGCCATACCGGCTACGAGACCAATGTGGGCCGCGGCTGGGTCATCAACCTGGAATTCATCTTTATAGAAGGTACGCCCATCCGTCCTTTTGTAAAATACCATCACATGTGGAACGGCGGTTTCCCCTATGGAGCAGCCGGCAACAGCATCGAGAACTACCTCACTTCCAAATCGGTGACCATTGCACCGAATTCCCCGAGTCAGCGTCTGCGCATCGTACAGACGGGTCACGGCGCCGATAACGTAGAATACTGTTCGGAGTTCTGTCCCAAATGGCGCAGGCTCATTGTAGATAATAACACGCACAGCCAGGTAGATGTATGGCGCGACGACTGCGGTCTGAACCCCGTATTCCCGCAGGCCGGTACCTGGATCTACGACCGTGCCGCCTGGTGTCCGGGGGCCACGGTAAACCCCGATGTGGTAGACTTTAGCTTTGCCGGAGGTTCTACCCACACACTTAACTTTGATATGCAGCCCTTTACCAATACCGACGGTTCACAGAACCCCAACTACGTGGTAGAGGCTTACCTGATCGAATACGGCACACCTTCCTTCACTACCGACGCCAGTGTAGAAGATGTGGCGCGGCCCAGCACGCAGTACGAATACCGCCGTATGAACCCCATCTGTGCTTCTCCGCGTGTACGTATACGCAACAACGGCACCTCGGCGCTCACTTCGGCCACGATCCGTTACGGTGTGGAGGGCGGTTCGCTCTCAAGTTACAACTGGAGTGGTAACCTGGCCTTTATGGAATCGGAATGGGTAGACCTGCCCGCCAACGTAAGCTGGTCGGCCAATTCGGGCACCTTCATCACACAGATCGAGCTCAGCGGCGACCAGTATGCGCCCAACAATATCTTCCGCAGCCGTTTTGTATCGCCTCCGGTATATCCTTCCACATTTGTGGTGGCTTACAAGAGCAACCTGGCTTCCGGTGAAACACAGTGGTTTATTTACGACCAGAACAATACCATTGTAAAATCGCGCACATCGGCGGCCAACAATACCACGTATAATGACACCATTACGCTGCCGGCAGGCTGTTACCGCTTCGAAATGATCGACTCCGAAAAGGACGGTATCCGTTTCTGGGCCAATAACGACGGCAACGGTTCCATACGCTTTGCCAAAGCCGAAGGCCCGGGCACCTATATTTCGTTCAACGGCGATTTCGGCACTTCCATCATTCACAGCTTTATGGTAGGCGGCGCCCTGGACGTAACCGAACCTACGGATACGGAGACCGGCTGGGAACTGTTCCCGGTACCGGCTTCGGACCAGGTAACGCTGCTGGGCAATCCCGGCCAGGAAAAAACGCAGCTGCGCATCATGGACGCGGGCGGCAAACTGGTACGCAGCGAACAACACAGCGGTAATCCCATCCGGTTTTCGGTACAGGGACTGGCCACAGGCATGTATTACGTACAGGTACAGAACGCCGGCCGTATGCAGGTACTGAAATTTATACGGGAATAAATTTTGCAGAGAACGAAAAACGCGTATTTTTGCAGTCCCAAAATTATCAGCTATGCTGATGCGGGCCTATAGCTCAGTCGGTTAGAGCACCTGACTCATAATCAGGTGGTCCCTGGTTCGAGCCCAGGTGGGCCCACCAAAGGAAAATAAAGGGTTTCAGACTTTCAAAGTTTGGAACCTTTTTTCGTTTTCGGCATTATGTGCACAGCATAGGCGAAAATCAGGGGGACTACTTCAATTTTGACACCGGGTTATCGTAAGTCTTTATTGAGTATGTGTTTAAAAACGCCGGGGATCGAAAGCTGTCTTTCTTTTGAAATACTTTCTAAAACTCCACTATCCAGCCCGAAGCCGTCTTAAATATGATATAATCGGTCTTGTCGGTGGACAGCACCCATCCTTTGGGCAGGGACTTCCAAAAGGCGTTATAGCCCTTGCCGCTGGCAGAGCCTGCCGGGTCTATGGCGGCAATGATGGATTCCACGTCCTTTTTCTTTTTCACGATCAGGTATTGCCGTTGCAGAGCGGTATCCTTGAAATGCAGGATATGTTTGCAGACAATGCCGTTTACGTGCCTGTTCTGATACGAAATAATGCCGTTTGTAATAACGGAGTCGATTTCAGGATTACAATATTGTTTATAAAGGATTTTTGTCCCTGTCGGCATCGCCAGAAATTCGCTATGGCTAACGGATATAACTGTTTGGAAAGAGTTTTTTTGCGCGTGGGCGACAAGCGTGGTGATAAGGCAAGCGAATAGGTAAAGCGAAAATTTCATATAAAAAATAATTCCCTCCCGGCTTTATTTATTGTTTCATCTTCTCTTCCAGTTTCTTGATCTGCCCACGGGTAATCGCATCATTTTTAAGACGTTTCCTGTTAATGCTCTTGAGCGTTGTCGCCGCCGCATCCCGATCTCCCAGCAGGTATTCCAGGACGGCTTTGTGGACGTAAACATGGGGTATCTTTTTCAGTTCAATCGCGCGGTTAATGTATTTCAACTTGCGCAGGTAAACTTCTTTATCCGCAAGCTCGTCCAGGCTGGTCATGCCGCTGAAATACAGCCCTTGAAAATGATTGCTGATCTTGTCGTAAAAGGCTTTTTCCGCCCGTTGATAGCTTGTATCGCTGCCGAAGACAAACTGGTAATCCCTTTCGACCTGCAAGGGCAGGTAATAGGAAACTGACAGGCCGACAATATCCCCTTCCTTGTTGGTCATGTAATAAACATTGTCCCGCCAATGCTCGTTGACGACCTTTTGCGCCCGCTTAAACCCGGCTTCATCCTTCATTTCCTCTGCCCGGTTCGCATGACGCACGGCGATATTGCAAAATACATGCGCCACGCGGGAGCTGTCGAATGATCTGTACAGCAGTTCCGGGTGCCGGACGAAAAACTGATAGGGTGCAGAGTTGAAATCCAGCGTGCCTTGCGAATGGAACTCGGCATAGTCCATGAAAAAATGCGTGAATAGCGAGTCGCCGTACACGCTCTCGGGAAAAGCGGCAAAAGCCTTGCGCAATATCGCCGTATCCAGCGTATTCGCCAGGTCGAGGTTGCGCACATGCCATTCCATGAAAGCAAAATCCTGCGCCTTTTCCGGCACCTGTTCCTTTTGGCTTTTCAGCGACTTGTCAGGGGAAACGGCAAAGCCCAACTGTTCAAGAAAGACGGCAGGTTCGATTGTCCCGCAAAGACGGTGGATTTCTTTCTTGTGGCAATCGACAAAAACAAAGGCGGGTTGCGTGCGCCCGTTAAACTGGTCGCGCAGCATCCCGCCCCGTTTGGTCAATGTATTGATGGAATAGCTTTGAAAATTTCCATTCAAAAAGTCAACCACCGCCGTGTCCTGCAGGGTTGTCCTATCCATGATCACGCAGCCCGGACAGCCGTTATAGTGAAAGTACAGCATGGCGAAACGCTTCTCACAGGGCAGGCTGTCCTTGAACAGCTCGGCTTCATCGCGGAAGTTGATCTTTTGCGCACGAACCTGGGAAACGGCCAGCACAAGCAGGACGGCGAGTAGTTTAAATCGGTATGACATTCAGCTTATCGGTTTTTAAAAGAAGACCTGACCCTGCATGCGTAACGACATCGTTGATTGTCGTTTCCGCCTTGCATTCGAGGCAATATACCTCTTTAATGCACGTCACGTTGACGGACTTCTTGCCATAGGTGATATTCTCCGAGCAATCCCCTTCCGGCTGTGTTCGCAAGGAGCATTTGCAGTCTATGTCAATCGTCCCGTTGCCGGGAATGAGGTTGACAGGCGTTGAAGGATTCGTCCCGGTCAATAAATAAAAACTTGCCCCGGGCGCTACTTTCAAGGCAAGACCCGACGAAGCGCCTTCAACAATTATGTCGTCGTTCAGCACGCCCACGCCGAGAAGGTTGCCTTCTTCGCCCGTTTTAGGTTGCAACTTCCATTTTACCGTTGCGTTATCGCCTGTCGTTTCCACGATCATCATGCAAACGCTGTCTTCGCTATGGTCAAGGTACACGGTTTCAATCGTCGCCGTATCTGATTTAGGGGTCATCATGCCTTCCGCCAGCGGATTACTCTTGTCGCAAGACGCAAGAAGAAACACGACGGATAGAATGCCAATATATTTATATGTTTCCATGTGTTTCATTATTTTGCGTATATGATACCACTGGTTACTTGCTCAATTTCTCCGCGGGCCACCTGCATCTTGCATCTCTTGCATTCCGGGTCGGGAACACATTCCACTTCGATAATCCCCTGGTCGACGTAGTTAGTCCCGGTGAGACAATTTCCTTGCCCTCTTTTGCAAATGCAATTCACCGTTACCGTCCCGCCAGAGGCAATGGAAACCGGTATGCCGGGGTTGCTCGTCAAGACCAGGGAAGCCGCTCTTTTCAACGATATGGTGAAGCTCAGCCCCGAAGCCGACGACACGATGTCGTAATCCTCGGGTTTCAGCAGCACAAGGAATTGAGCGTTGGAATCTTCCACCGTGGACAATTCCTCATAGGTATAGGCTGCATTCTCGGTGTAAAGATCGGTGAATGAAAAACTGTAACTTTTTTCGATCGTTTCGTCGAACAATTCAAACGTCGCTGAAGTGCCGCTTTTAGCAATCGGCTTGGACGCGGTTACGTCTGCGTCCTCGTTGCAGGACACGGCCAGCATGGCGCATGCGGCCATATAAAGGATTTTCCTCATAGGTAATAAAGGTTAAAGTTAAACATTCAAAACTAACAAAAAGCTTTGAAACCGGGTCATAGTTTATATTTTCTTAATACGAAGAATGTACAACCGGGCGGAGATTAGGCAAAAACGGGGAATCCCCTATGAACAAAGGCTTTCCCGTTTTTCCTGCAACCCTCTGTTCACTCAAAATACGTTGCGTATACACACCTTCCGGCGTTTCCATGCGGAGCAGATACACGCCTGCAGGCGCGTCAAAGTTTACCGTCAATACCTGCGCCTCCTCACATCAGCCCCCCGTTCAAAAAAACCCATACCCTCTTCTACCTGCAGACCTTTTTTCCAGCAGAACCGCCTGCAATCCACCACCGTTACAGATTTTTTGTATCTTAGTTCTTACGTGGTAACATGCCTTGCCGCCCCGAACAGAACTTGCCCATGCAAAAACACCGGAAACTATCTTGTACAACGATACTGCTTTGTCTATGCTGCAGTATCTCCCTGCATAAGGCCCATGCCCAGTCCGGCTACCGGGTCCTGTTCCTCGGCAACAGCTATACCAATGTAAATAACCTGCCGCAAATGGTACACGATGTGGCGCTGTCCGCCGGCGATACGCTTGTTTTCGACAGTCATGCCCCCGGTGGTTACCAGCTGGCAGATCATGTTACGGACGTTACAAGTCAGAATAAAATAGCGGCCGGTGGCTGGGATTATGTGGTGATGCAGGGACAGAGCCAGGAACCGGTTATCCAGTATAGCGTGTTCAGCAACGGCGGTATGACCCTGTACAATCTTATACGGCAGCATAATTCCTGCGCCGTGGTGATGCCCTATATGACCTGGGGCCGCAAAAACGGCGATGCACTGAACTGCGCCGCCTTTCCCCTCATGTGCACGTACGAGGGCATGGACAGCACCCTGAGGAACCGCTACCTGAGCCTTACGGCCTCCATAAACGGTGAAGTATCCCCGGTTTCCGTGGTGTGGAACTACCTGCGTCAGAACCATCCGGGTATCGAACTGTACCAGGCAGACGAAAGTCACCCGTCCCTGGCAGGCACCTACGCTGCGGCCTGTTGCTTTTATGCCGCCCTTTTCAAAAAAGATCCGACACTGATCACAGCCAACGCCGGCCTCAGTACCGCCGATGCCTCCGCGATACGTCATGCAGTAAAAACACAGGTCTTCGACCAGCTGCCGCTCTGGGATTTTAAAAAACTCCCGGTCTCCGGCTTCAGTTACCAGACCGGGGCGGGAAGCAACCAGGTCATTTTCAACCCTTCGGGCCATAATGTACGACAAAGTTATGCCTGGGATTTCGGGGACGGCAACACCTCTGCACTGCCCAACCCGGTACACTCCTATGCTACCGACGGCAGCTATACCGTTACGTTAACCACCACCAACTGCGATCTGCAGGGCCAGTACAGCAGCACTTCGGATACAGTGATCCAGTTCTGCAACCATACGCCTTCCGTTTACACAGCGCATCCCTGGCTATGCAATTACGATACGCTCCGCACACAGGCCGCAGATTCCTACCAGTGGTTCATGAACGGCGTTCCTTTACCCGAGACCGCACAGTACCTGGCAGATTATGCCCGTTACGGGATCTCGGGCTTTTCGGTCAAGACCACGCTGAACGGCTGCACCGAATTATCCCCCGTATTTCAAAACATGCCGGAATTCTCCGGTTACTATTTTGATGGCATCGGGGACCCCTGCGCCGGAGATACGGTAGCCTTTGCCGTACTGCATATAAACGGCGCCCTGTCCGGCTCCGAACAGATACGCTGGTTCAAAAACCATATACTGCTGCCGGGCATGAACGACCAGGACACCCTGCTGATCACTGCTTCGGGTATATACGAATGCAAAGTGGCAGACCCCGCTTCCGTTTGTCCTTCAGATACGACCTATGCCATCCTGGAGTTCGATTGTGACGTAAGCAGTATAGCGGAAAATGTACCCGGACCAGCAGGACTGCTCTTTCCCAATCCGGCCTCCGAGACCCTGAACATAAGCCTCCCCGCATACCCGGCGCAGGGAACCATCGAACTGTATGATATGACCGGACATTTACGGAAGCAGGTACCCCTGACTGCTGCAAGCACACAGATCGATATTGCCGGACTGCCGGGCGGATTGTATTACATCCGGCTGAAAAACAGCAATATGCCGGCACTTAAGTTTATTAAACGCTAAACAGGTTCGGGCCCGGGTGAGCCTCTGACCGATACCAGAGCGCCGCTGAATATCTTCTGAGGAGAAAACAAATTAACATTTTCTCAAAACAATAAGTTTCTTATTTACAATGACTTAACCCAAAAGTACATTTGCGCCTTTCTCATCAAAGTGTATTTTTCACACTAAAATTCTTGCATATTCAAAAACAGCCCTTATCTTTGTGTCATAATTACACTTTGAAAGCATGTATCACTATGAATATGAAAGACCGGCCCTGGCCACGGACTGTGTGATCTTCGGGTTCGACGGCGCAGAACTGAAGCTGCTGCTCCTGCAACGCGAAAAAGCACCGTTCCGGGACACCTGGGCATTACCGGGCGGTTTTGTGTACATGCACGAGACCACCGAGGCCGCCGCCAAAAGGATACTGCTGGAAAAAGCCGGTATCCGCAACGTATTCATCGAGCAGTTGTATACGTTCAGTGAAATTGACCGCGACCCGCGCGAACGGATCGTTTCCGTGGCCTATTTTGCCCTGGTCAGTACCACCCAGTTCCGGCTTATTGCCGGGCGCGATACCATACAGGCCGGATGGCATCCGATCTCTGCCCTGCCGCAACTGGGCTTCGATCACCGCAACATCGTTTCCCTGGCCGTGGACCGTCTCCGGGGAAAAGTGCGCTACCAGCCCGTAGGCTTTGAGCTGCTGGACGAAAAATTTACGTTGAGCCAGCTGCAGGCCCTGTACGAAGCCATACTGCAAAACCCGGTGGATAAACGCAATTTCCGCAAAAAACTGCTGGGCATGGGCTTGCTGAAACAGCTGGACGAAAAGGAACAGAACGTGCCGCGCAAAGCCGCCTTTTACTACAGTTTCGATAAAAAAGCCTATAAAGAACTCACGAAAAAAGGGTTCCATTTTGAACTCTGAACAAGAACAAACCCTAAAATCACATCAACCATGAAAGACCTGAAACACATAAGCAAATTCCTGAGCCTGGTGCTCAGGCACAAACCCGAAAAGATCGGCCTCACACTGGACGCCAATGGCTGGGCCAACGTAGACGAACTGCTCCAAAAGATCAGCCGTAATGGCGTCTCTCTCGACTTTGAAACCCTGGAACAGGTGGTGATCAGCAATGACAAACAACGCTTTGCCTTCAGTGAGGACCTCTCCCGCATACGCGCCAACCAGGGTCATACCGTGCAGGTTGACCTGGAATATGAGGCGCTGGTACCGCCTGCCTTCCTGTACCACGGCACGGTGCCTAAATTCCTGGACGCCATACAGGCACAGGGCTTGCAAAAAATGCAGCGCCTGCACGTGCACCTGAGCGCAGACCTGGAGACAGCCCTCAAAGTGGGCGGCCGGCGCGGTAAACCGGTGATCCTGAAAGTAGATACCGAACGCATGCACGCAGACGGTTTTGCTTTTTACCGCTCGAAAAATGGCGTATGGCTCTGCGAAGAAGTACCCGCCCGTTATATCAATTTTACCTATGAAACGAAGCAGTCCTGAACCCAATCTCTATCTCATCGAAGATTTCCTGTCCCCGCAGGAATGCGACGAGCTGATCATCTGGAGCGAACAGCACGGTTTCGAAGAAGCGAAAGTGCAGCTGGAAGGCCGGGAGGTCATGCTTAAAAGCGTGCGGAACAATGCCCGGATCGTATTTACCGATCATAGCCTGGCGCAGCGCCTCTGGGAGCGGTTTCGTCCCTTTGCCGTGCAGGAATTCGCCGGCAGCATCGTCAGCGGTTTTAACGAACGCTTCCGCTTTTACCGCTATGAACCGGGACAACGCTTCAAAAAGCACCGCGACGGGAGTTATGTACGCAGTGAAAAAGAAGCCAGTTTTTTTACCTTTATGATCTATCTGAACGACGATTTTGAAGGCGGAGAGACCACTTTCGAAAAGCACAGCATAAAACCCCGTAAAGGCATGGCCCTGATTTTTGAACATCCGCTGAAACACGCGGGCGAACCCGTAACCCGCGGGATAAAATATGCGTTACGGACCGATATTATGTATACGCTGACAAAATGAAAAAAAGAACACTGGTCGTAGGAGATATTCACGGAGCGTACAAAGCGCTGCGGCAGGTGCTGGACAGGGCCGGGCTACGCACGGACGACACCCTGGTCTTCCTGGGTGATTATGTGGACGGATGGAGCGAAAGCCGGGAAGTGATCACTTACCTGCTGGAACTGGCCGAAAAACAGCCCTGCATCTTTATCCGGGGAAATCACGATACCTGGTGCGAAAACTGGCTCACCACAGGCGAATTGTCCGATACCTGGCTTTTACACGGTGGTGCGCTGACCGTGCAGGGCTATGTGGCTGTGAGTCCGGAAGAAAAGGAAAAACACCTCGCCTTCTTCAGCCGGATGCAGCATTACCACATCGATGCACAGAACCGCCTGTTCATCCATGCCGGTTTTTCTTCGATGCACGGTCCCGCACACGAAGTATATACATCGAACTACAGCTGGGACCGCACCCTCTGGGAAACCGCCCTGGCCACGGATAAACAGCTGAACAGGGATTCCCCGCTGTATCCCAGACGCCTGAAACACTTTGCTGAAATTTACATCGGGCACACGCCTACCACAAATTACGGCACAGAACTGCCTATGAACGGCATGAACGTATGGGATCTCGATACCGGCGCCGCATTTACGGGGAAACTGAGCGTGCTGGATATCGACAGCAAGGAATTCTGGCAGAGCGATACCGTGCAGAGCCTCTACCCGGGTGAACGCGGAAGAAATTAAGCGACCGGTAAAAAAGTGCTCGTTTTTTTCTATCTTTCCCTTTTAACCTAAAACTGTTTATCATGCCCGAAATTACATGTCCCCAGTGCGACGGAAGCGGCTGTATCACCTGCCGCGGATGTCAGGGTGACGTCTTCAATATACTGCAGCCCGATGAACCCGGCTATAAGAAAAAAAGCTTTAACAAACGTACCTGCGAAACCTGCAATGGCCGTAAAACACAGGTCTGCTTCCGCTGCAACGGCAAAGGCCGCGTACGGTTGTAAGATCAGTGCCGGCTGAGGTAATAGGTATAGGAATCGGAGGAGGAACCGCCCTGCAATGTGGCCCGGCGTCCGTCGGTAAATACCAGGCGCAGGCGTTCACTGAAGCCTTCTTCACCGGCTTTGGACGGACTCAGGAAAATGATCCAGCTGCCCTCTTCATCCTCGCGCAGCAACCAGCGGCAATGCAGTTTTACCTCATCCGGTTCCGACAGTGTAAATGTGCCGTCCTCACCGAAATGGTACTGCGTTCCAAAACGGTTGCGCTGCATAAATTCTTCGGCCGTATTGTAGATAAATGTAGAATCGAGCGTCCATTTGCCGCGCAGCTGCACCCGTTTGCCCTCCGGGCTCAACGCCACCGAGTCCTGCAGCGGTTCCAGCTCCGGGATCACGGAACGGGCCGGCATCAGTTCGTAACGTTTGCGGCTCATATGAAAGCGGCCCGGTACTGCCGGCGCATATTCGTAAAAGTTCGCCAGGTCCACCAGCATGGAATCTTCGTGCAACAGGTAAAATTCGTTCAGTGTTCCCGACGACTCCTTAAAGCCCGAAAGCAGTTGTACGGTATCGTTGCTCATAGTATAGCTGCCGCTGAATACCGGGTTCCCGAAATGCCCGGAAGAAGTGCGTTCGTAGGTACCGTCATCACGGAACGTGTAGGTCCAGGAGGTCATTGCCCATGAACCGCTGAAGGTCTGCTCCATCAGCTGTGCATGTATCCTGTGGCCGAAGAGGGTCATCATCAGCAGGTAAGCCAGGCGTATGTACATATATATCGTGGTTGCTTTAGTCGCACCGTAAGCCGGTCACACAGACACTTTTTACCCGTTCCCTGTTTATCTTCCCCTTTTTCTCCGTGTGCCCGTTCCGTTATTTAAATATACATAAAAAACAGCTGATTACCAGCAGCTAAACCATAAAACTTCATGAAAAAATAATGTCTTCCTGCCTTCAGAGAACCGGTGATCCCCTCTCCGTGCCATTTACACGAAATATTTATATTTGTTGACAGCCGGTCTTATGCGGACAGCCTTCAACACCGGCAATTTAAATCATACACATCTGTACAGATTAATTAGTATACTTATGAATTCAATTCGATATATATACGTTTTTTCGGCGATTTTTATTACACTCTGCGGCCTGCAGGCTCAGAAGCCATTAGAAATAGGCAAACAGGAAGAATTCCACTCCGAAATACTCGGCGAAAAACGTATACTCAACGTATATATTCCTGATGAATATACGCAGATCCCAGCGACCACCTTCCCCTGCCTTTACGTACTCGACGGCTCGCGGAACGAAGACTTCCTGCACATCGTAGGCCTGGCCCAGTTCTACAGGCTTATCGGGGCCATGCCGCCCACCATCGTAATAGGGATCGCCAATGTAGACCGCAGACGTGATTTTACCTTTCCGACCAGCGTGGAAAAAGATAAAAAGGATTTCCCGACCACCGGCGGTTCCGAAGCCTTCCGGCGTTTTATCAAAGAAGAACTGCAGCCTTTCGTGGAAGAAAAATATGGCCGGGGCTCCAAACGTATACTCATCGGTCAGTCTCTGGGCGGCCTCCTGGCCTGTGAAATACTGCTGAAGGACCGCGACCTGTTCGACACCTATATGATCGTAAGTCCCAGCCTGTGGTGGGATAACGGCTCTTTGCTGAAAGAAGTGGCTCCGCTCATAGAGAATTCCCGGCATTTCCCGGCCGAAGTTTTTGTTTCGGCAGGTCACGAGGGTCGCATTATGCAGCGCGACGCCCGTAAACTGTACCAGCTGCTGCAGAAACAACGCAGGAACAAGATCGACCCGCATTTCAGTTACCTGCGTAATGAAGATCACCTGACCATACTGCACCAGGCCCTTTACCAGAACCTGCGCATGCTGTACCCGTTAAAAAAGGCGGAGAACTAAAGCGCCACGGCTTCCTTGTTGTATTTGTTGCGGTAGTCGATGGGCGACATGCCCGTAATTTTTTTGAATACCTCGCGGAAAGCCTTTACGTCCGAATAACCCACGCCGTACATCACCTCATTGATGTTCATGCGCGTACTTTCCAGGTTTTTCTTGGCCGCTTCGATCTTTACACGTTGTATGTATTCCACCACGGTATTGGCGGTGGCCTTTTTAAAACGACGCTCGAAGTTACGGCGACTCAGGGCCGCTCCCGACAGCAGTTCGTCCACCGTGATGCGTTCGGTATAGTTCTGTTCAATGAATTCCTGCGCCCGGATCACGGCATCGTCGTTATGGTCCTTCTGTCCGCTGAACATAATAAAGGGCGACTGGCTGTGCCGTTCAATATCGATCATAAAGGCCTTGGCGATGAGAATGGCCATATCGCGGCCCGCGTTCTTCTCCACGAGGTACAGCAGCAGGTTCAGGTACGAGTAGGCCCCGCCGCTGGTGTAAATACCGCCGGCTTCGGTCATGATGCGGTCGTCGAGCAGTTCCACTTCGGGGTACATATTGCGGAACTCGTTGGCAAAACGCCAGTGCGTGGTACAGGGCTTACCATTGAGCAGCCCGGTGGCGGCCAGGAAGAACGCACCGAGGCAAAAACTGGCTATTTCGGCACCATTGTTGTACTGTTCCCGGATCCATTCCAGGAAGGGGCTGTTTTCGGCAACGGCACTGCGCACATCGCCGAACAGGGCCGGGATAATGATAAGGTCTGTTTTCGGCACCTCCCCGATGAGCAGGTCCGGACTTACGGTAAACAGGCCGTTGCGTTGCGTATTGGCCCGGGAAAGTCCCACCAGCTGCACGTCAAAAAGGGGCTCCTGTCCCATACTCCGCCGGAAACTGTTCACTTCCGACAGAATATGATGGGTCCCCTCGATATTACTCAGGCTGCTATGTCCCTGTGGGATAAGAATCGACACATGCTTCATTTTTCAAAGATAGACAAAAAAATTGCCGCATTTTCCCCCTGATCTTGTCGCGTTTACACCCGCTTTTTCCGGAAGACCGCCCTAACTTTGCAGAAAGCGAAAACATAAAAATAAAAGATATGACGAAAGCTATTAAAAAATCGGTAGAGATCCCTGCTTCACCCACCCGTGTATGGGACGTACTCACACAGGACCGGTACACGCGCAACTGGTATGCGGAATTCAGTCCGGGTTCGCATGCACAGACCGACTGGAAAGAAGGCAGCAAAGCCATTTTCACGGACGACAGCAACAGTGGCAACGGGCTTGTGGGCATCGTAGCCGAAAGCCGCCCCGGAGAAAAGCTCTCGCTGGAATACCATAGCATGCTGGTGAACGGCAGCGAGGACAAAGAAATGTCCGAACGGGTAAAAGGTACCCGCGAAAGCTACACGTTGAGCGGAGACGATACGCATACCCGCCTGGACATATACTGCGATATGGACGAAGAATACTTCGACAGCATGTCCGAGGCCTGGGACCGCGCCCTGCAGAAAATAAAAGAGCTGGCCGTGAACGGCTGATACGCTCTTGTGGACCATCCGGCCGGAATTGCACAATCCTCGGCGTTCCGGCTTTTTTATGCTCCCGTTGTAAATGTTAAACGATCGATCCACAGGCAATCTGTGACATACATTTATCAAGATATTCCTCTAACATTATATAATACACTCATAATAAGCCGAATAAAACCATCCGTTATTTTTCATCTGCGAATTATTTAATAACAGAGAGAGATGCCTGTGCGACAGACCGATGCGATCAGTCCCTATTTTTATACTTAAATATCTCTCTCATGAAAAAACAGGTATCTTTTCTGCTGCTTACCCTTTTAACCATCGTAGCAACGGCCTTCAGTCCCAACGGACTTTTCCGCGCTTCGGGCCCGGCGGCCAACGGTGCAGGCGATGTGACCATGAGTCCGCTGAGTGGCGGCGTAAACTGCAACAGCTGCCACAGCGGAGGTAGTTTCCCGGTAACGGTGCAGGCCGTGGTAGCCGATCTTTCCGGCAATCCCGTTACTTCTTACGTACCCGGCCAGACCTACAACGTAGGCGTACAGGTTACAGGCGGTACCCGCAAGGGTTTTCAACTGGTGGCGCTGCGCGGGGCCAACCTGCAGGCAGGCAGCTTCAGTGCGCCCCTGGGCGGTTCACAGCTGGTGCCTCTTTCCGGGCGTACCTATTTCGAACACAATACCCCCGGCACTACCGGCCTCTGGGCCGCTACCTGGACGGCCCCGCCTGCGGGCCAGGGTGCAGTTACCTTTTATTTTTCCGGACTGGCGGCTGATTTCAACGGTGCCAATAACGGCGATAACGCTGTTTCAGGCAGTCTGGTACTGCCTGCGGCCTGCAACAATGTAAGCACTACGCAGCAGGCCTCCATCTGCCAGGGACAGAGCTATACCGTGGGCGGTAACACCTATACGACCAGCGGCACGTATACCGATCTCTTTCCCTTAGGCAACGGCTGCGACAGTGCCGTTACGACCCAGCTTACCGTGCATCCCGTATACAACCAGACGCTCAACATCAGCATCTGCCAGGGACAGTCCTACAGCTTCAACGGCGTTACGTACACGGCCAATACCACGCAGAGTGCCCATTTCAACACCATTCATAACTGCGACAGCAATGTAACCCTGAACCTGAGCGTGGTGCCGCTGATCCAGGTGAACCAGTCCGTAAGCATCTGCCAGGGCGAAACCCTGCAGGTAGGCAGCAGCGTGTACAATACTGCAGGAAATTATACGGATACCCTAAGCGCTGCGGGCGGCTGCGACAGCGTGGTACATACGACACTGAGTATAAACCCGGTGAACAGCAGCAGTCTTTCCGCCGCCATCTGCCAGGGCCAGACCTACATACTGGGCGGCAATACCTATACCACGGCGGGCGTACATACGGCCATACTGCAGAACAGTGCCGGCTGCGACAGTACGGTCAGCCTCACCTTGCAGGTAAATCCGCTGCCGGTCGCCAGTCTCGGCAACGACACCATTTTGTGTCCTTCGGCGGCACCCTACACCCTGCAAACACAGGCCGGCTATGCATCTTACAACTGGACGGGCGTCAGCAGCAGCACCCACAGCGCACAGGTAAGCAGCAGCGGCACCTATAGTGTAACGGTGAGCGACAGCAACGGCTGCAGCAGCAGCGACGCGGTGAACATCCAATTCAGTTCTTCGGCCTGCCTGGGCATGGAAAACAGCAGTATGGAAGCGTTGCGCATATACCCGAATCCTGTACGCGATCACCTGTACATCGATGCCGAAGAGAACGTTTCCCTGGAAATATACAGCAGCAGCGGGCAGCAGGTGTTCCGGGGCAATGTGTATAAAAAGGCAGACCTCTCGCAACTTCCGCCGGGCCTGTATATGGCAAAGGCAGGAACAGCGCAGGGTGTTTTCTATACGAAGATCATACGGGAGTAATTCACTGAGCTGGCAAGAGTTTATACCTTGTTTCAAAAGGACCAGGCCATTCGAATGATCGCTCCGTTTCAGTTGTTCCTCCTTCCATCCAGCTAATGTGCGATAGATACTGCACTTTAGGAATCCGAAACGTTACAAGTCCGGTTGTACCACTATCTGCCCTGCACTCGTACACTGTTCCTGCATCTATGTGTATTCTTGCTGCCGGATATGGTGACGGCTCATAATATATCAATGCATATTTATCAAGATTCTTGTACCTGCCGATCTTTATCAGCCGCCTTTCTATGTCAGCCTTAGGAATAAAATGACAACCATTAAATCTGACTAAAGGGAGAGCGCGTTCAAAAAACAAGTGCAGGCGTAAAAGCCGGTCTGCAAAAGACACTTCATTCGGCGCCGGGAAAAGTGTGTCAGAATAAGCCGATTCTCTATATTTTTCCATATACATTAAGTCTAACTTATGTATGAATGTTTTTTCTGCAAGAACATAATCCATTCCTTTAATTTCGGCATCTGACATTTTAAGGAAATGCTGTTGTATTTCAGCCGCCTGCTCTTTTTCCTCTGCCGGTAATATCAAGTAGCTATGCCCATATTCCATGTTTAGTAATTGCTGCTGAAATTCTAGATTTTCTTTCATCGCATTTTCCAGTACAGTCCTATGTTTTCCGGCACAGGAATACAAAAATGCACAAAGCAATAGTAAACCATAATATTTATCTATATTCTTCATCATTTTTGAAGAGGTAAGAGCCATTAGGACTCAGTATAAATGATGTTGTATGCAAAACCGGGGTCATAATTCCCGGAGTCGCGTAGAGAACCGGAATAAAATGTTCATTATGGCGTACATCTTCCACTGGATAAACACACCCTGCTGCGTCCCGGATTACTGTTTTTGTGTACTCTTTTTTCACAAACGGTCGTAAAAATCGCCCATAGAGAAAATGAAACGCAAGGGTGTCATCTTCCGTATCAATCGAAATCAGGAGTGGTTCCGGGTCTTCTTCTTTTCCCTGTCTCCCATAAGGCGATTGTGCCCCTTCCAGTTTAGCATAGTGCAATAAATCCATCAACAGGTATAGATTACTCTGCCGGAGATATATTCTATACTCTTCGTGGCTGTTGCTTGAATCAAAGTAAGGAAAAGGCTTACTCCGATCCACATTATGAGTCTGGAAAATTTCTCTGTAAAGACAAATTCTCTCCGTTAGTTTTTCATAGTAATACCTGTACTCTTTCATTTCTATCAATCGGGGACAGGCTCTGTCGGACATCAGGTTCTCACTACTTTCTACATAACGCGAACAGGCTTCATATAAAATAATGTAAGGAGAATCCGGAGAACTTAGTATTCGTTGCTGCCATAGCTCCGATTTCAATTTCTCCATTAGTCCGCTATACTGCACGTCATATACTCTGGACAATTTTTCTTTTTCGGAGGAAATAGAACATGCTGTTAAAAAACAGCAAAATATAATAGCGACAGGGATTTTTTTCATACAACACACATTGCTTAAATGTATAAATAAAACCGACTTTCTCCTGGCAGACATTTCGTAAAAAAATAAAAAAACCGCCCTATCATGAAGGCGGTTTCCGAAATCCATATTGCCTGTAATTAAATGTTCTGTATAACACACAACATTTATCCATGCTCATCACACGGAAGAGGCTTTTGACTACCCTGAACCTTTCTACACGCAACTGTATACTTAGCGGAACAGGGACAGATACGTACTTTATCGGTATGACGAAAAACCTGGCTCCAGTGTTACCCTAAATTACAAAAAAAATGCACACCCTGTTTAAAAAAAATCTAAAATCAGCTTAAATTTTTGTGAACAAAGCACTTAGCCTACACCTTGCATACCCGTATCTAATTCCTACTTTTGTGCCTGCATGCTTCAGACAGGAACCGTATACAAATCCACCGGCAGTAACTACCGCGTAAAGACCGGCGGCGTCTTTGCCGATTGCGTACTGGCCGGCAAATACCGGCTCGAAGGCGTAAAAAGTACCAACCCGGTGGCCGTGGGCGATATCGTAAGCCTCCATACGGGCAGTCACCCCGCTGTGATCGAAGACGTGCAGGAACGCCGCAACTACATTGTGCGCCGTGCCACCAATCTCAGCAAACGTACCCACATCATCGCCTCCAACCTGGACCGTGTAATGATCGTGGCCGCCATTGCCAAACCGCGCACCAGCACCGGGTTTATTGACCGTATCCTGGTTACCTGCGAAGCCTATAACATTCCGGCCATCGTGGTCTTTAACAAAAGCGACCTGCTGGATGAGGACGAACGCGAGTACCGCGACGAACTGATGGCCGAATACACGTTCCTGGGTTACCCGTCCTACGCCAGCAACGCCCTCACGGGTGAAGGTACCGATGTTCTGCGCACGTTACTGAAAGATCAGAACACCCTCATCATCGGGCACAGCGGTGTAGGCAAAAGCAGCCTGATGAACCGCATAGAACCCGGTCTGGACCTGCGTACCCAGGACATTTCACGCAAGCATGAAAAAGGCATGCACACCACTACCTTTGCCGAAATGCACGACCTGAGCTTCGGCGGTACCGTCATCGATACGCCGGGGGTAAAGGAATTCGGACTGGTACGCATGCACGATGATGAGATCGGCGATTATTTCCCCGAGATACTGAAACTGAAGGCCGGCTGCCGCTTCAACAACTGCACCCACCACAACGAACCCGGCTGTGCCGTACAGGCCGCCCTTGAAGAAGGCGGTATTGCCGATTTCCGCTTTAAGAACTACCTCAATATTCTCGAAAGCAACCAGTACCAGCCCTGGGCCGACGATTAAATCTCCTTTGCATGCTTGTACTGTATTCTGTTCTGGTCCTGTGTTTCTTTGTTCAGCTGTACTTTATGCTGCAGATCTTTCTGCGGGCCGCCGTACACGATTATCCCGATGCGCCGTACAACCACGGGGGCGTCTCCCTGGTGATCGCCGCCCGTAACGAAGCCGCTCACCTGCATCGGCACCTGCCGCTCTGGCTGGACCAGCAGCATACCCTGTACGAAGTGATCATCGTGAACGACGGCTCGGACGACGATACCCGGCAGGTACTCGATGAAGCTGTTGCCCGGTACCCGGCCCTGCGCGTGATCCACCTCGAAACACATTCCGGGAAAAAACAGGCGCTCACGGCCGGCATACAGTCCGCCACACATCCTTTTATCCTGCTCAGCGATGCCGACTGCAAGCCCGCCGGACGTTTCTGGGCCGCCGAAATGGCCTCGCACTGCACAGAAGATAAAGACCTGGTACTGGGTTACGGCAGCTATGCCCGCAAAAAAGGCCTGCTGAACCAGCTGGTACAATACGAGACCCTCACTACCGCCGCGCGTTATATGGGCTATGCGCTCCGGGGCAAACCCTATATGGGCGTGGGCCGCAACCTGCTGTTCCGCAAAAGCGCCTGGGAAAAGACCGGAGGCTACACAAAACAGCTGCCCCTGCCCTATGGCGACGATGACCTGCTGGTGCAGCAGATCGCCGGCAAACAGAACACGGCTTTATGCCTGCATCCCCGGGCCTTTACCATCAGTACACCGCCGGGATCGCTCAGCGCCTGGTTCCACCAGAAAAAACGCCACCTGAGCGCCGGGCACCTGTACCGCAGGGATATTCTGTGGCGCCTGGGCAGCGAACAGCTTTCGGCCTGGCTTTTCCTGCTGTGCGGACTATTGCTGGTGATACTCGGAGAAGGCATGGTCTTTTTGTTTACGTATACTTTTTATGTAATTTATAAAGGCTTCATATACAACCGCCTCGGCCGCCGTTTCGAAAGTCCGGTAAACATTGTCTTAATCCCTGTTTTAGATACATTTTATCTACTTTCCTTGCTTTTGTTAACAATAACTTCCATTTTTACCCCGACAAAACGATGGGGGTAAACGAAACAAATTTCTCGGGGAAGGCGAAAGACGACCTGGAATTGGTCAGAAGGGCCGTTGACCTTAATGACCAGCAGGCTTACGCCGAATTATTGGGCAGGTACCGCGAATCGATCTACCATGTGATCCTGAAAATGGTAGGCGACCGCGACGATGCTGAAGATCTTGCCATTGAGACCTTTGCCAAGGCATTCCGGAATCTGCCGGCTTTCCGGCCTGATTTTGCCTTCAGCACCTGGCTGTTTAAAATTGCGACCAATGCAGGTATCGACCACCTGCGCAAAAAACGCCTGTCCACTCTTTCCATCGATAAGACCATGAAGGAATCGGACGGTGACGAATACCGTATTACCGTGGCCGACGACAGTCCGAACCCCGAAGCCGAACTTATATCCGAACAGAAGGCCCTGATGCTGCGCGAGTTCGTAGACAAACTGAAACCGCGTTACAAACGCCTCATCGAACTGCGTTACTACCAGCAGCTGAGCTACGAAGAGATCTCCGAGATACTGGAAATGCCCATCGGTACGGTAAAGGCACAGCTTTTCCGGGCGCGCGACCTGCTGCACAACGTGCTCCGCAACAAGAAGGACGTTTTTTGATCTACAGGGCAGGCCGCCGTTAGGAATCCCTAAAACTTCGGGAGATACGCTGTAAATCCAAAAACTGGCGTATTTTTGCACTATGAAACACATACGTAATTTTTGCATCATCGCACACATCGACCACGGTAAAAGCACCCTAGCCGACCGGCTGTTGCAGCACACCAAGACCATCAGCGATCGCGATATGCAGGCCCAGGTACTCGACGATATGGACCTGGAGCGCGAACGTGGAATTACCATAAAAAGTAAGGCCATACAGATGGAATACATCTACGAAGGCCAGAAATATATACTGAACCTGATCGATACCCCCGGCCACGTAGACTTTTCCTACGAGGTTTCCCGCTCCATTGCCGCCTGCGAAGGCGCCCTGCTGATCGTGGACGCTGCACAGGGCATACAGGCCCAGACCATCAGCAACCTGTACCTGGCCATTGAGCACGACCTGGAAATTATCCCGGTTCTGAACAAAATGGACCTGCCCGGCGCCATGCCCGAGGAAGTAAAAGACCAGATCGTGGACCTGATCGGTTGTAAACGCGAAGAGATCATTCCGGCCTCCGGTAAGACCGGTCAGGGCATCGAAGACATCCTCTCGGCCATCATCAACCGGGTACCGGCGCCCAGCGGCGATCCGGAAGCCCCGCTGCAGGCCCTTATCTTCGACAGCGTATTCAACAGCTACCGCGGTATCATTGCCTATTTCCGCATCATGAACGGTTCCATCCGCAAGGGCGATAAGGTAAAGTTCATGGCCACCGGCAAGGAATACATCGCCGACGAGATCGGTACCCTGAAGCTGAGCCTGGCTCCCAAAAATGAAATTCTGACCGGCGACGTAGGCTATATCGTTTCCGGTATAAAAGAGGCCAAAGAAGTAAAAGTGGGGGATACCATCACGCACCTGGAGCGCCCCTGCGCAGAGGCCATACAGGGTTTCGAGAACGTAAAGCCCATGGTATTTGCCGGTATTTACCCCGTAGATACCGAAGATTTTGAAGAACTACGCGCCTCGCTGGAGAAACTGCAGCTCAACGATGCCTCGCTTACCTTTGAGCCCGAAAGTTCCGCCGCCCTGGGCTTTGGATTCCGTTGCGGATTCCTGGGCATGCTGCACATGGAAATTATCCAGGAACGCCTGGAGCGCGAGTTCAACATGAACGTAATCACCACCGTTCCCAACGTAAGTTACTGGGCCTATACCACCAAGGGCGACAAGTTTATGATGCGTACGCCCAGCGATATGCCCGACCACAATAACCTCGATTTCATCGAAGAACCCTATATCAAGGCACAGATCATCACCAAACCCGAATACATCGGTCCCATCCTGAACCTGTGTATGGAAAAGCGCGGTATCATCAAAAGCCAGAACTACCTTACCACCGACCGTGTGGAAATGATGTTCGAGATGCCGCTGGCCGAGATCGTGTTCGACTTTTACGATAAACTGAAGACCATTTCGCGCGGGTATGCCTCTTTCGACTACCACGTGATCGAGTTCCGCCAGTCGGACCTGGTAAAAATGGATATCCTGCTGAACGGCGAACAGGTAGACGCCCTTTCGTCGCTGATCCACCGCAGCAAGGCCCACGATTTTGGTAAACGCCTCTGCGAAAAACTGAAAGAGCTGCTGCCCCGCCAGCAGTTCCAGATCGCCATCCAGGCCGCTATCGGAGCCAAGATCGTGGCCCGCGAAACCATTTCGGCCCTGCGCAAGGACGTTACGGCCAAGTGTTACGGCGGCGACATCTCGCGTAAGCGTAAACTGCTGGAAAAACAGAAAGAAGGTAAAAAACGGATGCGCCAGATCGGCAGCGTGGAAGTTCCCCAGAGTGCATTCCTCGCCGTATTAAAACTGGATTAAGCATGATCTGGTTCATACTGGAAATAGCTGTGGCCCTGCTTTTTGCAGCCGGCCTCATTACCGGAAGCCTGCATACGGAGAACAACGAACAGTTGCTGGCACTGAGTATGGTACTGACGCTGATCGTGTACGGACTGCTGGGTACCTTTACCCTGCGCGACCGCGTAAACAAACAGAATAAGATACTGCTTTCGGCCGTTTGCGGTTTTGCCTTCGGACTGGCCGGTGTAAGCATCTGGTTCAAGCTGGTACAGGTACCGGGCAGCTTTTTTATCAGCCTGGGCACCATGTTCCTGCTTACCCTGGCCTTCGGCTTTGCGTATATGTCTGAACAGAAACAGGAAGCCGCCCTTAAACGCTATCACCGCCTGCTGATGCTGCGCCTGATGGTCTTTTCGGCACTGGTACTGCTCAGTATCTGGATCCCGGACAGCAGCGTCATCAACTGGAAATACAGCGACCGCCCCGAACTGCGCGACGTAAAACTGCAACTGCGCGAACATCCCCGCGACACCACCTTACTGCGCCTGGAAAAACAGCTGGAACAGGCCGGAAAATAAAGCCAGACATGTCCGAAAACTTCGAAAATATACTTTCCGAACATTTTACGCTCAGCCCGCAGCAGCGCGACATGCTGACGGCCACCAAAGCCCTGTACGAGCACTGGAACGCACAGATCAATGTGATATCCCGCAAGGATATGGAACATTTTTACGAACATCACGTGCTGCACAGCCTGGGCATAGCCCTGTTCAAGCAGTTTGAGGCCGGACAAAGAGTGATCGATGTGGGCACCGGCGGCGGATTTCCCGGGCTTCCCCTGGCCATCCTGTTCCCCGAAACGGAATTTGTGCTGAACGATAGCATCGGTAAAAAGCTGAAAGTGGCACAGGGCGTGGCCGATGAACTGGGCATAAAGAACGTGCGCACCCTGCACGCCCGCAGCGGGGACGTACGCGATACCTTTGACGCCGTGCTGGGCCGCGCCGTAAAGAACATTCCCGAATTTTATGCCTTTACCCGCCACCTGCTGAAGCCCGGAGCCGCCTACTGGTACCTGAAGGGCGGCGATTTTGCCGAAGAACTGGTACAGGTACCCATGCACAGTAAGGTGATGGAACTGTATCCTTATTTTAAAACGGAATTTTTCGAGACCAAGAAAGTGGTCCACATGTGGCCGTAAAACCGCTGTATATGCTGAAAGTGATCGCCCCGTCCTTCCTGAAGAACCCGCAGCTTGTGAACGAGCTGCTGTCGCTTTTTCCCGATGCGGTGCTGTATACCGGCGCCGAATGGGACACGGAAGCCCTGCGACTTTTCTGCGCCGATGCCGAAGCCCTGATCGTGGGCCGCGAAAAGATCGACGAAGCCTTCCTGCAGAACTGTCCGGCCCTGCGCATCGTAGCCAAATACGGCGTGGGCATCGACAATATCGACCAGCAGGCCCTGCATACATACAACGTACAGTTAGGCTGGACCGGCGGCGTGAATAAACGCTCCGTGGCCGAACTTACCATCGGGTTCCTGCTCGGCGCCGCTCACAACACCTTTTTCACCGGCAACCGCCTCAAAAAAGACATCTGGTACAAAGACGGGGGCGTATGTGTACAGGAACGCCGCCTGGGTATTATCGGGCTGGGACATATCGGCAGCGAAGTGGCGGAGTTGTTACAGCCCTTCGGCATGGAAATATGGGCCAACGATATCCTGGATAAAACGGCCGAAGCCGCCCGCCTGAAGATCCGCCTCTGCGAAAAGGAAGAGATTTACCGGAACTGCGATTTTATCAGCCTGCACGTTCCCTATACACCCGAAACCCGGCACATGATCGACGGCAGCGTGCTGGAACAGATGCTGCCGCATGCTTTTGTGCTGAACTGCGCCCGGGGCGAACTGGTAGATCACGAAGCCATGATCCGGGCCCTGGAACAGGAACGTATCGGCGGTTATTTTGCCGATGCCTTCGACCCCGAACCCTATACCGACAGCCGCCTTACCGGGCTGGATAATTTCTTCGGCACGCCGCATATCGGGGGCAACAGCCGGGAGGCGGTGCTGAACATGGGCCGCAGCGCTATAGAACATATCCGCCGCTTTTACGTATACTAAAGTATGAGAAGAACCGCATATATACCCGCCGTTATTTTTGCCGCCGTATTGCTGGGCGGCTCCTGCGCCTCATCCAAAGGAGGCGGTAAGAACGACTGCCTTACCAAACCTAAGGAAGACTGCGTATGTACCATGCAGTACGACCCGGTCTGCGGCTGCGACGGCAAGACCTACAGCAATGCCTGTTCGGCAGGCTGCGCCGGGGTTACCAGCTACACAAAAGGCGAGTGTAAATAAGCTCAGGCCTCTTTCACCTGCATAATAAAGCCTTCGGAGTGGATGTTACGTATTTCGATACGGGGATCCTCCGCCAGGTATTTGCGTAATTTAGTGATGTACACGTCCATACTGCGGCCCGTGAAGTAATCGTCGTTCTTCCAGATCTCTTTCAGGGCGCGGGAACGCGGCATTACGCGTCCTTCGTACTGGCACAGCATTTCCAGCAGGTCGCCTTCCTTGGGCGAAAGGGTCTGCACCGATCCGTTGGCCCCGGTCAGTTCGCGCAGGTCCGAACGGTAGGTATAATTACCGATGGTATAGTGTTGTTTCTTTTCCGGGGCGGTTTCCTGGCCTCTTTTGAGGATGGCCTGGATCTTCAGCAGCAGAATTTCCGAATCGAAAGGTTTGGTGATATAATCGTCGGCCCCGATACGGTAGCCTTTTACCAGGTCTTCCTTCAGGGTTTTGGCCGTGAGAAAGATCACGGGCATGGCCGGGTTGGCCTGTTTGATCTCTTCGGCGAGGGTAAACCCGTCCTTTATGGGCATCATCACATCCAGTATACACAGTTCAAAGCTTTCCTGCTGAAAGGCGTTCCAGCCCTCCTGTCCGTTGCGGCAGAGCGTTACGTCGTATTCATGCATGATCAGGAAATCGCGCAGCAGGGGCCCGAAGCCCGCATCGTCCTCAACCAGTAAGATCTTTGTATTACTCATGTTCGTTTAGTTTTAGAGGCAATTGTATGATTATAGTAGTTCCCTTGTTAACGGTACTTTCGGCCTTTATGTTTCCTTTATGCAGTTCCACGATCGAACGCACGTAAAAAAGTCCCAGGCCGAAACCCTTGGTATTGTGGATATCGCCACCGGATACCCGCATAAATTTATCGAAGATAAAAGGCAGTTTTTCGCGGGATATACCGATGCCGTTGTCCGTGATGCGCAGTTCGATGTAATTTCCGTCCTCGGTGAGCTTCAGGCTGGTGCGTATGAGCGGAGGCTCGGCGTTGTTGTATTTAACGGCGTTCTCGAAAATGTTGGAGATCACATTGGTAAAATGGGTATAATCGGCATATACATAGGGCTCGTTCTCCGGCACGGAATGTTCAAAACGGATCTGTTTTTCCTGCAGGTGGAAGCTTACCCGGTCGCTGGCAAACTCGATCAGTTCGGACAACAGCAGTTTTTCGCGGCGCAGTTCCAGTTTACCGGCCTCCAGCACGGCCGACTGCAGTACCGACTCGATGTGGCGGTTCATCCGGTGGTTCTCTTCCTTGATAATGCGGCTGTACTGGCGGATGATATCGGGCTGGTTGATGATCTTTTCGTTCACGATAGAATCGGCGGCCAGCGAAATAGACGCGATGGGCGTTTTAAACTCATGCGTCATATTATTGATGAAGTCGGTCTTCATCTGTGAAAGTTTTTTCTGCCGCAACAGCCGGCGCAGGGTAGAAATGTATATATAAAGGATAACCACGCAGAGTACCAGGAACATGACCACAAAAGGCAGGGTCTGCGTAAGGATCACCTGTTTCTTTCCCGGGAAATGCACCACCAGGAACTGGGGCGAAGAAAAAAGGCTGCCTTCAAAAAGCAGGGCCTCGTAGGTAGAATGGTTCAGGGGCAGGGTCTTGAGTTCGCCGTGCAGGGTGTCGTTGATCTGGAACCCGGGGCCTACCACAATGGCCTCGTAGCGGGCCGGCAGTCCGTACAGGCGGATGGCCGTCTGCAGGATGGAATCGGCCTTTACGGCATTGAGAACACTGCGTTTGGTGAGCATATGCCCCATATGTCCGAAAAGGCTGCCGAAAATATCGGTGGGCCAGAACTCCTTGCCGTTCCGGGAGAGGGAATCGATATTGGAATAGGTGCTGATGGATTCGAATACGCTGCCGTCGGGCAGGGTGTCCTTCTTAAAAGTAGTATTGCCCGAAGGGGCCGGCTCGGCGCTCACGGTAGGACTAACTGCCAGGGGATCAAACAGTTCTTCCACGGCATTCTTACGTATTTCGGCCGTGGCAAAGGAAAGTGAAGTAGCCACCGCCCGGTCGAACTCTTCTTCCTTAAGTTCGATGGCGGCCAGGAACCAGTAGGTCTGGAGGGCCAGTATGCCTATGAGTGCCAGACTCATAAACACTGCCTGTATCATTTCTTTCCGGTGCAACATTTGCCGTAAAAATACACTTTGATTAACACTATTTATGCCCGCTTAACAAGGATTTAGCTTACATTAGCATTTCTTTAACAGGCAGTTCACGCTCAAAAAAAATACACTTTGAGGGTCAAATATTTGGACTTGTTAAAATTTCTTAATACATTTGAGTTAAAATTTGTGAAAATGAAAAAACTAATGCCACTCTTTGCGCTCATATTCACGGCGTTATCGGCACAGGCGCAGGTGTCTGTCCCGGTAGAAGGAAGCCCTGAATATGATCAGCAAAAGCTAAACGGCACTCTTGGCAACTACACTCCCGTTCCTGCTCAGGACCTGCCAGGCACACCTGCATGGGGCCCGGGCGCAGGCGGCGTCACACCCCAGTCCGGATGCGGTTGCTATATCGAACCCGATGCTACGTGGAACACCCTGAACCTCCAGGATGACGCGAGCTCGAGCCTCATCGCCCTCCCTTTCACCTTTTGTTTTTACGGACAGAGCGATAATTCACTGTATATCAATGCCAACGGGAACGTCACCTTCAACTCTCCCCTGGGCACCTATAGTCCGCCGCCACTCCCTTCCAACGGGCAGGCCATTATCGGTGCCTTCTGGGCGGACGTGGACATGAACGGAGGTAACATCGGTAACATCCGCTATAAGATCACTTCTACGGCCATTTACATCAACTGGGTGAACGTAGGTTATTTCAACGATCACGGCGATAAACGCAATACCTTTTCCATTATCCTTACCAACGGGAACGATCCCATCATCGGTACGGGTAACAACGTGGCCTTCTGCTACAAAGACATGCAGTGGACCTCGGGAGACGTGACCGGCTCCAACGGTTTCGGCGGTCCCAACCCGGCAACGGTGGGCGCCAACTGGGGGAACGGTTCCGGGCAGTTCAACCTGTTCGGTATCTTTAACCAGCCCGGCGGTAACTTTTACGGCCCCAACAATGCCAATAACGGTATCGACTGGCTCGACAACAAATCGTTCAAATTCAACGTATGTAACAACGTAAACCTGCCACCGGCACTGGTGAACGCGGTTATCCCGGGTTATACCTACCAGGTGGATACCTGTAATGCCTATGCAGGCGGTGTGATCCTGCCCAACGGCGGACCCGGCGGTATCTGTACCGGGCAGACCGTGAGCGGTTCACTCAGTTTTACAGGCCCGGAATCCGCACAGTCCGTGGCGCTTTCCATTTCGGGGCCGGCCGGTCTGTCGTCCACGCTCAGCAGCGGGTCGGGTATCTATACCATCAACTGGACCTATACGCCCACGCCGGGTACACAGGGGCCGCAGAGCTTTACCGTAACGGCCACCGATAACGGTACACCGCCCCAAACCACGGTGGTGAACTTTACGCTGAATGTTACCGTACCGCCCTATCAGCCTACCATTTCCGGCCCGGATTCCATCTGCCCCGGCAGTACGGCCATCCTTTACCTGCCGCAGAGCTGGGATACCTACAACTGGACGGGCGCTGCCACAGGCACCTCACCGACCATCCAGGGTCCGTCGGGTACCTATAACGTAACCGTGACCTTCGGCGGTTGTACACTGAGCACATCTAAAACCGTATATCCGCACATACCTCCCACACCCGTGATCACGGGCAGCACACAGGTATGTCCGGGCCAGACCACACCGCTGGCTACCACACTGCCCTATACCGGCTACCAGTGGAGCAACGGCGATACCAATGCCATTACCAATGTGGGCGCAGGCACCTATACTGTGACCGTGACCGACAATCACTACTGTCCGGGTACATCGGCCTCGTTCACCGTGACGGCATACCAGGCAGTAACGCCCAATACGGCCGTGGTGAATGTAAGCTGTAACGGCCTCAGCGACGGGGAGATTACCGTAAGCGTTCCGGGTGCCACCGGCAACGAGACCATCAGCTGGGCGCACGACCCGAACCTGAGCTCCTTTACGGCCACCGGCCTCGCGGCAGGCACCTATAACTTTATATTTACCGATGCCAACGGTTGTCCCTGGCAGGGAACGGCCACCGTAACAGAGCCGGCGCCGCTGCAGAACACCATTACGCCTACCAATGTTACCTGCCCCGGTGGCAGCGACGGTGCCGCACAGGTGACCAGCACCGGAGGTACCCCGCAGTATACCTATACCTGGACCAACGACGCGGGTAACGTCAGCGATCATTCCACAGGGTATGCCATGGGCACCTACGGCGTTACCATAACCGATGCCAACGGCTGTACCGAAACCCTGTCCTTTACGCTTACCGAACTGAGCAGCACGCCGACGCTTTCGGCCACATCGCAGATAGAGTCCTGCCCCGGCGCCGCCAACGGCAGCCTGGACCTCACGGTGAACGGCGGTAACCCCTACTTCAGCTACCTCTGGAGCAACGGCGATACCAATGAAGATCCGCAGGGACTGGCCCAGGGCAATTACAGCGTGACCGTGACCGATGCCAACGGTTGTCCGTTCAACGGCAGTTTTGCCGTAGGTGTGGGCGCACAGATCAACCTCAACAGCAATGTGACCGACGTACTCTGTAACGGCGACCTGAGCGGAAGCCTGATCTTTGTACCCCAGACCGGCATAGCTCCCTTTACGGTGACACTCAACGGTAACCCGGGCTCCATGAGCAATGTGAACCTGCCGGCGGGTATATACGCCACCTACATTACCGATGTTAACGGCTGCTGGTGGTCAGACACGCTTACCATTACCGAGCCGCCCGTACTTACAGTAGATTCGGTAGAATACAATATTAACCTGGGCGATGTGATCAATATCCCGATCGGCGCCTACGGCGGCGTACCGCCTTACGTATACAGCTGGACCCCTCCTACGGACCTGAGCTGCACGAACTGTACACAACCCACCTGCACGGCCGTGAACACCACCGTATACACCATTGAGGTAACCGATGCCCACGGCTGTATATCCCTGGGTAAGGCCATTGTGAACGTATCCCAGCTGGGGCCGTTCATTCCGGCGGCATTTACCCCGAACGACGATGGCGTGAACGACGTGTTCAACGTAATGGCCACCGGTCTGCTGGACTTCAACCTGAAGATCTTTGACCGCTGGGGAAGCGTTATGTTCGAAAGCGACGACCTGTACAGCGGCTGGAACGGTAAAATAGGCGGCAAGGAAAAATCCGCACCCGTAGGTACCTATGTATACCGCATCACAGGTACCTTTATCAACGGTAAAGACCTCGACCAGACGGGAAGCATTAACCTGATACGCTAAATAAACCGAAATATTCTTACTGAAAGCTGCCTGTTTTGGGCAGCTTTTTTTCATTTTTGCAGGACGACATGCCCCGTAAGAAAAAAAGAACACGCCTCTGGACCTTACTCCTGCTGCTGCCGGTTGCCGGAGCCGTTGCCTGGTATTTCCGGGGCGAGCTGCTGTATTTCTACTACAACCTGAAACCGGCACGCACCTACAAAAGTTTCGGGGTATATGTGCCCGAAGGGTATACCACGCTGGGCGTGGACGTAAGCCGTTACCAGGGCGCCATTAACTGGACGGCCCTTTCCGAGACCCAGCACAACCACCTGCGCCTGTCCTTCGCCTATATAAAAGCAACGGAAGGCGATAACCTGAAAGATCCCTTTTTTGAGGTGAACGCCACGGCCGGGAAAAAATCACGGCTTTTTGCGGGCGCCTATCATTTTTACCGCTTTACCGATACACCCGAGGCCCAGATAAGTTTCTTCGTAAAAAACATCGCCAGGCACGAGTTTACCCTGCCCCCGGTGCTGGATGTGGAAGACGACGACGGCATACCGCCCGCCGTGCTGCGCCGCGACCTGAAGACCGCCCTCCTGCTCCTGCAACAGAAAACCGGCCGCAAGCCTATTATTTATACCAGTCCCTCCTTTTACCGCAAATTCCTGGACCAGGGTTTTGATGACTATACGTTCTGGCTGGCCCATTACTACGTAAACCGTCCGCTGATCCCCGGCAGTATGAATGCCCGTATCTGGCAGTTCACCGATAAGGCCACCGTAGACGGCATCAGCACCCCGGTAGACCTGAACGTGTATCTCGGTAATTATGAAGAGTTCACATCGCTGGTACATATGTAGATTTTACATTATTATTTTGTTAGGTTTGTGTAACCAAATCAAAAACCGTTGAAGCTCCTGCTCCGCCCGTTACTCTTCTGCATAAGCCTGTTATGCGTTCCGGCCTTTGTACAGGCCCAGGGCTTTGTGTCGGGCACCGTGCTGGGCGGGAACGGACAGCCCCTGCCTGCCGCCAATGTAAAACTCGAGAACGGGAAAGGCTTTGTACAGGGCATGAGCACCAATGAAAAGGGACATTTTAAAATTCCCGTGCCCGAAGACTGCTACACCCTGCAGCTGACCCACGTGGGATACAGTCCCCTGCGGAAAGACAGCCTCTGTGTCGAAAAGAACGCCACCCTTTCACTGGGCACGCTGAAACTGGAATCCGACCAGCTGAACACGGTGAACATACTGGCGCCCAAAGAGACCCCGGACGACCGTTATATCTTCAATCCCAAAGACGTACTCAGCGGCGACGGTGGATCGGCCCTGGACGTATTCCGCAACATACCGCTGGTAAACGTAGAAGTGAACGGCAAGATCAAACTCCGGGGCAGCCGCAGTGCCCAGATATGGATCGACGGCCGCCAGAGCGGACTCACCGGTTCCTCCCGCGAGGCCTTCCTGGCCAACCTGCCCGCGGCTTCCATCGAACGTATCGAGATCATTACCAATCCCGGTGCTAAATTCGACGCCGACGGCAGTGCCGGTATCATCAATATCGTACTGAAAAAAGACGCCCGTAAAGGCCTGCGCGGCAACCTGGGCATCAATGCCGGTTCCGGGGATAAGTACGGCGCTTTCGGCCGGCTCGATTACGTTACGGACAAACTGATCTTCAACGTGGATTATTCGTACCGCTACACCGAATACGACCGCCGTTACGTATCCGGCCGTACCAACCAGCTGCCCGTGCCCCTGCGTTACGCGCGCAGCAACTCGGGCACCGATTACATGGGCACACATTTTACGCGGGGCAGTATCGCCTGGCGGCCCAAAAGCTCCGTACGCCTTTTTGCCGAAGGTTCGTTCCAGTACGCCTACGAGACCCAGTGGCGCTTCCTGACGCAGCAGCAGCGTGTGATCGATCCGGATATTTTTGTAGAGAACCAGCGCCGCATTACCGTAGAAGGCACCAATAATATCACGGGAGAAGTGGCGGCCGGCTTCGAAAAGCATTTTAAAAATAAAAAGCACAAAATTTCGGCCGAAGCGTCCTTCGCGCAGCGACCCGACAGCGCCTACCGGGAGTTCAATTCCGTTTTTGCCGGCGAAGACTGGGGCGGCATCGGAATCCCGCGGCAATACTACAATACCTACGAAAATAAACGTTTCCGTATGGTTACCGGCCGGGTGGACTACCAGCTGCCTTTCGGTAAAAAAATGGAGCTGGAAACGGGCATCAAAGTCGTTTACCGCAACAACAACACCGATATTCAGCGTTTTGACGAAGACCCGGCCAGCGGCGAAATGCTCTTTAACAACCTGGTAAGCAATCATTTCATTTACAGCGAGCAGGTATATGCCGCCTATGCCGAATGGAGCCACACCATCAAAAAATGGAAATACAAGATCGGACTGCGGCCCGAATACAGCTATATCAGCATTAACCAGCTTACCATCAACCAGTTGAACCGGAAAAGTTACTGGAACGTATACCCCTCCGCCGCTCTTATATTCAAGCCCAAAAACGGACATACGGTCCGTTTATCGTATTCGCGCCGCGTAAACCGGCCTTCCGCAGGCAACCTGAACCCTTTCCCCGACTATTCGGACCCGCTCAGTATCCGTTACGGCAATCCAAACCTGAACCCGGAGTACACCCATTCGGCGGAGCTGCTGTACGATTTCGAGACGAAAAAACATTACTTCACCACGGGTTTCTACTACAAGCATACCAGCAATGTGATCGGACGTTTTGCCGTGCTCGACAGTCTCACCGGCATCACCAATGTTACGTACCAGAACATCGCACAGTCGCACAATGCCGGTTTCGAGTTCACGTCCCGCTTCCGCATCCTGAAACGCTGGAACCTGCAGGCCGGGCTTAACGTATACTATTTTGCCATCGATGCTTCCAACCTCCAGGCCGACCTGGGACAGAACAATATCGGCGCCCAGTTTAAAATGCTCAACAGCGTAAAACTGTGGAAGAACATGATCATCCAGTTCGGCAGCACGGTACTGAGTCCGCAGGTAGCCCCGCAACGCCGCACATACTGGCGTTACTATTTTGACCTCGGTATCCGCAAGGAATTCCTGAAGAACCGCTTGGCCGTAACCCTGAACATCAGCGATATTTTCAATACCGACCGTACCATTACATACACGTACGGCCCGAATTTCTCGGAGGACCGCAACCGCAAAAAAGAAAGCCGTATTGCCATGCTTACCGTCAGCTGGCGTTTCGGGAAACAGGAATCGGGCAGCGAAAATTTACCGCTCCCGGCACTTGATAATGGCAATGACGATGATTAAATTTGATCCCTATGAAGGTATCTTTTCATGGTGCTGCCCGGTGCGTAACCGGTAGCAAACACCTGCTCGAAACACCATCCGGCAAAAAAATCCTGCTCGACTGCGGCATGTTCCAGGGGCACGGAGCCGACACCGAAGTACTGAACCGGCATTTCGGATTTTCGCCTCCCTCCGTGGACGCTGTAATTCTTTCGCACGCGCATATCGACCACTGCGGTCTGTTGCCCATGCTGGTAAAAGAGGGCTTTTCGGGGCCCGTATACTGCACGGCCGGCACCCGCGACCTGGCCGAGATCATGCTGCTCGACAGCGCCGATATACAGGAACAGGACATCCGTTACATCAACAAAAAACGTATACGCAAGGGAAAGCCCGCCCTGGAACCGCTTTACGACACTGATGACGTACGCGCACTGGTAGATCTGTTCGTCCCCCTGGAATACCATGCACCTGCGGAGATCATGAACGGCGTAGAGCTTACCTTCTTCGATACCGGGCATATGGTGGGCAGTGCAGCCATACACCTGCGCATAAACGACCACGACCGGGTAAAGACCCTTACTTTTTCGGGCGATGTGGGCCGCTATGAGAATTCCATTCTCCGCGCACCGGAGCCTTTCCCCGCATCGGACTACCTTATTATCGAGAGTACCTACGGCGACCGCCTGCACGACACCGCCGAAGACACAGAGACCCGCCTGCTGGAAGCCATCCGCTATACCTGCGTGGAAAAGAAGGGTAAACTCATCATCCCGGCCTTCAGCGTGGGGCGTACCCAGGAAGTGCTGCATGCCCTGAGCAACCTGGAACTGGACAAGACCCTGCCCGATATTCCCGTGTATGTGGATAGTCCGCTGGCTACCGAAGCCACTGCCGTGATACAGAAACACAGATCGTACTACAATGCCGAAATGCAGGCCATCCTGTCGGTAGACAGCGATCCCTTCGGCTTTCATAATTTACAGTATACACAGAATGTAGAACAGAGCAAGGCGCTGAATTTTATACAGGAGCCCTGCGTGATCATTTCTTCTTCGGGCATGGCCGATGCGGGGCGCGTAAAGCACCACATCAAAAACAACATTGAAGATCCGGCCAATACCATACTGTTCGTGGGCCACTGCGAACCTTCCTCGCTCGGGGGCCGGCTGCTTTCGGGCATGAGCGAAGTGAAGATCTTCGGCGACCTGTACAGCGTGCGTGCCGAAGTACAGCAGATACGCACCCTGAGTGCACATGCCGACGCCCGCGACCTGGTAACGTACATTACGGAATCGGAACCTTATGCCCTGAAAAAAGTATTCCTCGTGCACGGCGAATGGGATACCATGATGAACTTCCGGGAAACCCTGAACAAAACCGGCATAAAAGACGTGGAAATTCCCGATTTGCATTCAGAATGGGTAATTTAGCCGCGTTTTGAAAGAGCAGCCAGCTTACGATATCATCATTGCCGGGGCCGGGGCCGCCGGGTTCTTTGCCGGCATCAGCGCCCTGGAGATGCGTGCGGGTACCCGTGTACTGATCCTCGAAAAAAGTAACAAGATACTTTCCAAGGTCCTTATTTCGGGCGGCGGACGCTGCAACGTGACCAATGTATGCGCCGAACCTGCCGAACTGGTAAAGAATTACCCGCGGGGAGGCCGCAGCCTGCTGAACGTATTTTACAGTTTCGGACAGAAAGAGACCGTGGAGTGGTTCCGGCAGCACGGGGTAGCGCTTAAGGCCGAAGAGGACGGACGTATGTTCCCGCGCAGCGACAGTTCGGAAACGATCGCCGCCTGCCTGCGCGAAAATTATTTCCGGCTCGGTGGCGAACTGCAGCTCCAGAAAGACATAACGGCCTTCCGCCACGAAGGCGGTCTTTTTTATATTTCCCTGCGCAACGGAGACACTTACTGTGCGGCCCGGCTGATCATCGCCAGCGGCGGAGCCCCGAAAACCGCTATGCTGGACTGGATAAAGGAACACGGCCATGAGATACGCCCCTCCGTGCCCTCGCTGTTTACATTTAACCTGCCGCAGGATCCCATCTGCAGCCTCATGGGTATCTCTGTAGAAAATGCAGATATAAAGATCCGCGACAGCAAATTCCGCGACAGCGGCCCGCTGCTCATAACGCACTGGGGACTAAGCGGTCCGGCCATACTGAAACTCTCTTCCTTTGCCGCCGAATGGATATACGAAAAGAACTATTCTTTCTCTATTGAAATAAACTGGTTGCATTCAAAAAACAGGAATACAGTTAACGAAGAACTCTCTAAACTGTTTAAAACCTTCAGGGACAAAAAAGTACGTAATTTAAAACCGGCAGAGATACCCGGCCGTCTATGGGAATATTTTTTAAATAAATGCGGTATTGATCCCGAAAAAAATGGAGCGGAGATCTCTTCAAAAGAGCTCGAAAGCATTATAAAAACACTCTTTGCCGATGTGTACCAGGTAAACGGAAAAACCACCTTCAAAGAAGAATTTGTAACGGCGGGCGGCGTGTCCCTGCGCGGTGTGGACATGCGCAGTATGGAAAGTAAACACATTCCCGGACTCTTTTTCTGCGGCGAGGTACTGGACGTGGACGGCATCACCGGGGGCTTTAATTTCCAGGCCGCCTGGAGCACGGCAAGGGCCGCGGCTGCGCATGCAATAAATAATCTGTAAAAAATTGCATGCTACGTCATTTTTTTTACTTTTGTTCTGAAACATAATACCTAATGAGAAAGTACTTAACACTGACCGCTATTCTTTTAGCCGGCTCACTGCTCACACTGGAAAGCTGCAAACGCGGCGAAAACGATCCCGCTATTTCGCTGGTTTCCCGCACCAATCGCCTGGTTGGTACCTGGAAGCTGACGCAGAAACAGGGTTCCATCGTTGTAAACACCACTTCTGGCAGTGTTACCACTTCCGAATCCATCACATCATCTTACACAGACGCCACACAAAACGGGCTGGAGCAAACCCAGTATTCCCAGAACACCAATGCGCCTGTGAGTCGCACCTTCCCCTACTCCTTCCGCATCACATTTGAAAAAACCGGCGATTATAACTATGACGCCGTTTTCTACAGACCGGTAACGTCAAACACTTCCATTACCCAGATCTACAAAGGTACAGGAAACTGGAACTGGCTGGATAAAGGTAAGGATAAACTGGGCCTGCAACTGTTAAATGAAGGCAGTATCAGCAACCTGGATACCCTGAATGCAAACACCCTGCTGCCGTACGTGATCACCAATGAATATTACCTGGACCGCCTGTCTTCCAAGGACATGACCTGGAAATTCTTTGCAAACGACGTTACTACGATCGACACCGTTACCGTGGCAAACACCGTAAACTTTACATTTAACTTCGTAAAAGAGTAATCTGCACGGAGTAAACGATATCTTACAGCCTTTGGGGGAACCCGGAGGCTTTTTTTATTATGTTTCCCGAAGCATTCATACAACGACTCCAAAAAGACCTGGGCGCCACCCGCACGGCCTCACTCCTGAAAGCTCTGCAGGGCGAAGCGGTGGTTTCCGTACGCAACAATCCGGCCAAAGCGGTAGCCCCCGTACAGGGAAGTGCCGTAGCCTGGAATCCCGACGGCGTTATCCTGCCCGAAAGGCCCGCCTTCATCGAAGATCCGCTCTGGCATGCAGGCGCCTACTACGTACAGGAAGCTTCGAGTATGTTCTTGCAGTATGTAACACAACAACTGCAACTGCCCGGCAAAGTGCTGGCCCTGGACGCCTGTGCGGCTCCCGGGGGCAAGTCTACCCTGCTGCTTTCTGCCCTCCCGGACGGCTCCATACTGATCGCCAACGAAGTGATCGCTTCGCGCAATGCCATACTCCGCGAGAACATCATCCGCTGGGGCAACCCCAACTGCATTGTAACCCAGGCCGATCCCGCAGCATTTGCGACTACGGAGTCTTTTTTCGACCTGGTGCTTGTGGACGCTCCCTGCAGCGGAGAAGGTCTGTTCCGGAAGGACAAGGCCAGCATCGGGGAATGGAGCACGGCCAATACAGAACTCTGCGCCCTGCGCCAGAACCGCATCCTGGACGAACTGGCCGCTTCCGTGAAAAGTGGCGGCTATCTCATTTACAGTACCTGTACCTACAACCCGGCCGAAAATTTTGCAGCCCCTTCCCTGCTGCTGCAACAGGGTTTTGAATCGCTGCAGATACCCGTACCGGCGGACTGGAACATAGAAGAAAAGCAGCAGAACGGCGTTACGGGCTATGCCTTTTACCCCGATAAAGTGCAGGGCGAAGGCTTTTTCATCAGCATTTTCCGTAAAAGAACCGAAGAGGACGCCACATTCGGCAATCCGAAAAATATACGCGGACTAAAAACAGCCGGCAGCAACGAATGGAGCGCTTTCCTGGCAGAACCCCAGCACTTTGAACTGCGCGCCATCGGCGGACGACAGTACATTGTACCTCAGGCCCTGCAACGCATCCTGGCCTCCCTGCATTCCATAAAAGTGACCTATGCAGGCATAGACGCCGGGGAGAAAAAAGGCAGCGATCATATTCCCTCACACGCCATGGCCCTGAGCACGGCCCTTTCGCCCGAAGTACGGCGACTGGAGCTGGACCGGCAGCAGGCACTGGTCTTTTTGCGGAAAGAAAGTCTGCAGCCCCGGCCCGAACTGGAAAAAGGACTGTACCTCGTTACCTACAAAGGGCTCGGACTGGGTTGGGCCAAAAATATCGGCAACCGTTTCAACAACCTTTTACCTGCCGAATACCGCATCCGCAAACAGCTGGGCTGAAACGCAGGCACACTGCTCATAAATAAAGCTGCGGCGTTTTGGATTAATACCGCAGCATTGGTATTTTTGTGAAAATTTAAAAAGGACGCATGTTTACACCATATCGAATTTATAACGAGGAACATGAGATTTTCAGGCAGAGCGTGGCCGAATTTGCCGCACGCGAGATCACGCCGCGCAATGCCGAATGGGAAAAGAACAAAATGGTAAGCCGCGAGATCTGGGAAAAACTCGGCGAAGCGGGGTTCCTCTGTATGCAGGTGGACGAGCAGTACGGCGGCCTGGGCATCAAAGACTTCCGTTACAATGCCGTTTTTGCCGAAGAACTGGGAAAAACGGGCTGCAGCGGTCCGGCCATCGGGTTCCCCCTGCACAACGATATCGTTTGTCCGTACATTGAACATTACGCCACCGAACAGGCCAAGCAGGAATGGCTGCCGCTGATGGTACAGGGCAAGGCCATTGCCGCCGTTGCCATGACCGAGCCCGGCGCCGGAAGCGACCTGCAGGGTATAAAAGCCACCGCGGTGGACAAGGGCGATCATTTTGTGATCAACGGCAACAAGACCTTCATCACCAACGGCTACCTGGCCGATGTGGTGGTGGTGGCCGCCAAGACCGATCCCACGGCCGGGGCCAAAGGTATTTCACTCTTCCTGGTGGACACGAGGTCGGCAGGCTTCTCCAAAGGGTCGCCCTTCGAAAAAGTAGGCCTGCATGCCCAGGATACCTGCGAACTCTTTTTCGATAACGTAATGGTGCCCAAACACAACCTGCTGGGCGAAAAAGGTAAAGGCTTTACCTACCTGATGACCGAACTGGCCCAGGAACGCCTCATCGTTTCCATTGCCGCGCTGGCCGGGGCACAGGTGGCGCTGACCGATACCATCGAATATGTGAAACAACGCGCCGCCTTCGGCAAAACCGTGGCCGATATGCAGAATACCCGTTTTAAACTGGCCGAATGCTTTGGCGAGGTGGACCGCGGACGGGTGTTCATCGAACGTATGATCGAACTGCACAACGAGCGCAAACTGGAGGTATACCAGGCCTGCCTGGCCAAACAGGAAATGACCGATATGCAGTG
The DNA here is from genome assembly GCA_016742095.1 of Bacteroidia bacterium. GTDB lineage: Bacteria > Bacteroidota > Bacteroidia > CAIKAF01 > CAIKAF01 > JACVCJ01. The sequence goes on from JACVCJ010000021.1 coordinate 58,490, forward strand.
CCGCGTAGCCGATGAATGTGTGCAGCTGCACGGCGGTTACGGATACATATGGGAATACCGCATTGCCCGCATCTGGGCCGATGCACGCGTACAACGTATATACGCAGGGACCAACGAGATCATGAAAGAAGTGATCGCCCGTAAGATCCTTGCCTAAATTAAAACAAGACTATGCTCAATTTCGAAAATACCAAACTCCGCCGCATGGTGGTACACCAGGTAGGTAACCGCGGTAAAATGGAAGGCGTTAAGTATTCCAAGACCGCCCATACCATTAAGGACGACTACGTGCGCGACCTGCTCATGATGTACTTTACCAAACCCTTCGACGGCAACATCATGTACCAGTTCCGGCACGATGCCGACCTGAACCTGAATGAAGTGTACACCTACGTACGCAAGATATTTGAAGACCATAACGACCTGTACGATCAGTCGGTGAACATTGCCAACCACCTGTACGAAAAGAGCAATCACCCCAAGATCAAAAAAGGGGAACTGTATATCGTTGAATTTGCCGGTTGCCAGGTTGATGACGAGATCTGCAATGCCGTGGGTATCTTTAAAAGTGAGAACAAAGACAAGTTCCTGAAGGTTTACCAGAAAGACGACGATTTCGAGATCGACTTCGAGGACGGTATCAATATCCACAAACTGGATAAAGGCTGTATCATTTTCGATACAGAGCGCGAAACCGGTTGCAAGGTGGTTACGGTAGACAAACTGAACCCCACCGGTGAGGCCGCTTTCTGGAAGGACGAGTTCCTTCACCTGCAGCCGATCCCCGACGATTATTACCTGACACGCAACTACATGGAGATCGTGAAAGAGTTCTCCAAACTGCACTTCAACCCCGAGAACGACGTAGAGGAATTTACGAAGGACCGCCGCGAGCAGATCGACTTCAATTCAAAGGCCGCCCGTTATTTCGAGGAAAAAGAGAACTTCGACCTGGACGATTTTGCCTCCGAAGTGATCGGCGAACCCGAAGTGGTGGAAGAATTCAAAGCCTTTAAAGAAGGTTTCGAAGACGATTTTAAAGTACCCGAACTGGCCCAGAGCTTTTCCCTGAACGAAGACGCCAAAAAGGAAGTATCCAAGAAATTCCGCAGCGTACTGAAGCTCGACCGCAATTTCCACCTGTACGTGCACGGCGGCTCCGAACTGCTGGAAAAAGGCTACGACGAAAAACGGAAGATGAATTACTATAAAATTTTCTTCAACGAGGAAAATTAGTCCGGAAGTCCGGAGTAAAAAGTCCGGCTCCTGATAGAGATTAATAAAGAATGGCCTCGTCCCGCTTACAGCAGGACGGGGCTTTTTTGTATGTTGTAGTATGCAGCATCCGGGCACAAAAAAACCGCCTCGCTGCAAGCGAAACGGTTTTGCATAGGGTTATAACAACCTGTGTTATTTGTTCTTTTTGTTTCCGCGGCCCGGGTACGGGTTCGAATTCTCGTCGTTCAGCTTGCTCAGCTTGTCGAAGTCGAACACCAGGGTAAAGCGGATGGTATTTTCGAGCGGGTTACGCTGTACGATCGGAATCAGGTATGAAAAATCAAGACCGAATACGCTGTAACGCACACCGGCGCCTACCGTTACATAACGACGGCCGCCTTTCTGTGTGGACTCGTGGCTGTAACCTACGCGGGCGGCGAATACACGGTTGTACCAGTATTCGAAACCGGTGGCAAAGTTAATTTCGTCCAGCTCTTCGCGGGCACCACCCGGGGCATCGGCCCAGGAAGTAAAGATGGAGTTCACTACGCCGCGGTTCGGGTCCATACCGGCTTCAATGTCCGGGTTACCGTCACCGTCCTCATCAACGTACTGACCGTTGTTATCGCGTTTGTACAGGGGTGTGGTAGGCACCAGCAGTTTGCTGATCTCCACAGACCACTGCAGGCTGTTGTAATCGTCAAATTTCATGGTAAGACCGGCACCCGTACGGAAGTTCATCGGGATAAAGTCGGCGCGGGAGTTGGCCGAGTAACGGATCTTGGCGCCCAGGTTGGTAAAGGCTACACCATAACGGAAAGTAACCGGTTTCTTGGCAATTTTCCATTTGTTGTTCTGGTAGAACAGCGATATATCACCGGCACCGGTAAGACCGGCACGGGTGGCCTGGCCGTTCACCGTCTGGCCCAGGGTAAGGTTCGAGTATATAAAACGGAAAGCCACACCCATACTCAGGTTATCGATCAGTTTCTGGGAATAACCTACGTCCAGGGCAAATTCGTTCGGTTTAAAGTTACCGATCACGCCGCCCGTATTATCGGTAAACGTGATATCACCGAGGGAGAAATAGCGCAGGGAGGCAGAAACGGCTCCGAAATCTTTAATTTTCTGGTTAAAGCTCAGGTAGGCCAGGTTCACGTCGGGTATCAGGTTACGCAGCCAGGGGCTGTACGAGATGGCAACTGAGGTCTGGCGTTCCTGGAATACAGATTTGGCCAGGTTGAAGTGCATGCTGTTGGCATCGGGAGCCGTGGCAACACCTATATCGCCCATACCGCCCGCACGGGCGTCCGGTGAAATATTCAGAAATGGAACCGTGGTGGTGATAACGTTGGCGATACCGCCCTGTTTGTAGACTTCTTTATAATCGGTCTGATTGGTTACGTCCCCTGGTGTCTGGGCAACAGCAGCTGTGGCTAATCCCATCAGCGGCAGCATGAATATCTTGTTTCTAATAAGCATAGACTTTGTTAAAACGCGTCAAAATTACAATAAACCATGAATTAACTGGAAAACTGTCAAAATATTGTTAAAGCGGCACCATTAATTTGTGCGGATTATTTTGGCAGTTGCGTAAGCATCTTTCCCTGAAAGACTTACAAGGTGTATACGGCAGAAATATATTCCGGGCGCCACCGTACCACCTGCGGCATTGCGGCCGTCCCAGGTAAACTGTGTATTGCGGTAGGCCGAAGACAGTATTTCCTTGTTGATCGTATGCACCAGGCGTCCGTTCACATCGTAAATGTGCAGGTATCCCAGCAGTATGCCTTCGGGCAGGTTATGCGTAAAGGCAAAGGTGACCTGGTCCGACGAAGGGTTCGGATAGGGCAGGAACTCACTGATCACGGCCGAACTGCTGTCTACACGGAACTGTATGGACGATTCGCCGAAATTATTACAGTTGTCCCAGGCCGAAACCTTCAGGGAATAATCGCCCTCGGGCAGGTTCAGGAAGGGATAGCGCAGTTCGCCCCTGCGGTAGGTGCCCTGGTAGGATGAATAATAGTCGTTTACGATGAAGGTCTGGTTCACCGGCCCGGTAAGCGTGGCAATGATGTCGTGCCCGATGCCGATTCCGCTGCTGTTGATACCGCTTTCGTCGTTAAATACGGCCTTCAGTTCGGGATTGCCGCCCACGGTGAGCCCGTTCACCGGCGAATCGTTCAGCAGGATGGCGATCTGCGGTGCGTCCTGTTCCTGGCAATTATTGAGGGACGAACCCACTTTTACCGTATCGTAGCCATGTGCATCGGTGGTGGCGTTGGAGGCATAATAACTTATCTTTCCGTTACCTACCAGGTAATTGATGTCTTTGGGCACTTTAAATATGAACTCGAAGCGTCCGTCTTCCACGGGAGCCGCTCCCTTAAAGAGTATATTCTTCTGTATCTTAAAGTTACGCAGCACAGCGGGGGCATCGTTCCGTTTGGTCTGGTAACTGCCCGCTTTATCGAAAATGGTGGGGTACACCGTACCGTCGAAATCAGGCATCAGGAAGCCGTCGGCATCGGCCACATAGCCCTTGATCTTTACTACCTGCGTGGCTTTGATGGTGTCGATGGGATTATCGTCTTCGTCGTAGATACCCGTTGTGAACACCTGGTTCACCGGGTAGGCCATTTTCTGCGAAGGATCTCCGAACAGCGAGATCGGCCCGCTGGTAGCGTCGTTCGAGTTGTTTTTGGCCAGGCGGAACACATCGCCCAGGGTGGGCATATTCCCGTTGGAATCGGGACTGAATGCGGCATTGTAAAAAGCATCGTTGAACTGGCCCACCAGCGATATGGCCCGCGTGGTAGATACCAGGGCTATGGCGCCACCGTCCTTGCGCATGGCCATTTTCTCCCCGGCAGATATAAAATCCGTCTGGTCGAAACGGGTGAACGTACAGGTGGCCGTAAGGAATACGGGCAAACGGTCGAAGTTGTTCCACTTATCGATGTCTTCCAGGGCCAGCAGCCTTTCCGAAGACAGGCCCACTTCGCCTCCGTGACCGATGTAATTGAACAGCAGCACCCCATTGTTCAGCGAGGTAAAGAGCTGCTTTTCCGCCTCGGGATAGCGCTGCCCGGTAGATACCGTCTGCGAATAGGCATCGGCATATATTTTATCTACGTTATACTCGGGGAACTGCGTGCGCATAATAGCGTCGATGGCCTCGGAACCGTCCAGGAAAAGGCTTTCCCAGGAGTCGTCCATATCGTCGGCCAGCAGCAGTACCTTATTGCGCCAGTCTCTTTTGCATTCCGAATTATCGTCGTAATGAATGATCTTATCCACCACTTCGCGCGCCGAAGTTTCGTTATAGGCCAGTATACGGCCCACGCCCGCCGAAAGATTGCCGTTTACGTTCAGCACTTCTACCTCTTCGGTATTGCCATAAATATTATTGGGGTCGAGCATCACAAAATAGTCGTCGCAGGCATACGAACCGCCCGAACGGCTGTAAGAGTTCTTGGTTTCCCAGGTGGGTACCAGGTTGGTGTTCACATTCACGGGAACTTTGTTTGCATCCAGTTCCACGGTACGCATCAGGTAATCCTTGTAATCGTAACTGGCGTCGCCGAAGAGCAGCAGGTAACGGACCATCGGGTCGCCGGAAGCGGTACGGTCCCTGAACATCTTCATAAAGTTACGGATGGCCGTAGGGTCCTGTGCCCCGGACGAGAATTCGTTATAGATCATGCGCGGTGACACGATCCGGGAGCTGATACCATCGCGCTGCTGGCGGTGCTGGGCCAGTCGCTGGGCCTCTGTCCACAGGAATTCGGGCGCCACAATGATCATATCTGCATACGGCATGGCGTGCAGGTCCTGGTTGGGTACACCGCCAAACCACACCGGGCTGGCAAAGGATGCCGAAGGATCGAACACCACGAACTCGTACAGGCTGCCGCCCGTTACGGCAAAACTACCGTTGCTGTGCTGTTGTTCCAGCGGGTTAATGGCATCTGTAACGTCCCATATCAGCGAAGAGGAGGCATTGGCAACCGAATAACGGATAACGCCCGGACTGAGGGAGTACGGGTTGCGGAACGTGGTAAAAGACCCGTAGCGGGCCAGGTTACGCCCTATATTGATGCTGATCTTATCGAGCCATACATTGGCCACCGACGAGGGTTTGTTGAACGTAAAGCGATAGCTGGTCTGCGGCGAAGTAACAAAGGTACCGTTGCTGGTTTCGCCCATGGGGCCGTTATAAATACCGCTGTTGGACGTAATACCGATGCTGCCCAGTACCGAGCCGTTCAGGATCACGGTCTGGCTCGACAGGCAGTTCACACAGCGCCCGGCCATTTCGATCTTTACCTTGGCCGAGTCGGTATAGCCCGAACCGCTGAAAGTATAGCCCACGGAATAGGAATTTACGTATTCGAAGCTTTTCCAGAACCAGCGGCGGCCGGTAGCGGCTATATTGAGAGAATCTTTTTCGATGAGGGCATAGTCGGTGTACTTGTTGAGGGTCATTACGGGTGTTCCGGCTTCGGAAGCACGTGCGGCCGGAGCCTGGTTGTTCCCTGCACCGCCCAGGCGTATGAAGAAATACGAAGTATCGGCATAGGGATTGGTGGAACAGTTGAACATCGTCTCCGAACTGTTGTATTCCACCGGGTGCGGCCCTTTGGCGTAGAATAAAATGGCGTCGGACGCGTCCATGACATTGGGCGTGCCGTTATCAATAACTTTTACTTTCAGTTCGGGCAGATCGTCGGGGTGCGGCACACCGATCTTTTCGGGCAGGGGCCCACCGCCGAAACCGTGCACTTTTACCTGGTTCGGGTTAATGCCTGATATACTGATGCCGTTACTCTGGAGGAAAGAGCCGCTCAGGGAATAGATACCGGAAGAGGTTACCCCTACCTTATACCAGCTGCCGTTGGAAAGTACGGAATGGGTGACCTGGGAAAAAGCAGGGACAGAAAGAAAAAAGGAAAGGATGCCCAGTTTTGATAAATTCTTCATAAGTTTGAAAACCTTTCGGGGTTTCAAAGTTAACTTATTTTAATGAAATTTATTGTAATTAACAACAATTATTCCCAGGCCAGGAAAAGAAAAGCGGATAATTTTTAACAATTATTTTGTTTAACCAAAAACGATTTCTAATTTTG
>JACVCJ010000022.1 GCA_016742095.1 Bacteroidia bacterium
AAGTATACCAAACAAAAACTTTATAGCGTTATAGATAAAATTTTACCTGAAAAAGATGCGTCTAAAGCCTCATGAATATCTGTGGGCCCTATGTATAGCAATACTACTTCCAATGGGCCAGGGACACGCGCAGGATCCTCAGTTCTCTCAATTCTACGCGAATCCCCTTTATCTGAACCCGGCGTTTGCGGGTTCCGCACGCTGTGCCAGGTTTAACCTGAATTATCGTAACCAGTGGGCTGCCATAAGCGGTAATTACCAGACCTACAGTGTATCCTACGACCAGCATTTCTATCCGCTCCAGGGCGGTATAGGCGCTTATGTGTATACGGACTTTTCGGGTAACCGTACCCTGAACTCCACGTACGCAGCCGTAGCCTATGCCTACCAGCTGAACGTGACCCGAAAATTCACCATGCGTTTCGGGATACAGGCAGCTTACGGACAGCGTAGTGTGGACTGGAACAAACTGACCTTCGGCGACCAGATCGACAGCCGTTACGGTTTTGTTTACGCCACACAGGAAAATCAGCCGAACCTTACCACGCGCTACTTTGACGTAGCTGCCGGGATCGTGGCCTATACCGAGAACTTTTACGGCGGTGTGGCCGTGCATCACCTTACCCGCCCCAACGAGGGCTTCCTGGGTGTGGCCCGTCTGCCGATCAAGGTGACCGTGCACTTCGGGGCGCTTTTCCAGCTGAACAAACGCAGTAAATACGTTTCTCCGGCAACCATTTCGCCGAATATCATCTACCAGCGCCAGCAGAACTTTAACCAGCTGAACCTGGGTCTGTACGCCACCAAGGGTATTTTCGTGGGCGGTCTGTGGTACCGCAACCTCGATTCCTTTATCCTGCTGGCAGGTATCCAGAAAGGCAAGTTCCGTATCGGGTACAGCTACGACTTCACGATCTCCAGGCTCACCAATGCCTCCGGAGGTTCGCACGAGGTGTCCCTGGGTTTCCAGATCCCGTGTAAACCACCGATCCGCAGATTCAGAACCGTACGTTGTCCGTCTTTCTAAAAAAAACTTAAACTTTCGGTTGTTAACAATTTAACATGTTACCAACAGTTATATATTTGTACAAATTACATCATGTGTTATGAAAAAATCGTTCATCCGTAACGGAAGTTTTTTACTGAGCTCCGGCCTTATTGTACTTGCCGGGTGCAGTAAACCCAAATCGTCGAATACCGGCTGGAATTACAACGATTCCAAGAACGGCGGTTTTGAACGTGTAGCTTATACGGAACAGGAAACGGGCCCCAACCTCGTGCTCATCGAGGGTGGTACCTTTGTTCAGGGCCGTACCGAACAGGACGTTATGTACGACTGGAACAACCAGCCGCGTCGTGTTACCGTGCACTCCTTCTATATGGACGAAACGGAGGTAACCAATATCAACTATCGCGAATACCTGTACTGGATAGGCCGCGTATGGGCGATGGACTACCCCGAAGTACTTAAGAATGCATTACCCGATACACTGGTATGGAGATCCAAACTGGCCTATAATGAACCTTACGTAGAATATTACCTGCGCCACCCTGCCTATAACGATTACCCGGTGGTAGGCGTAAACTGGCTGCAGGCCAATGACTACTGTGCATGGCGCAGCGACCGCGTGAATGAGAACATCATGATCCGCGAGAACATCATCGCCGTGAACCCGAACCAGACCGTAGACGATAACTTTAATACGGAAGCCTACCTGGCCGGTCAGTACGAACCGCTGCCTGCCGGTAAAAACTCCGGCGTACGCGACCTGAACCCGTCTGCCGGTGACAACGCATACCGTAAAGTACGTATGGAAGACGGTATCCTGCTTCCGAAGTACCGCCTCCCGACAGAAGCCGAGTGGGAATACGCCGCCCTGTCGCTGATCGGTAACGTGGATCCTAAAACCGATGCAGAGATCATCATGGACCGTAAAATGTATCCCTGGACCGGACACATTGCACGTAACCCGAACGACCGCTTTAAAGGGGACTTCATCGCCAACTTCCGCCGCGGACGTGGTGACTACATGGGCGCCGCAGGCCACCTGAACGATAATGCCAGCATCACGGCCCCGGTATATTCCTACTGGCCCAACGACTACGGTCTGTACAATATGGCCGGTAACGTTTCGGAATGGGTAATGGACACCTACCGTCCCCTCACCCTTACCGATATGGACGACTACAACCCCTTCCGTGGTAACGTATTCAAGAAAAAACTGCTCGATATCGATGGCAACATCGAACAGAAAGACTCTCTCGGACGCCTGCAGTACGTACGCGTGACCGAAGAAGAGAACCTGGAGCGCCGCAACTATAAAAAATCTGACTACCGCGACTATATCGACGGTGACTACAACTCCTCGATCTATTACAACGACGAGTCGTATGCAGATACTTCACAGCGTAACGGCCTGATGTACGAGTTCTCTGTGACCTCTATCATCAACGACAACGCCAAAGTGATCAAAGGTGGTTCCTGGAAAGATCCGGCCTTCTGGATGGTTGCCGGTACCCGCCGCTTCCTCGACGAAAGACAATCTACCGCCTGGATCGGCTTCCGCTGCGCCATGGACCGTGTAGGTAGCCCGGTAGGTCTCGGAAAAGGCAAATACCGCAAGAACAACCTGAAAAAGGTAAGTAAAAAGAAAATGAAGCGCGGACGCAGACTCCTCAGCAAATAATACTTTAAAAAAAGGCCATCTGAAAAGATGGCTTTTTTTTTAGTCTGTAGTTAATAGGATATAATCCGGGCGACGCGTCAATTCCCGGACTTCGGACTTCTAATCCGGCAGGGTCGGCATCCGTTCAAACTTGTTGTCCTTACGCACAAAACGGAAATTAAGAGAGAGCATCAGGTTGTTTTTGGCTCCCTTGGCCGCAAAGGAATAATTGAACTGGTTGAGCCAGCCCAGCTGCATGGTCAGGAAAGGAGTTACCTGGTACCCTACCCCGGCATAAATACGGTTCCGCATAAAGAAGGGCGGCGTATCGGTGAGAAACAGCTCATCGAAGGCCGACAGAAATACCGTACCCGGCTGCACTGTCTTATTATTCAGCGGCACGATCAGGTTGATGCGGTAACGGAAGCGGTTGCGGAACTTTTTGTTGATCCAGGCCTGCTCAAAACGGAAACGGTGTTCAAATTTAAGACGGCTCAGGTACTGGTTGATCACAAACTGTTCCCAGATACGCAGTTCATCCTGCGTTTTCATGCCCCGGAGGTTCTGCCAGTTATAGGTACCGTAATTTCCGAAGCCTACAAAGGCAATAAAGTCTTTATTGATGCGATAGTTCAGTCCGCCCTTTATCTCGTAATAGAAAAAGCGGTTGGCCATGGCATGCGAACGCGCCTGCAATTCCATATAGGCAAACCAGCGGGGCGCAAATTCGTACTGCACATTGGCAATGGTCCAGCTGCCCCAGACCTTATCTTTCTGAGCGAAAACAAGCAGGGGCAAACAACACGCAAAAAAAAGCAGGCACTTTTTCATCTCGGGCGCGAAAGTACAACTTTGTTACAGTGTTAAGAAATTGTGACCCATTTTCAGATTCCTTTCCACAAATAGACGAATGCCCGCCCCATGCCCGAAAGTATTTTTACTTTTGCAACGGATGAAACAGGCCGTATCCATAACCGTATTGCTGTGCCTCGTGTTCAGCATGAGTGCCAAGCTCGGCCTGCTTGCCCATTATTACCTGAACCTGCGCCAGATCACCGAGGAACACTGCGTCAATAAGAACAGGCCCGAACTCAACTGTAACGGTAGCTGTTACCTGTCCGACCAGATGAAGGAAACCGAAACGCCCGGCCTGGCCTTCCCCAACCTTGAATATGTAAAAGATCTCTCCCCGGCCGTATTTACTGCCGTGTATCGCATATCTCCCGTATTCTTCAGCATTACAGAAGATCTTTTACCCGTACATAAAACCCCGGGTATACGGGAGCGCATCCTGTCTTCCGTGTTTCAGCCTCCCGAATTGTAAGAAGGTACACAGGTTTCAACCCCATTACTTTACTTATAATTTATTACAATGAAACAGTTCATACTGGCACTGGCCGGTGTGCTGTTGCTGGGCGGAAGTTCGTATGCGTGCGACGTATGCGGATGTTCGGCGGGCGGCATGTACACAGGCATTTTGCCACAGTTCAGCAGGCATTTTGTCGGAACACGCTATTACTTCCGGCACTTCAGGACCAGCCATCCCACTACGGACGGCAGTAAACTCCTGTCCAACGACGTATTTCACAGCTGGGACGTATACGCCCGTTTTTACCCGCACAAAAGGGTACAGTTGTTCGCTTCACTTCCCGTTAATTACTTCCGGCAGACCGAATCGGGCGTTACCATGAGCTCTTTCGGCATCGGCGACGTACAGGTATGGGCCAATTACGCCATTCTGCAGACGGCCGACAGCAGTAAAAAACGGGTAAACCAGACCCTGCTTGCCGGCGGCGGACTTAAAATGGCCACCGGGGAAAGCAATGCTTACCGCAAAGGCGAAAAGCTGAATGCCAATATGCAGCCCGGCACCGGTTCCTGGGACATGATCTTTAACATTATGTACACCCTGCGCGTAAAAGGCTGGGGATTCCAGGCCGATGCCAATACCCGCATTACCACGACCAATGCGGCCGGTTACCGCTTCGGGAACCGCGTTTCGGGATCGCTGCGCGGCTTTTACTGGGCACGCTTTAAGAACTGGAGCCTGCTGCCCCAGCTGGGCCTTACCTCAGACTATGGCGGTAAAGACCGTAACCTGGGCGCCGAAGTGGCCGAATCGGGCGGACTGGTAACCTATGCCGGAGCCGGTATCGACGTCTATTACAAACGTTTTGTGACAGGCATCAGCGCCCAGCAGCCCCTGACGCACAATCTCGGCGGCGGACTGACCACTCCCTACCAGCGTGTAAATGCACAGTTTACCGTATTATTCTGAATGTAAAACAAGTACAAATTGAACAATAACAAACAAATACATACTATGAAAAAAAATCTCTTCATCCTGATGATGATCGCCACTTCCGTGGGATTCTGGGCTTCCTGCAAAGACAAGGAAGATGAAAAAGTAACGGCCGACATTATGTTCGAAGAGCCCACCGAAGGCGCCAGCTTTGCCCAGGGCGATACCGTTATGGTACACGCCATGGTTACCGGTTCGGCAGCTCTGCACGGCTGGGAACTCGAGATCCGCAAAAAAGACGATCAGACCGTGGTGTACTCGACCGACGCACACGATCATGCCGCTACCTACCACATCCATGGCGAATGGGTGAACAACGTAAGCAGCGCCACACAGATGGAAGCCGTAGTAACGGTTACCGTGAACCACGACGGAGAAACGGCCGTTAAATCCATGAACTTCAGCTGTCAGCCCTAAAAAAACGGTAGAATTTCTATACAAACCGGCAGAAGTGATCTTGCCGGTTTTTTTATGCAAAAAAAAATGAGGAAGGAACCACCTTCCTCATTACACCATGAAAACAAACACCTGTATTTGCAATAAATTGCAAGTAAGGAACAATCGTAAGACGTATAAAGTGACGTTTTGTTTGTTAAGGAAACGTTAATGCTTTTATCTTCTGAGTATCAATATATTAAACATCAGACAGAAAGACTCTGCACCTTTATGGGCACAAATTAGTTTAGCAGTAGTACCACTTAAAAGGAAAATCAGAAGAAGTATTACGTATAGAAATCCGCCGCCTAAATGCGTATTACCGTATCCCGCGCTTCACCGTGCGAAACGGGAACAACTCCGGTATGCTGGGCCGAAGGTCTGAACGTGCGGAAAAAAGAAAGGAAAAAGTCGATGGCCGAACGAAAATCGGGCAGTGCAATAGGCATTTTACCTCCGCCGGAATCGCCGCCCTGGTCTTTATCATCGGCAGGTTTATCCGAAAATGTTTCCGTGGTTCCGGGAATGCTGTCTGTTTTGGAAATTTTGCCCTGTTTGGCCGTTGAAAATCCGCCGTCACTGAAAACAAGGACCAGTCCCGAAGTAAATACGAGAATAAAGGCCATCAGTAAAAAACGACCTGCTATTTTTTTATGATCTCTGAAAGATTTCATAGCGGACTGTGAAACAAATGTAGGAGTAAAAACGATTCCCCCTTCATCTTTCTGCAAAAAAATATGGCTTTAACCTATTTTTCACAGTTCAGACGGATGCCGATTAAACAACTGTGTATGAATCGGTTCAATAATTCAGGGTGGGCGAAAGCCATTTCTCGGCCTGTTCCCTGCTGAAACCTTTGCGCCGGGCATAATCGAGCACCTGGTCCTCGGCAATCTTACCCAGTCCGAAATATTTCGCCCCCGGATGGGCAAAGTACCAGCCACTTACCGATGCTGCAGGCCACATGGCCAGACTTTCGGTTAAACGGATGCCGGTATGTTCTTCCACGCTGAGCAGTTTCCAGATGCTTTCCTTTTCGGTATGGTCGGGACAGGCCGGGTAACCCGGTGCCGGACGGATGCCCCGGTATTTTTCGCGGATCAGTTCGTCGTTGCTCAGGTGTTCGTCAGCAGCATACCCCCAATAATCCGTGCGCACCTTCATGTGCAGGTATTCGGCAAAGGCTTCGGCCAGGCGGTCGGCCAGGGCTTTTATCATGATGGACGAATAATCGTCGTGGGCGGCTTCAAAACGGCGTACGTGTTCTTCGAGCCCGATGCCTGCCGTTACGGCAAAGGCGCCTATATGATCGCTGAGACCGCTTTCTGCCGGCGCCACAAAATCGGCCAGGGCAAAATTGGGTTGTCCCTCCGCTTTTTTATTCTGTTGGCGCAGGGTGTGAAAACGCAGCAGTTCGCGCTGCGGGTTGCGCGGGTCGAACACGGCAATATCGTCCTGTTCTACGGTCTGCGCCGGGAATATCCCGAACACCCCCGAGGCTTTTACCCAGCGGCCGTCCACCATACGCTGCAGCATTTCGCGGGCATCGGCGTACAGGCGCGAGGCTTCGGTACCTACAATTTCATCGGTAAGAATATCCGGGAAACGGCCGGCCAGTTCCCAGGTCTGGAAAAAAGGCGTCCAGTCTATGTAGGGCAGCAGTTCTTCCAGGGGCAGGTTGTTCAGCACTTTTACCCCGCTGAACTGCGGCACGCTGATATCCTCGAAATTCCCGGTAAATTTATTGGCGCGGGCCTCTTCCAGGCTGATGTAGTTCTTTTGTTCGCGGCTCAGGGCATGGCGTTCGCGCATAATGAGGTAATCTTTCTGTACCTCGGCCATAAGGTCCTGCTTTTTTTGTCCCAGCAGGGCCTCCACCACAGGTACACTGCGCGATGCATCGAGCACGTACACCACCGGTCCCGAGTAAGCGGGAGCAATTTTCACCGCCGTATGGATCTTCGAGGTCGTTGCTCCGCCGATCAGCAGGGGAATGTCAAAGCCCTGTTTTTCCATTTCGGCGGCCACATGCACCATTTCGTCCAGCGAAGGGGTAATAAGTCCGCTGAGCCCGATGATGCCGGCCTGTTGTTTACGGGCTTCCTCCAGTATTTTTTCGGCGGGCACCATTACGCCCAGGTCGATCACTTCGTAGTTATTACAGCCCAGCACCACGCCCACGATGTTCTTCCCGATATCGTGCACGTCGCCTTTTACGGTGGCCAGCAATACCCGTCCGGCGCTGGATGCGGCACTGCCCTCCTTTTCCTCTTCGATGTACGGCGTGAGATAGGCCACGGCTTTCTTCATCACGCGGGCGCTCTTCACTACCTGGGGCAGGAACATTTTACCGCTTCCGAAAAGGTCGCCCACTACGTTCATTCCGTCCATCAGCGGGCCTTCGATCACCTGCAGCGGACGTTCAAAACCCTGCCGGGCCTCTTCGGTGTCCTGTTCTATAAAATCGGTGATCCCTTTTACCAGGGCATATTTGAGGCGTTCGGCCACAGGCAGGCTGCGCCACTCCTCCACCGTTCTCTGTACTTCTTTTTTGTCTTTAATGTGTTCGGCAAAGCTCAGCAGACGTTCCGTGGCGTCGGGGCGACGGTTCAGCAGCACGTCTTCCACGTGTTCCAGCAGATCGGCAGGGATCTCATCGTAAATGGTCAGCTGCGAAGGATTTACGATACCCATGTCCATACCCGCGCGGATACCGTGGTACAGGAAGGCCGAGTGCATGGCCTCGCGCACGGTGTCGTTGCCGCGGAAGGAGAACGAAACATTGCTCACACCCCCGCTCACCTTGGCGCCGGGCAGGTTTTCGCGTATCCAGCGGGTGGCATTGAAGAAATCGAGCGCATTGTTGTTGTGCTCTTCCATGCCGGTGGCCACCGGGAAGATATTGGGGTCGAAAATGATGTCCGAAGCCGGGAAATGCACCTGCTCCGTAAGAATATCGTAGGCACGTTTACAAATTTCCGTGCGGCGTTCGTAAGAATCGGCCTGGCCCTTTTCGTCAAAGGCCATGACCACCACGGCGGCGCCGAAACGCTTTATGTAGGCGGCCTGGCGTATAAACTCCTCCTCCCCGCCCTTGAGCGAGATGGAGTTTACAATGCCCTTACCCTGCAGGCATTTGAGGCCGGCGGCAATGATCTCCCATTTCGAAGAGTCGATCATGAACGGGATACGGGCAATTTCGGGCTCCGAGGCCAGCAGGTTCAGAAAGCGGGTCATGGCTTCCACACCGTCGATCATACCTTCGTCCATATTGATATCGAGTACCTGCGCACCGCCACGCACCTGCTCCAGGGCCACTTCCACAGCTTTTTCGTAGTCGTTCTCCCGGATCAGCCGCAGGAACATCCGCGAGCCCGTTACATTGCAACGTTCGCCGATATTGATAAAATTGGATTCGGGCCGTATCACCAGGGGTTCCAGTCCCGACAACATCATGGTATGGTTATCTGATAAAGTCATTTAATACCTGCTGATTGAGATTATTCCGTGAAAACAAAAGTAATGCTTCGCCCCAATATGATGAAATAAATAAAATAGGCTACTTTTAATCTGTTATTCATGATCTTTCCCACGCAAAAATACACGGTCACTGAACTTCGTATATACAAGAGCATGCATATACTCGAAGCGTTTTCGTATACAAAACGAATTATGCGTATATACATCAGTCTGGGCCGTGATCCGAAGGGACACAAACAATGCGAAGGCGACGGAAGAACACCCGAAGGACTTTACCACATCAACGGGCGTAATGAAAAAAGCGCCTTCTATAAAAACCTGGGCATCTCTTACCCGGAACCGCGCGACCTGCGCGAAGGCACGGATCCCGGCGGTGATATCAAGATACATGCCCTGCCGGATAAAAGGCAGCTGCCCGACCGTTTTTATACGGCGCATGACTGGACGGAAGGCTGCATTGCGGTTTCCTCCGCAGCGATGGACTACCTGTATGCGCATTGCCCCGACGGCACGCCCGTCGTCATTTTCCCCTGATCTCCCCGGAAAAAGCGGGCAAAAAAAAACGCCCTGCTGCGAAGGACGTCTTTTTGTTTTCATAAGGATTGTTTTTCTCTCAGGTATCAGGATATCAGTTTTTCGATCTCAAGGCTCATGTGTGCTTCGTCCAGCATATGCATAAGACGTTCCAGGTCGGTAAGGCAGAACACCATACTCACCGAAGGATCGGCCGTGCTGATGTGAATACGCCGCTGGTGCGGACAGATCCGGTCGCGGTGGGTCTCGTAGTTGTGTTCCACGGCATCGCGGAACTCGTAGAACATTTCTTCATCCAGGGTGAGCACTACCGTTTTGTAGCATACCTTGATATGGCCGCATTCGTTACACTTTACTGCGTAACCGTCTTCGTTATGGTGTAAAATTTTATACCTGCACATAGCGTCCGGTGTTTATTGCAAAACAAATGTAGGCCTTACCCCCCGGGATTAAAATACCCTTTTTGTACGGGAAATTAGGTATCGGGCACTCACTAAAAAACCTCCCTTCCCCGGTAGGGAAGAGAGGCGCTTAAACAAGGAGGGCCGGTATATGCGTCGGAGGTTATTTTTTAATGAGTTTATGAAATTCGGCCCCTGTTTTAGTATATACTTTAAGAACATACACTCCGGCGGGCAGAGCAGAAAGATCAAGCATATACGAAGTTGCCTGTATATTGGCCACCGAACGTACCGTGCTGCCTCCTGCACTGATCAGTTCGGCACCGCGGATAAGTCCGTCCCCGTTCACACGCAGCTGTACCCAGGCATCGGCCGGGTTGGGGAATACGGAAAGAGCGGCAGTGCTGTTGTCTTCCAGCCCGGTAGTGCCCTGCTGGTTGCTGATGGTCACCAGTATGGAATCTGCTTTGGACGGGTCCTGTACCGAAGTGGCCCGGGCCCATACCGTGCCGTCGCTCTGCGCAGTAAGCAGTCCGGTAGCGCTGATCGTGGCTGCACCCGTTTGCGGAACAACAGTCCAGCTAACCGCCTGATCCGCTGCCAGCGGCTGTACCTCTGCAATCAGCTGCAAAGTGCCTCCCTGTACGGAAATCGTGGCGGGCACATTGTTCTGTGTACTCACCTGTACGGAAAGTACCGGCGTTACCTGACCGGAAATAGTGATCAGGATGGAATCGGATTTTGTAGGATCGTCGGCAGAAACGGCTTTGGCCCATACCGTACCGTTCACCTGCGCTGTAACCAGGCCTGTGGCACTGACCGTGGCCGCACCCGTTACCAGGATCACGCTCCAGTTCACACTCTGGTTCACCACCACCGGGTTTACCACGGCCAGCAGCTGCAGGGTACCATTGGGGGTATTGATCAGCGCCGGCACATTGTTCTGTGTGCTTACCGTTACTGAAAGTACAGGTGTTACCTGACCCGAGATCGTGATGAGCACCGAATCTTTTTTCGTGGTGTCGGTCACGGAAACCGCGCGGGCCCATACCGTACCGTTGTCCACAGCGCTTACCAGGCCGTTTGCGTCAATGGTGGCCATGCCTGTACCCGGAACAATGCTCCAGGTCACGTTCTGGTTCGCCGTTGATGGATATACCAAAGCTTCGGCCTGCAGGGTACCGCCGTCGGTAGTGATCTGCGGAGCTGCGTTGTTCTGTATACGAACATCGATGCTGTCGATGAGTACAATTACGGGTATCACCTGCACACAGCGCACTGCGGCACCGCCCCCGCGCAGGTTGCCCGCATTGGGGTTCATGATCACACTGCTGTAGTAGAAATATTTTCCGCCCGTGCTGCTGGTGGTATTGCTCCAGTAGTACCCGCGCACACCTACAAAATCGAAGTTGCCGGAGGAAGAGCTGCGCGAACCGCCCACGGTAAGTTTCAGGTTGCTGTTGTAGGCCGCGTCGGGGTCGGTCATTTGTTCTGCCGTAACCAGGGCGGCCCATTCGGGTTGTGTGGGCAGACTCCAGTTGCTGCCGATGACCTTACAGGGATCTACACCGTTGGTAGTTGTGGCGTCCGCCGGGGTCTGACCTGCCCAGGTATCGGTAAGTTGTTTGGTGCCGTTCCACCAGGAAAGCGAACCGCTGCCGGTGATAAATACCGGGTTGCCGTTGCCCAGGCCCGAAGGATCATTCTGTGCCGGAGCCGCTCCGGTGGCGGAATTACGCAGCTGGTGCCCGTCGTCCCAGCGGCCCCACTGAAACAGGTCGCCATAGGCCGTGGAATCCGTTTTGGAAGCCGCCACACCGGCCGAACCCAGGTTCTGCTGCAGCCATACATTGCCGTCGGCAGCGCGCACCGTGGTATAATACACGGTCTGCCCCAGGTAGCTGAACGTTACACAGCCCAGGTCGCCCGTATTGGGGCCTGCTACAGCCGGAGTACAGGGCTGCGGACCGCCGGCCAGTACATTCAGCGTATAGTCTTCGAGCTGACCGCTGCGCAGGGTGGCCGAACAGGCATCCGTAATGGAATTGGCTGCATTGGGATCACTATACGCAGCTACGTTCGTATTTTTTAGTATACGCATGCGTGTAGCGCCCGGCAAGGCATTGGCAGGTACCGTAATGGTATCGCTGATGGTAAACGCATTGGCCGGGTTGGCCGAAGCCAGGCGACCGATATAATACGCCTCGCCCGCATCGGCAAAGGACTGGTTCTGGTTCCAGTCGATATACACCATTACATCGCTGGGAAAAGTGCTCGACGGGCCTTTTACCTGGATCGGGTATGACTGGTTCTGCGTTACCGTACCGCTTATGGAAAGAAAATCTTCCATGGACGGCGTGGTACCGGACGTGAAAGGGGATGTGTTGTCGATGCCCGCAAACTGCACGCGGGTGACCATATTCCCGTCTGCATTGTACTGAAAGCTAACCCCGCAGTACGGTGCCGGAAAGACCTGTGCCTTTACGGTCAAACTAAAAAAACATAGCATCACACTAAAGAAAGTTACATAAGGAATTGGATTTCTTCTGTTTGGAATAGAGTTTCCCATAATCTGAATTGAATTTGCCCTGTGAATAAAAACGCTTTTTACAAACCCGGTAAAAAGCGGGACAAACGTACAGGTAGCCCGTAGCTGTTACAATCCCTCTTTCGAAGTATAAATCAGGTAGGCATTGGTAAAAAGGCCCCCTGAACAGGTGGAACTGCGGGCAGGCGAAAAAAACGCCCTGCGGAATTTCGTATATTGCCGCGCAGAAAAAAACGGCACAACCCGCAGGATGTACCGTTCTATCTGTCGATCCGTTAAATGTATCTACATTTCCTTTGTGCCCGGTGAGGCGGGTTTGGCATTCTCATTGCGTCGTATCATGTCCGATACGGTATATACCAGTTTGCTGTGGTTACGCACCCAGGGGTTCTTCATATCCCACACGTAACCGGCCAGTATGGACGACAGCTGCTGCTTGATCTTCGGGTTCTGCTCATCGGCAAAGAACACGTCCTGCAAAGCGCCGTCGTACCAGGAGGCCACATAGGTCTTAAAGGTCTCCACGGCTTTCTGTATATAGTCTTCGTATTCTTTTTTCCAGTCTACCTTTTCGCCGTTCAGTTCGCGTACGGCCAGTTTGGCCGCCAGGTTACCGCTTTCGGTGGCGAACATCACTCCGGAGGAGAACACCGGATCGAGGAACTCTACGGAGTTGCCCACGATGGCATACCCGTTGCCGTACATTTCGGAGGTAGATGCAGAATAGGCTTCGAGTACTTTCGGTTCCCAGAGGAACTCGGTGCCGCGGAAACGGTCGCGGTAGTTCGGGTCCTGTTCCAGGATGGCCCGGATCACCTCTTCGTTACTGCCTTCAAAATCCTTAAAAAAATCAGGATTGCCCACTACACCGAGGGAGCAGTTGCCGTTGCTGAAGGGGATCACCCAGATCCAGATATCCACACGGTGCACCACGAAGGAGATCATCCAGCCTTCACGGCCTGCAGGGCGTTTTTCGTCCTTACAATGTACGAACATGGCTTTGCGCGGGGGCAGTTTGGCCGTTCTTACGGTACCCAGCATGGTAGGCAGCACACGGGCATAACCGCTGGCGTCGATGATAAAGTCCGACTCGATGATCTCCGTGGAACCATCGGCATACTGTACGGTGGTCTTTTTTACAGGGCCTGACATGTCCACGGCGGTGACCGTAGTTTCGAACTGTACCTGTACACCCTGGCGTTCGGCCTCTTTTACCAGTTCCATGTCAAAATCGGCACGGGGACACTGCCAGGTCCAGGCCCAGCCGTCGGTAAAGCGGTCCGAAAAGTCGAATTCGCACACTTTATCGTTTTTTATGAAACGCGCCCCGAATTTCTTCTGGAAGTTCATGCGGTTCACGGCTTCGAGCATACCGGCGTCGGCCAGGTGGTCCATAACGCGGGGAATGAGGCTCTCCCCGATCACAAAACGGGGGAAACGTGTTTTTTCGATGATGCGTGCCTTTTTACCTGCCTTGTTGGCTACGGCAGCGGCCACGGTTCCGGCAGGACCGGCCCCGATAACGAGGATATCCGTCTTTGAAGTTTGCATGCGTCCGGGAATTTAGTACAGTTGTAGTATTCGTTTAAAAGCTGGAAATTGATACTTTTGCCTCTTGTTTGGCAGACTGCCGCAAATGTAGAAATTGTTTCAGTTATGCAAACAAATGTTTAATTTTAACTACTAAACCAAGTCGTACATACGTAAGATGATACAAATCGGCACACATCCGATCGAAATAAAAGACTTTAAGAAGATATTGTTTGATGATTCCCCTTTTGAGATTTCGGATATCGCGCTGAACCGTGTCAAGGCCAGTTACCAGTTCCTGGAAGTTTTCTGCAAGGACAAGATCATTTACGGTATCAATACCGGTTTTGGTCCGATGGCCCCTTACCGTATCAATGCAAAACACCAGAAAGAGCTGCAGTTCAACCTGATCCGCAGTCACTGTTCGGGTACCGGCGCTCCGCTTTCCCCGCTGTACATCAAGGCCATTGTGCTGGCCCGCACCAATACGATCTTACAGGGTTATTCCGGCCTGCATCCTGAAGTGGTGGAGACCTTCCGGGAAATGATCCGCCGCGATATGCTGCCCCTGATCTTTGAACACGGCGGCGTAGGCGCCAGCGGCGACCTGGTACAGCTGGCACACCTGGCCCTGGGTATGATCGGCGAAGGTGAAATGTGGTACAAAGGCGAGATCGTTCCGGCGGAAGAAGCCTTCCGTAAAGAAGGGCTGCAGCCCGTTTCCATCCATATACGCGAAGGCCTGGGTGTAATGAACGGCACGGCCGGCATGACCGGTATCGGCATCATTAACCTGCTGTATGCCCAGCAACTGCTGAACCATGCGGTAGTGGCCTCAGCCTGGCTCAACGAGATCGTGAAAAGCTTCAGCGATCACTATTCACAGGAGCTCAACGAGGCCAAGCGCCACAAGGGACAACGCGTCATTGCCGAGCGCATGCGCAGGCACCTGTCTGACAGTCAGCGTGTACGCGCCCGCACCGAGCACATGTACGACCATATTCCCACCGAAGACGTGGTGAACGACAAGGTACAGGAATACTACTCCCTGCGCTGTGTTCCCCAGATACTGGGCCCGGTATACGACGCCCTGGCCGTGGCCGAGGACGTGCTCAGCAACGAGGTGAACTCCGCCAACGACAATCCCGTTATCGACCTGGCCTCGGCCAATGTATTCCATGGCGGCAATTTCCACGGCGATTATGTAGCCTTCGAGATGGACAAAGTACGTATAGCCATCACCAAACTTTCCATGCTGATGGAGCGCCAGCTGAACTACGTAATGAATAACAAGCTCAATAATATACTGCCGCCTTTTACCAATAACGGCAGGCTGGGCCTCAATTTCGGGCTGCAGGGCGTACAGTTCACCGCGGTATCTACCACGGCCGAGAACCAGACCCTGTCCAACCCCATGTACATACACAGTATCCCGAACAACAACGACAACCAGGACATTGTGAGTATGGGCAGCAATTCGGCCCTGCTTACACGCCGGGTGATCGACAATACCTTTGAGGTGATGAGTATCCATTTTATGGCGCTGGCACAGGCTACGGACATCCTGCAGTGCGAAGAGGAACTCAGCAGTTCATCGCGCGAGATGTTCGGCTTTATACGTACCCATGCCCCGGCTATTACGGTTGACGTGCCGCAATACCCGCATATACGCAAATTAACGGAAGCTCTTAAAACGCTTTAGATCATGGCAGAAAAGAAAACAGCACTGGTAACCGGCGGATCGAGAGGAATCGGGCGTGCCATCTGCGAACAGCTTGCGGCAGAAGGGCTGCACGTGCTCATTAATTACCGCAGCAATCATGCCGAAGCCGAACTGACCCTGAGCGCCATACGCGAACAGGGCGGAAGCGCCGAACTGCTGCCCTTCGACTGTGCCGACCAGCAATCGATAGAATCTGCCATCGAAAAATGGACCACGGAACATCCCGGCACGTTTATTGAGGTACTGGTAAATAATGCCGGTATACGGAAAGACAATGTAATGGTAATGATGAGCAACGACGAGTGGAACGACGTACTGAACACCAACCTGAACGGCTGGTTCTGGGTTACGCGTGCCGCTTCCCGCGGGATGATCGGCAAACGCCGCGGACGTATTGTGAACATCGTATCGCTGTCGGGCATCAAAGGCCTGCCGGGCCAGACCAATTACTCGGCCAGCAAAGCCGGGGTGATCGGCGGCACCAAAGCCCTGGCCCAGGAACTGGGACGCCGCAACATAACGGTGAATGCCGTGGCGCCCGGGTTTATAAAGACCGATATGACCGAAGATATTGACGAAGGCCAGTACAAACAGGTAATACCCATGGCACGCTTCGGCACCCCCGAAGAAGTGGCCCATGCGGTAAGTTTCCTGGTCTCGGAAAAGGCATCCTATATCACCGGTACAGTGATCCAAGTTAACGGAGGTTTGTATACCTGATACTATGAACAGAGTTGTAATTACGGGAGTAGGCATTTATTCCTGCATAGGTAAAAACATAGATGAAGTACGGCAAAGCCTTTACCAGGGCCGCTCGGGTATTATTTTTGACCCGGTACGCAAGGAAATGGGCTTCCGCAGCGCCCTCATCGGCATGGTGGACGAGCCCGTGCTGAAAGGTATCCTGGACCGCCGTTCGCGCGCGGGTATGGCCGAAGAGGCCGAATACGCCTACCTCAGCACCCTCGAAGCCCTGAAAATGGCCGGTATCGACCAGGATTTCATCGACCGTAACGAGATCGGTATCCTCTTCGGGAACGACAGTTCGGCCCGGGCCACCGTGGAGACCACCGATATACTGCGGGCCAAGAAAGATACTACGCTCATCGGTTCGGGTTACGTATTCCAGTCCATGAACTCGACCGTGACCATGAACCTGGCCACCATATTCAAGCTGCGCGGCGTGAACTTTTCCGTCAGCGGTGCCTGTGCCAGCGGTTCGCATGCCATAGGCCTGGCCTACCTGCTTATTAAACAGGGACTTCAGAAACACGTTATCTGCGGCGGGGCACAGGAAGTGAACCCCTATACCTTTGCCAGTTTCGATGCCCTGGGGGCTTTTTCGGTGCGCGAGAACGAGCCGCAGAAAGCTTCACGGCCCTTTGACCGCAACCGCGACGGACTGGTACCCAGCGGCGGGGCGGCCACGGTAATACTGGAAAGCTACGAGGAGGCCGTAAAACGCGGCGCCACCATCCTGGGCGAGATCATCGGGTACGGGTTCTCCTCCAACGGCGACCATATTTCACAGCCCAATGTAGACGGTCCGGTGCGCAGCCTGCAGATGGCCATGCGCGATGCCGGTATCGAAGTGCGCGATGTGGACTACATCAATGCCCACGCTACCTCTACGCCCATCGGCGATGCCAACGAGGCCAAAGCCATCTGTTCGGTGTTTGGAGAAAGATCACTGCCCGTAACTTCTACAAAAAGTATGACCGGGCACGAATGCTGGATGGCCGGAGCCAGTGAGATCGTATACTCTACCCTGATGATGCGCGATAACTTCGTGGCTCCCAACATCAACCTCGAGCATCCGGACGAGGACTCGGCCAAACTTTTTATCCCCGATAAAACCTTAGAAAGGAATATTGACGTATATTTGTCGAATTCTTTTGGGTTTGGGGGCACCAATTCCTCATTGATTGTCAAAAGAGTATAAATACTAACCAAATAGTAACACCCCGTTTAAGTATGACGTTCGATCAGATTATACATAAGACCAATGTGTGGCTGGCCGATGAATTCGAAGTAGACGAATCATCCCTCACGCCGGACGCCAACCTGAAAGATGCCCTGGACCTGGACAGCCTGGACTATGTGGACATTGTTGCCGGTATCGAGAGCATTTTCGGGTTCAAGGTGAAGACCGAAGATTTTAAATCGATCGTAAGTCTCCAGGATTTCTACGATTTTATTGCCAAACGTGTAGGTAACGCTGAGCCGGCTTAATTCCGTGTATGGCAGAATGGGAAGGTAAATCGAGGGGCGGCGTCACCGGCTACCGCATATTTATCTGGTTCCTTAACAATCTTGGCCTGCGCGCAGCCTATGGCCTGCTGGCTTTTGTTGCCGTTTATTTTATTCCGTTCGCACCCAAAGCCACCGCTTCGGCCTGGCATTATTTCCGGCACATACAGCGCTGGAGTTTTTTCAAAAGTCTGCCGGCCCTGTACATCAACTACTACCGTTTCGGGCAGTCGCTGCTGGACCGTATTGCCCTGCTGGCAGGCATCCGTACACATCTTACCTTTTTCTTCGACGGGGAAGAGAACCTGCACCGCCTGGCAGCGGAAAAACAGGCGGCCCTGCTTATTTCCGCCCATATCGGCAACTGGGAGATCGCCGGCAATATGTTCAAACACATCGGCGGTAAGGTAAATATCGTGATGTACGAGGCCGAACATGAGAACCTGAAACGCCTGCTCGACTCCGTACAGACCGAAAAAAGCCAGGTACAGAACGTACACATCATTCCCCTGCGCGACGATCTTTCGCACGTGCTGGAGCTTTCCAAAGCCGTAAATGCCGGTGAACTGATCGCACTGCACGGCGACCGCGTACCGCCGGGAAGCAAATTCTTCGAGTTCGATCTTATGGGACAGAAAGCCCGTTTTCCTTCCGGGCCTTTTTACCTGGCGGCCAAGTTCCGGGTGCCCGTATGCTTTGTTTTTGCCTGCCGCGAGGCCCGCGGACATTATCACCTGTTCTGCACGCCGCCCAAACTGTACGAGGTAAAAGGCAATCCGCAGGAACGCGAAAAAGCCCTGAAAGCGCTTATTGAAGATTATGTAAAAACGGTGGAAGAAAAAGTGAAGAAATACCCGTACCAGTGGTATAATTTTTATCGCTTCTGGAATTAATCCACTTCAATGATATGGTTCTTTACCGCAAAAAGCACCAGTCCGGGCCTTGATTTTACGTTCAGTTTCTCGAACAGCACGCCGCGGTAACCGTCGATGGTCTTTACGCTCAGGTTCAGTATCTCGGCAATTTCCTTATAGGTATATTCCGAACAGGCCAGGCGTATGAACTCCTGTTCCTTGTCGCTGAGCGGCACCGTGCCGGTATAGGAGCTGACCGCCGGTTCGTCTTTGGGTACGGCTGCCGGGAAGGCGTCTTCGAGGATACCCGAAATGGAATCGGCAAAATAGACACCGCCCGCCGTAATTTTATGAATGGCTTCCACGAACAGTTCGGGGTCCGAATCTTTGGGCAGGAAACCACGTATCCCTTTGGTCATCATACGTACGATGCCTTTTTCGTCCTGCACCATCGAAATAATGAGCACCGGCGTATGGATACTGCGTTTTTTCATTTCTTCCAGCACCCCGTAGGCGTCCATTACGGGCATCTGCACGTCCATGATCACCAGGTCGGGCAATACGCCGTCCGAAGCTATGCCATTCAGAAATTCCGCGCCGTTACCGTACTCCCCGATAATGGACACATTATCCGAGAAGGTATTCAGAATGAACGCAAGTCCGCTTCTGAATATGGGGTGATCGTCGACTAAAATTACTTTAAGCATCAGGGTGCTGAATTATCCGCTGCAAAGTAATTAATTTTTACGCTTGTTCCCACTCCTGCATCGGAGTTAATCTGAAGGGTGGCCCCGATCAGTTCACAACGTTTACGCAGATTTTCGAGCCCGGTGCTCACCACGCCCTCTTTGCGCGAGGCTTCCATGCCTATGCCGTTGTCGGCCACCTCAATACGCACCAGATGATCGTTGCCGTGTATGCGTACGTCTATTTCTGTGGCCCTGGCATGTTTCAGGGCATTCTGAAGCAGCTCCTGCACAATGCGGTACAGGAAGATGCGGGTATCGGGGGACATGGGCATGAGGTCCTGCTCGATCTCGGTATTTACCTTAATGAGGCCGGTATTATGGATACGGGCTGTCTCAAAAAGCACCGATTCGGGCAGGGTGTTCTTTTTCAGCTGTTCGGTATTGAGGCTGACGGAAAGCGATTTCATGTCGCTGATGAGTCCGCTCAGGGTTTCGAGGGCCTTATCGGCCATGGCCGGGTCCTGCATCTTTTTTATCCCGTGCAGCTGCAGTTTCAGTACGGCGGCCTGCTGCCCCAGGTTATCGTGAATTTCGGACGATACCTGTTTCATGATATCTTCGAGGATCTCGCCCTGTACCTGCGAAAGTTCCGCCTTAAAACGGGCCTCGCGCTCGCGGCGGTCGCTGATAAAGGCCCGCTGCCGCTGGTTGTACAGGATAACGGTAAAGACCACGAAGGAGATCATCATAATAAAGATGGCCAGCCCCGCAAAGCTGAATACAAAAAGTTCGATGATTAAAGATCCGGTATTGTTCATACTTCCTGTTTTTGTTCGCCGGGTTGAGGGCTGAATAGCAGTTCTTTGATAAATATAAGGTTCAGGGCCAGGTAAAAGAGCACATTGAGGTAACGGAAACTGATCTCGATGATGTAGTCGGTACTCTGGTCCAGCAGGTTATCGGTACGGTAGTTCACAAAGCTGAAGTACAGGACAAGCAGTGTATAATGGATAAGGATGAGGGTGGACATCCAGAAGCCGTTTTTTTCGTATATGGATACTTCGTCGGCATTTTTCATGGTAAGATACAGGGTACGCAGGCAGGCGCCGATGAGGAACACCGAACCCAGTACCAGCACATTGGAGGCATAACGCCCCGGGTCCTGCAGCACAAAATAGTTCAGCAGCATAAAAAGAGGCATGAATACGGCGGTACACCAGCTTACGATGTGCAGCAGGCGGTCGCGGGTGTTCAGTTTAAAAAAGAACATGTACAGTACAAAGGAACCGCACATATAGGGCATAAAGATGACAAAGTTATTCTCCATCCAGTGTTTGGTGACCACCAGCCAGGCGGTCACTTCGGTGAGCATGGCAAAGGCGATGTTCACGACCATGATGCGGTAGGCGGCGTTTGTCCGGCGCCAAAAAAACAGACCTATCAGCGTGTAAAATGCTAATAGGCCTGTATAAGTATAAAAGAGGAAATCGAAATCCATGCTTTATTTCGGACAGTTGGTCGGGCAGCGCATTACGTATTCGTAATACATGGTAACACCGGCGGGTGTTTTTACTTTTTCGTTATTGGTAAGGCCGGAAATAAATATGGTAAATGCCTGCTGTGCGGGCGGTTTGCTGAGATCGTCGGGTCGAACGCCGAATTCGATGTACAGTTCTTCCGGGCTCAGTTCGAACAGGGGCATCAGGTTGTTCATGTTCACACGGTAACCGCGCAGGGCCTGCCGGGTATTTTCCGCCGTGATCATGATGAGGGTGTCCGGGTGTTCGCGGTACGCATTTATGCACATATTCGCTGTATCTGCGGATATCCGGGTGGTATTGGCGATAGGTTTGGGAGCGGCGGCGCCCGGACCGGTCTTAGCCAGTGCATTCACGGCAGATACTTCGGTAGCCGCAGCGGCCGCATTGCCCGACGCAAACCATTCCGGTTTGGCAAGGTAGGTGGTCTCGGCAGCCAGGCCAAGCCCCAGAACAGCGATCAGTGCGTTCTTTAACGTAGCATTCGTTTTCATAATACGGAATTTTTAGTGTTGAAAGAAGCAAATAAAGCACTTATACACGAACTAATCAAGGGGGAAAAATCCTTATAAGAAACAGGATTTTTCCTCTTTCAGGAGCCAATATGCCGCCTTAACTTTGCCCTAACATAACACTCAAACAACCGAATCCCCTGAATAAGAGAATTATGTTTACCGCCTGAGATGCACCAACAACTTATAGAAACTCCCGGTACTGCCGGGAGTTTTGCATTTACATACCCCTGTTTTTTAACGTTTAAAACATGCATAGAGGAAAAATCCCCTGCAGAAACAGGATTTTTCCTCTTTCAGAAGCCTTTCGAACACCATACATTTGTTCTATCAAAACCAACAACCTTTAGGAATTCCCCCTTTTAAATTCCTTTGTTACCATCCCTTATTTTGGTTCACTAACCCAAAATTATAAAGCCCGGAAGTAAGCCCCGGGCTTTATTTTTTTTTGTCGCGATGTGTAAAAAGGGGGAAAAATCCCGGGCATAAAGGGGAAAAATCCTCTTGTACGGTCCCCCCGCCGGGTCTATATTTGTTTCAGAAAGATCACCAACACAATAGGAGTCCCCCTTTATATTCCTATCATGTCAACCCCTAACCAACCGAACCCTAACCTAAATCTAAACTCCCTGCCCCGGGAGTTTTTTTTTGCTCTTTCCTAAAAGCATTACAGGTTCCGGACGGCCTTATCCGGCGAGGAAAGCCAGCGGTAAACGATACCGGCCAGCGCCGCACCTGCCAGTGGCGCCGCAATAAAAAGCCAAAGCTGTTCCAGGGTCCAGCCACCGGCAAACACCGCCTGGCTGATACTGCGGGCAGGGTTCACCGATGTATTGGTGACCGGTATGCTCACCAGGTGAATGAGGGTAAGCGCCAGACCTATGGCCAGGCCGGCGAAACCTTTGGGCGCCTGCTCACTGGTAGCGCCCAGGATAATAATAAGGAACATGAATGTCATAAGAAATTCGGTCAGCAGCGCCGCCATCAGGTTGTAATGCCCCGGGGAATGTTCCGCATAGCCGTTGGCCGCAAAGTCGCCTATAGCGCTGCCATTACCTGTAACAATAAGGTAAAGCGCCCCGGCGGCAGCGATACCGCCCAGCACCTGGGCCAGCATATACGGAAAAAGTTCACCTGCCTTAAAGCGACCGGCGATCCATAAACCCAGCGAAACGGCCGGATTCAGGTGAGCGCCCGATATATGCCCCACCGCATAGGCCATGGTAACCACCGTAAGGCCAAAAGCCAGCGAAACACCTACCAGCCCGATGCCCACCTCAGGGAACGCAGCGGCAAGCAGTGCGCTTCCGCATCCGCCGAATACCAGCCAGAAGGTTCCGATAAATTCTGCTACTAACTTTTTCATATCTTTTAGATTTAAAGGTTTGTACCCCAATTTAAGGCTTTTATGTACCCGTTCGACGTATATACTTTTTTTTCTGCCGATACTCTCCTGTGGAAAACATCCGGGCGTACTACCGCTACGGGAGTTCCTCGGGGAAGGACCGTGTTGAAATAAGCCATTCATTATAAAATATTTAGAATAAAAACCGCTTCCGGAACGGTCTTTTTTACAATGTTAGCCGCACTGACAGCCGTTTTCCGGGAGGCCAAAAAGGATCAACGCTTTGACTATCACCCTACTAAAACAGTATACCACAGACATAATGTGTTTTTAAAACAAAATACATATATCAGGTAATCAATTTTTTGTATATTTTCCCTGCGGAAATATACGGTTACACGGGGTATCCGGTGGCCGTACCTTCCCGAACAATAAAATGATCTCTGCGTTTAAAAGGTGTTCAGAAAAAATAAAAAACGCACATTATACTATGAATTAAAAAATACCTCCCCATACCGCAACGCATAACCCTCTGTCCTGTCGGGTTATTCCAGGGTGGATAATCCTGTATACTAAACAAACCGTGTTCTGAAGAATGAAGAGAAATTTACTTACTCGCGCTCTCCTCACCGCTTTCTTATGTATTTACGCATCGTTGCTCTCCGCCCAGGTGGCAGAGATCTGCAATAACGGCATCGACGATGACCTGGATGGTCTCACCGACTGTAACGACCCGGACTGTTCCGGTTTTCCCGTTCCGGCCAGTAATTATTTCCATACCGGTAAGGACGGCGCCGGAGGTTTTCTGCCTTCGGGTGCCCAGGATATCGACTGGGACGTTTCCATCAACGGTCCGGGCGGCCCGTATAACCCGGCCATTGTACTGGGGCCACCGGCCACCAATCCCTATGCGGTAAGTCCCTGGCCCGACGCACAGTGGATATCCACCAATGTAAACGCGGCAGATAACAGCCAGTTCTTCATCAACGGCAATTTCGTATACTATTACCGTATACAGTTCTTCCTGCCCTGCGTAAACGCCTGCAGTACCAGTGTTCCGGCCAATTTCTGTATTAATATGTCGTTCATGGTCGATAACCTGATCACCGGTATTTTTGTGAACGGTGTGGCCGAAGCAGGCGTTCCGCCAGGCGGATTCGGCGGTTTTACGCCCGGTTCCGGAGCCAATATCAACCTGTGCAGCAATTTCCAGGCCGGCCTCAATACCGTACTGGTCGAGGTAATGTCGCCTTCGGGACTGGCCGCTTTCCTGGCGCAGACCAATGTAAATGCACCTCCGGCACCGGTTCCGCCTGTGGTCAACCCCGTAAACGGCACCATCTGCAGCAACCAGAGCCCGGTAACTGTAACGGCCAATACGCCCGGAGGTACCTGGGCTGCCAGCTGCGGAGCCTGTATCGATCCGGTCAGCGGCGCTTTTGACCCTATAGCCTCCGGCGCGGGTACGTTCGATGTATATTATTCCGTACAGAACGGTACCACCTGCGGTTCGGATACCATTTCGGTCACTGTACAACCGGCGCCGGCTGTTAATGCAGGCCCGGACGTTTCAGTCTGTCCCGGTGACCCGGTAACACTCACGGCCAGCGGCGCCGACAGCTATGCCTGGAGTAATGGCGTAACCAACGGCGTTCCGTTTGTGCCTCCGGCCACCATAACGTATACGGTGATCGGCACGGCCACCAATACCTGCCAGGATACCGACCAGGTGGTGGTTACCATCAATCCGCTGGGTTGCCCTAATTTTCCGAATACTTACGGCTGTAACATAAACCAGATACGCCAGGCCTTTACGGCTGCGGGTTGCATCGAGATCGCAGGTTGTGTGAACTCCTGCAGTATGTACTTCCTGAACCCGCAATCCATGTCGGGCAGCCAGGCCCAGGCCTTTGCGCAGACCCTGGGCGCCAACCTGGTATCCGTGGAGTCGGCCGCAGAGAACCAGTGTCTTATCTCGGCCCTGAACAATATGGGACAGGGCGGCGTGATCTGGATCGGCTTTAACGATGAACTGATGGAGAACAATTTTGTGTGGTACGATCAGTCGCCCGTTATATATACGAACTGGGCGCCCGGCGAACCCAATAACCTGAACGTGGAGAACTGCACACAGATCTACCCCGACGGTATGTGGAACGACCTCGACTGCAACACGGCCAATGCCCAGTCGGTGATTGAGGTGAACCTGTGCCCGGTGGTGAATGCCGGTGCAGATACGGGCATCTGTCCGGGCGGTACGGCAAACCTGAATGCCAGCAATGCCCTCTTCGGGTCTAATCCGTATACATACGCCTGGAGTAACGGGGTAAACGGTCAGCCCAACCCGGTATCGCCCGCTGCCGGTACATCGTACAGCATTACCATTACAGACCGTTACCAGTGTACCACGTCCGATACGGTAAACGTAACGGTATATCCGTTGCCGCCTGTAAATGCGGGTGCCGATACGGCCATTTGCGCCGGAGCTTCCGTAACCCTTTCGGGCAGCGGTGCCAGTACCTATACCTGGGATAACGGCATCGGCAACGGTATTGCCTTTACACCCGCCACTACTCTTACCTATACATTAACCGGTACGGATACCAATACCTGCCAGAATACAGATCAGGTTACGGTAACCGTAAACCCGCTGCCGGCCGTAAACGCCGGGGCCGACCAGGCCATTTGTGCCGGTGATACGCTCACCCTGAGCGGAAGCGGCGCCAATACCTATACCTGGGATAACGGCGTAACCGACGGTACGGCCTTTGTACCAACAGCAACAACAACCTATACCGTAACAGGTACCGACATCAATACCTGCCAGAATACAGATCAGATAACCATTACCGTAAATACACTGCCGGCCGTAAGCGCCGGGCCGGATATGGTGATCTGCTCCGGCGATACGGTAACCCTGAACGGCAGCGGCGCCACAAGCTACACCTGGAACAACGGCGTAACCGACGGCACGGCCTTTGTACCGGCAGCAACCACCACCTACACCGTTACCGGCACCGACGGCAATACCTGCCAGAATACCGACAGCATGACGGTAACTGTAAATCCACTGCCACCGGTGAATGGCGGGCCCGACCAGGCCGTTTGTGCAGGCACACAGGTAACCCTGGCCGGCAGTGGTGCCACAAGTTATACCTGGAACAACGGCATAACCGATAACACAGCGTTTACACCGGCGGCAACGGCCACTTATATAGTAGAAGGTACCGACGGTAATACCTGCCGCAATACAGATACCGTTAAAGTAACCGTATACATTCTGCCCCCTGTTAATGCCGGACCCGATCAGACCATCTGCGCCGGAGATGCAGCCACCCTCACGGGCAGCGGCGCCAGTACCTATACCTGGGATAACGGGGTTACGGACGGCGTTGCGTTCAATCCGGCCGCGACGGCTACCTATGTGGTTACGGGTACCGATACCAATACCTGCCAGAATACAGATACCGTAGTGGTGAACGTTACACCGCTGCCACCCACGCCCGTGATCAGCGCTGCTACCGATTACTGCGAAGGCGATGCCATTCTGCTGGATGCCAATACCATTGCCGGGGCCCAGTATTTCTGGAACAACGGCGGCCTTACCGAAGACCTGTCCTTTGCCAGTGCACAGCTTGCCCACAGCGGACTGTATACCGTGTACGTAGTGGCCAGCAACTGTACTTCGGCCCAGGCCCAGCATACCATCAGTGTGCATCCGAACTATGCCCCGCTGATACAGGCCAGCATCTGTTCGGGTAGTGTATATACGTTCTCCGGTGCCAATTACACCGCGGCCGGACAGTACCAGGTACCCTTCAGCACCATATACGGCTGCGACAGTACCACCACCATACAGCTTACCCTGCTTACCCAGCCCGTAGCCAATTTTGATATGCCGGCGCAGGTAAACCTGAGCGAACCCAGCGTGCATGTGAACAGTACGGCCGTAAATGCCCTTTCTGTGTATTACTGGCTCAGTACAGGCGATACCTATAACGTGCCTAATTTTATACATCAGTTTTACCAGGAGGGCACCTATTCCATTACGCAGGCCGCCATAAACGGGCAGTGCAGCGATACCCTCACGCGCGAGATCGTAGTGCGTCCGGATTCACCGCCGTATATACCGAATTCCTTTACGCCCAATAACGACGGGGCCAACGACGAATGGAAACCGGTGATCGCCTTCATTAAAGACTACTCCCTGATCATCTTCGACCGCTGGGGCGAACGTCTGTTTGAATCGGAAGACATCTATACCGGCTGGAACGGCTCCTGGTGGAACAACGTCGACAAGCCCGTAGCCCAGGGAACCTATGTGTACAAGATCAATTACGTGGACTACAACGGCAAGAAGCACGATATAATCGGAAATATTAACCTTATCCGATAGCTGATGGCCGGCGGATAAGGTTCGGAGTAATGGGTCCGAAGTCCGACATTTAAGGGTTTATAGTGAAGGAGTACGGGTATGTGCTTCTCCCCGCCGGAAGCTTATAACAGATAGTAGGCGCTATAGCTATAAGCTATCTGCTTCCCGGTCTTCCTGTTCGAGTGATGGTATGGACAGAATAGGAACATGTTCCTGTGCCTGGTTGAACAGGCGCTGGTAGATAACGTCCCATATCATAGAGATAAGCAGAAAACCAACAACATTGTATGCTACGATCCGTGTAGTGATCAGTATAAAATCGAGCAGTACGGCACCAGCTATCCAAACGGCAGCTCTGCGCAGCGTGTAATCTTCTATTTTAAGCAGATTGATATTCCGTAGCGAGTTTAAAATGGCCGAGATACTGAAAATGATCGTCGAAAAAGTGAATACCACCAGTATCGAAACCAGGATCTTATTCTGTTGCGGCGGAATGTTATCAGACAGAAAGGTGCTATAATCAGTCCATAGGGTATGCAATGAGTTCAAGGGCTTCTTTTTGGGGGTTGTGTAAAATTTTGTTCAGGCGAGCCGTCAGTTGTTTTATGCTTCCTGTATAAGCAGTGTCTATGGGCAGTGTGGTAATGGTGTGATTGATGTACAACCGGGGCTGATAATTCTCATAAATGATATGAAAACTGAATTTATCCTTTTCCCGGTTCAGCATGGGCCTTGCTTTATGCCCGTTATCGCCGGCTATCCATATGTGCGTATCGGTCCATACCAGCCAGATTCGCACCTGATTCCGGTCTGATAGCAGGAGCATATTTTCTGCATGAAAATCGAAGCCGGGATAAAGCCCCCGAAATATTTCTATAATTTCAGAAGCGGACCTATGCCTTTTAAAGCCGGCTATGTGTTTCAGTAAATTGGTAAATGCGATCATTGTTCTGATTTTTAAGGATATTGATATGTTCGTCCACACCAAAAATACGCCATACTTATTGGCCTGGCAAGCTTTTCGTAAACTCAAAACCCGCGTTTATAAAAAACAGGCTCTATAAGCTGAGAGCTTACAGCTTTTAGTATGGAGTGAAGAGAAATAAGTGAAGAAAGTAGTCCGTAGTAAATAGTCCGGCGTTTGGCTATCGACTCTAAGCCATTCGCTATTCAAAACCAAACGTTTAGGTTCATCAGGTTAACACGACCACCTGGATACCCCAAACGTTTAGGTTCTTTACGTCAAAACAACCACTTCTCTACGTTAAACGTTTAGGTTGTCTACGTCCGGCAGACCACCTCTGCAGGTTAAACGTTTAGGTTACCTAAGTGGTCCGGACCACCTCTATACCCCAAAACGACCACCTGTACAACCTAAAGTTTTAAGGTATACAACTTAAAATTTTAAGGTAGGGAACCTAAAAGTTTGAGTTACACAACCTAAAATGACCGCTTACACAACGTAAAATTTTAAGGAGGGAACATAAAACGACCACTTACCCAACCTAAAAACAGGAGGTCACCAACCTAAACGGACCACCTCATCAACATAAAACGACCTGTTTTTCCGGACAAGAGGATGGTTGTTTTTTGCCTTCCCAGAAAATTTTTTCCCGACCGTTTTAACGCTTGCAATGCAACGAACGTAATAAATACATGCAAAAACGCTCCAAACCCCTATTTAAACTGGAATCGCGGCAAGGGAACGCGCTAAAGAAATTGACGAACGCTCAGGGGTATTGAAGCTGTGATAATTAGCACTAAAATTACTGACTTTTAAGATGTTGAGCGTTTGCAGGATCCTTATACCTGCCGTATGTTTGCATCAACCCGCATGAATGCAATCCAGACTGTTAATAAGGAGAGCACAAAGCGAGGAGGGAATTAGCGAGAGGCATGAAGAAAGAGGGCATAAGTATTGAGCTTATAGCCAAACTTACCGGCCTCAGTAAAGCTACAGTATCCCAGTTGAAGGAGAAAGACGGGCAGGCTTCTGCAGACACGGATACACTTTTTACGAAAGAAGAATAAAGAGATAGGAAGATAATGTTTTACAAGGAAAATAATTTTAGCATATGGAAACGAAGAAGCGCATTTACAAAAAGAAGGATTTAGACACG
The DNA here is from genome assembly GCA_016742095.1 of Bacteroidia bacterium. GTDB lineage: Bacteria > Bacteroidota > Bacteroidia > CAIKAF01 > CAIKAF01 > JACVCJ01. The sequence goes on from JACVCJ010000022.1 coordinate 29,303, forward strand.
GAATTACGTCAGTTGGCACACTTTTTTAATAACCTGTATAATAACATCAATACCATGGAAAAGAATGCACAAAGTATGAGACTGGAAGTCAGCATACTTAATTTAATGAAATACTTCGACGAAGTAAAACAGCTAAGGTCCCAGGGCGGAGATGCGCCCGTATTCGGCAAAATTGAAGAGCTCGAGCACATACTGGGCAATATCTACCTGAAGCTGCATAAGCTTAACCACCGCAACGCAAAACCGGTTAAGACCGCGGCTTACATCAAAGAGGGGATCGCCCGTATATCGGGGCAGAGTATTTCACGGTCTTTAAACCAGATGGCCGGATGAAGTACAACCGCGGCGACATTATTGAGCTGCCCTTTACTATTCCCGGCAGAAGCGGCGTGCATCCGCACCCGGCACTGATCTTATCGGGAAAAGATGCTTACCACCTGGATGCGTGTTACGTTTGCGTAATGCTCACCCACAGTATACGGGAAGACATCTTTTCCTTCCCGATATCCGACGGGATGCTTACCCGCTCCCTTAGCGGGCCACCGTCACAGGTAAGGTGCCACCTGATCACCTACGCCACCGAAGACCATGTGATCACAAACTCGCACCGCTCGTCCATGAAGAAAACCTATGTAGATCTGCTGGTGCGGATGATCAATGATTGTGTGCTGTGTGAGGAATGAGTGAAGAGGTAAGGATGGTAGCCGTATGCAATATCGTGTTTGTGTCCGCCCGATTTGCTCACAGGAAACTCTGACACTGTGCATGCGCCATCTGCTATAAACTATCTGCTATTTCTTATTTCACAAAAAAGTCCGAATCAAACGATTGATTCAGGCTTTTGCTCTATCCGGGTCGATACAAAAATTCGAACCATTTAGCGGAAGATTTGGAGCGGTTGAGCAGGATGATCGAGGATAATAATATTAATATCACTAAAAGCCCATTATTAAACAAAGCCAGCGAAAAAAGTAAGGGCCGCAGAATGTAAGATTAAAGCCCATAAGCGAAGGAAATATCTGACTAATCAGCGCGGTGGATCTATTGTATTGCCTACTTATTATGACCTTTGCAATATCATGAAACGACGCTCTTATTGTTTTAAACTCGCAATATATGATCCGGGGTTTCGTCATGATACTTCTATTACACAGGCATTAAAATTTCAGCTTACTGTATTTACATGTATGCCGGTCTATCAGTAGCCGATACGTTGATTTTTTTATCTTTGTAGAAGCCACTTCTGATTTTTTGTAATAAAAGATTAGTTTAAATGGATGCAGTGACTTCTCAATTAGTACTGGGGATCATTCCCCTTGTTATCGGAGTTGGCCTGATCTATTGGATAAATCGACGGAAATTTTACCGTCGAAATGAGTCCGGCCTCGAACGATTTTCAAGTTTTGAAGCGGCGGTTTCCGTGCGGTTTCTTGAACGAATCGGAAAATGGATCGCTTACGCTTTGGTTTTTATTGGAATTCTATTTATTTGGTCACATTCGCGGATGAAAAAAGACAGGGAAAAACAACAACAGGAAGCCCCGCAGATGGCACCTGAAAAGCGGTGATCATTTAGTATATGAATGCCAGGTTTTATTGCATTTACTAACCTTGCTTTTAATTAGTAATTCCCCTGAAAAAATACAGCCTGCTTAACCCACGTACCAAAATTCAGGGGCTGGGCCACTTGTGGAGAATCGTTAAGGGTAGTAATATACAATCTCTGGCACGTCCTTTTAGATCAAAGCCCATTAAAATGTAAAGGGCAAAAGAATGAGCTAATAATGAGCCTTTCAGAAATTTTAATTGAGCCGTAGAGTAAAGATAACAGACCATTCAATTATTATCTTTGTAATCGCGGAATAAATAGCAGGTTATATATGGAACAGGACGAAAAATTAAAAACAATAAGCTATTCGGGAATATTCCTTTCTTGTTTTTCGGAGTACAGCGAAAAATGTATTCACGCAACACCCGAACACGTTTTGTTATACCTGTATTCCGGGGAACAAATAATAGAAGACAGAAATAAACGAATAACCATAAAAGCAGGCGAATGTGCCTTTATAAGACGAAACCACCGATTGACAATGTATAAGAACAGTAAAGGCGAAGATTTATACAAAGGTATTTCCCTTACTTTCAATCGTAAGGTATTACGTGAGTTTTACAGTACAATGAATAAGTCAGGAATTCCGAAAGACATAAAATTGTCTGATAAAACTGTTTTCAAATTAGACCGAACGCCTGCATTAGAGAGTTTATTTCAATCGCTGACGCCCTATTTTGACAGTAACATAAAACCTACTGATAGCGTAACACATCTGAAATTATTAGAGGGAATTTATGCCTTGCTGAACGATAATGAATTGCTTTACCCGATACTGTTCGACTTCGCCGAACCGTGGAAAATCGACCTTCTGGAGTTTATGAATGACAACTATACGGACGACCTTACACTGGAACAGATCGCATCCTTCACAGGAAGAAGTTTGGCGACGTTTAAAAGAGATTTTAAAAAGATAAGTAACCTTACTCCTCAAAAATGGCTGATAAAAAAGCGCTTGGAAATGGCTTATGTAAAACTGAAAGAAGAAAAGAAAAAAGTACAGGACGTATATATGGAAGTAGGCTTTAAAAATCCCTCCCATTTTTCTACCGCATTTAAAAAGCAATACGGAATATCGCCGACAGAAGTGTAAATTGAGCCTGTCAGAAAGATTATTTGAGCCTTACAGCAATAATGTTGCAGGGCTTTGTTTTTAATTTTGCATTGTTTATCAGTAGGATTATGCAGATGACAGATATTTTTGAACGGCTGAGAAAAGGCGAGATCATTTTGCCGAACGATCCGCAGGCCTATAAAATGCGTGAGGCGTCATACAAAACGAAAAAATTGCTTGTTAAGATGAGCAATGAATCAGACCCGAAAGAAATAAGGGATTTGCTGAGCCAGATCACGGGTTCGGAAATTGACGAAAGCGTTGCTGTTTTTACGCCTTTGTACATCAATTACGGAAAGCATACCAAAATCGGCAAAAATGTATTTATCAATTTCGATTGTACTTTTTTGGATCTGGGCGGAATTACCATCGAAGATAATGTACTGATAGCACCGAAAGTTAGCCTATTGTCGGAGGGACACCCTTTAGAACCCGAAAACAGACACGCACTTGTTCCTAAACCTATTCACATCAAAAAGAACGCCTGGATCGGTGCAGGAGCTACCATTCTGCCAGGCGTAACTATTGGCGAAAATGCTGTTGTAGCTTCAGGAGCAGTTGTTTCAAAAGACGTTCCTGATAATACAGTTGCAGGCGGTATTCCTGCAAGGATCATTAAAACAATTTAAAAATGAAAATATTATCCATTCTTGCATTTACGTCCTTACTGTTTTCAGGGCGATCCTGCAATCAAAATGCAAGCCAGCAAAAACCAGGAAATATGAACGATACAGTAAAAAATGAGTACTATACATTTGAATTGAGCAATAAAGTAACGCGACAAAAAGTAATCTTCAGAAACCGTTACGGGATCATGCTTACAGGTGATCTGTATCTTCCGAAAGAGCAGGGGAACGAATCATTGCCGGCACTTGCCATTAGTGGTCCGTTTGGAGCAGTAAAAGAGCAATCTTCGGGATTGTATGCTGATCAAATGGCGCAACGTGGTTTTGCTGCGTTGGCATTTGACCCGTCCTATACGGGTGAAAGCGGTGGTGAGCCCCGTGCCGTTGCATCGCCCGACATCAACACGGAAGATTTTAGTGCCGCTGTAGATTTTCTTGGCCTGCAGAAAAACATTGACCGAAATAAAATCGGTATCATCGGGATTTGTGGTTTCGCAGGTTTTGCCTTAAATGCTGCTACTATAGACAAACGTGTAAAAGCTGTCGCTGCGACAAGTATGTATGATATGACAAGAGTTATGTCGAAAGGGTATAATGATGCAGTTACTCCGGCGGAACGCACAAAAACGTTAGAACAATTAGGAGAGCAACGTTGGAAGGATGCCGAAGCAGGAACATTCGCGGCAGGAGCAATATTAAATCCTGAAAAGTTAAAAGGCGATGAACCGCAATTTGTAAAAGAATACCACGACTATTACCGTACCCCACGAGGATTTCACGAACGCTCACTAAACTCAACAGGCGCCTGGAATGCAACCAATGCCCTGTCATTTATGAATATGCCGATTTTGACCTACATCAAAGAGATTTCGCCCAGACCGATGTTATTGATCGCAGGGGAAAAAGCACACTCGCGGTATTTCAGTGAAGATGTTTATAAAATGGCAGCCGAACCGAAAGAGTTAATGATCATCCCTAATGCTGTGCACGTGGATCTATACGACAAGGTGGACGTTATTCCTTTTGATAAGTTGGAAACATTTTTTAAAGAGCATTTAAAGTAAAAATGGTAATTATGAAACATTCTTTTTTAATGATTCTGGCTTTAATAACGATGATCGTCTGCGGTGCTTCGGCCTGCGACAGGAACGATGATAATAACAACACAACAAATAAAACACCCGAAAGTACTACCCCAATGACCAACGGAAAAATCAAAATAAAGATCAATTCACAAACCTTTACCGCAACATTATCAGACAATAATGCAGCAAAAGCATTTAAGGAAATATTGCCTTTAACCATCAATATGGTTGAGTTAAACAATAATGAGAAATATTACGACTTGCCGAATAGCCTGCCTACAAATTCATCCAATCCAGGAACAATTAAAAACGGCGATTTAATGTTGTACGGTTCAAATACCCTGGTACTATTCTACAAAACCTTTTCCACGTCTTATAGCTACACGAAATTAGGTTCGATAGATAATGTAACAGGGTTAGATTCTGCATTGGGTTCCGGAAATATAACCGTTACTTTTGAATTGGAATGAACCTCTTGCCCGTAATACCCGGATTGCCGATAGCTGCAAGTACTTCATTGTACCAGCTGACAACCGTTACAGTATTGGCAGGATTTGCCACACTTCGGAATTGAACGGCCACCGGTGGACGCCACTGAGCGATACCCACCATAAAATTTGCGGCCCGGTTTATGGAAGTATTGCCGGGCAAAGTACGGAACCCGGAATCTGCCGGTTCTGTGAACAGGATTCCAAAATCTTACTTCAAAATCTTACTTCAGCAAAAAAGCCATGATCTCACAATCATGGCTTTTCCTTGTGTACCCGGGGCGGGACTCGAACCCGCACAGTATCGCTACCGTCGGATTTTGAGTCCGATGCGTCTACCAATTCCGCCACCCGGGCATACGGGCTTCTTTAAGCGGGTGGCAAAAATACTACAGTAATCCGATTTTCCAAAATATCAGGCTTTTCAGGCCGGTTCCAGGTTCTCGATCGAGATCACGCTCTTCAGGCTGCCGAATTCCACACGTACCTTGGTGCCGTTTATTTCTACCACTTTGCCCACCTGCCGCGTGCCGGTCATCCGCACCTCGCTGCCGGGAACGATCACGGCCAGTTTACGGGCAATCACCTTTTCGCGGGTGTTCTCTTTCTCAAAGCGTTTTTTCTCTTCCACGATCCGCGCTTTTTCCTTGCCCATGGCCTTTACAAAGTCGCTGATGATCTCCTTTTTATTTTTAGTCTGGTCCCACTTCAGGCCCAGTTCCTGCATTTTGCGGCCCAGGGCGATCAGTTTTACCTCTTCTTCACGTTGTCCCTTAAATTTATTCAGCTTCTCGGTCCATTTCTCCTCTGCCTGCTTTGCCTTTTCGCGGGCTTCGGCTGCTTCCCTGCGGGCCGCTTCGGTCTGACGGATCTGCTCGTTGAGATCGTTGCGCCGCTTCTGCAGCACATTCAGTATATGGTCGAGTTTTACCTTATTCGTATCTGTTTTTTCTTTGGCGCGCTGTATCAGGGCCTGCGGAATACCGCTCTTTTCGGCGATCACAAAGGTGTAGGAACTGCCCGGTTTACCGATCTCGAGCTGGTACAGGGGTTGCAGCGTACGGTCGTCGAACAGCATGCAGGCGTTCTGCACACTTTTTAATTGTTCGCCGGCCACCTTAATATTACCGTAATGCGTGGTGATGATGCCGAAACTCTTGCTTTGGGCCAGTTCTTCCAGGATCACCTCGGCCATGGCCCCGCCCAGTTCGGGGTCGGAACCGGTACCGAACTCGTCGATAAGGAAGAGCGTGCTTTTACCGGCGCGTTCCAGGAAGCGGCGCATCTTAATGAGGCGTGAGGAATAGGTGGAAAGTTCGTACTCGATGCTCTGACTGTCGCCGATATCGGTAAGCAGGTTGGTGAAAAAGCCGAATTCGCTCTGTGCGTCGCAGGGAATGGGAATGCCCGCCTGCAGCATGATCTGCAGCAGTCCCACGGTTTTGAGCGCAATGGATTTACCACCGGCGTTGGGCCCGCTGATGATCAGGATGTTCTTACCCTGTTCCAGGTGCATGCTCAGGGGGATCACGGGCTTTTTCTGTTCGCGGTTCCTGCGTACCAGTATGGGGTGACGTCCGTTGAGGATATGCACCACGGGTTTTTCGGAATAATGCGGTATTTCGGCGTCCAGCTCGCGGCCCAGCAGAGCTTTGGCGCGGGTAATGTCCAGGTGCACCAGGGTCTCGAAAAAGGCCTGTATCAACGGGTATTTGTGGCGTAACTGCTTCGTGAGCTCGCGCAGGATACGACGCACCTCCGATTTTTCGTCCACTTCCAGGGAAGCGATCTCGTTGTTGATCTCGATGGTCTCGCCCGGTTCAATGAACGTAACCTTTCCCGTATTGCTGCTGCCGTGGATAATACCGCGTATCTCGCGCTTACTTTCGGAAACGATGCTCACCACGCGACGGCCGTTCATGAAGGATTCTTCCACATCCGCCAGTACATTGGCCTTGCGCAGTTTGGACAGGATGCTCTGGAACATGCGCTCGTTCTCGCGGCGCCGCGTTTGCAGGGCTTTGCGTATGGCGGCCAGCTGCGGCGAGGCATTGCTGCGTACGATGCCGTGCTCGTCGATGATACCCTGTATACGTTCCGGAATTTCTTTCTCGATCCCGAGATGGGCCTGGAAACGGTGCAGGTAGGGATAGGCGTCTTCCTTGTCCTTTACAAAGCGGATAAACCCGTTGCAGGCTTCGATCACGGCCAGTATGGCCAGCAGCTGCTTTTCGTCCAGCACCGAGCCGTCGAGCTTCAGCAGCTGTAATTCTTTGGGTATATCTGGGCAGGAAATATCCGGGAAGGACAGGCCCTGGCGGAAGGTAGCCAGCATTTCACCGGTCTGGCGCAGGGCCGTGCTCGATTCTTCGAAATTATTGTAGGGCCGCAGTTCTGCCACTCTTTCGCGGGCGGTCTTTATGCGACAATTCTCCTCGATCCATTCCAGGATGGTGAGGAACTCCAGCTTTTCAGCGGTATCTTTGGGATAAATGAACATAGTAAGCTGATGCAAAGGTACTAAAAAGGCGGCATATCTTTGCGGCAGCGCGGCTTGTGAAATTTTAAGCGAAAATGCGGAACCAGGCGGCTTTCAGGAAGATAAAGGCGTGATTGAACAGGTTGGGCAGCCAGCCGTGATGTTTTTTTAATACGCGGTACCGGTCTTTATGCGACAGGCTGCGCTGCTGCTGTGAAAAGCCGTCGAGGCGGAAGTCGGAGATGATAAGCCCGGTGTTCAGTGTGCGTTCGGGCCGGGTGTTCTTCAGCGTGCGGATGAGCCAGTCGATATCGCCGGAAGAGGGATGCGCGAGGTCGAACAAGGGGGCAATGCTGCGGCGCACAAATACGGACTGATGTCCCACCACCATGCCAAAACGCATGGAGCGCCAGCTGAGCTGTGCCGGCAGTTTACGGTGCCGTATGGCCGACATGGTACCCTGTGGCTCTCCCACCGCATTCACGAACAGGGTCTCGCCGTAACGCAGGTCGTAATCGCCCGGTGTTGCAAAGACTTTTTCAATGGTGTCGGTACTATGAAATACGTCGCCTGCATTCATGAACAGTACAAACTCGCCCGTGGCCAGCTGCAGGCCCTTGTTCATGGCATCGTAAATGCCACGGTCTTTTTCAGAAACGATACGGCTGATACGTTTTTCGTACCTGCGTACAATTTCCAGTGTATCGTCTGACGAGGCACCGTCGATGATGATGTATTCCAGTGCCGGCCAGCTTTGTCCGCATACGCTCTGCAGCGTTACTTCAATCGCAGAAGCCGCATTGTAGCAAACGGTTATAATGCTTATGAGCGGCTGCGGCATAGGCTTTCGTATAGTTCCAGGTAGCGGGTTACCTGTTGTTGTTCTTCAAAATTGTCCAGGAAGGACTGCCGGGCATTCTGCTGCAACTCTGCCTGCAGGCCGGGGTCCAGGGTAAACAGGATCCCTTCGGCAAGGTCGGCCGCATCTTTATAGCGGGCCAGGTAACCGTTCTGCCTGTGTTGTATGATATCGGGTATGCCACCTACGTCAAAGCCCACTACGGGCGTACCACAGGCCAGGGACTCTATCAGTGAATTGGGCAGGTTCTCGGCCAGGGAAGGCAGTACAAATACATCGGCAGCGCCGTAATAGGCGGCCATTCGTTCTTCGTCGGATACAAAACCGGTATAACGGCTTTCGAAACCCTGTCCGTTCCTGGCATCTGCTTTCATATTTCCCAGCACCAGCAGCAGGTATTTATCGGCAGAATCCTGCTCCCGGGCCGCAATAATTTCCAGGGCCTCCTGCAGGTATTGCACGCCTTTGCGGTAATCGCTGGCAATAGCTGCCGCGAAGAGAATGATCTTTTTATCGGCAGGTAGTCCCAGTTCCCGGCGCAGCGCTGTTTTGTCCCCGGGCCGGAAGGTTTTGCCGGACAGCGGATTGGGTATCACCTGTATATCCTTGTCGCGCAGGAGTGAGCTGGATGCAGCCTGCCGGGCCAGCCAGTGACTGGGCGTAACAATATGGATGTCCAGTTTGTTGAAAAGCGCCTGTTTGCGGCGGTGAACGGTATGGGAATAATCCCGGGGGGCCGGGTTTTTCATAAAAAAACAGTCGCCGCACTGCCCGGTAAAATGGTCACAGCCCATTGAGTTGTGGCAGCCTCCGGTAAAGGCCCACATATCGTGCAGGGTCCATACGGCGGGGATCCGGTGCCGGGCCAGGCTCTCCAGTTGTCTCAGTGATAAAAATCCCTGGTTGATATAATGCAGGTTCACTACGTCAAAACGGCGGAGTTTGCGGGCGATGAAAGGGTCGCCCGTTGTGCCCGTGCTGAACTGGAACAGATCTTCACGACGGGCCAGACAGAGCCGCAGGGGGCCTTTTTCCAGGGCAACGAGACCCAGACGTTTCCATTTCTGTAAGGGCTGCTGTGTTTGTACATGAATGAAAGACACGTCCTGCTGCCGGTTTTGCAGGCCTGCATACAGGCGCCGGCAGGCTATGGCCGCCCCCCCGTTCCCGGCTTCGGTATTGAAAAGCCCTATTTTCATGAGGCCTGGTCTGATTTATCGACTTCCGGGAATGATGCAGGCAATATCGTCGAAATGTTAAATGAGTTCCAATAGTTGAGCCGGAATTCTCTGCTCATCAGTCTGTTGTTGTTCTCCATGCTTAAGCTTCAGGAAATGCAGGTAAAATTACAAAAAAATGAAAGCTGGGCTTAATTTTACCTGCAATTTAGGAGAGACGTCCGGATAACGCTAAAAAATAGTAGATTTGCTGTCTTTCAATACTAAAAACAAGGCAGAGCGCAGCATATGCATACGGAAAAGCAGGAATTCAGTACGATTTTTGTCATACAGGCCAGGATGGGTTCCGTGCGTCTGCCCGGCAAGATCCTGATACCTGCCTTCGAAGGCAAAAGCATCCTGGATATCGTTACAGGCCGCCTGCAGGAACGCTTTCCACATATTCCCCTGTACATAGCCAGCGGCCCCGAAAAAGACAATGCCGCCCTGGGTGCATGGGCCGCGGGTAAAAACATACAGGTTACCTGGGGCAGCGAGAACGACGTACTTTCCCGCTTTCGTACGCTGGCAGAGCAGACCGGGGCTGCGTACCTGGTACGCATCTGTGCCGATAATCCCTTCCTGGACATGGATTACCTGCAGGAACTGCTGGATGCCGCCGCAGAAGACCCCGCCGAATACATTGCCCAGCGCGTGAACGGAACGCCTTCCATACGTACGCACCTGGGCCTGTACTGCGAACTGGTCTCCGGCCCGGCATTACGGCACAAAATGAGCGACCTGAGCCCGGAGAATTGCGAACACGTGACCAGTTACATGTACGGCGAAGGCCGCGAGCACTTTCGTATACACTGGGTGGAACACCACTGGCCCCAAGAAGTGCTGCACAGCCTGCGCCTGTCGGTAGATACGCCCGGGGACATGGAAATGGCGGCCGAGCTTTTTGCCCGTACCCACGGCGATATACGCCGCGTGATCCCTTACGTACTGGAAGAACGGCCCGATATGGCCCTGAAAATGTCAGAACAAATTGAAAAATACAAAAAGTGAACCTATGCACACTTACATTATAGGTGAAATCGGACAGAACCACAACGGTTCGGTTGACATAGCAAAAGTGATCGCAGATCTCTGCCTGCAGCCGGTCAGGGATAAGTTCTTTGACCGTGACCTGCCGCCGATGGACGCCATAAAGCTGACCAAGCGCGACCTGAAGGAAGAACTGACGCAGAGCCAGATGGACCAGCCCTATACTTCGCCCCACAGCTTCGGACGTACCTACGGCGAACACCGCGCCGCCCTGGAACTGTCGGACGAGGAGCACTTTGAAGTATACAAACACGTAAAAGCCCGCGGGGCCGATTTCGTGGAAACCCTGTGCAGCATCGGCTGTCTCAGCATCCTGAAGTATTTTACGCCCGACCGCCTCAAAGTGGCCAGCCGCGACCTTACCAACCTGCCCCTGCTCAATGCCCTGGCCGAGACAAAAATTCCCATTATTCTTTCTACCGGAATGGGCGGTGAAGAAGAGCTGAACGATGCCCTGGAGGTGATCACCCGCCATCACGAGAACATCAGCATACTGCACTGCCTGTCTGAATATCCCAGCGATTACGGGCACCTGAACCTGAATACCATTCCGTTTCTCACAAAAAAATACCCCAACTACACCATCGGTTATTCCGACCATTCCATAGGCATTGTAGTGCCTACCGTAGCCGTGGCGCTGGGAGCCAGGATCATTGAAAAACACGTAACGCTGGACCGCAACATGAAGGGCAGCGACCATGCCGGTTCAGCCGAAAAAGACGGTATCTTCCGCATGGTGCGCGATATACGTAACATCGAGGCCTCACTGGGCGAAGAAAAAATGTTCCGCTCCGAAGCGTCGGCTTCTTCCAGCGTAAAACTGGAGCGTTCGGTGGCTTCGCTGCGCGATATTGCCGAAGGCGAGACCATCAGCGAGGCCGATCTGCACCTGCTGAGCCCGGGTAACGGCGTAAAATGGAAGAACCGGGAGCTGATCGTGGGTAAAAAGGCTCGTAAGAACATTGCGGCCAACGAACTGATATTCCCCGAAGATGTTGCCTGAGTTCCCGATAAAAATAGTATTTACGGATATAGATGGCGTATGGACCGATAACGGCATGTATTACAGCGCCGAAGGTTTTGCCATGAAAAAATTCAATACGGCCGACAGCGCCGGACTGGCCTTTTTACGTATACTCAACGTTCCGGTAGTGGTCCTGAGCGGCGAAGATACGGGCGAAACCCGCCGCCGTGCCGAAAAACTGCAGATGGAACACGTATACTGCGGTATCCGGGATAAACGCAGCCAGGCCCTGAAAATATGCGAAGAAATGGGTCTTACGCCGCAGCAGGCCGCTTTTATCGGTAACGACCTGAACGATCTGCCCCTGCTGCAGCTCGTGGGCCGTTCGGCTGCCCCTGCCGATGCTCCGGATTACATCCGCAGCCAGGTGGACTTTGTGACCCGCGCAAAAGGCGGCGAAGGCGCTTTCCGCGAATTTGCCGAAACCCTGATCCGCGAGGCCGGCCTGTTTGAACACGTTGTGGAACGCTTTATCGAAAGCTTACGTACAGATACGAACTGACGAACGATCCCCGGCAGAGAACAGCGGGATCCTTCCGATTTCACTGAGCAGGACACACTTATCAACGCCAGACACAAATAACTGAAATACAATAACAATGAACATATGTCCGATTTGTGATGCACAGAATACCCGGGTTATTTTTAAATGTGGGAAGTATGATGTGTGCCGCTGCAGGGAGTGTAGACTTATTTTCGGTGCACCGCTGCCCGGAGAACAGGAGCTTATGGAATATTATGCTGATGCGCAAGGTCGTTATCGCATCTTTTGTGCCTTTTGAACTGCTGGTAAAACCTTTCCAGGTACTTTTTACCAGCCTGGGACTGATAAGCCGTGCCGGTATGGTAATCAGCATTGTAAGAAAGGACCAGTGACATTTTGGAAAGAATATATGCCTGCGCATCATTATATAAAATGCAGAAACACCTAAAAAACCGATTCTTCAGTTAAATTTGTCGAAGGAATAAAATAATTCAGAACAACAGGATGGAAAACAATCAGACCCGAAAAGACCTTATCTTGGTTCTTATACTGTTTGCGGTAAGCCTCGTGCTTACGGCTATTTACCTGTATCCCAATTTCTCAGGCAAAGTACTGAACCAGTCAGATGTAGTTCAGGCCGAAGGCGGACAGACCGAAGTGAAAAAATACATGAAGGAAGAAGGCAAACAGATCCTGTGGACCAACAGCATGTTTTCGGGAATGCCTACCTACCAGGTTTACCTGGAACACAAGAATAACCTGGTAAAACGCTTCATCCTGAATCCTATTACCCAAAACCTGCCCTCACCCTTCAGCATCTTTTTCCTTTGCCTGGTATCAGGATTCCTGTTTTTCTATGCTCTGAAGTTCAAACCCTGGGTGAACCTGATCGCCACCCTTGTTTTTACCTATAGCTGCTTCAATATTGTGAGTATCGAAGCGGGACACCTGAACAAGATACTTGCCCTGGCGCTGATGCCTGCCATATGGGCCGGTGCGGTGCTTATTTTCGATAAAAAAGTGATCGCCGGTTCGGTGGTAAGTCTCATCGCCGTTGCCATGCAGCTGGGTTTTAACCACCCGCAGATCACTTATTATACCTTCCTGGGACTGGGTATTTATTTCCTGTACCAGATCGTACTGGCCATACAGAGCAAACAGTTCAAAAGCGTGTTGATCGCGGCTTCGGTAATGATACTTTCCGTAGGCCTGAGCATAGGCAGCAATGCCTCGCTGCTGTGGACCACCTACGAGTATGCCGATGAGACCATCCGCGGCGGTTCCGAACTTTCGGATGCACCCAACAGCGGACAGAGCGGCCTGGACAAAGGGTATGCCTTTAGCTGGAGTTACGGCATCGGGGAGTCGATCGACCTGATCATTCCCAATGCTTACGGCGGCCGCAGTGCAGAGGAACTTTCGAAAAATTCAGAAACCTACAAGGCCATGATCGCACATGGTATAGACCGCCGCGGAGCCGATAATTTTATAAAAGGCGCACCTACCTACTGGGGCGACCAGCCTTTTACCGGCGGACCGGCCTATATGGGCGTGATCGCCTTCCTGTTCTTCCTGTACTTTATGATCGCGGGAAGATCATCACAGCGCTGGTGGCTGCTGGGCATCTTCGTGTTCTCGATGCTGCTGTCCTGGGGCCGGCACCTCGGTGTTTTCTCCGACCTGATGTTCAGCTATTTCCCGATGTACAACAAATTCCGCACCCCGCTCATGGCCATGAGCCTTACCCTGCTCTGCGTAGCTGCCGGTGCCGGTTTCGGAATTATGGCCCTTATCGAGAACCTGAAAAAAGACCCGGAGAAGGAAGGCAAGCGTTTCTTTATCATTGCCGGCATACTGGGCGGTATCTGCCTGCTGATCGCGCTGGCCCCGGCCCTGTTCTTCTCTTTCCAGAACGAGCAGGTGGACGAAAGCATTAAAAGCATGATAGGCGGCGAACAGTGGCTGCTGGACGCCATACAGTCTGACCGTGCCAGCCTGGCCCGTATGGACGCACTGCGTTCTTTTGTACTGATCGCACTCAGCGCGGGTATGGTATTCCTGCTGAACCGTAACATACTGAAACCCCAGATATTTACCGCCGTACTGGCCCTGTTGGTCGTTTTTGATATGATCGGTGTGGATGCCCGTTATATGGCTCCCGGTGATTTCAAGCCCCGCAAAACGCTTACGGCCTCTGCCAGTCAGGCAGACCGCCTCATTATGCAGGACCCGGATATTCATTACCGTGTGTTCGACGTTACCCGCGGCCCTTTTGCCGATGCCATGCCTTCGCTTTTCCACAAGTCGATCGGCGGGTACCATGCGGCCAAGATCCGTCGTTACCAGGACGTGATCGAGCGTCATATCTCCAAAAATAACATGGCCGTGCTCGACATGCTGAATGCCAAATATATCATCGTGTCCGGCGAGACGCCGGATGCTCCGCCACAGGTTATGCCGAACCCGGACGCACTGGGTAATGCCTGGTTCGTGAGCAACTTTAAATGGGCTCCCACGCCCGACGATGAGATCAACGGACTCACCGGCCTGAATCCGCGTACTACGGCCGTGATCAGCGAAAAAGACAAAGCCTACCTGAGCGATGTACAGACCACACCGGATTCAACCGCAACCATTAAACTGGTGTCTTACCACCCCGACCGCATGAAGTACGAATCCATGAGCAATGCACAGCGCCTGGCCGTGTTCTCTGAGATCTACTACAACAGCGGCAAGGGCTGGGAAGCGTATATCGACGGTCAGAAGACCGACCATATCCGTGTGAATTACATCCTGCGTGCCCTGAAGGTACCGGCCGGTAAACACAATATCGAATTCGTGTTCGAACCGAAAAGCTTCCGCGAAGGGTCGCGCATTTCACTGATGTCCAGCATACTGGTACTTACGCTTGCACTGGGTGGCATCGGATTCCTGGTGTATCAAAGCAGAAAGAAGTCACCGCAGGCATAAACAAAAATGGGTATTGTAGCCAGAGAAGGTATTAAGGGCACCGCTGTGTCGTACATAGGAGTGCTTATCGCCTATGTGACCCTGGTTATTATACTGCCGTATTGCCTTACAGAAGAAGAGAACGGCCTGGTACGCGTATTTGTAGAAGCCGTAGCCATTTTCGGACTCATTTTTCAGCTGGGCATACCCAGCGCCATCGTACGTTATTACGCCCGGCACAACGAGCAGCCACATACCCGGCAGGCTTTTATATCGCTTAACGTATGGGGCGCGTTGCTGGGCATAGTACTCATGTGCCTGCTGGGCTGGGCGCTGAAGGAATGGATCTTCGATTATTTCCGCAGTAAGGCCCCGGCATTCAACCGCTACTATATCTACATGCTTCCGGCAGCGGGTTTTATGATACTGGCGGCCGTATTCGAAAAGTTCTCCAACACCCTGCTGAAGATCAGCTGGCCCATTTTTTTCAGGGATGTGCTCACCCGTGCCCTGCTGGCGGTTTCGGTGCTCCTGTATTTCTTTGACGTGCTCAGTATCACCCAGATGGTATTGAGCATCATGATCGGCTACGGCGTGGTATTCCTGTGCCAGGCGCTGTATTTCCTGTTTATTTCGGGGGAATCGTCACGGCTGCGCAAACCGGTACTGGGCAAAGGTTTCCTGAAGGAATATTCCACATACCTGCTTTTTACCTCGGTGGGCAGCATCGGCAGCAGTATCGGCGGACGGGTGGATATTTTCATGATCACTTCGAGCCTGGGTCTTAAAGATGCCGCCATCTATTCCATGGCCATGTACCTGGCCACCATCATTGAACTGCCGCAGCGTTCCCTGGGACAGATATTGTCGCCGCTCATGGCCGACGCCATCACGAAGAACGATACGGAACGTATCCGCAGTATTAACCGCGATGCAGCCGTTTCGCAGCTTATGGCGGGTTTCCTGCTGTTCCTGCTCATCGTGCTGAACATACAGGATTTTTATGCCACCATACCCAAAGGTGAAAAATATGCCGGAGGTATCGGGGTGGTGATCATTACGGGCATTTCCAAACTGATATCGCATGCCATGGGGGCCAATGCGCTCATCACCACCAATTCTAAATATTACCGCATCAATTTTGTGATCATTATCCTATTCCTGGCGGTGAACATCACAGGCAACTACCTGCTTATACCCCGCTATGGGATCGAGGGTGCGGCGGCGGCCACGGCTTTTTCCACCTTCCTCATTGCGGTGATCTATTTCCTGTTTGTACGCGCCAAATACAAAACACAGCCTTTCTCTTCCAAATCGGCCATTTTGCTGGGCCTGTTCTGTGTGCTGCTGTTGCTGGGTTATTTTATACCGCTGCATTTTCACCCGATACTGAACATGGCATTGCGTTCGGTGCTGCTGGCCGGTATTTACCTGTTCGTGGTGCTGCGCTTTCATATTTCGCCGCCCTTCACGGATATTTTCTACAAGTATGCCGGCCGCTTTATTCCCTGGCGTAAATAAACCTATTTGATCTCCTTGTACTCGATGTATTCCCCGTCGTCGTCGTTCGGACGGCGCTGCTTCTTAGGCCGATGGTCCGTACCATAGTCGATGGTCTGGTTCCGTCGTTTTTCGCGCTCGTTGATATCGTTGGCGGCCTTTACAACAGGACGGATGTACTTCCTGAAGAAATTCAGGATCAGTATCACGATCAGCAATATGATGATGGCGCGCAACAGCATTACCGGCTCAGATAAAGGTTACGTTGTGCGTATACTTCGCGGAAGAATTTGTCTTTCAGATCGTCGATGAAGTAAATCCCCTCGCCCGTGGATTTCATTTCGGGGCCCAGTTCTTTCTGCACTTCCGGGAATTTTTCGTAGGAGAACACCGGTATCTTTATGGCATATCCCTTCATCTGCGGATCGTAGGTAAAGTCCTTCACTTTTGCCTCACCCAGCATGATCTTGGTGGCCCAGTTGATATAGGGCTGACGGTATGCTTTGGCAATGAACGGCATGGTGCGCGAAGCACGCGGATTGGCCTCGATCACATATACCTGTTCGTCCTTAATGGCAAATTGTATATTGATGAGTCCTTTTACCTGCAGGGCTTTACCGATCTTTACCGTGTAGTCGCGCATCTGCTCCAGTACTTTTTCTGAAAGGTCGAAGGTGGGCAGTACGGCAAAACTGTCGCCGGAGTGGATACCGGCCGGTTCAATGTGTTCCATCATACCGATGATGCATACGTCCTCGCCGTCGCAAACGGAGTCGGTCTCCGCCTCGATGGTACGCTCCAGGAAGTGATCCAGCAGTACGCGGTTGCCCGGGAACTCCTTAAAGAGCTCGATCACGTGGGCTTCCAGCTCTTCGTCGTTCAGTACAATCTTCATTTTCTGACCGCCCAGTACATAGCTGGGACGCACCAGCAGCGGGAATCCCAGTTCACGGGCCAGGTCTATGGCTTCGTCGGCGGTGGTCACCGTACCGAATTTCGGGTACGGAATGCCCAGGTCTTTCAGCAGGGTGGAGAAACGGCCGCGGTCCTCGGCCAGGTCGATGCTTTCGAACGAAGTACCGAAGATCGGTATGCCGTAGCGGTTCATTTTCTCGGCCAGCTTCAGTGCGGTCTGTCCGCCCAGCTGTACAATAACGCCGTCGGGCTTCTCGTGCTGTATGATATCGTATACGTGTTCCCAGAACACGGGTTCGAAGTAGAGTTTATCGGCCGTACTGAAATCGGTGGATACCGTTTCGGGGTTACAGTTCACCATAATGGTCTCGTAACCGCACTCTTTAGCAGCCAGTACACCGTGCACACAGCTGTAATCGAACTCGATGCCCTGCCCGATACGGTTAGGGCCCGAACCGAGTATCAGCACCTTTTTACGGTCGCTGCGTACACTTTCGTTCTCTTCTTCGAAAGTGGAATAATAATAAGGCGTAAGCGCCTCGAATTCAGCCGCACAGGTATCTACCAGTTTGTAGGTACGCTGTACGTTCATTTCGGCGCGTTTTTTGTATACCTCGCTTTCCAGACAGCCCAGCAGGTGCGCTATCTGGCGGTCGCCGTAACCTTTCTGCTTGGCTATTTTCAGCAGTTCGCGCGGCAGGGTATCGATGGTATATTCACAGATGGTATTTTCCAGGGCGATCAGCTCTTCGATCTGGTACAGGAACCATTTATCGATGCGGCTTACCTTGTGTATGGTATTGATCGGAATGCCCAGCTTAATGGCGTCGTACACGTGGAAAAGGCGGTTCCAGGAGGCAAATTCCAGGCTTTTCAGGATCTCGTCGCGGTTGCGGAGCTCCTTACCGTCGGCGCCCAGGCCGTTGCGGTTGATCTCGAGCGACTGGCAGGCCTTCTGCAGGGCTTCCTGGAAAGAACGGCCGATACCCATTACTTCGCCCACGGATTTCATCTGCAGACCCAGTACGCGGTTGGCGCCCTTGAACTTATCGAAGTTCCAGCGCGGTATTTTTACGATCACATAGTCGAGCGTAGGCTCAAACAGGGCCGAAGTGCCCGTGATCGGGTTTTTAAGTTCGTTGAGGTGGTAGCCCAGGGCCAGTTTGGCGGCGATCTTCGCAATGGGATAACCCGTAGCCTTGGAGGCCAGGGCCGAAGAACGGGATACGCGGGGATTGATCTCGATGGCGATGATGTCCTCGGTCTCCGGGTCTACGGAGAACTGTACATTACATCCGCCGGCAAAATTACCGATGGAACGCATCATTTTAATGGACATATCGCGCATGCGCTGGAACGTGGTATCGCTCAGCGTCATGGCCGGGGCCACCGTAATACTGTCGCCCGTATGGATACCCATGGGGTCAAAGTTCTCGATGGTACAGATGATCACCACGTTGTCGTTGGAGTCGCGCAGCAGTTCCAGCTCGTATTCCTTCCAGCCGAGTACCGCTTTTTCAACCAGTACTTCATGAATGGGAGACAGCTGCAGGCCACGTTGCAGCAGGCCTTCGAACTCGTCTTTGGTATGTACGAAAGCTCCGCCCAGTCCGCCCAGTGTATAGGAAGGACGGATCACCAGCGGAAAACCGATCTCATTGGCAATTTCTTTACCCTCGAGCATGGAGGTGGCCACGCGCGAAGGGGCCACACCTACGCCGATGTCGATCATGAGCTGGCGGAAGGCATCACGGTTCTCGGTGGTCTCGATGGCTTCCATGTCCACCCCGATCACCCGTACGCCGTGTTCTTTCCATATTCCCATTTCCTCGCATGTTTTAGCCAGGTTCAGTGCGGTTTGTCCGCCCATGGTAGGCAGCACGGCATCGATCTTCTGTTCTTTCAGGATGCGCACAATGCTTTCGGGCTCCAGGGGCAGCAGGTACACATGATCGGCCGTTACCGGGTCCGTCATAATGGTGGCGGGGTTCGAATTGATGAGCGAAACCTCGATACCTTCTTCACGCAGGGAGCGCGAAGCCTGAGATCCGGAATAGTCAAACTCGCAGGCCTGCCCGATAATAATGGGGCCGCTGCCAATAATTAAAACATGTTTTATGGAATTGTCTCTCGGCATACGTTATGAATAGTTAGCAATAAGCCGGGCACAAAAGTAACATTAAATTTATGATTTAAGAACCCCATCTCTGCCGAAAACGCCGGGAACCGCATCCCGTATGGAAAAATTTCAGCGGTATGAACAACATAGTTATGGTTTAAGCCAGTTACTTTGAGGTTTAACAATAAGTCGTGCATTATTGTAAGCCATTTTTAAAGTTAAACAGGTTCGGGCAGTGTATGTCTTGTCGTTGAGGCGATGAACAACTAACGCTAAATCAGGATTGGGCGAACCAGAAGTAAGACATAAGGGTAGTAGAAGTTGGATTTTCCCATCATAGTACTGAGGCACTGCAATCTTATAATTAGTTTTTACTCTTATTTTGACTTCATCAATAGAACCGGTTAATTGCCTGCGTAATTCGGCATGATCTGTCGTTTGAAGATGAGAAGGGAAACGACTAATATTGTCTTTTATAATGTGATCAATATCTGGAATTAATTCGCATTTCGGGTTAAAAATAAGTAACTCAGGCCGATCAAAAAAATTAGCTATATCAGGGATATTATGTGAAAAGTGCTTTAAGATATTATTATCACTTTTTTTCAGGAACGCTTTAAAACAATAAGGAGTAGTAAAGCCAGATTTAGGGTTTTTATATTCTTCGAAAAAAGCAAAAATCTCTTCTAAATTACTTGTAATTAGCCCAGTGTTGAAACATGCATACTTGTTATCAGAAGTAAAAACCACTTTTTTCTCTTGTTGTAGTTTTCTGAAGGTAAATTCAAGATAATTTTTTTAAATAGAATATGACTTGGTTTTAGAGTCAGCAAAATCCCATTCTTCCACATCAGAAAGAGTTTCTGCCAAAAAAGCAATAGCATTGTTATAATTAGGGAAAACAGCGAACTTAAAAAGTTCAGATTTATAGGCTGGCATATTGATTTTATTTTTAAACGTTTATTATATACAAAAAGAGCTGTCAACTTTATCAGGACAGCTCAGTCTATATTACCTTATGGTTTTATCTTAAGTTTTTGCAGTTAGACCTGCAACCATCTTTATGTAACAATATGAATGGCAAAGATACGACATTTTGAAGATAACTCCAACATTTTCTGCAAAGTCCTAAATTATCGATGGTCGATAAACAACAGGGGTTTGCGACTTTTGGCGGGCCAGCGGCTTTTTTCGATCTCCTCTGCCGTTTTTTCAATGATCTGGGGCGCTACACGTATACGGGCGCGGAAGCGGTTGCGCAGTTCGTTCAGTTCTTCTTCCCCCCCGCTGCGCAGGGCCACCCAGATGTGCAGTTCGTCGGTACCGGCCGCGGAGCTGGATACGTGCACCTGGAAGGTCTCGATGTTCTCCGATTCGTTCAGTACGCCGATCAGGGCAGGCGGATAGAGAGTGGTGCCCCGGTATTTGATCATCTGCTGTTTGCGGCCTTCTACCGGCCCGATGCGCAGACTGCTGCGTCCGCAGGCACAAAGCCCGGTATAGTGCCTTACCAGGTCGCCCGTGCGAAAACGTACCAGGGGCATGGCTTCCACACCGATGCTGGTGAACACCAGTTCGCCCGGTTCTCCTTCGGCCACGGGGCGGTCGTGCTCGTCGAGGAACTCACTGTATAGTAAAGTATCCTGCTGATGGGCACCCAGTCCGGCCTCACATTCGGTAAAAGCGGTACTCATTTCGGTAGAGGCATAGGTGCTGTATAGATGCAGCCCGGGCCATTTTTCGGCAATGCGCAGGGCCAGCTCGTTGGGACTGAGATCGATATTGCGTATGGGTTCGCCGATGCAGATGGCTTTGCGCAGGCTGGCTTTGCGTATATCGATGCCGTTCTTTTCGGCAAATTCGGCCATTTTCAGAAGGAAGGAAGGTACGGCAATGATCACCGTTGGTTCCATCTGGCGTATGCTGTCCCATTGCAGTTCGGGAATGCCCGGCCCGGAGCGGATCACAGCGGCACCCAGGCGGCGTGCGCCCAGGAAATAGGCTAATCCGGCCATAAAACGGCGGTCGAGCGTGGTAGTAATCAGTATGGTGTCCTCCGGCTGAATGCCTGCCAGTTGAAAGGAACCGGCCTCATTCTGGGCCAGGCGGTCCAGGTCTTTTTCGCTCAGGGCATACCATACGGGATCACCCAGGGTTCCGGACGTACTCACCCAGTCGGCCACCTGCCGGTTCTCCACGCATAAAAAGCGGCGGTTCTCGCCCGAAAGATCGGTTTTGGTGGTGAAGGGCAGCCGCGGCAGATCGGCAGGGAACTGCATCGTTTCCAGGGACAGGTCACGAAAGTGCTGCCGGTAGAAAGGCGAGGCCGAAGCGGCGTACAATATGCTTTGCTGCAGGGAGTTCACACAGATATTTTTAGCCGAAAGCCGGGGCTTTGGGTGCATTTTCAAGAATATCGTCGATGCGTTGCATCACTTCGGGCGTCATTTTGTCCAGGTGTTCCGTGGCCGTGAGCGTTTCCTGCAGTTGTGCGGGTTTGCTGGCGCCCAGTATCACGGTGCTCACGTTCTTGTTACGGGCACACCAGGCAATGGACAGTACGGCCACCGAAATGCCCAGCTCTGCCGCCAGTTGCTGCAGCTGCTTCACTTTTTCGATCATGGCGCGGCCTTCGTCATTGCCGAATTTCTTACGCCAGTTCTCCATTTCCGGCAGGGAGGCGCGCACGCTGTCGGGAATACCCTCGTTGTACTTACCGGTGAGCACACCGCCGGCCAGGGGCGACCAGATGGTGGTGCCCATGCCGAAATTCGTATACAAATGACGGTATTCCAGTTCCAGGCGGTCGCGGCGGAACATGTTGTACTGCGGCTGTTCCATGGTGGGGCCTATCAGGTTATTGGCCCGGGCCACGGCATGCGCTTCGGTAATGCGCTGGGCTTCCCATTCGCTGGTGCCCCAGTAAAATATTTTACCCTGACGTATCAGGTCGTTCATGGCAAATACGGTCTCTTCCACCGGGGTTTCTGCATCGGGACGGTGGCAGAAATACAGGTCGAGGTACTCTACCTGCAGGCGCTTCAGCGCGGCATGGCAGGCCTCAAAGATGTGTTTGCGGTTCAGGCCGTACTGGGTGGGCTTTTTACCGCCCCAGAACACCTTACTGGATACGATGTACGAATCGCGGCTCCAGCCGGAAGCGGCCAGTATGCGGCCCATCACTTCTTCCGAACGGCCTTCGGCGTAGATCTCGGCATTGTCGAAAAAGTTCACGCCCCGGTCATACGCCAGGTGCATCAGTTCGCGGGCCGTATCATCGCTGATCTGGTTGCCGAACGTGAGCCATGAGCCCAGGGAAAGGGCGCTTACACGCAGCCCTGAATTTCCTAAACGCTTGTATTCCATAAATTATGTGTTTTGCGGGGGCGGGTTCTGTACCACGATCTTCATTTCGCATTTCGATACGCAGTCCCCGCCGAGGTAAGCCGCGCATTCGATCACAGAAACCGGGCCTACCCGGTGAATAAAACGAATCTCTGTCTGTAGGGTGGAACCTGCGGGCGGCAGCGCCAGTATCTGCAGGTCTTTTATCTGCCCGATGAAGCCTACCGGGGGATCCACGCCTTTACGCTGTGAATCGTAGCCGGAGTGCAGGGCGGCGGTCTGTGCCATGTGTTCGGTAAGCCCGGATGCCGTAAGGTGACCGTTTTCGACCAGCACATGCGTTTCGGGAACGGTAAAGGTAGATGCAGCGCCATCGGCATCACATTTTTCCAGGGTGCTTACCAGTATGAAAGGATCTTTCTGGGGGATAAAGCGGTCGATCTCGGTGGCGGTTACAAGACTCATAATTACACAACGGTTAAGTGAGCATATCCATAGGCAAAGCGGGCACTTTCGGGGACCATCACCAGCAGGCGCTGTCCTTTTTTCAGGCGGCCGCTGCGCCACATTTCCTCTAATATAAACAAAAAGGCGGCCGATCCCAGGTTGCCTACCGTGGTCAGGTTCGTGAACCAGCGTTCGGCAGGTATGTGAAAACCGATCTCATCGTAACCGTTCTGCATCTGTTCGTGGAAGAACATAGACGAGATATGCGGCAGCACCCAGTCGATCTCTTCTGCCTTCAGACCGTGTTTTTTCACGATCTCGGCCGTGTATTCCATGCCTTTACGTATAATAAATTTACCCAGCAGTTTGGTATCCTGCTTAATGGCAAAGATGGAATTCGTAAGCCATTCCTTATCGGTGTATTCACGAAAGCCTTTCAGGTCACCGGTTTGCGGGTCCTTATCGCCTCCCATGTACATACAGGTCTTCAGTTCATGCGCAAAGGACTTGCTTTCGATCCAGTCGATGCGCAGGCTCATTTCGCCGGCGGGGCGGGTTTGCAGCAGGGCCGCGGCCGCTCCGTCCGACAGCATCCAGCGCAGAAAATCGCGGTCGAACGCTATATAGGGCTGGTTTTCCAGCTCCTGTAATTTCTGGGATTCTTCTTCAAAATATTCGTGCCTGAAATTCTTGCTCCACAGCTCAGAACCGGTTACCACGGCATTTTCGTGCAAACCCGTGACCAGGTTGAGCCAGGCCGTTTTAAAGGCATGAAAACCCGAAAGACAGGAGCCCGTGTTGCCGCTCACCTCCATGTGACTTCCGCCCAGCAGTCCGTGTACCATATTGGCATGGCCGGGCAAAAGCTGGTCAGGCGAGGTGGTTCCGCTGCAGAGCAGTTGTACCTCGTCGGGCCGTATATCGCCGTTCAGCAGGGCGCGCACGGCTTTGGCGGTCATTTCGGCATTGGTCTCCAGCAGGTTGCCCGCCTTATCGATGGCATAGTAACGCGACGTGATGCCGTTGTTACGTAAAACGATCGATTTACTTTTAGACGGCTTGCCGGATACAAAACCCAGGTACTCTTCCATTTCTGCGTTCGGAACCGGGGCTCCGGGCAGGTACGCGGCTATACGGGTTATATATACATTATTTGTCAACAGATGCTAAGTTTGATTCGTAAAGAACGGCAGAAACGGAGATTTGTTCCTTTTCTGCGGGCAAACAAAAGTAATATTTATCGGCGAATAGACCGAACGGTATACGCAGACCCGGGCATTCGCACATTAATACAATGAATCACAGACTTTTATCCGACGGATGAAAACGCCCCTTCTCGAAAGGCAGCTGCACCAGGTATTCGGCCTCCCGCCGCAGTTCTTTCCGTTTCAACAGTATCTGCAAAGGGCGCAGCAGGGTAATGAGCGGGGTAAGCAGCACGATCATAAAAGGCAGGAACCAGGAAAAAAAGATCACGCGGGGTACGCGGCTCTGTTCCCCCTCGCCGCCTTTGGCCGAGATCCATTTTGCAAAGAAGATGAAACGCTGCGAACCCGTTTTTTCCATCAGGATCAGCTTGGGTTTGATCTGCATGGCGCCCAGGGCAAGCAGTTCGGACTGTAAGTTTTCCCAGTTACCGGCTTTTAAGGCCTTGTAAATGGCTTCGCCCATTTTCGGACTGCTGCGGTAATACGAAGCGTCGATGCCCCCGGAAGGGAAGATGCCCATGAAATTTTCCTTAACGCCTTTCAGCATCCAGGCCAGTATGGTGATGAGGCTTACCAGGTTGGGCGAATGGTTCACCATGGCGATCTGCCCTACATGCCGCGCTCCGGCTTCGGCCAGGTAACGCTTCATTTTTTCGTTGGCGCTCACCCACATGTTACGGCAGCCCAGGAAGGTAACCACGGGCGTATCTTTAAGCAGGCTGCGACCCTGTGCCGAACGCATAAAGCTGAGTATGGGGCGGTTCACGGAAAGGAACCAGGGTTGCCAGCCCAGTAAAATAAGGTCGAACTTTTCACCGGGAGCCAGGTCTATGGGCTTCAGGGCGATGGGTATTTCGAGTACCGTTTCGGGCATGGCATCGAAGAAAGCCCGGCCGTTCCAGGGGAATGGGTATTTTTTTTCGGGTTCTATCTGTACATATTTCCGTTCGCAATCGCTGCCGAAACCCTGCAGCAAGGCTTCTGCAATGGCATTGGTCTGCCCCGTCTGCGAATAGGTAATTACCAGGATACGATACGCCATACCGATTTGTTTACCGCAAATATATCAATACCGGGCAAACATGCAGCCGGGGAATTCAGGGGTATTGTGATAAAAAACCACGGGCTTTTTTATACTTGTCAACGTTGACAATGCGTATGCCCATATCGCAGAGGGAACGCCAGGTCTTTTCGCGGTTCCCGGCACCCCATACCCGGGTTTCCATGCCCTGTGCGGCAGCCAGGCGCAGACGTTCTTTTACCTTATCCGGGCCGAGTTCCTTTAGCGTTTTGCGGAACGTACCGTACGAACAGCTGAGCCGGCCGGTACCGGGAGCGATCTCCCCGCCGTTCAGAAAAGCCGCCAGGGAAGCGTCGAATACGATGCTCAGCTGGGGAAAGCTGCCGGTCTGCTCCCGTCGGTAGCCACCGGTAAGCAGTATGCGAAACTGTGTTCCGGGCGTATTTTTTACCAGCCTGCGTACTTCTTTCAGGGCGTACCAGGTGGTGCTGTCGTGCCCGGACTTAATGTCCAGCATCAGGGTCATAGAGTCCGGCAGGCGTTTTTCCTTTCCGGCATGGTCAAAAGCAGTACCATATACTTCATACAGGTCTTTTTTGGCTCCGAGAAAAAGCGGAATGTGCGAGACCACCACCCTGTTTTTGTGATAATAAACATCGATCTCTATACTGCGGATACCGGCAGCGAGTGCATCGGAGAGCGGGTGTTTTTTAGCATAGTCATTATGCGCATGCAGCACGGGCTTCTTCTGTGCGTATATACAGGTATATACTAAAAATAAGATTACTATACTAAATATCCTGTGGAAGATCGCATTCATGGCCTCTGCAGGTATATAAAAGATTTTTATCTGCGCGGAAACGGCCTTCAAACAGCGGAAGCTCCGAAAGACTTGTTACGTAAAACACATCACTGTGGGGTTCTGCATTCGTATACAAAGTTTCCGCTTTGGCGGCGGCATCCGGGCCGGCCACTACGTTTTGTATATAGCCGTGTTTTACGCGCAGCGCCAGTCCGGCCCAGCGGCTGTAGGCCCCAGGAAAACGGGCAAAGGAGGGCATTACCTGCTGCAGCATATGCAGGGCCTGTTCTTCCCATTCGGGGAGTCCGAATATATGGGCCAGGCGATACAGGTTATCGGCCATTACGGCGTTGCCGGAGGGCATTACATTGTCCTGGATCTCGTACACGGGCGTTACCAGTTCGGAGGCGGTCTCTGCGGCAAAGGCAAAGAAACCGTTCTCACTGCGTCCGAAGCGCTCCAGGGCCTCTGTACAGATATCGCGGGCTTTGCTGAGCAATGCCGGGGCATCGGGCAGTACGGTGGCCGCATCCGTGAGGGCCTGCACCAGCAGGGCATAATCTTCGAGCATGCCGGGGATCCGGCGTTCATTGCTGCGATACACCGTGTTCCCCTCGCAGCATTGTTCCAGCAGGAAATGCAGCAGACTTTGCAGTTCTTCCTTACACTGCGGGTCCCCGAAGCTCCGGTAATATTCCACAAAGGCCGAGGCCAGCAGGGCGTTCCAGCTGCACAGTCTTTTGGTATCGGTAGAGGGCGGCACGCGCTGATCGCGCCAGGCAAGTATCTTTGTATTGATGCGTTCGCGGGCGGCCTCCCGGGCGGCCAGGCGTTCGGGCGGAACGGTATTCAGCAGGGAACGCAGCAGGATGTATTTACCGTCTTCCCAGTAGCCTTCGGGATTGATCTCGTATATTTCCTGCACGGTTTCCAGTTCTCCGCCACTGGCTTCGTTCAGTTCGTCCAATGTATATACGTAATATTTACCTTCTTCGCCTTCGCTGTCGGCATCCAGGGCTGCGTAAAAACCTCCCTCGGCACTACGCATGTTACGTAAAAGGAACCTGAATGTCTCTTCACATACATTACGATATTCCTGCTGTTTCGTAAAACGATATGCCCTTGCGTACAACTGTAGCAACTGGGCATTGTCGTACAGCATTTTTTCAAAATGGGGTACTTTCCACCAGGCATCGGTAGAATAGCGGAAGAATCCGCCCGCTACCTGGTCGTAGATCCCACCCAGGGCCATCATGCGCAGGGTATGCGCCACGTGTTTTTCCAGTTCTGTGTCTTTTTCCAGCAGGGCCGCATCCAGGCGGAAGAGGTAATTTACAGGCATGGGAAATTTGGGGGCGCCTTCCGTACCGCCGTGCACGGTATCGCGGTAAGCATGGTCTTTTTCAAGACCGTTCTGCAGGTACAGCGCCGTTCCCTGTACTTCTTTCACGGGTTCCAGCAGTAAACTGCTCTGCCGCATGCCTCCCAGCAGGTTTTCGGCATAGGTAAGCACCTGGGCGCGGTCTTCCACCCACAGTTTCTGCAGCATCTGCAATACGTCGTTCCACTTTTTCTGCGGAAAATACGTACCTCCGTAAATAGCCCTTTTGTCGGGCAGCAGGATCACATTCAGCGGCCAGCCGCCATGACCCGTCATCAGCTGTACGGCCTGCATGTACACGGCATCGATGTCCGGACGTTCTTCCCGGTCTACCTTTATATTCACGAAAAATTCATTCATCAGGGCCGCCGTGTGTTCATTTTCGAAACTTTCGTGTTCCATTACGTGACACCAGTGGCAGGTAGAATACCCGATGCTTACGATCACTAATTTATCTTCGAGCCCTGCCCGTTCAAAGGCCGCTTCACTCCAGGGCTCCCAGCGTACGGGATTATGGGCGTGCTGCAGCAGGTAGGGCGAGCTTTCGTGTATGAGGGCGTTCGGAGTCCTGGAATTCATGCTTTTAATACGTGTTAAGGAACGTGGAATTAATCCCCGTTTGTTAATTAACGTTTCAAATATACAATCTTAAAAGGCGCTGTGGTTATATATTTCAAAGGGACTTCCTTAAGAACCTTATTAGCATCATAACAGTATAGATCAGGGCGGAAATAACTATCTTCGTCCTGATTTTTTGTATTATGAACAAACCGGACATCCGCCAGCTGGCAAAAGAACGTATATTGATCATTGACGGGGCCATGGGCACCATGATCCAGCGGTATAAACCCGAAGAGGAAGATTATCGCGGTACACGCTTCGCCGACTGGCCCTATCCGCTCAAAGGCAATAACGATCTGCTTTCGCTCACCCGTCCGGACATGGTCCTGGAAATTCACAAGGCCTACCTGGAAGCCGGTGCCGATATCATCGAGACCAATACCTTCAGCAGTACCTCCATTTCCATGGCCGATTACCACATGGAATCCCTGGCCTATGAGCTGAACCTGGCCTCGGCACGCCTGGCAAGGGAAGCTGCGGATGCCTTTACAGAAAAAGATCCGTCGAAACCGCGTTATGTGGCCGGTTCCATCGGGCCCACCAATAAAACTGCGTCCCTTTCGCCGGATGTAAATGACCCCGGTTACCGCGCCGTTACCTTTGACGAACTGGCCGAAGCCTATGCCGAGCAGGTGAACGGATTGCTGGACGGCGGTGCCGAACTGTTGCTGGTAGAAACGATATTCGATACACTGAATGCCAAAGCCGCACTTTTTGCGATACAGGACGTACTGGAAAAACGCCGGCTGGATATACCCGTGATGATCTCCGGTACCATTACCGATGCCAGCGGACGTACCCTGAGCGGACAGACCATAGAGGCCTTCTACATTTCGCTGCAGCATGTGCAACCTTTTAGTATAGGCATAAACTGCGCACTGGGCGCCCGTGACATGCAGCCCTACCTGTATGCGCTGAGTAAACTGGCAACCTGTAACGTAAGCGCCTATCCCAATGCCGGACTGCCGAACGAATTCGGTCAGTACGACGAAACCCCGCAGGAAATGCGCGAACAGGTGGAAGTGTTCCTGAAAGAAGGTTACCTGAACATACTGGGCGGCTGCTGCGGTACCACGCCCGAACACATACGCGCCATGGCCGAAGCCGCTGCAAAGTACGCACCGCGCCGGATACAGGCGGAGGCGGAAGCCTGAGTTCCCCGCTTTAGATTCCCTGCAAAGCCTGTTTTACAGCTGCTTTATTTATATATCTTTGCGCTTCAATATTTAAATTTATATCGACGTGTCTGAAGATCTGCTGAAAAAGGTGATTTCCCATGCCAAGGAGTATGGTTTTGTGTTTCCTTCATCCGAAATTTACGACGGGCTCAGTGCCGTGTACGACTATGGTCAGTACGGCTCCGAACTGAAGAAGAACATCAAGGAATACTGGTGGAGAAGCATGGTATACTTTAACGATAACATCGTGGGTATCGACAGCGCCATTTTTATGCACCCCACCGTATGGAAAGCCAGCGGACACGTAGACGCCTTCAACGATCCCATGATCGACAACCGCGACAGCAAGAAGCGTTACCGCGCCGATCAGCTCATCGAAGGCTATATCCAGAAAATTGAAGAGAAGATCGATAAAGAGGTAGAGAAAGCAAAAAAGCGTTTCGAGAATTTCGACGAGGCCATGTTCCGCTCTACCAATCCCCGCGTACTGGAGAACGCCAAAAAGGCCGACGAGGTAAAAACCCGCATGAACGAGGCCCTGAACGCCGACGATATGGAGGCCCTGCGACAGATCATCGTGGATTGCGAGATCGTTTGTCCCATCAGCGGTACGCGTAACTGGACCGAAGTACGCCAGTTCAACCTGATGTTCGGCACCCAGATCGGTTCCGTGGCCGAAGAAGCCAGCACCGTGTACCTGCGCCCGGAAACGGCCCAGGGTATTTTTGTGAACTTTCTGAACGTACAGAAGACCGGCCGTATGAAGGTGCCTTTTGGTATCGCACAGATCGGTAAGGCCTTCCGGAACGAGATCGTGGCCCGCCAGTTCATTTTCCGCATGCGCGAGTTCGAACAGATGGAGATGCAGTTCTTTGTACGCCCCGGCACCGAAGGCGAATGGTACGAGACCTGGAAACAGAAGCGCATCAGCTGGCACAAGGCCCTGGGCATCGGCGAGGAATATTATCGTTTCCACGATCACGAAAAGCTGGCCCACTACGCTAAGGCCGCGGCCGATATCGAATTCCGTTTCCCGATGGGCTTCCGCGAGCTGGAAGGGATACACAGCCGCAGCGATTTCGACCTGAAACAGCACGAAAAATTCAGCGGTAAAAAACTGCAGTATTTCGATACCGAACTGAACGAAAGCTATGTGCCTTATGTGGTGGAAACCTCGATCGGTCTGGACCGTATGTTCCTGGCCGTACTGAGTTCTGCCTATACCGAAGAAAAACTGGAAGACGGCAGCGAACGCACCGTTCTGAAGATACATCCGGCCCTGGCCCCTGTAAAAGTGGCCGTACTGCCGCTGGTGGCCAAAGATGGTCTGGATGATAAGGCCCGCGAGATCTACCGTAAACTGCGCGCTGTGGTAAATGCCCAGTACGACGAGAAAGACAGCGTAGGCCGCCGTTACCGCCGCCAGGACGCCCTGGGAACGCCTTTCTGCGTAACCGTGGACAACGACACCCTGGCCGACGGCAGTGTGACCATCCGCGAGCGCGACAGCATGAAGCAGGAACGCGTAAAGATCGAAGACCTGGCCGGCATTATCGCTGCCCGGACGGAAATTAATCAGCTTATAGCCAACAGCTTATAATTTACAACAAAGCTGGTCCGTTTAGGTTGGTCACCCACGGTTTTTAGGTTGCCTGAATAGCCAATGGCTTACCGCCGACAGCCTGACGCCGGACCACTTACTACGGACTCCGGACTATTATTTACTCCGGCATCTGCACTATGTATATATAAATAATTACCTTCGGTCCACACCTGAAGACTCTATCTATATACGATGAAATACCTGAACCGCCCTGCCCTGCCTGCTTTGCACTCCCGAAGCGCCTTCTTTTTTACCGGACCTCAACCGGTGTTCACATCTGTATTAACAAAAATAAAACAGCTTTCCGGCAGCAATGCCCTGAACGAAGGCTGCAACACCGTGTACCAATATTTAAATACCAGTTATATGAAAAACACCATCATCATGATCGGGGCATTTTTTTGCCTGCTGGGTGCGGCCAGTGCCCAGGTAAACACCAAAGGAGGCGCTCCTGCCACTACACCCAGAGCAAGTGTACAGTTATCAGGTACCTTTGACAGTAAACGCGGAATTATGCACGATATCTCCTGCTATGGCTTTAACATCGGCTTCCTCTCCACCACCGAAGCCAAATATGTGGTTTGTTTTGACCGCCTGCCCAACGGCAGCGATATCGATGTGAACTGCAACGAAGACCAGGTATGGGTAGAAGGCTATTTTGAAACAAAGGAAGCCCCGTCCGGAGGACCCTGCAGCGCCGGCACCCGCGAAATATTCTATGTAACTAAATGGCATTGCCAGTAATTATAACTCTAAAACTTCTGTATTATGAAACTCAGACACATTATTGCCACCGCTGCATTTCTCTCTATTTCCATGGCTGCTTCGGCCCAGACCATCGTGGGTAACGACAGGGATGAACACGGATGTATCGGTTCTGCCGGTTATACGTATTCTACACTGAAAAAAGAATGTATCCAGGTCTTTACCCAGGAAATACAACTGGCCCAGGTAAGTCCGAACGAGAGTTATTCCAGGATCGGCGCCGTTGTTTTTGACAGTAAAATGAAAAAAGCAGAGATCTTTATCGCCGAGCTCAACAAATCGACCCTCATCCTTACCCGCAAAGGCAAAACAGATGTCTGGAAAGGCGGCGAATATGAACTTAGCCGCAGCGCCAATGCCTATAGCCTGAAAAAGAACGGCACTGAAATTTATAAGACCAAATAAGCGCAGACCTTACATTGCATAACGTACAGACCGCAGGAGCCTTCCTGCGGTTTTTTTTGTTCCGGTGCTCCCGGACCTCTGAAGAAGGTATTGCTCTCCCGTTAACTAAGTTTTTACAGGTAGTTTTGTGACATTAACCCATAATATTCTAATTGTCAGTCATAAATAACTTTTTCTTACAGTACTGTACAGATAAAAATGCTTGCAGTATTCAATCTTCTTTCTCAACTTGCAGGTAGAATTTGTTTGTACACCCTGTAGATGATTATCCGCTCTCTCCCGATTTGAACGGCTACTCATAGTTTAAATCCCTGTGCCCGCGGTTTCGCTTGCAGCGTATGCATGGAAATTCCAGACCGCTGAAACTAACTTTATGAAAAAAATTACCGGTGTTTCCTGTTTGGTACTCACAGTACTGTGTACGTTTATTTGTGCCCGGCTCTACGCCCAGCCGAACATCCCGGGCATCACGTCGGACTATGTGGTGAACACATATAGCGGGGGTTCGGTGCTCCTGGGCAGTGTAACGGACCCTAACTATACGGCCATAGCGGGCGGTACGGCTACTTTCCGGGACAAGAGCGCAGATCTTCTGGTGTCGCTGTTCATCGACCCGGACGATAACGCCTGCTACAGCAGCTACCGCAACG
>JACVCJ010000023.1 GCA_016742095.1 Bacteroidia bacterium
ACTCGAGAGAGACAACGCCGTACGCTCGTCGGCAGCGTCAGATGGGTAGAAGAGACATATCGGATACCGTACAGCCCGGTGATGTGGTAGCGCTCAGGTAATAGGTCTGCGGGAAACTACCGTTGGCCGGCACCGACAGGGTTGTTAGGGTTGCACCGGGGTTCTGCAGGTAAGAGACATTGCCTCCCGGCCCTGCCAGCCATTGTACGGTAAGCCTGCCCGGGTAATTCGGCTGGTCCCCGATAACAACACTGCCGCCTCCGCCGCAGTTCGGGTAACAGATATCAGGCCCCGCATTCAGGTCGGGACAGCCGAAATAGACCAGCTTTATGGTCTCCGTCCAGCCTACACAGCTGTTCACCACCGCCAGTTTTATGCGGTAGTACTTGTTGCATTCGAACTTTCCGCCCAGTTGTTCATAGAACTCCGTGATGTTCTTTACCCCGGCCTGCTGCGCTACGAACCACTGCGATTTTTCATTCGCCGGGTTGATCACGTTCCAGTTGGCATCCGATTCCACCACGCTCCAGAAATGGTCTTTCTCCAGCCAGGTGTTGGAGGCATCGGCAATAATGTCCTCACCGAGGCAAAAGGTGGTCTTGGGCAGTGTGAACTGCGGGTTCAGCGGCAGGTTGCTGCCCAGGCCGTCGATATAGGCATAACAGAAATGTGCATCGGCGCCCTCGGTACAGTTACCGGAAATAAATTCTACCACCAGCTGCTGCCCCACCCAGGAAGGATTTACAGGCAGGGTATAACAGTCCCAGTTCTTATAAATGAGGTTACCCTCCCGGGTAAAATAAGGATCGTTCTCATCGGCATTTATCCGTACATCCGTAAGTACCGGACCGCTGATACTGCCCAGGCGTATCTTGTACTGGAAAAAAGGCTGGGCACAACCGCTATGGCCTGGATCGTTCATTACCAGGGCAAAGTAAAATTTGAACGGATTGGTATTTGTAACGGTATAATGATACCAGGCCCTTTGTACCACTTTGGTACCTATTCCGCCCAGCTTCAGGGCGTAATTGCCTTCCACCACCCGCGGCATTATAGCGCCCACGTACTGATCGGGGCCCGGTGTAACCAGGGTGTGCTGCGGTCCGAAACCCGGAGTGGTGTTATCGCCACAGATACCCAGGAATATGGTACGGGTACCTTTATTACCCGACCAGTTGCTGAGGTTGCCGGACTCAAAACCGGCGTTCACGTTTTGTGCGTACAGGCCTCCGGAAAACAGGGCCAGCAGCAGCATTAAAAAAAAAGTCCTTTGCATAGTTGTAGAGATTTGTGGTTTACTCCTTCAAAGTTAGAGCAACCCACAAAGCCGGTCAATACCATAAATGGTACTTTTACGGTCAGACCAGGTTTAAACCGCCCAGGTAGCTCAGCAGCTGCGGCGTATTTACCTTCTGTGCCTTTTCGAGCATGTTTTTGCGGTATTTGTCCACCGTATGTTTCGAAAGAAATATTTTCTCCGCGATCTGGCGGCTGGTCAGTCCCTGTTTCAGCAGGCGGGCGATCTTAATTTCATTCTCTGTAAAAATATTTACACGCCTGTCGTATTTCTCCAGGCGACGGCGCATAATGTCCACTCCTCTTTCATCCTTTATACTAAAATAATAAGAAACGGGCGCATCCTGCTGCACGGTATCCATCAGGGTGATCTGGGCCAGGTTCACCAGGGGAATATTCGTATACGGATCGCATTCGATGATGTTATTGGTTTCGGTGATGCGGCGGTAATTGCCTTTTGCATCGCGCATGCGGTACGAGATACAGAAATGCCCGATGCCTTTGGTGGGAATGGGCATGTTCAGCAGCCCTTCGAGGCAGAGCGCATATAACATTCCGAAGGCTTCCTGGTCTTCCGGATGTACGATCTCGAGTATGGTCTCTGCCGATATGTAACTGTTCTCGTACCCGAAATAGGTATCGAAACCTTCGGCCCATAAATGCCGGTAATCGTAGAAATCGAGCACCGACCAGGCCTGCATGACGCTGCGGAGCGGACTGGCCAGCAGTTCGTCCATCATTTTCTTTTTATATTCTTCGCTGAGCGGCGTGGCCCGGGACGCCATATGTGTATGGCAGAAATCTTTAAAAAGAGCAGTTAAACTCATAACTGAGGCGGTTTACGTACGTATTTCCGGGCCGGCTAAACAAGATACGCCTTTTTATCCCAGCCTCCGCAGCCGCGCCTGTTATGCATTTGTTAAACACTACTTCCTGTATTTTTCGGTCCCCGCCTCCGTAGCGCTGATCCAGGGCACACCTTCTTCGTACTGCGCCGCAAGGGCCAGGGGCAACAGGCAGAAAAGCAGGTTCAGGAGTTTTACAGGTCTCATACAATAGCAAGTATGGGGCAATTATATGTAAAAACCGGGTATGGCATCCTACACAAAAGGGGAGTTTAACGCACTTTTGAGCAAAATGAAGCTTTGTTAAGGCCGGTTCCGGGCTAAAAACGTCCGTCCGTTAAAATTCATCGAACGTCACTACCCTGTTCGTCGAAAAACTATCCTAAAACAGGTACTATGTTTTGCAAGTTACCTTTTATACCATAGATTTGTGTCATAAAATTAACCGTATGCAGATCGAAAACAACAAGGCTCAGATGAGGAAGGGGGTTCTGGAACTCTGCATATTGCTTATTCTTTCCCGCAGAGAAGCATATCCTTCCGATATTATTGAAGACCTGAAGAAAATAGGGCTCGAACTTCCCGAGGGCACAGTATACCCGCTGCTTACCCGGCTCAAGAACGACGGACTCCTGGCCTACCGCTGGGAAGAGAGCACCAAGGGGCCGCCGCGCAAGTATTATAAGGCCACTGAAGAAGGAGCCGCCTTTGCCCTGGAACTGGACAAGGCCTGGCAGGAGCTCACGCAGAGCATCGAACGTTTACGTGAACCGGGACCCACTAATCAAAACGAAACAAACGAACTATGAAGACGACCATAAACATCAGCATCGGCGGTTTTGCCTTTACCGTGGAAGAAGACGCTTACGGCATCCTGAAAGATTACCTCGATGCCGTGGAAAAAGGCTTTGAAAAAGAGAACGGCGGCGACGAGATCCGCAAGGACATCGAGTACCGTATCGTGGAAATTTTCCGGGAGCGCCTGCAGGGTAAGGAAGTGCTCGACCTCGGCGATGTGCATTATATGATCTCTATCATGGGCGAACCTTCTATTTATGGTGGCGGAACGGATCCCAGGGAACAGTACACGGAGAACAGCGCGCATGTGGACAAACGTTTTTACCGCGACCCGGACAGCAAAGTGCTCGGGGGCGTATGTTCGGGTATCGCCGCCTATTTTAATATCGATCCCGTATGGATCCGGGTGGCCTTCCTCGTGGCCTTTATCGGCTACGGCACCGGCTTCTGGGTATATGTTATACTGTGGATAGCCATTCCCGAAGCCAGGACCACGGCCCAGAAACTGGCCATGCGCGGTAAGGCGCCCAACCTGAACAACATCAGCAATGCCATAAAGAGTGAACTGAACGACAGTAAGAACAACTGGTCTAAGAACAAAGGCGAATTTGCCACGGCCGGCCGCAACTTCATCGGCATACTGGGCGATATCCTGCGCAAACTGGTGGATTTTACCCTGAAAGTGACCAAAGTACTGCTGAAGATCATCGCCGTATTTGCCACACTTACCTGTATCGGCTTCCTGGCCATGCTTACCATGGTGCTGCTGAGCAAGCAGGACATGAACTTTGGCCCGCTCGAGAACTGGCAGCAGGTGGAGACCTATGTATTCCAGTCCGAAAGTTATGCCGAGTGGTTCTATGTTTCGCTGGTGCTGCTGTTTGCCATACCGCTGATATACCTGCTGTACCGCAGTGTACTGTACCTGGCCAATAAACGCAGTCACAAGGTGGTGAGCCTGGTTTCGCTGGTGTTCTGGCTGTTCTCGCTCACAGGCGTATCGTATTTCGGGATGGACCTGCTGATGGAATTCAAACAGCAGGGACAGGTGAGCCAGGGCTACAGCTACCCTTCCGACCCGAAACAGACCCTGCACATCGTTACCAACGACCGCGACAGTATTTACGATCATGTACAGAGCGACAGCAGTCTGCTGATCAAGGACGTACGCCTGGATATTATTTCGGCCCACCAGGATTCGCTCATCCGCATTAAGGTGATCCGAAGCCAGCATGCCCGCACCCGCGTACAGGCACAGGAAGAGGCCAAACGTATTTCGTACAGTCATCATTTTCAGCCCGGACTGCTGTTCATACCCTCTTACTTTACCCTGGCGCCGCGCCAGAAATACCGTGAACAGGAAGTAGAAGTGGAAGTACATCTGCCCGACGGACAGGCCATTATACTCGATAAAAGCCTGTCCCAGA
This sequence comes from Bacteroidia bacterium, assembly GCA_016742095.1. GTDB lineage: Bacteria > Bacteroidota > Bacteroidia > CAIKAF01 > CAIKAF01 > JACVCJ01. The sequence goes on from JACVCJ010000023.1 coordinate 4,367, forward strand.
TCCTGAGCGATGTGGAAAGCGACGGACTGGTGCTGCAGGAAGACCTGTACGGTTATGTATTACGAATGACTCCCAAAGGCCTGAGCTGCGAAAACTGCCCGGCCGAACTTTTTGAAAAAGCGAAGGAACGATCCGAATCTGAAAAAGCGCAGTTGACGACGGATACCGTTCCCGACTCGACAGGCAGCGAGTAATCTGCCTGATTCATATACATTCTTAATAGTTCGGAGACCGGTCCTGTAAAGGCCGGTCTTTTGTTTTCCGGCAAAATAGGGCAAAAAAAACAGGTGCGTGCTGTAAAAGCGATCGCACCTGTAACCCTTAACTAACCAACCCTATGAAAAAACTATTTAGATGTGCTAAATAGCTAAGACAAAGGTAAGGCATATTTCGCTTCTGCCAAATGAATAAGAAAATATTAACGTATAGACAATTTTTACAACTCCGTAAATATTACTACTTTTTGGCAAAATGTAAAAATCATTAAATCAGTGTTATGTAAAACGGATCCTTTTAAACTAAAACCGGCAAACTATAATTTTTACATGGAAAAAAACCGTATTACTTAACCTATCTTAACAAATATTTCACATACGGAGTGCGTATTCTACTTACTAAATAGACCAAAATTCCTGTAGCAGCAGTATCTGTACCAAAGTAACGCATTATTTCCCAGATATGCAAAAAACACCTATAAAATATTATTGTTCAACCATTTATATGCACTTGCAAAAATCATGGTTCAGTAGTTTTTTAACATGCTGAAAATCCTTGCAATAAGTCATTCTTTTCTTCTATATTTGGCAAAAACCTTCACAACACATGCGCCCCGCACACATCCTGTTTTCCTGCCTTGCCGGCGCCCTTCTGCTGGGCAGCGGCTGCACCGAGGACTTCGGCCCCGAACCTCCGGGCAATAACTCCCCCGGTGTTAACAATGATCCTGTACAGATCGTACCTGCCGACGGTTCTTCCGAAATTTACATCGGCACAAATTATACCTTTAAGAACGATCCCAATGCCCCGGTAGATTACGTGGTATCGGGCATGATCGTGATCCTGGACAGCATTACCACCATTGAACCGGGTACGGTGATCCATTTTGCCAATCCCGACTGCGGCATACGCACGGCCTATACCGGTGCCCTGTACGCGGCCGGCACGGCGGAGGCGCCCATATTGCTGCGCGGCGTGGACGATTACCGGGGTTCCTGGCGCGGGATCTTCTTCGGCACCGAACGTTACGAGAACGTACTTAAATATTGCACCATCCGCAATGCAGGCGGCAAAAAGGACGTTAACCTGAACGAGGCTGCAGCCGTGGCCATCAACAGCGACGATGAGGCGAACAAACTGAAAATGCTGCACATAGAGAACTGTACCATCGAGAACAACAACGGTTTCGGCTTCTACTGTGGATCTCTGAATGCAAAGATCAACGGATTCCTGGGCAATACCCTGGGCGGCAATACGCTCAGTTCGGTGGGACTACCCTTTAAATATGCCCATGTGCTCGATATCTCCAATAATTTTCAGCCGGTAGAAAACCCGAACCAGTACGCCTGGATCTATTTCTACAACGACGGTTTTAACCAGAACCTGGACCTGGAAAGTCCGCTTACCCTCAAAAACCTGGGCATCCCCTACCGCTTCAACGGTTCCGAAGGCATCACCATCATCGGCAGTGGGCTTACGATCGAGCCCGGCGTGTCGGTAGAATTCGGTATCAACGGCGGGTTCCTGGTAAAGGACAACGGTTTCCTGCAGGCCGAAGGCACGGCGGCCCAGCCCATCGTGTTCAAGGGCATTAACGGCAATCCCGGCAGCTGGACAGGCATTTCGTTCCAGAACGATCAGACCTCCAATATACTGCGCTATTGCCACGTGATAGGCGGCGGCAATAAAAAAGCCCCCTGGTGCGACGGACAGGCCAATATAACCCTGGGCGACTGGTTCGGCGGTAACGGCCGCGCCACCATAGAGAACTGTCACATAGCCAGCAGCGGCGCCTACGGCATTGCCAAAAAAGCAGGCAGTTCGCTCAGCCAGAACGGAAATACCTTTACGCTGAACGTTTCGCAGCCCGATATCTACAATTATCAGTAAATTCGGGGCCTTATTCCTACGTTTTGTTCAAGATCGCCTGGGCCCCAGATTACCGTTTAGAACTTCCGGAGAACCACCGTTTCCCGATGGAGAAGTACCGGCTGGTGCCCGAACAGTTAGTATACGAAAATACGCTCAGCGAAGCCCAGTTCTTTCGTCCGCAGCCCCTTTCACCCGAAGGTATGCTGCTGGTACACGATGCCGGTTATGTAGAACGCATGCTCGGCAATACCCTGCACGATAAAGAACTGCGCGCTATCGGTTTTCCCCGCAGTGAAGCCCTGATACTGCGCGAGCGCATCATTATGCAGGGCACCGTAGATGCGGCCCGCCTGGCCCTGGAACACGGTATCGCGGCCAATTTTGCCGGGGGCACCCACCATGCGTTTGCCGGGCGTGGTGAGGGTTTCTGCCTCATGAACGACTTTGCGCTGGCCGCCGCACACCTGCTGGCCGAAAAACGTATACACAAGGCCCTGATCTTCGACCTGGACGTACACCAGGGCAACGGCAGCGCCCATATTTTCCGGGATGAACCGCGGGTATTCACCTTCAGCATGCATGGGCGGCACAATTACCCGCACCACAAAGAAAGGTCGGACATAGATATTGAACTGGACGACGGCACCGGCGATACGGAATACCTGGCCCTTACCGCCCGCTGGATCGAAGAAACGCTGGACACGGCCGAACCCGATATCGTTTTTTACCTCTGCGGAGTGGACGTACTGGCCTCCGACAAACTGGGACGCCTGGCCCTGAGCCGCGAAGGCTGCAAAGAACGCGACCGCCTGGTACTGCAGGCCTGCCGGCGCCATAAGGTGCCCGTATGTTTCGCCCTGGGCGGCGGTTACAGCCCGCACATCCGCGATATTGTAGAGGCGCATGCCAATACATTCCGCCTGGCCATGGAAATTTACGGCTGAAAACAAAACAGGCCTGTCTGCATTTGCAGACAAGCCTGTCATACTTCACACACAGATAACTGTTTTATCGTCCAAACAACGTGAAGCCAAGCGCTGCCTGGAACGTATTGGATTTAAATCGTTGATCGGGTATGCTGCTCTGGTTATTGAGTGAAACAAAATAACGTACGTCCACCGAAAAGCGCCAGATATTCACCCCGGTAAAGAAACCGGCATGCCAGGCACCGTTTTTCAGCTGGGAGTTCTTCAGGTCCAGCTTGCGCAGGTTCTCATCGATCATCACCGAATAAGAAGCCGCGGGCCCCAGGCGCAGCTGGAACATTTTGGTATTGATAGGGCGTACCCCGGGTGCGATCACGGCCTGCAGGTAATGCGTATTAAGGCTGCCGTTCTGCGTCGTAAGCCCGTCCTGCGAGGTGTAGGTAACTTCGGAACGGCTGAAGTGGTAGTTCACTTCAGGCTGTATGTAAAACATGCCGCCGTAACGGAACCAGGCGCCTACCATAGCTCCGCCGTATCCTTTGTAGGTCTTGATCTGAGGGTTATTGATCTGTAAACTGGAAAGATTGTATCCCGCATGGGCCCCCACCCCGAACTTCTGCCCGAAGAGCAGCGAAGCCGGCATAAAAGCCAGGAGAACGATCCATACATTTTTTGCGCTATTCATAATCACACTTTGTTTATAAAGCGAACGACAAAAAAAAGCAGAAAGTGATGTATTTTTAATTTATTAAGAAAAGGATTATACACAGCGCGTTGTGAATGACGTACGGTTTCCGGCGGGAACATGCCGTTTCCTTTGGTTACCGTCGTACGGCTGAATACGGGCCGTTCGTCGAAAAAACGTATAGAGAAGCCCCCGGTTATTGGCAGCGGACTGTTCGAAAAATGTAAAGGCACCTCCGGCAGGGCCGCCGGAAAATAGTATTTTCGTAACAAATTCGATACATTGGGAAAACTGTACATCATACCCACCCCGGTCGGTAACCTGGAAGATATAACGCTGCGGGCATTACGTATATTAAAGGAAGTGGACTTCATACTGGCGGAGGACACCCGCACCACTTCCTTCCTGCTGCAGCACTACGGTATTCAGAAACCCCTGCGTTCCAACCATAAGTTCAACGAACACAAAGCTTCGGAACACTGGATACAGCAGCTGCAGGCCGGCGAAACGGCCGCCCTGGTCTCCGATGCAGGTACACCGGGTATTTCCGATCCCGGTTTTTTCCTGGTGCGCGCCTGTGTGGAAGCCGGTATAGAAGTAGAATGCCTGCCCGGCGCCACCGCTTTGATCCCCGCCCTGGTCATTTCGGGTTTTCCTACGGACGCCTTTGTATTCGAAGGGTTCCTGCCCCATAAAAAAGGCCGCAAGACCGCCTGGGAAAAGCTGCTGCATGAGGAACGTACGGTAGCCTTTTACGAAAGTCCGCACCGCCTGCTGAAAGCCCTGGAAGAATGCGAGACCATACTCGGTCCGGGACGGCAGATATCCGTAAGCCGCGAGATCAGCAAGAAATTCGAGGAGACCGTACGCGGCCCCGTTTCCGACGTAAGGAAACATTTTACCGAAAAAGGCGTAAAAGGCGAATTTGTGATCATTATAAAAGGTATTTCGAAAAAGGATAAAAAAGACGATTGAAACTCGATACGCCCATAGCCTACCTCAAGGGCGTCGGTCCGCGTAAGGCCGACGTACTCAAGACCGAAGCCGGCATACATACCTTTGCCGACCTGCTCGAGTATTATCCCTACCGGCACGTGGACCGTACCCGTTTTTACACCATCCGCGAACTGAGCGAGGACCTGCCCTATGTGCAGCTGCGCGTACGTGTGAAAGAAGTGGAAATGGTGGAAAAAGGCCGCATGAAACGCCTGGTGGCGCGTGTGGTGGACCCTACCGGGCAAATGGAACTGGTATGGTTCCAGGGCATAAAATGGATGAAGGACGTAATACGGCCCGGCGCCGATTACATTGTATTCGGAAAGGTTACAAGTTTTAAGGGTGTATACAATATGGCACATCCAGAACTGGAGCCCCTTTCGGAAAAGTCAGTGCACAACGCCCTGGGCCTGCATCCCATGTACAACAGTACCGAAAAAATGAAGTCGGCCTTCCTGGACAGCAAAGGCATGGGGCAACTCATCGGGCTGCTGTTCCAGAACCTTTCGGAACCTATTCCGGAAACCCTGCCGTCTTACGTAACACAGATCATGAAAATGCTGTCGAAAGCCGACAGTCTGCGCGCCATTCACAAGCCCCGCAGTACCGAAGAACTGGCTAAGGCCGAATTCCGTCTTAAATTCGAAGAGCTTTTTTACGTACGCCTGCGCCTGCTGATGCAGAACCGCGTGCGCAAAAACACCTGGAAAGGTTATCCCTTTGCCCAGGTAGGCGAACTGTTCAATACGTTCTACAACCATCACCTGCCTTTTCAGCTTACCAATGCCCAGAAGCGCGTGATTAAAGAGGTACGCTTCGATACCTCCACCGGCAAACACATGAACCGCCTGATACAGGGCGATGTGGGCAGCGGAAAGACCATCGTAGCCCTGATGGCCATGCTGCTGGCTGCCGACAACGGGTTCCAGGCCTGCCTGATGGCCCCTACCGAAATACTGGCACAGCAGCACCACAGAGGCCTGCAGGAATTATTAGAACCCATGGGCATTGAAATCGGCCTGCTCACCGGCAGTACCAAACAAAGCGAGCGCAAACGCCTGCACGAAGCGCTGCAAAACGGCAGTCTGCGCTTTTTAGTAGGTACACATGCCATTATCGAGCCCGCCGTAAAATTTGCCAACCTCGGACTGGCCGTCATCGACGAACAGCACCGTTTCGGGGTGGCCCAGCGCGCCCGCATCTATACCAAGAACCTGCAACCGCCGCACATACTGGTAATGACGGCCACGCCCATTCCGCGTACCCTGGCCATGACCCTGTACGGCGAGCTGGACGTAAGCGTGATCGACGAACTGCCACCGGGCCGCAAACCCGTGATCACACGGCATATGTACGATAACCGCCGCCTCGAAATGTTCGGCTTCCTGAGGCAGGAGATCGAAAAGGGACGCCAGGCCTATATCGTGTACCCGCTGATCGAAGAAAGCGAAAAACTGGACCTGAAACACCTGGAAGACGGGTACGAATCCATTAAAAGACAATTCCCGGAGTATAAGCTGAGCATCGTACACGGCCGTATGACCGCTTCGGCCAAGGAATTTGAGATGCAGCAGTTCCTGCAGAAAAAGACCCAGATCATGATCGCCACCACGGTGATCGAAGTAGGCGTAAACGTGCCCAATGCCAGTATTATGGTCATCGAGAACGCCGAACGCTTCGGACTCTCCCAGCTGCACCAGTTACGCGGACGTGTAGGCCGCGGGGCCGATCAGAGTTTTTGTATACTGATGACCGATTACAAACTGAGCGAGGAAGGCCGCACCCGTATGCAGACCATGGTACGCACCAACGACGGCTTCGAGATCGCCGAGGTTGATCTGCAATTACGTGGCCCCGGCGATACGGAAGGCACCCGCCAGAGCGGCATGCTGGACCTGAAACTGGCCGACCTGGCCAAAGACCAGAAAATACTGGGTCTGGCCAACGATATTGCCGAAAAGATCCTGGAAAAAGACCCGGCCCTGAACGCCTCCGAAAACCAGGTACTTAAGGTTGAATTACACCGCCGCAGCACAGGTCGTACGATGTGGAGCAAGATATCCTGAGTGGCTCTTTCTTCATCTTTATTTAAAATCTGATGCTTTTTTTAGCCTCTTTTTACAAAAATTAGCAGTATTTTGAAAACAAGCCCCCTTTTTTGCCGTTACTTTGTATAAAACTATGAGATTATGAAAGCGAGAATGATTTTAGGAGTAATGGCCACCGTTGCCGTGTTTACAGCCTGTAAGAAAGAAAATTCCAACCCCAGTCCGGCAGACACCTTTGATACCGTAAGCAAAGGAGAATGGCAGGTACAGTATTTTTTCGACGATAACGACGAAACCTACAAATTCGAAGGCTACGTGCTCACTTTTAACAGCAATGGTACCGTAACCGCCGTAAAAGGAACCGATGTGGTGAACGGCACCTGGAATACTGGTATCGACGACAGTCAGACCAAGCTGGACCTGAATTTCAACAATTCAAACCTGTTCGACGAGCTGAACGACGACTGGCACGTGCAGGAACTGAGCGCCACCAAGATCGTAACCGAAGACGTTAGCGGCGGAAACGGAGAAACCGATTACCTGACCCTGCAGAAAATTTAAATTTTATCTGAAATCCATACAGAAAAGCGCCGGATCGGGCGCTTTTTTTATTTTTAACCCATGCAAAACACTGCCCGTATCAACATCCGGATGCAATGGCTCATTACCCTGGCCGGGCTGTTGCTTTTCGGAATTAAATTATGGGCCTGGTACCTCACGGGATCCGTAGCCGTACTTACCGATGCACTGGAAAGTACGGTGAACATCGTATCGGCCTTCCTGGGCCTGTACAGCCTGTATCTTTCCGCCAAACCGCGCGATACGGACCATCCCTACGGGCATGGCAAGGTAGAATTTGTAACCTCGGCCATTGAAGGCACCCTGGTATTTGCCGCCGGCGTGCTGATCATTTCCGAAGCCATACAGAACCTGCGTACCCCGCATATACCCAAAGATCTCGATACGGGCATCTGGCTCATACTCAGCACCGCCATTGTGAACTACGTGCTGGGCATGTTCTCGATCCGCACAGGGCGGAAAAACAATTCGCTGCCCCTGATCTCCAGCGGGAAACACCTGCAGTCGGACACCTGGTCTACCCTCGGTATCACCATCGGGCTGCTGGTGATGCACTTTACATCCGTATACTGGCTCGATCCGCTGATCGCCATCCTGTTTGCCGGTATCATACTGTATACCGGGTACAAAATTATCCGCGAATCGCTGGCGGGCATTATGGACGAGGCCGACGAAGCCCTGCTGCAGAACGTGGTGGAAATGCTGCAGGAAAAACGCCACCCCAACTGGATCGACCTGCATAACCTGCGCATCATCAAATACGGAGGCACCCTGCACCTTGACTGTCACCTTACCGTGCCCTGGTATTTCAACGTAAATGAGGCACACCAGGAAGTAGACCTGCTCGAACAGACAGTGGCACAACATTTCAGCAACAGCGTGGAACTTTTTGTACACGTGGACGGCTGCATGGAATTTTCCTGCCGGCTCTGCCATAAAAGCGACTGCCCCGTGCGCCGCCATGCTTTTGAACGGGAAGTACACTGGACCATCCGCAATATTTCCACCAACCGCAAGCACCAGCTGGGTGTTACGGAATAATCCTTCAAAAATATCCCGGAACCCGCACTATGTCTACCGTTTACGTAGACTTAAGCCAGGGATATACCCCTTCGGAAAACCTTTGCATATTACAAAGATTGCTTACCTTTGCCCCAGTTTTTGAAATTCGATTTATGAGAAGGATCTATCTGGATAACGCGGCCACCACACAGCCCCATACCGAAGTACTGGAGGCGATGAAAGCCTGCATGGACAGTTGCTGGGGAAACCCCTCGTCCATACATGCCTACGGCCGCGAAGCACGCACCATCATTGACCGGGCCCGCCGCCAGGTGGCCGAACTGGTGGGTGCCGCTCCTGCCGAAATATTTTTCACTTCGGGCGGGACCGAGGCCAATAACCTGGCCCTGCGCCAGACCGTACGTTCCCTGGGTGTAAAACGTGCCATCACCAGTCCCACAGAACACCATGCCGTACTGCACACGCTGGAGGAAATGGCCCATAACGGCGAAGTGGAACTGCTGCTGGTGAACATAGACCAGGAAGGCCGTGTGGACCTGGCGCACCTGGAGGAATTGCTCAAAGATCAGCCCAAGACCCTGGTCTCCCTGATGCATGCCAACAACGAGATCGGCACGCGTCTGCCGCTGGACAAAGTTTCCGATATCTGCAAACAATACGGCGCCTGCCTGCACAGCGATGCGGTACAGACCATGGGGCATTACCGTTTCAACCTGAGCAGCCAGTACCTGCAATTCACCAACTGCGCCGCACATAAATTCCACGGGCCCAAGGGTATCGGCTTCTGTTATATCGACAGTAAGGTACAGATACACCCGCTGATCACCGGCGGTGCACAGGAGCGCAATATGCGGGCCGGTACCGAGAACCTGTACGGCATTGTGGGACTGGCCAAAGCCATGGAAATTGCCCACCGCGATATGGAGAACGATGCCGCCTATGTACGTGGATTAAAAGACCGTATGGCCGCACAGCTCCGCGAGCGCATTCCCGGGCTGGAATTCAACGGCGATATCGGGCCGGACAGCCTGTATACCGTACTGAACGTACTGTTGCCTGCCTCCGAGGCCAGTGATATGGCCCTCTTCAAGCTGGACATACAGGGTATTGCCGCTTCTGGCGGAAGTGCCTGCAGCAGCGGCAGCAATGTGGGTTCACACGTGATCGGGGCCATCCGTCCGGGTACGGACCGCTCTTCGGTACGTTTTTCCTTCAGCCGTTTCAATACGGCCGACGAGATCGACTACGCCGCCGAAACCCTCGAAAAAATGTTCGTTCCGGCAGGTTTACACGCCTGAGTATAAAAAACTGAGCTTATTGTAAGGAGATAAGGTATAATTCAAAAACTTTTATACCTTTGCAGGCTCTTAAAAAAATATTTTTTCCATCAGATGGCAAAAAAGAAAGAAACGTCAGCAGCCGTAGCCGGCGAATTATCGGTAGAAGAAAAACTTCGTGCCTTATATGATCTTCAGCAAATTGATTCCAAAATTGACCGTATACGTACCGTACGCGGCGAGCTTCCCCTGGAAGTAGAGGACCTGGAGGACGAGATCAGCGGACTGCAGACCCGCCTGGACAAGCTGAAAACGGAAGTGAAAGGTTTCGAAGAGGAGATCTCCAAGCGCAAGCAGCAGATCAAAGATTCACAGGGCCTGATCAAAAAGTACGAAACACAGCAGACCAATGTGCGTAACAACCGTGAGTTCGATTCCCTTTCGAAAGAGATCGAGTTCCAGACCCTGGAAATTCAGCTGTCGGAGAAAAAGATCAAGGAAGCTACCTACAAAATCGAGGATAAAAAGAAAATCATAGCGGACGTTACCCGCAAACTGGACGATCGTAAACAGGACCTGGACCACAAAAAATCCGAACTGGACGATATCGTTTCCGAAACACAGAAAGAAGAAGAAGGCCTCATCGAAAAAAGCTCTGAATATGCAGGGCACATCGAAGACCGCCTGCTGAGCGCCTACCAGCGCATCCGTAAAGGTGCCACCAACGGCCTGGCCGTGGTTTCCATCGAGCGTGATGCCTGCGGAGGCTGTTTCTCTAAGATTCCGCCACAACGCCAGCTGGACATTGCCCAGCGCAAAAAGATCATCGTTTGCGAACACTGCGGACGCGTACTGGTGGATGTAGTGCTGGCCAGCGAAGAAGAAGACAAGATCAAACGCCTGGTGCACGCATAAGTGATGAATTATTAGTACGTTGGTCTTGCGTCCCTTTGTCTTTTTTTGTAGATTTGTTTTTTTACAATCACCTTATAATTTCAACTGACAATGGGAAAATTTATTTCAAAAAAGGACAGCGTAACAACCATGACGAACGAAGATCCGACCTGCACTGGAACCCTGGAAAGCAAGCCGGGCCTGTACAAACCCCTGGAAGCTTTTGAATGGAAAGATGCATCAGAAGCTGAAATTCAGAAAAATTCCATTGCTGCCTACCGGAAATACGCTTTTTGATTTCTTACAGCAGCAAATTATATTTGTAAAGGAGGTACACGTTACCTCCTTTTTTTATGAGTTTACCACAGCCACACCTTATACAGAAGCTCTTCCGGAGCCTCAGCGATCCCGATTATAACCGGATCACATTTCCTGAACATGTCATTGAAATTCATATCTGGGGGCTGAATCTAAGTGAGCCTGACCTCCGTAGCGGAAAAACAAAGAAACGGCGGTATATCATAGAACTGCACCTGTTCGACGGATTTTCCATGGTTAAATTCTACCCGCATTGCCAGAAGAATAACCCGAAAAAGTACCAGCTACGCGAAGAGGAACTCGGTTACAGGTTGTCGAAACGAAATATCTTTGCAATTATCTATACCTGTGCGATCCTGATGCACGATTACCTGAACCGGTATCCCGATTGCTTTGCCGGGTATATCGGCATTCCCGATAAAAAAGACAATGCGGTGACCCGGCGCAGGACCTTGTCGCAGAGGGCTTCTATTTACCATCTGCTCACCAATTCTGTTTTTGTATATCCTAAGTACAAACTGTCTTCAAAAAGTGTGTTTGACGATATAAACCTGAGGCTGATCCGTAAGGTGCGGTCAAAGCAGGAAGGCAAAATAACCCGGGCTCAGATGGAAAATTACCGTAAGTTCCTAGCCTTCTTTCAAGCCGAACCTGAGCGTTTGTATTCCCTTATGACGGCAGAAACGCGAAAGAAGTTCCAGTGATCACAGCACATGCACCACCAGTCCCTTCAGGTATTCGCCTTCGGGATGGTAAATGGACACGGGATGATCGGGGCTCTGCTCCAGGCGGTGCACGATGCGTATTTCACGACCGCATTCCAGGGCCGCAGAGTATACCGTGCTGCGGAACAGTTCGTACTCCACCACCTGCGAACAGGAAAAGGTAAAGAGCAGTCCGCCCGGTTTAATGGCCTTCAGCGCGGCCAGGTTGATCCTTTTATAAGCCTGTATGGCATTGTGGCGGGCTTTGAGCGATTTGGCGAACGCCGGCGGGTCCAGCACGATGATATCAAAATCGTTCGATACGCTGCGCATGTACTGCACCGCATCGGCAGATACCGACTGGTGCGCGGCTTCTTTCAGGCCGTTCAGTTCCAGGTTACGTTCCAGCAGCTGCAGGGCAAAATCGGAGCTGTCTACCGAAACCACTTCCGAAGCGCCGCCCCGCAGGGCGGCCAGTGAAAAACCACCGGTATAGCAAAAGGTATTCAGTACGCGTTTTCCACGGGCATAGCGGCCCAGCAGGGCCCGGTTCAGGCGCTGGTCCAGGAAAAACCCGGTCTTCTGTCCTTTTACAAAATCGATCTCGTAACGGATACCGTTCTCCATGATCACGCCCTCCTGCGAGCCGTTCTCGCGCTCATGCGTGCTGCGGAACACGATGTTCTTCAGCTTTTCACCCAGGTTGTGTTCCAGGGCCTGCTGTATCTCGGTGCGGAAATGTTCGATGCCTTCGTTATGAAATTGTGCCACCACTACCCCGTCGTAATAATCGCATACCAGTCCGGGGATACCGTCGCCTTCGCCGTGAATAAGGCGAAAACAGTTACTGTCTTCACTATCCGTAAATCCGAGGGTCTGCCGGTATTCGAGGGCAAGGGCAAAACGCTCGCTCCAGAACGCCTGTCCGGGTTCGGCATCGGTGCGGCTCAGTACGCGCACGGCAATGGAAGCATTGCCCCAGTAGCCCCAGCAGATAAAGTTGGAGCGGGCGTCGCTTACACGTACCAGGGTACCTTCGCGCAGGCGCTGTGCCTTATTGATGGCCCCGCTGAAGATCCAGGGATGAAAGCGGGATGCGGCTGTTTCCTTGCCGGGCTTTAATGCTATATTTTCCATAAAGAGAGCGCAAAGATAGCGAAATCATGCAGCTATGCCCAGGGCTTTACATTCAGGTTAAGGGGTTAATAACTCTTACAAAAATCGGGGGCCTGCGTCAAAGGTTTTTAGTAGCTTCGTACCCGAATCATTTACCTGCAAAATCATGGCAAAAGTGCACAATTTCTCGGCCGGACCGGGAATTTTACCCCAAGAAGTACTGAAACAGGCCTCTGAAGCCGTATTGAACTTTGACAACCTGGACCTTTCGCTCCTGGAGATCTCGCACCGCAGCGCAAGTTTTGAGCGCGTAATGGCCGAAGCGCGAGCCCTGGTGCTGGAACTCATGGGCCTTTCGGCAAACGAGTACGAAGTACTTTTCCTGCAGGGCGGAGCCAGCACGCAATTCTACATGGTTCCCCTGAACCTGCTCCCGCAAAACGGTACCGCCGCTTACGTGAACACCGGCGAATGGGCCCGCCGCGCCATTAAGGAGGCCAAACTGGTAGGAAACACCAAAGTACTTGCCAGCAGTGAAGAAGAGAACTTTACGTATATACCTAAAGAATACGATATCCCCGCAGATATCGACTACCTGCACATTACCAGCAATAACACCATTTTCGGTACGCAATACCATACGTTCCCCGAAACTACGGCTACGCTGGTTTGCGACATGAGTTCGGATATTTTCAGCCGCCGTATGGATTTCAGCCGTTTCGGACTGATCTACGCCGGCGCACAGAAAAACATGGGGCCGGCCGGTACCACCCTGGTCGTGGTACGCAAAGACCTGCTGGGCAAAACGGGACGTACCCTGCCCACCATGCTCGATTACCAGGTGCACATCAAGGGCGGCAGTATGTACAATACACCGCCCGTATTCGCTATTTACGTGTCCTACCTTACCCTGCTGTGGCTCAAGAACAACGGCGGACTGGAACACATGGAAAAAGTGAACCGTGAAAAGCAGGAAACTTTTTATGCCGAAGTGGACAGTAACCCGATGTTCAAAGGTACCGCCAACCCCGAAGACCGCAGCTGGATGAACGCCACCTTTGTGCTGACACAGCCGGCATTGGACGAGCAGTTTGCCGCCATGATCAAAGAAGCCAATATCAGTCAGCTGAAGGGCCATCGCAGCGTAGGCGGGTACCGCGCCAGCATGTACAATGCCCTGCCGCTCGAAAGCGTAAAAGTACTCACTTCGGTAATGAAAGAATTTGCCGTAAAATTCGGATAGACCACACAGCATGGGAAAGATCATTTTAGCCAACGACGGTATTGATGCTGCCGGAAAAGCCATCCTCGAAAAAGAAGGACACACCGTACTTACCGATAAAGTAGCCCAGGAAGAACTGGCCGCCTTTATCAACGATAAACAGGTAAAAGCCCTGCTGGTGCGCAGCGCCACCAAAGTACGCAAAGATATTATAGATGCCTGCGGAAGCCTGGACATCATCGGCCGTGCCGGTGTGGGTATGGACAACATCGACGTGGCCTACGCCCGCGAACAGGGAAAGACCGTGCTGAACACACCGGGCGCTTCGTCTCAGAGTGTGGCCGAGCTCGTATTCGCCCACCTTTTCGGGGTGAGCCGTTTTATCGGTGAAGCCGCCCGCGAAATGCCCCTGCATGGCACTACGAAATTCAACGACCTTAAAAAGGTCTATTCCAACGGTTTTGAACTGAAAGGCAAAACCCTGGGCATCATCGGCTTCGGACGCATCGGGCAGAGTACCGCTACCATGGCCCTGGGCCTGGGTATGAACGTACTGCCTTTTGATCCCAGCGTGAACGAGGTAACCCTGGAACTGGACTTTTTCCATACCGACGATACCTTCAGTATTGAATATAAGACCGTAGCCCTGGAAGAAGTTTTCCGCAAGAGCGACTTTATTACGATACACGTACCGGGCACCCAAGACGGCAAGCCGCTCATCGGTAAAGAAGAGATCGAAATGATGCAAACCGGCGTAGTGCTCGTAAATACGGCCCGCGGTGGTATGATCGACGAAAACGCCCTGCTGGAAGGACTGAACAGCGGTAAAGTAGGTTTTGCCTGCCTGGACGTATTCGTGAACGAACCCACCCCGATGGAAGCCCTGCTGAAACACCCGCGCGTGAGCGCCACACCACATATCGGGGGTAGTACCCGCGAGGCGCAGGAACGCATCGGTATTGAACTGGCCACCCTGGTTGCCGCCGCTTTATAAAAGACACATCTGTTTTTAGTATATGCTACAAACGGCCTCTTTCCGGGGCCGTTTTTTATTTCTGCTCAAAGTACTCTATCAAAATAATAGGATAAGCCCTGAACGGGGAATCTTTATCCCTGCTCCGATTTCCCACTCTATATGTAAAAATCATGGATTAAATCCGTAATTATTCCCGGAATATGAAACCGGCTTTAAAAGCACGACAGGCTTCTGCTCTGCCAGAGAGAACATTCCGTTCAAGTTTTCGTATATGAATCGCTCAGACCTGTATTGTACAAAGCATCACAGGCCGGTTTTATTGTGCGGACATAAAAAAAATTCGTCGAATCGTTTCGACGAATTTTAAGCCCTTTTTTTGTGTTTTTAGCTTCTCTATGCATTAACATATTTTAAATATTACTACATTTGCTTCACCAAACAATAGATTACAACTTAGGACCAGAGCATTGATTTTTGTTTTTCATAAACTAACAATTACGTAAGCAAGGTTTATGGGCTGGTCCTAACGTAATCTATCTTTCCTCATCATTACACCAGAAAACTTTATTCAGGCCTTTTTTTCAGCAGAAAACTCCCTGCATTTCTGTGGCATATTACATTTCGTATATACCTGAAACAGGCATTCCGTATGCCATGCAGAAGCATTACTATACGGATACATATACTAAATACGGGTTCCTGGTCCGGAAAAGAGCCTCAGGCCTCCTCTTCCAGTGTAAAGAAACTGAAAGCCACACTACCGTATTTACGGGTCTGGTTCCAGTGCGGGTGTTCTTCGTAGCTTACCCGGCTGCTGTGTTCCATCACAAACCATCCGCCTTCACTCAGCAGACCATTCTGCAGCACCATGTCCGGCAGTTGTTCGGCCCCGCTCATATCGTAGGGCGGATCGGCAAATATCAGATCGTACTGCCCCCCCGGCGATTCCAGGAAAGCGAACACGTCCCTGCGCAGTACGCGCATCTGTTTCAGCTCCAGGCGATCGGCATTCTGCTGTATGGCTTTGCAATGCGCCGGCTCGATGTCTACCGAAGTTACCGAAGACGCTCCCCGCGACACAAACTCAAAACTGATGGAACCGGTACCTGCAAACAGGTCCAGTACCTTCAGCCCGTTAAATTCTACCAGGTTCTGCAATACATTGAACAGACCGGTCTTTGCAAAATCGGTCGTGGGCCTGGCTTTCAGGTTTCTGGGCAGTTCGAGCCTGCGTCCTTTGAGACTTCCGGTAATAATGCGCATGATTATTCAAACATATCTTTCATCCGGTTGAAAAAGCTGTTGCCTTTGGCGGAGTCGGCACCGGGCTGAAAGTTCGGCGAAGTGCGGATCTTCTCCAGCAGCTGTTTTTCTTCCTTACTGAGGTTCTGCGGAGTATATACGTAAACGGTCACAAACTGGTCGCCATGGCGGTATCCCTGCATCGAAGGCAGACCTTTACCTTTCAGTTTAAATACTTTTCCGCTCTGTGTGCCGGCCGGTATTTTTATTTTGGCTTTACCGGTAAGCGTCGGGATCTCCACTTCGGTTCCCAGGGCCGCATCGGCAAAGTTTACGTTCAGGTTAAAGTAAATGTTCTCGTTGTCGCGCATGAAGTGCTCGTGTTCCTGCTCTTCGATCACGATGTACAGGTCGCCGGGTACGCCGCCGCGGGCGCCCATATTGCCTTTTCCGGCCACGTTCAGCTGCATGCCTTCGCCTACACCGGCGGGTATTTTCAGCTCCAGCAGTTCTTCGCCGCGCACTACACCATCGCCGTAACATTTGGTACACTTGTCGGTGATGATGCTTCCGGTGCCGCCGCAGGCAGGACAGGGCGAAGAGGTTTGCATGCGGCCCAGGAAGGTCTGGGTGATCTGCGTAACCGTTCCCTGCCCGTGACAGGTAGAACAGGTGGTGGCTTTACCGCTTTTGGCGCCCGTTCCGTGACAGGCGTCGCAGCTGATGTTCTTGTTGATCTTGATCTTTTTGGTAACCCCGGTGGCAATTTCCTCGAGGGTAAGTTTTACCTTGATACGGATATTAGAACCGCGGTTCACCTGGCGGCCGCGCTGACGGGAACCGCCCCCGAAACCGAAGGCATCGCCGAAAATATCTCCGAAATGTTCGAAGATATCGTCCATATTCATTCCCTGGCCGCTGAATCCGCCGCCGCCGTTGCCTGCAGCCCCGCCTACGCCCTGGTGACCAAAACGATCGTAACGGGCTTTTTTATCGGGATCGCTGAGCACCTCGTAGGCTTCGGCCGCTTCCTTGAATTTTTCTTCCGCCACCTTATCGCCGGGGTTCTTGTCCGGGTGATACTGGATGGCCTTTTTGCGGTATGCCTTTTTTATATCGTCGGCCGAAGCGGTTTTCGCTACCTCGAGCACTTCATAATAATCTCTTTTTGCCATATGGGTTCTGATGTGATTTATTGGCCTACCACTACTTTAGGAACTCGGATCACGGCACCGTTCAGGGTATATCCTTTTTCGGCACAATCGATGATCTTTCCCTTCAGTTCCGCGGCAGGTGCCGGGATCTGGGCAATGGCATCGTGTATATCGGGGTTAAAATCTTCGCCCATTACCTGCATTTCTGCCAGACCTTTGGACTGCAATACGTTACGCATTTTTTTGAAGATCAGGTCCACCCCTTCGCGCAGGGCCTGTACGTCGGTGGCACTGTCGATGGATTTCTCGGCCCGGTCCAGGTCGTCCAGAACCGGCAAAATGGCAAGAAATACGTCCTGACCTGCCGTTTTGACATACTCCAGGCGTTCACGTGCCGTTCTTTTTTTCAGGTTTTCAAAATCGGCATACAAGCGTAAGAACTTATCGTTCATTTCCTGGTACATGGCGGCATAATCCGGTCCGGCCTCCGCAGCGGCGGCAGTTCCGGCCTGTTCCTGCACATTGTTCTCCTGTTGCTCCGAGGCTTCGTTCATTTCGGTTTCCCCTGTATTTTTTTGCTCTTCGTTCATTACGTTCATTCCATTTCGGATAAAGGAAGCAAAATCCTTACCAATTCCCACTTTACTGACAAATTGACAAAGGCATCCGGAATTCGGCCCCTGCCCTTTTACTTTTGCCGGGGAACCCATAGCTTTGCAGGGTGAAAAAATACGCAAATTACATCCTGCTGGGCCTGGCCCTGGCTACCTTCATAGGCAGTGTACTTTATATGCAGCTGCGTCCCTCTGATAAACCCGCGGGCAAGATCCCCAAAGGAGCCATGGCGGCCGATATTGCGCTGCCCGACCGTAACGGGAAAGAACGCAGCCTGAGCGAACTGCGCGGTAAACTGGTGCTGATCGACTTCTGGGCAGCCTGGTGCCGCCCCTGCCGCAAGGAAAACCCGCATGTGGTAAGCGCCTGGCTGGAGTTCCGCGATAAACAGTTCAGTGATGGCAAAGGTTTCGAGGTGTATTCCGTATCGCTGGATGAGGACCGTAACGCCTGGCTGAACGCCATGCAGAAAGACGACCTGGCCTGGGAATACAATGTGTGTGACCTGAAAGGCTGGGAAAGTCCGGCAGCCCGTATCTACGGCGTAGACCGCATCCCGATGAATTTCCTGATCGACGGCGAAGGTAAGGTGATCGCCGAGAACCTGCGCGGCAGCGAACTGCACGACTTTTTAGAGAACCGTATACGGCAGTAGTGTCTGCAATGCGCACACACCAGCTGCCTTCATACGATCTTCTCCCCTCTATAACAAAGCGTTCGTATCTTATTTCACACGGGTGATCTTGGCGCCGATGGCGTTCAGGCGTTCGTCGATACGTTCGTAGCCACGATCGATCTGGTCCACGCTGTGAATGGTACTTTTTCCTTCGGCCGAAAGCGCCGCAATAAGCAGGGCCACACCGGCACGTATATCCGGCGAACTCATGGTAATGCCGCGCAGCGGGTACTTACGGTCGATGCCGATCACCGTGGCACGGTGCGGGTCACACAGGATGATCTTGGCGCCCATATCGATGAGTTTATCCACGAAGAACAGGCGGCTTTCGAACATTTTCTGATGAATGAGCACGCTGCCTTCGGCCTGGGTGGCCACAACCAGCACAATACTCA
The DNA here is from genome assembly GCA_016742095.1 of Bacteroidia bacterium. Taxonomy (GTDB): domain Bacteria; phylum Bacteroidota; class Bacteroidia; order CAIKAF01; family CAIKAF01; genus JACVCJ01. Next base: position 23,301 of record JACVCJ010000023.1, read on the forward strand.
TGAGGTCGGGCGTAAAGCCGGGCCAGGGCGCATCGTACACGGTAAGTATGGACCCGTCGATAAACGTATCGATGGCGTAGGATTTCTGCTGCGGGATAATAAGGTCGTCATTGGTATGCACCATGCTGATGCCCAGGCGTTCGAACACTTTGGGAATGATGCCCAGGTTCTCGAAGCTTACGTTCCTGATCGTGATCTCGCTCTGCGTCATAGCGGCCAGACCGATGAAGGAACCGATCTCGATCATATCGGGCAGGATGCGGTGTTCTACGCCGCCCAGCTCACTCACCCCTTCAATAATGAGCAGGTTGGAACCTATGCCGCTGATCTTGGCGCCCATACCGTTGAGCATTTTACACAGCTGCTGCACATAGGGCTCGCAGGCCGCGTTGTATATTACGGTTTTACCTTTGGCCATCACAGCGGCCATCACGATATTGGCCGTACCGGTCACCGAAATTTCGTCCATGTGAATATAGGCACCGGACAGCTTTTTGGCGGTTACGGTAAAACTTTCGGTATCGGTATCGTATTCAAATTCGGCACCCAGGTCTTTAAAACCGAGAAAGTGCGTATCCAGGCGGCGGCGGCCGATCTTATCGCCTCCGGGCTTGGGTATAAAACCACGGCCGAAACGGGCCAGCAGCGGGCCCAGCAGCATTACCGAGCCACGCAGCTTGGATGCTTTTTCCACGAATGCCGGCGAAAAAATATAGTCCAGGTCAATTTCATCGGACTGGAACTCATAGGTATGATCGCCGCTCTTACGGACCTTTACGCCCATATTGGCCAGGATATCGATCAGTTTGTTCACGTCCAGTATATCCGGTATGTTGGCAATGGTCACTTTTTCTCCCGTCAGCAATACGGCGCTCAGCACCTGTAAAGCTTCGTTCTTGGCTCCCTGCGGGGTGATCTCGCCTTTCAGTTTATGTCCTCCCTCAACAATGAAACTACTCATATCAGCATTTTTTTTGAATTGTATAAAAGTACAACCCCGGCGCAAAAGGGATATGAAAAAAGTGAAAAGAATTACAGGCTCATTGTTAATAATTCGGCGGCGGCAGGGCCCGTTTCAGACGGCAGGCGTCCGTATGTTACCGGCCGGCGCCCGGATATAGAAAATGTGCGTTTACTGTGTATATTTGCGATATGGCACGTTTTATAGCACCTTCGGTATTATCGGCAGATTTCGCCCGCCTGGGCACTGATATTGAAATGATCAACCAGAGTGAGGCCGACTGGTTCCACGTGGATATTATGGACGGACGTTTTGTACCGAACATTTCCTTCGGGTTCCCCGTGATGGAAGCCCTGAAAAAACATGCGACCAAGTTACTGGACGTACACCTGATGATCGAAGAGCCGCTGAAATACGTGGACGAATTCGTGGAAAAAGGCGCCGGAATGCTTACCGTACACTGGGAGGCCGACCGGCATATACACCGCACCATACAGGCCATACACAAGGCCGGGGCCAAAGCCGGAGTGGCCATTAATCCCGGAACGCCCGTGCATATCCTGAAAGACATCATCAAAGATGCGGATATGATCCTGCTGATGAGCGTAAACCCGGGCTTCGGCGGACAAAGTTTTATTGAGAACACCTATGCCCGCCTGGAAGAACTGAACGCCCTGCGCAATGCACAGAACCCGCAATGCTGGATCGAGATCGACGGCGGCGTGAACGATAAGAACGCCCCCGAACTGGTACGCCTGGGCGCCGATGCCCTGGTGGCCGGCAATTATGTATTTAAGGCTGAAGATCCGCAGGAAGCTATTAAACGCATCAAAGCCGCTTGAGAAGACCGCTGGCCATATTCCTGCTTGTGCTCCTGCCCTTTCAGTGGACAGCGGCCCCGGCACTGGCCCGGCAGAAACAGCTTAGCTTTAAAAAGCAGTTTAAAAAATGGCTGCGCGAACACTGGCAGGAACTGCCGGCACAAACCTTTTCGGGCGATGTGCTGGAAGAACTTTCCTGGATTGAACCGCACGAATTTGAGTACCGCGGCGATATGTACGACGTGGTGAAGGAAGATACCGGCGGGGACGGCAAACGCCGCCTGGTATGCGTAAAGGACGATATGGAGAAGAAACTGAAGAAGCAGTTCCGTTCCTGTACCGGCGGCAAGGGCAAATACCCGGCCGATACGCATTTTTCGGTGTATGCGCTCAGCGACAATTTTCGTATATCTATCCGTCACAATTCCGAAGAAATATCCCCTGTACCTTATTTCCCCGTTTTTTCCCGAAAGGAGATCCGCTCTTCCTTTCATCCGCCGGAATTACGTATATAAATCGAACAAAGCCTGAACAAGGCCTACACGCAATTTTAGTATAAACATCAATTTATTCCGATGAAAAAATGCCTACTCGGATGGATATGTGCATTGTGCGCCCTATCCCTTCATGCCCAATACACAAAAATACAGGTGCTCGACGCACATACGCAGGAGCCTGTGCCCCATGCACAGATCCGAATACTTACCGGGCAGGGTGTACAGCCCGGCATAGCATATACCAATAATAAGGGAGAAGGCGAACTGCTCCCCGGCCGTTACCTGGTATATTCTTCTTTTTACCAGGCCAGTACTACGGATATTTCTGCCGTACTCAAAGGCGTTCAGCGGGTATACCTGTATGCCTATAACAACGGGCTCAGCCCGGTAACGGTATGGTCGGGCCGCAGTGTGAACAACCGGGATTCCCTGGCGCAGCAGATCGAGGTGATACCCGCGCGGGAAATCGCCGCAGCCTCCCAGCCCACCAGCGCCGAACTGCTTTCCCAGAGCGGTAAGGTATTTGTACAGAAAAGTCAGCTGGGCGGCGGAAGCCCGGTTATGCGCGGCTTTGAGGCGTCGCGGGTGCTTTTTGTGATCGACGGGGTGCGGCAGAACAATGCCATATACCGGGCCGGTCACCTGCAAAACGTACTGCGTATCGATAATTCCATACTGGAACGGGTGGAACTGATCTACGGTCCCGCTTCCACGGCCTACGGCAGCGACGCCCTGGGCGGGGTAATGCATTTCTATACGAAAAACCCTACGCTCAGTGTCGATAAAAAATTCAGTACCTCAGGCAATGCCTACCTGCGTTACAGTACGGCCTACAACGAAAAGACCGGGCATTTCGACATTGACCTGTCCGGCAAAACATTCGGCTCACTTACTTCGGTCACTTTTTCACATTTCGGCGACCTGAGACAGGGCAATATTACGCCCAAGAACAGTCCGCGCTACTGGGACCGTACCTTTACCGTAAAACGCATCAACGGACAGGACAGCGCCGTGGCCAATCCCAATACCAACCGGCAGACGGGCAGCGGCTATTACCAGTATGACCTGATGCAGAAATTCCTGTTCCTGAGCAATAAGGCCAATCACGTAGTGAACCTGCAATTCTCGAACAGCAGCAATGTAAACCGTTACGACCGCCTTACCGAAACCGATGCCAGCGGTACGCCCCGTTTCGGTGAGTGGTATTACGGCCCCGAGCAACGCCTGCTGGCTTCGTACAAGGTGGTGCTGAACCACCATAAAAAAGCGTACGATTATGCCACTATTACCGCCGCTTACCAGAACATCAGGGAGAGCCGGCATTCCCGCAATTTCCAGGCGCCCAACCGCACATCGCGCTACGAGCAGCTGCACATCGGTACGGTGAACGGCGATTTTGTAAAACGACACGGCAATCACCACATCAGTTATGGTTTTGAGGTCGCTTACAACCGCGTGCTGTCTACGGCCGAACGCATCAACGTAAATACCGGTGCCGTTTCAGCGGCATCTACCCGTTACCCCGACGGAGGTTCTCATTATTACAGCGCCGCTCTGTATGCCATGCATACCTGGAACATTTCGCGCAAACTGGTACTGAACGACGGTATTCGTATCAATTACGCAGGTATCCGAAGCCTGTTCCGCGATACGGTCTTCTTCCCTTTCCTGCAGGGCACCACCACACAGAACAATATTGCCCCCACGGCCATGGTCGGACTCAATTACATGCCCGAAAGCAGCTGGAAACTCCGCGCCCTGGCCTCTACCGGCTTCCGGGCACCCAATGTGGACGACCTGGGACGCGTGTTCGACAGCAACCTGGGCGAGATCGTGATCATTCCCAATAAAAATATACAACCGGAATACACGATCAATATGGACCTGGGTATTTCTAAAAGAGTCAATGCCCATTTCCTCATAGAACTGAACGGATTTTTCACCTATATGCTGAATGCCGTGCAGCTGCGACCTTACAGCGTAAACGGGCAGGACAGCCTGGAATACGACGGTACCGTATCGCGCATCTGGGCCAACCAGAATACCGGCAAAGCCTTTATCACCGGCCTCAACCTGAATATGGAAGCCCGTTTCAACGGAAATTTCAGTATGCAGCAGACCTTTACGTATACCTATGGACGGGTGATCGATTCGGTACTGGTGCCTATGGACCATATTGCACCGTTCTTCGGCCGCACTTCTCTTATTTATGAAGGAAAAAAATGGCGTGCCGAGGCCTATGCCCTGTACCAGGGAGCCAAAGCCCTGCGCGATTACAGCGCCAGTGGCGAAGACAACCTCCAATATGCCACGCCCGAGGGCATGCCTGGCTGGTACACCCTGAACCTGCGCGCCAGTTACTCGCCCGTACCGCAGTTCCAGGTGCAGATGGCCTGCGAAAACCTGCTGGACCGACGTTACCGTACCTTTGCCTCCGGCATCAGTTCGCCGGGACGTAATTTCAGCGTTACACTGCGGGCCCGCTGGTAAGATATATGCAAAAAAAAGAGGTTGTCCGTAGCTGACAACCTCCTATTTTAGACAAGTTCCCGATTAAAGGAACCTGAATTTTTTCCCCTGGAATTTAGCCGAGTCGCCCAGTTCCTGCTCAATGCGCAGCAGCTGGTTGTACTTGGCGATACGGTCGGTACGGGAAGCCGATCCGGTTTTGATCTGACCCGTGCGCAGGGCAACGGCCAGGTCGGCAATGGTGGTATCTTCCGTTTCGCCGCTGCGGTGGCTCATAACGCTGGTGTAACCGTTGGCATGGGCCTTCTCCACCGCTTCAATGGTCTCGGTAAGGGTACCGATCTGGTTCACCTTTACCAGTATGGAATTGGCCGTATCCGCCTCGATACCGCGCTGCAGGCGTTTGGGATTGGTCACGAACAGGTCGTCGCCCACCAGCTGCACGTGTTTGCCCAGCAGATCGGTGAGGGTTTTCCAGCCGTCCCAGTCGTCTTCGGCCATACCGTCCTCGATGGAAATGATCGGGTACTGGCGGCTCCATTCGCTCCAGAATGCGGCCATCTCCGAAGAAGTAAGGCTGTCGCCGGTGGATTTATGGAAGATATAGCGTTGTTTATCGGCGTCGTAAAATTCGGTGGAAGCGGCGTCCAGGGCGATCCAGATATCGTGGCCCGGGCGGTAGCCGGCTTTTTCAATGGCCTGCATCACCAGGTCGATGGCTTCTTTATTGCTCTGCAGGTTGGGAGCAAAACCGCCCTCATCGCCTACATTGGTGCTGTAACCGTTCTTTTTCAGTACGCCTTTGAGCGCGTGAAACACTTCGGTGCCCATACGCAGCGACTCGCGGAACGAAGTGGCGCCGAAGGGCATCACCATAAATTCCTGGAAGTCGATCTTGTTATCGGCGTGTGCGCCCCCGTTCAGGATATTCATCATAGGCACGGGCAGCAGGTTGGCATGGATACCGCCTACGTATTTATACAGCGGCATTTTGTATTCATTGGCGGCGGCACGGGCCACGGCCAGCGAAACGGCCAGCATGGCATTGGCGCCGAGGCGGGCTTTGTTGGGTGTTCCGTCCAGTTCGATCATGGCCCGGTCGATGGCCTCCTGTTCAAATACATTAAACCCGTTGATGGCATCGGCGATCAGGGTATTTACATTTTCCACGGCTTTCAGCACGCCTTTGCCCAGGTAACGGTTCTTATCCCCATCGCGCAGTTCCACCGCTTCGTGTGCACCGGTAGAGGCCCCGCTCGGAACGGCTGCCCGTCCAAAGGCCCCGGTGGTGGTATATACATCGGCTTCAATCGTGGGATTTCCCCGGCTGTCCAGCACTTCGCGCGCCTGGATGGAATATATATAACTCATTCTGTCTGATAATTTGGCTGCAAAACTAAAGCTTTATTATCGATTCCGGCAAAACCGGGGCGGGAGTTTTGCATACTTCGCTCTAATTTTTCAACAAAACGGTCCAAAGCTGTTATGCCTGCATTATTTTAGGGAAAGCCCCTGTACTATTCCGGAGTTTTTTGTATATTTCAATTTCCTAAATGCCTATACCTATGAGATATTTTTACGCCTTATGTATCTCCCTCTTCGCGATCACCGGTACACATGCACAACTTTCGTTCCAGGAAAATGCCTTCCAGGACGATTTTAATGCGGCCTATGCCCTGTACCCCGCCATACCGAGGGGTTTCCTGGAGGCGTATTCCTATCATAATACGCGCATCACCCGTCTGCAGCCCGATCAGGACCATGAATCCTGCAGCGGTATGCCGGCCTATTGCGGTGTAATGGGGCTGATCCTGAATGGCAAAAATTACTTCCACAATAACCTGCTGTATATAGCTTCGCTGAGAAAGAGCGATCCGCAGCTGCTACTGAGATCGCCCGCGGAAGAGATACGTCACTTTGCCCATGCCTATAACCACATACTTTCCCAGGAAGGCAAACTGCAGGCCACCCCCGCCGAAAAACTGCCCCTGATGCTGGCCCTCTGCGAAATTCCGCAGGACGGAAAGCCGGGGAATGTATATGCCCGGGAAGCCATGTTGTTTGAATGGATAAAATTCCTGCGTCATAAAACGGCCGCCACCACGTACGGCTTTAGTATATATGCCTTTACGGCCGAAGAGCTGCTGGGCGCCAACAGCGTTATTCACAACAGTCCGCAGGTCTTCTTTAATGATAACCAGGTCTGGAATGCCGACGGCAATGTACTGGACATTACAAAATCCACCGATTATGCACCGGCCATCTGGTCGCCCATACCTACCTGCAACTACAGTTCGCGCAGCGGTACGGCCATCAGCGCGGTGACCATACACACCGTGCAGGGTTCCTATGCAGGGTGCATTTCCTGGTTCAACAACTGCAGCGCCGGGGTGAGTGCACATTATGTACTGCGCAGCTCCGACGGGCAGGTGACGCAGATGGTGGCCGAAAGCAGCAAAGCCTGGCACGTGGGCACCGAAAACCCGTATACCATCGGGCTGGAACACGAGGGCTACATCAATAACGCCGCCTGGTACACCACGGCTATGTACCAGAGTTCGGCCAACCTGGTAAAGGATATTGTGGCCAGCGGTTACGGCATCAACGCCCTGCGCACGTCCTGGTTTCCCTGGGCGCCCAGCACCAATTACAATGCGGCCAGCCGTCCCGGCAGCTGTGTAAAGATCAAGGGACACCAGCATTTCCCGAACCAGACACATACCGATCCCGGCCCCAACTGGAACTGGGATTATTATTTTAAGCTGATCCACCCTACGCCTGCGGCTACCGTATACACGGCGGCTTCGGGCAGTTTTACCGACAGCGGCGGTTCCGGCGGCAATTACAGCAATGACCAGCGGGCCGTTTACCGCATTTCACCGGCCGGGGCCAGTACGGTTACCGTAACGTTCTCGGCATTCAACCTGGAAAACACCTGGGATTACCTGTATGTATACGATGGCAGCACGGTATTTTCACCGCTGATCGGCGTGTACACGGGCACGGCAAGTCCGGGTACGCTGGTAGCCACATCGGGCAGTATGACCTTTGAGTTCCGCAGCGATTGCGCCACCACCGCCGCCGGCTGGGTAGCTTCCTGGAGCAGCAGTTCGGGCGGCAGCCTCACCGACGCCGTAAACCCGGTTACACAGATACAGGCCGGTTCTCTCTGGCGTTCTGCCGATTTCCAGGCACAGGTGAGCGATTCGGACTCGGGCAGCGGCATTGCCTCGGCCTTTTACCGGGTTAGCTACCGCGATGCCAATGGCATGCAGGCCAACCGACAGAAGGGATTCCTGTTCGACGATTTTGATACCACCTATACTTTCGGCGGCTGGACGGGCTATACAGGCACCTGGGGTTCTACCGGCTCGTCTGTAAAGCAGTTCGATGAATCGCAGTCGAACACCAACCTGGGCATATCGCTTGATCAGAACAACCATAACGCATACCTGTACGAGTTCAATGCGGCCATCGGAGGCAGCGGCAGCAATATCCGGGCCGGGTTCCATTTTATGTGCGATTCGGTACAGAAGACCAACCGCGGTAATTCCTATTTTATATGGATACGTCCGTCTACCGGCAAACTGGAATTTTACAAAGTAAACAACGATGTATTTTCCCTGGTGGCGGATACGGCCATGAACACGGTAACCGACCAGTCGTACAACTACAAGGTACAATACGATAAAACCACGGGCCGCATACAGGTGTGGCGCGACAATATTTTTGCCGGCAGCTGGACGGATCCCAGTCCGCTGCAAACGGGCAACGGCGTTTCGTTCCGCAGCGGCAATGCCACGTTGGACGTGAGCCAGGTACAGACCTTGGTACAGCGCACACCCAATACACCCCTGCAGATCAGTGTGGGCAACGGCGGAGACATCCCCGTGCAGAACCTGAGTCCGGCAGAAGCGGCGGGAGAACTGACCACCCTGCTTACAGACCTGGCCGGTAATATTTCCATGCCCGCCTGGGCAGAAGTGAACGTAGACTGGACACCGCCGTCGGATGCCACGGATATCAGTGACCTGTATACGCCCGATGCAGATACCGTTCTTGTACAGCCTCTGCAGCTGGCAGGCAACTGGACGGCAGCTACGGACCCGCATTCCGGAATTGCCCGCTATTACTATGCGGTGGGCACGACGCCCGGCGGAAACGACGTGCTGGACTGGACGGACAACTGGTCGCTGAACGCCTTTGCCCAGAACCACAATGTACAGCCCTACCAGTGGTATTATCTTTCCGTTTATGCAGAGAACGCGGCAGGCCTGGTTTCCGGAACGGCTACGAGCAACGGCTTTATATGGATCAACAACTTCTCGCTGAAACAGGACGACAAATTGCCGTTTACCGTATATCCCAATCCTACGGGCAACGGTACGCTGTATTTCCAGTGGAATGCCTATGCCGATAGTCCGAAAGACCTGGGTATACTGGACATGAACGGCCGCACGGTGTGGCAGGTCCGCAATTTCCAGGGAGCACAGCTGGATATGCCGGCATCGCTTGCAAACGGCATGTATATACTACGTTTACAGACAGATGGAAAGCTGTACTTTGCCCGGGTGGAACTGGCGCGTTAAAGACGGGTCAGGGAGAGGTCCGACAACAAAAAATTAACATTTTCAGGGCGGCAGACCCGGGGCCTTGCATTACAAATAGCGTAGCTTTGTACCCGTCTATGAGAATAGGAATCATATTATACCCGACCTTCGGAGGCAGCGGTGTCGTTGCTACCGAAATAGGCCATGAACTGGCCAAACGGGGGCACCAGGTCCACTTTATTTCGTATAAACGTCCGGCGCGGCTCGAGTATTTTGCCGCGAACATACAGTTTCACCAGGTAAATGTGGCCGACTATCCCCTGTTTGAATTTGCTCCCTACGAAACGGCACTCACCGGCCGCATCACCGATGTGGCGCTGAAGTACAACCTGGACCTCATTCACGCGCACTATGCCATACCGCACGCTTCGGCCGCGCTTATGGCCCGCGAGATACTAAAGACCAAGGGCCGTTACGTTCCCATCATCACTACCCTGCACGGTACCGATATAACCATGGTGGGCCGCGATGCCGCCCTGGAGCCTTCGGTCACCTATGCCATCAACAGCAGCGACGCGGTCACGGCCGTTTCCAGATCGCTGAAGAACGATACCCTGCGCAATTTCCAGATCACGCGGGAAATACAGGTCATCTACAACTTCATCGATCCCTCGCTCTACGGCACACCTTCGCCCGACTGCCTCAAGAACCAGGTGGCGCCCAACGGCGAAAAGGTGGTGGTGCATGTGTCCAACTTCCGCAAGGTAAAGCGCATTCCGGATGTGATCGACATTTTTGCCCGTATACGAAATTCCATGCCTGCCAAGCTGATCATGGGCGGCGACGGCCCCGAACGTACCGATGCCGAACGCAAGGTACTGGAAATGGGCCTCGAGAACGACGTTACCTTCCTGGGCAGTATCAAGAACAGCTCCGACGTACTGGCCTGTGCCGATCTGCTGCTGCTGCCTTCTGAAACGGAAAGCTTCGGGGTATCGGCCCTGGAAGCCATGGTAAGCGGGGTGCCCGTAGTGGCGTCGAACGCCGGCGGTATGCCCGAAGTACAGGAGAACGGCGTTACCGGTTACATGTGCGACGTAGGCGATATCGAAAGTATGGCCGAAAAAGCCGTATACATCCTGAGCGATGCCGCCCGCCTGGAACGCTTCCGGGAAGGCGCCCGCATGAAGGCCACCGAATTCAGCACCGAAAAGATCATCAGCCAGTACGAAGAACTGTACCAGCAGGTACTCGACACGGCAAGGGCTGTCGTATAAAGCGAAACATACAACAACATTTCCAAAGGGAAAAGCTTCGGTTTTTCCCTTTTTTTTGGGGATAACACAACTATTTTCCTCCCCAGACACCGGGTATAAAATCCGTTCAGCCGGGACCCGGTAGCGGCGTATGCACTGTTCCGCTGTATAAATTTGTATACAAAAACGCATAAAAAATGCCGGATACTGTATATCCGGCACTTTTCCTTATCAGAATTACGTATATGTCTTACACTCCCGGCTGGGCTGTTTTATTCTTATTCCGGCGTTTTTTATTCTTATTCTTTTTCCATACCGAAGTACCGGCTACAGAACCCTGCGGGGCCTGCGCCTGAGGTTTGGGAGTTGCCGGAGTGCCGCCCGATCTTGGTCTGGCAGAGGCTGTATTCCGGTTGCCGCCACGCTGCTGGCGTCCGCCACCGCGACCCTTTTGCTCTTTGGGCTGGGCCTTGGGTATGATATGATAGTCCGGCAGGGCAAAAGCATGATCTTCTACCACGGGGATCTTAATACCGGTGAGTTTCTCAATATCACGCAGGTTGATGCGGTCTTCCTCTTCGCAGAAGGCAATAGCGATACCGCTGGCTCCGGCGCGGCCTGTACGACCGATACGGTGTACATAGGTTTCGGGCACGTCGGGCAGATCGTAATTGATCACATGGGTAAGATCGTCCACGTCGATGCCGCGGGCGGCAATATCCGTAGCTACCAGCACCTGCAGTTTATGCGCCTTGAAATCATTCAGGGCACGCTGACGGGCGTTCTGTGATTTGTTACCGTGAATGGCGGCCGCTCCGAACTTGAACTTGGCCAGCTCTTTTACAATACGGTCAGCGCCGTGTTTGGTGCGCGAAAATACAAGCACGCGTGCAATATTATCTTCCTGTAACAATTTTACCATCAGCCATTTTTTATCGCTTTTGGAAACGTGGTATACCGATTGTGTAATGGTTTCGGCGGTAGATGATACCGGCGTTACCTCTACTTTCACGGGATCTTTCAGGATACCGTTGGCCAGGGCGGCAATTTCCGGCGGCATGGTGGCCGAGAAGAAGAGCGTCTGGCGTTTGGCGGGGATACGTGCGATCACTTTCTTTACGTCGTTGATGAAACCCATGTCCAGCATGCGGTCGGCTTCATCGAGCACGAATACTTCCAGCTGGTCCAGTTTTATAAAACCCTGGTTCATAAGGTCGAGCAGGCGGCCCGGCGTAGCAATGAGGATATCGGTACCGTTGCGCAGACCGTTCACCTGGCTGCCCTGGGGCACACCGCCGAAGATCACCAGGCTTTTCTGCCGGGTATGACGGCCGTAGGCCTTAAAGCTGTCCTCGATCTGGATGGCCAGTTCACGCGTGGGCGTAAGGATCAGGGCCCGGATGGCTTTGCGCTCGCTGCGGTTGTTGTAAAAATGCTGCAGGATGGGGATAGCGAATGCCGCCGTTTTACCCGTTCCCGTCTGGGCACAGCCCAGGAGGTCGCGCCCCTGCAGAGCAACGGGAATAGCCTGTTGCTGTATAGGCGTAGGTGTGGTATAGCCTTCTTCGTGCAAGGCTTTCAGAATGGGCTCCACAAGCCCCAGTTGATCAAAATTCAAGATATAAATCTATGTTTAATAATGCTGTCACCCAAGCGGAATAAGGAAAGTGACAGACAAACACCCTTACTGTCTTATGACCGGATGTACTTTACTATTGTACGTAGTAGAGAAAAAACCAAGTCAGCTAAGAGCCGCTGTTTAAATTGCTGCAAAGGTAATACTTTTTCAGCAGAAACAAAAACAGCTGCAACAGCGGCCTCCAAAACGTCCTCATTCTTCCATCCATCGGGTCTCCTGTTCAAGCTGTTTTCGTGCTACCGTATCTTCCGGGTTTTCCATTACATTCTTTACAGCCTTTATATACCCGGGATGTTCCCTGTAAAAAAGTTCCAGGCTAAAGGTCCGGGGCAGAGAAAACAGGATGATAGCAGCCGTTGTATACAAAAAGGTTCGTACGAAGAGGGAAGCAAACAGCGGGTCTCTTTTTTTACGATACAGGAACAGGGCACTTATTCCGCAGAGCAGCATGCAGGCGATACCCAGGAGTACAAAAAATCCGGAAAAAGGTAAACGCAGCGAATCACAAAGTACAGCCACTATCCACAGCGCTATGGCAAAGCCTGTAAGGGTCGGCAAAGCCCGGGGATTATCGCTTTCTTTCCGGAGTGGATAACCGAAACGAAAAACGCCCAGTGTTATATAAAAAACAGCCCATACCGACATCAGCATAAAAAAGAGTATATTCTCAAACGGCACATGGTATGCGGCCTTCAGCAGGCTGAAAGACAAAATAAAGACAGTCAGGATAGCTTCGGCCAGGCGTGTTCTTCTTTCAGCGTTTCTCATGTATTCAGCTGTGGGCTTTTCTTGCAGGAATTTTATGGAGGTATAAAAACACGCTAAAAATACACTTTTTCTGAAAATAAACACTCTATTTCTCTACATTCAGCAGATCTCCGAGTAATGCCGAAAGTTCCGCGTTCTTTTTCTCCTGCAGGTAAATGCGCGGCAGCGCCACCCGTTCCTTACAGTCGCTCAGGGGACAACGTTCGCAGGTAACATTTACGGTATGCTGCGGAATATGTTCTTCATCGTTCCAGAAACGGATCACTTTTTTAGCTTCTTCGGTAAGCGGTATCCCGATGCTGATGGACACCTCGCTGCCTTCGCTGCGTACCAGCTGCCGGGCCATGGAAATAAGCAGGTATTCCTTATCGGAATCTACATACCGGCTGTGTTGTATGGCCATAGCGGGTTTACCGGCTTCGATACTGCCGAAGATCTTGAGCGAGACCCAGCGGCGGCAGTAATGTTCTCCGCGGTCGTTCCCGTGCGGGGTATGGCGGCGGCTCAGGTGCAGTTCTTTGGAAAGGGTGAAATCCGGATCGCCTTTTTCATGGTGAAAACGCAGGAAGAACAGGCTGTTCAGTCCAAATTCCGCCGGCAGGAGGTTCGTTAAACGATACATAAGCGTTTCCGGGGTGGTCTCGTACTTTTTCAGCAGGTGCAGCCAGGCTTCCCGCTCAAAATGCTTCGAAGCGAACAGTATCTTCAGGTCCGCGCTGAGTTCCCGGCCGGGCAACAGCAGGGCGCCGGCAAAATACGAAGCCTGGAAATTGGTGAGCGCCTGCTCGAACGATTCCACATTGGTACGCCCTTCCAGTATATATACACGCGACCGCAGGTCCAGGTTCAGCATATGATACCCGATCTCCTTGGCTAACAGGAATTTCTTCTGCTTACCCGACAGCCGGCTGCTGATCCAGAGTTCGGGGTGTTCCCCGGGTTTGTAGAAGGAGCGGAAATGCGCCAGTTCCGGGTGGACGTCCAGGCGGTCTTCGTACACGCGGGTACCGAAACGTTCTTCGAGAATGTCTTTCATCCGCAGTACGTCAAAGTGGAAGAAAGATTCCCCTTCAAAGCTGTCTGCAAAACGCAGGGCTGCCTCTTCGATGCCTGGGAAATGGTTATCGTTCAGTTCCTGGAACGAGCGCAGGGTGGCGTTGTAGAACTGTTCCCGGTTCATATCGTAGGCCCGGGCAATTTCAATGAGCGTATTGATAAAGGCTCCCACTTTGGCCGGGGCATTGGATACCATATCGATGACGCGGGCAGGCTCGATACCGAAAATGCCGGAAAGATTGTCCAGGAAGCCGGACTGCAGCAGATCGGCCACCGGGGCCATTTTGCGACCCAGCTGCAGGGATACCAGGTGATCGTAGGGCGTATTGAGCGCTGCGGCCAGGGCCATGATCTTTTCGGCCTTGGGATACTTTTTGCCCTTTTCGATCTCGTTGAGGTAGGATACGCTGAGTCCGCAGCGTGCCGCGAGCCCGGCCGGGGTAATGTTCTTCTCCCGCCGCAGCTGTCCCAGCTTCAGTCCGAATATAAAACGTATTTGCTCCTCGCCCAGCATCCTGCAAACATAAAGGCTTTTCCACGAAAAAGCATTTTTCGCGAAAATATTTTTTCAGCGAAATTTCGCTAATAAGATTTTTTCGCTTATGTTTGTAGAGATAAAAAGCCAGGGCGCCCAAAACGGTCCCTGCCCGAAGATGACCCTCGCTAAAATGCGTTCTTAGCGAATCCATACATAGACAAACAATTTTTTCTTTCATGGGTTATATTCCCCGGTATTCTGCAACAAATACCGGGGATTCTTCCGGGCATAAAAAGACCGGTTTCCCCGTCCTTCTTCCTGAAAAATGTATGTTACGTATCACAATACATCAATCGAAGCGGCTTGCATCCCGGTACCTTTTTGGTGTCGGGCAGTGCGTTCTCCCGGAGTTACAGAGATATCTGCCGCCTGATCTCAGAGGTTGCGGCGGGCCTGCTGTACATGCCGCTCGTCGTGTGCGATCACGAAACGCAGTACATCCCCTGCATTCATCCGCAGCCAGGAAGCGATGGAGATGGGAATTTTTACGCGGTTCAGATCTGTATGCTGTGCCCTTCGTAAACATTGCAGCAATCGCTCCTGCTGCGCCAGGAATTCCGCCACTACCGCATGGGCGTCCAATTCCGCCGGGGGAATATGATCTTTAAACGCTTTCATCTTTTTGCCGCTGCCCGGTTCCATCATTTTTGTGAAATAGTTGCCCAGCCAGGAGCTTTTATAATGCCCTGCTTCATCGGAACGGCCGGCCAGTCCTTTTTCCAGCCGCGGAATATAGTACAGTCCGTAACTGTTCAGGTGCCCTATGCATTGTGCAATGCTCCAGCCTCCGTCCGCCGAAGGTTTCAGCAGTTTTTCCGCCGGCATGTTCTGTAATTCACGCACGGCAAAGCGGATATGTTCTTCCACCCGGTTTTCCAGTCCGGCGATCATTTTTTCCACATTTTCCATCTTTTTATCCTGTTTGTATTGAACGGGACAAAGTTGCGTCATCTTTTCCGTCTGTATCCTGGTAAAAACCAATATTTCTCAGATGTGCACGCGGTTCATCAGTTTGCTGAAATTGGTGGTATCGATACCGATGTAACCGGCCAGGTATTTATGCGGTACCAGCTGCAGTATATGCGGACTGCGGCGCAGCAGGGCCCTGAATTTTTCTTCGGAGCTCATGCACTGCAGTTCGGCCAGGCGTTCCATGAGTCCGCTCAGGGTAAAGGCCAGTCCCTTGCGCATCAGTGTTTCTACTTCGGGGTATGTTCTCAGCACCTCATGCAGCCGGGTCACGGGTATGCGCAGGAAGCGCGAGGGCGTAAGCGTTTCGTAATAATAGGCCGAGGGGGTCTGCAGCAGCACGGAATCGAGTATGCCACCGAACGAAGGTGCGTAGGTGAACACGATGGTCACGTCTTTATCGCCGTGCAGGGCATACACACGCTGTACGCCTTCCGTGGTGAAATACAGGTATTTTTCCTGCTCCCCGGCCAGGCTCAGCAGTTCTTTCCGCCGGGCCTCAAAGGGTTTCCAGAGGGGCAGAAAGGCTTCGTACACCTCTTCGGAAAGGGGATGTACGGCCTGCAGCTGGGCCTTTAACAGGCGGTGTGCTTCGCTTTCCATGAACGGAAATATAAAAAAAGAGACGCTCAGGGCGTCTCTCTTCGGTATTATTTTTTGCCGGGCGTATTAAAAACGCTCGAACTGTGAAAAGTAAAAGTTTGCTTCGATAGCGGCATTTTCGTCGCTGTCGCTGCCGTGTACGGCGTTTTCACCGATGCTTTTGGCATACAGTTTACGGATGGTACCGTCTTCGGCATTGGCCGGGTTGGTGGCGCCGATCAGCTTGCGGAAATCTTCCACGGCGTTGTTTTTTTCGAGTACGGCCGCTACGATGGGACCGGAGCTCATATATTCGCATAATTCGCCGTAGAATGGGCGTTCGCTGTGTACTTCGTAGAATTTACCGGCCAGCCCGGCAGAAAGGCGGGTATACTTCATGGCAACGATTTTAAAGCCTGCTTTTTCGATCATGGCTAAGATGTTTCCGATGTTGCCATCAGCTACTGCATCGGGCTTGATCATGGTAAAAGTTCTGTTTCCTGACATTTTCCTGTGATTTACTATTTTTGTGCAAAAATAGAAGATTTATCTTAAACCCAAATTTTCGTAATGACGCAGGAACAATTTTCGAAACTGCAAGAAATTGCAAAAGGCGCAAAGAACATCGCCATCATTTCTCATAAGAATCCCGACGGGGACGCCATCGGCTCTTCGCTGGGTCTGCGCGCCTTTCTTTTTCGCCAGCAGTTACAGGCCCGCGTTATTGTGCCGGACAGTTTTCCCGGCTTCCTGCGCTTTCTGCCGGAAAGTAAATCGGTGTGGTTCTTCGACAAGATGAAGGAAGCGGCCACCCAGTATATTAAAAGCGCCGACCTGATCTTTATCCTCGACTTCAATACCCTGAAACGCATCGAGGAGATCGGTGCCCTGATCGAGAATAATCCCTGTCCCAAGGTCCTCATAGACCACCACCCCGACCCGGAGGTAAAAGCACAGTTCACCTATCACCGGGTGACCGTGAGCTCTACTTCGGAACTGGTGTTCGAATTTGCACAGAAACTTTTCCCGGGCAGTCACCTCGGCGCCAAAGCCGCTACCTGCCTGTATGCCGGACTGGTTACCGATACCGGCTGTTTTAAACACAACCTGCACGAACGCACGCACATTACGGCGGGCAAACTGCTGCAGGCCGGGGCCGATCACGAAGCCGTGATGCTCGAGATCTTCGACAGCAATTCGTTCAACCGTACCCGCCTGCTGGGTTATTCACTGTACGAAAAGCTGATCATGGACCCGGCCACAGGCCTGGCTTACATTGCCCTTTCCCAGGAAGAACTGAAGCGTTTCGATTATAAAAAAGGCGATACTGAAGGCTTTGTGAACCTGGCCCTGGGCATCGACGGTGTAAAAATGGCCGTACTGCTTACCGAACTGAACGACGGGCTTACCAAGCTGTCTTTCCGCTCGCACGGCAGCTTTGAAGTAAATGGGTTTGCCGCAAAGTTCTTCTCGGGCGGCGGTCATAAAAACGCGGCCGGCGGCGCGTTCGAAGGGACGGTAGACCAGGCCGTGGACCGCCTGAAGGAAAGTATTCCCGAACTGATCAAAATGAATCTGCAAAACCTGCGTTCCTGATCTATGAGATACAGCCTGTTCATACTGTCACTGACCGCCCTGTTGTCTGCCTGCAACAGCAAGCCCCCGCTCAACCCGGTAATTTCCGCGCCAAAGGACAGCCTGCGGGAACCCCTGATGGGCGCCAACAAGATCATCAGCGCCAAAGAACGCGCGGCCATCGACGAATACTGCCGCCGTAAACAGTGGGACATGACCGAGACCGGTACCGGCCTGCGTTACGGCATTTATAAACCCGGCGGAGGCATCGGCATTGAAACGGACGATTATGTAGACCTCGACTATTCCCTGGAGCTGATGGACGGCACTTTTATTTCGGACAGCAAGAAGAACGGGCCCGAAACCGTACGCGTGGGACAGGACAACGTAGAAAGCGGCCTGCACGAAGCCCTGCTGTACCTGCACAAGGGCGACCGGGCCAAAGTGATCATACCGGCACACCTAGCCTACGGACTCACCGGCGACCAGGACAAAATACCGCCCTTCAGCACCCTGGTGTACGACCTGCATATAGTGGAAGTAAGCGTGGTAGAAGAAAATACAGACAAATGATACTGATAGAGAATATAAAAAGTGCGTTCGGCGTACGTGCCGGGGCAACACAGCCCCTGAAAGGAGCTGAAATGGCGGATCTTCCGCAGGTGGACGATGCGGTGATCCTGATCCGCGACGGACGTTTTGAATGGATCGGCAAACGCGAAGAACTCTCCGCCGACATCTACGCTTCCTGCGAAAAGATCGACGCCCGGGGCGGCATGGTGCTGCCGGCTTTCTGCGATCCGCATACGCACATCGTGTTCGCGGACTGGCGCGAGTCGGAATTCCGCGATAAGATCATGGGCCTGAGCTACGAGGAGATCGCCCGCCGCGGCGGAGGTATCCTGAACTCGGCACGCCGTTTGCAGGCCAGTACGGAAGATGAACTGTTCGAACAGAGCTATGCCCGCGTGGAACAGATCATGCGCATGGGTACGGCCGCCGTGGAGATCAAAAGCGGCTACGGACTTACCGTGGCCGACGAGATCAAAATGCTGCGCGTTATCGCCCGCATCCGCGAAAAAACGCCCCTGCACGTAAAAGCCACCTTCCTCGGCGCACACGCCCTTCCGGCCGAATACAAAAGCGATCCCGACGGCTATGTGGACCTCATCGTACAGGAAATGCTGCCCAATATCGCCGCCGAAAAACTGGCCGATTACGTGGACGTATTCTGCGACCGCGGCTTTTTTACCGTAGCACAGACGGACCGCATCCTGGACGCTGCCGCTAAATACGGGCTCAAACCCAAGATACACGCCAATGAACTCGATTATTCCGGCGGGGTACAGGTAGGCGTACAGCACGGCGCCATCAGTGTAGACCACCTGGAATGCACCGGCGACGAAGAGATCGAGACCCTGCTGCATTCCAATACCATACCTACCCTGCTGCCGTCCACGGCCTTTTTCCTGGGACTGCCCCATCCGCCGGCACGCAAAATGATACAGAGCGGGCTGCCCATCGCCCTGGCCTCGGATTACAACCCGGGTTCCTCGCCTTCGGGGTCGATGCCCTTCATTGTTTCACTGGCCTGCATTCACCTGAAAATGCTGCCCGAAGAGGCCTTCAACGCCGCCACCCTCAATGCCGCCGCCGCGATGGAATGGCATACCGAAGGCGGATCGCTGACGCCCGGCAAACGCGCCGATTTTATTATTACGCCGCCCATGAACTCTATTTCATTTATTCCATATACCTTTACAACACAACATATACAAACGGTCTTCATAAACGGCAAACAACTATCCTGATGAAAAAAATTCTGTTCCTCAGTATCTGTATTCTCTCTGTACTTTCTGCCTGCAAGAAAAAAGCAGACGGCTATACACTTACCGTGCTCTCCGGTAACGGACAAAGCGGCGAAGTAAACTCCACCCTGCCCGATCCCGTACGCGTACAGCTGTTACGCGGCGAAGAAGAGATCGGTTACAAACAGGTAAAATTCGAGACCAGTACGGGACAGATCCTTACCACTACGACCGACGATCAGGGTATTGCCGAATTTACCTGGGTGATCGGCTGTGAAGCCGGCACACAGACGGCCAGCATTACGGCCCTGGACCCCGGTGTGGTATTTGCCACCACGGTAGCCAATGCCACGGGTACAGTACCTGCTTCAGGCTGGTATAAACCCTGCGGCATTCCTTCCACAAGCCTGTATTTCGCGTTTATTTTCCAGAGCAACAGCGGCAAACTTTTTGCGGCCGGCAACCAGTCGGTATACGCTTCGGACGACCATGGCAAATACTGGTACGAGGTAAGCGGACTTTCGGGTGTTTACCGGATGAAACAGTTCGGGAACACGTTGTACGCACTGAGCAACAACGGCATTTTACGTTCACAGAACGACGGTATCGTATGGCAGAGCTGGACCCCGCTGGCCGCCACCGAGCTGGCCCGCAACAACAGCCACTGGTATGCCACACGCGGCAACGGCGATATGGTCTATTCGGATGACGACGGGGTGAACTGGCTCAACTGCAAGGGCAATTACACCGGTCAGAACCTGCAGTTCATGTTTACCTCGCCGAACGATATCGTAGTGGGCGCCAGTCCGACCGGTCTGTACTATTTCGAGGACGACAGCCTGCTGAAACGCTATATGCTCAGCGACAATACCCTGGGTTATTACGAGAGCAACACCCTGTACTTCGGCTACCAGGGCAATGTACAGTCGGCGCAGGATACCCTGTTCACGGCTTCCGGGCCCTACTGGAACTTCTCGGCCGGCAGCGGCGCTTCGCGTAACCTGAAAAAATACAACGGTTCCATGTACGTAAGCCAGTTTGCCGATCTGTACAAATACGGAACTTCCGGGGTGTTCTTCTCCAGTCCGCAGCTGAATGCCCGCCTGCTGGATTACGTAGTACTCTCCGACGGGGCCATTATCCTGAGTTACGAAGGCATCGGCCTGGTGCGGAAGCAGTAGTAGCTGTCAGAATATATGCATTTTTAATACAGAAAAGTACTCTTCTAAGTATCGTCACTTATGGATAAATTCAAACAACTCGCCCGTATCAAAGATATTTATAACAAAGGCGGCAACATTATAAAATACCTGAAAGGAAACGAAGCAGGCACACAGAACAGTCTGGAAGACATCCTTATCAGCTATGATTTTCAGTCGGGCAGCTATATAAAACATTTCGCCTCCGAAATAGATTTCAAAACAGGATATGGGGCGGCACTGGCTTCTGTTATCGGGGACCTGGGCAACTTTAATTCTATTATGGAAGCCGGCGTAGGTGAGGCTACCACACTTGGAAGCCTGCTGCCACAGATGAAACAGAAACCTTCCGATGTATTCGGATTCGACATCTCCTGGTCCAGACTTAAATTCGCCAGATCGTTCCTGGCGGATATGGACATAACCAATGCTTCGCTTTTTACGGCGAACCTTTTTGAAATTCCCCTTTCCGAAAGCTCAATAGACGTCGTATACACGTCACATTCCATAGAACCCAACGGAGGCCGGGAAAAAGAAGCCCTGCAAGAGCTGTATCGTGTGACAGGTAAATACCTGATACTGCTGGAGCCTTCCTTCGAATTCGGGTCGCCCGAAGCACAGGCGCGTATGAAAGAGCATGGTTACGTGACCCGGTTATATGAGGCCGCCACAGAATTAGGATATAAGGTAATAGAACACCGGCTTTTCGGACATTCGGCAAACCCGCTGAACCCTACCGGGCTTATTATTATAGAAAAAACGGGCGAAATTTCGACCCCCCCGGCTCTGAAATGCCCGATATCGCTCACAGACCTGGAAAAACACAACGATTCCCTGCTCTATTCCAAAGACAGTTTCCTGGCCTACCCGGTCATAAATGATATTCCCTGCCTGTTAAAAGAGAACTCGATCCTGGCCGTACACTTATTGAGCGACTATGCCCAGTTCAAAGCGGCAAACAATATTATGTTCTGAGCGGAATCTGCCGTGCAGCTCATAATATAGCTCCGGCAACATTCAGCTTTCCTGTATCTTACGCAGGAACTCCTCCTTCGATATCCTTTCGAAGGCGTCGATCATACTGTTGCTGGAACAATTATAGATCCGTGTACCTGACGAGCGTGCATAACGTTCTATCTCCAGGTAAGAGCGAAGCGCCTTGGCAGAACTCTCCAGGTAAGATGCCAGGTTATTATCAAGCAGTTTGTAGGTACCGCCGGTGTTAAAAAAATGTTCATACACAAAATATACCTGGTTCTTCTCGTTGATCCGGTACTTCAGGTGCCAGTCGTTCTCTGCGCCAAATAAAAATATCTTCCCCGCCCTGTTACGGCTAAACATGAACAAAGCCCCGTTCAATACGTTCTGGCATTGTGGAAAGGCCAGGGCCCGGTTATAGAATGCAAAATTAACCGCATCGAAACCACCTTTACAGGTTACATAATTGTAATACCGGATAGTAATATTGGGGTTGTTTACAGAACGCGCCAGGTACGACCTGCGATACCGCGCCGGAATATACAGGCTCATAGACCAGCTCACCTGCTGCATCCCTTCCAGGAATCTGCTTATCAGTTCGGCTTCTGATGGCTCCTCCGAAAAATAGGCCGGGTCCAGAATAAAATAATACTCTGGTTCCAGTATCTGGAAATACGGTGAATACAGAAAGTTATTGACCGTAATGATACGCGACCTTCTAAACAGCTCGGTATGTTCTTTAAGATCATTCTCGAGGGTGGGCCCGTTACCCAACAGTATAAAGTTCTTATTGGAAAAATCTTCCTTTTTCAGAAAGGGATCCGACTTAAGAATGATCTTTAGTATTGTGAAAAAAGTACTTAAAATTTTTTGTAAGATGACCATATATTTCATTTCCGGTTCAATTCCTGCGTCTGCTGCCTGTTACGGTTACAGCATCACACATTGTATATTGGGGACAAAGATTTATCAGGCGCCAAAGATAGTAATTATGTAAGCGGTGATGTCGGGGACCTTAAAAACTTTAAGGGCAGATCCGGATCGGTCAGGCGCTGTACGATACGCTTTTCGTACATTTGAACCCTATAAAAAACAATGTCGGAAACACACTACAACGGCATACGAAGATCATATATTCCCGTACAGCCTGTACTTAAGACCGGGCAATGCGGGGTATATTACCGGGAACTACTCCCGGCGCCGGAGTTACAGGAGTTCATCTGCTGTTACTGGGAGCTGTGTACAGATACGATACTGGACGAACCTTTTACGTACCGCGTAGTAGCCGACGGATGCATCGATATCTTTTTCGAACTGCATACCCCGCAGGAAAACTTTGTAATGGGTTTCTGTAAAAGCTACACGGCCTTTCCGCTCGGGAACCGTTTTCATTATGTGGGTGTACGTTTTTTTCCTGCGATGTTTCCCCTGCTCTTCGGAATAGACGCATCCCTGCTCAGCAACCGCTACGAGTCCCTGGAGCTGGTACTGCCCGCAACGGCCGCCTTTATCCGGGACCGTTTCCATGCAGACTGCAGCCCGCAAGACATACAACAGCTGCTCGACCTGCATTTCATAGAAGTATTGCACAAAGCCACACCCGATCCGGATCCCCGTTTTTTTGCGGCCCTGGACCGGATCCTGCGCTTTCCCGGGCAAACCAATATCGAAAAGGACCTGGACACCGGTCTCAGCCCGCGACAGCTGCGGCGTTTGTTTAACTTCTATACCGGCGATTCGGCCAAGACCTTCAGCCAGGTGGTACGCTTCCAGTATATTTTACGTGCAAAACCCTCGGTACAGAGCCTGCGGCAGAACAAGCTCTTTTTTGATGCGGGGTATTACGACCAGGCGCATTTTATCAAGGAATTCCGCACTTTTTACGGCGTTACGCCCGGCCAGGCTTTCGGCCGCTGAACTTGTCCGTTTTTAACAATCAGAAGACCAGGCAGAACCGGAACTTTGTATCGTTAAATCCTAAGGATATGAAAAAGTTCTTTTTTATCTTTTGCTCCGTTCTTTTCTGCATACACGTCTATACACAAAAGGATACTGTACTTAAAACACAACAACGTATGAAATTAAACGCAGGCATCATCACCGAAAAACTGGCAGAGACCAAAGCTTTCTACACGGAGGTACTCGATTTCGGCGTAACGTTCGAGAATGAGTTCTATCTCCTTTTACACACTCCCGACAAAAGCGCTGAGCTGAGTTTCCTGCTTCCGGAGCATCCTTCGCAGCAGGCGCTTTTTCAGCCGGCCTTTACAGGACAGGGCGTATACCTGACCATGGAAACGGACGACGTGGACGCCTTTTACGCAACACTGAAAAAGAAAGGCGTTGCCATAGAGATCGAACTGCGCGACGAACCCTGGGGCGACCGGCATTTTGCCATCAAAGACCCGAACGGTATCGGTATCGATATTGTGAGCTATGCCCCTCCGCAGACTGAATAGAAATTTGCCTGCACGCTACGTCTGACAGACTAATAAAGAATATACGCAAATACGTAAACAAAAATTTAACAGGCCCCTCCCGGCAGGAACGGCCGTAAATTCTGTACATTTGTGTATTGTAGTATGATCAGACCTATATACATACTGTTACTGCTCCTGGCCGGCTTTTTTGCCGCACCGGCCATACTCTCCGCCTGTGAGAAAAAGACGGAAACGCATGCCTGTGCCCGGGAGAAGGCAGAAAAAAAGGACGATCATACGGCCGTAAAGAAAACGTCCTGCCATAAAGAACGTAAATGCTGCGGCAGTAAATCCTGTCATTGCATCAGTTTCAGTGCCGTTCCCGGCCTGGTTCCCCCGGCGGGTCACAGCGTACGCTTACCCTTTGCAGCGCTTGCGGCACACGCGTTCGCCAACATCTGCTCGCCTGTTTCCGAAGGGTTCCATACACTCCGGCTCCCGCCCAAAATAGTTTAAATTCCAGGCCTGTACGGCCATACGAGCGTTCTGTCACCACGTTGCACGGAACTATTTATCAAACAGATATACAGGAATTTAAAATATAAAAAACATGCAATTCATTCATAAAATATGGATAGCGCTGCCTATGCTGCTATCCGCCACGGCATGCACTGCCCAGATCAAAAACATGAAAACGGAGACCGTTAAAATACAGGGGAACTGCGAAATGTGCGAACACACCATAGAAACGGCAGGCAACCTGAAAAAAACGGTCCGCTTAGACTGGAACCGGGACACAAAGACCGCCGTTCTGGAATACGATTCCCTGAAGACCACCCGCGACGAGATACTGAAACGCATCGCCCTGGCGGGTTACGACAGCGACGCGTATTTTGCCCCGGACGAGGTATATGCCGCCCTGCCGGAATGCTGCCACTACGAACGCAGCAAAAAAGGAGGACGTACCCCGGCCAAACCGCTGCGTCCGGCAGAAACAGCCGCTACGCCTGAAAAAACGGCCGCTGCAGAGGCCGCTCCCATACAAAAGGTAAGCGAAGCATATTTTACCCTGAAAGACGCACTGGTCAGTTCCGACGCAGTAAAGGCGGCCACGGCGGCAACCCGGCTTTCCGAAGCCCTGAACAGCGTAAAAATGGAAGAACTGCAGCCACAGGAACACAGCGCCTGGATGCAGGTGGAAAAACAGCTGAAAACGGATGCAGGGGACATCGCCGCCACTTCGGACATCAGCCGCCAGCGGGCTTCTTTTGCGTCCCTTTCTCAGAACATGTATCCCCTGCTGAAGGCGACGGATAAGGCAGAGCCGGTGTATTACCAATACTGCCCCATGTACAACGAGGGCAAGGGCGCGGTGTGGCTCAGCAGGGAGCAGACCATTAAAAATCCCTACTACGGCAGCAGCATGCTCAACTGCGGAAAAACCACGGAGACCTTACGATAACAGACAGGCAGCCGGGTGCGGTACCCCACTGCACCCGGTTCATATACTACCGATACCATGCATTTTACCTATAAAATATATACGGTGCTGGTCCTGCTTGCCTGTAAGTATACCCTGCTGCAGGCACAGAAAGTGGTCCGCTACGATCTGTACGTACGCGATACGCTCGTACAATTTACCGGGAAAACACGTAAGGCTATTGCCGTGAACGGACAGATACCCATGCCTGCCCTGCATTTTACCGAAGGCGACACGGCCGAGATCTATGTACATAACGAACGGGATGAAGCAACCTCGCTGCACTGGCACGGCATTTTCCTGCCCAATAAAGAGGACGGCGTACCTTTTCTTACCCAGATGCCCATACCGGCGCAGGGCACACACCTGTACCGTTTTCCGGTGATACAGAACGGCACCCACTGGTACCACAGTCACACCGGAATGCAGGAACAATCGGGCATGTACGGAATGCTGGTCCTGCACAAACGGGCAGACGATACTACTTTTCGCAAAGGGATCGACGATCTGCCTGAACTGCCGCTGATCCTGAGTGAATGGACCGATCACAGGCCCGATAACGTACACCGCATGCTGCACAATGCAAACGACTGGTTCGCCATTAAAAAAGGGTCCACCCAAAGCTACACCGAAGCCCTGAAAGAAGGGCATCTTAAAACCAAACTGACCAATGAATGGAAGCGGATGTCGGCCATGGACGTCAGCGATGTGTACTACGACCGTTTCCTGATCAACGGCCGGAACGAAAGCAGTTACGGTCCGTTCAGAGCCGGTGATCGTGTACGGCTGCGGATCGCCAACGGCGGGGCGTCCAGCTATTTCTGGCTGCGTTATGCCGGCGGAAAGATCACCGTGGTGGCCAGCGACGGCAATGATGTGGAACCCGTGGAAGTGGACCGGCTCCTCATCGGCGTGTCAGAAACCTACGATATTGTGGTGGAGATACCCGCCGACAGTACGGCCTTTGAATTTTTGGCCACGGCCGAAGACCGCAGCGGTTCAGCCTCCCTGTACCTGGGCAGCGGCATTAAACAGCTGCATACGCCCTTGCCCCGGCTCCGTTATTTCGAAGGCATGCAGATGATGAACGACATGACCCGGATGAACGGCCGCCTCAACGATATGGGCATGCAGATGGCGCTGCAGCGGATGGACATGAACACCGTAATGTACCCCGAGATCAGCGGCGTAAAAAAGAAGAAGGAACGGAAAAAGAAGTCCGGCACGCACGTACACGAAACGCAGGCGGCAAAACCGGCAGACATTGTTACGCTGAACTACGCCATGCTGCGCGCCACGCAGGAGACCAGCCTGCCGGCGGACGCGCCCGTACGTGAACTGCGTTTTGAGCTTACCGGCAATATGAACCGTTATGTCTGGAGCATGGACAACCGGGTACTGGAAGAAAGCGATAAGATACCGGTAAAAAAGGGCGAAATACTGCGCATCATCCTGTACAACGGCTCCATGATGCGGCACCCGATGCACCTGCACGGGCACGATTTCCGCGTGCTGAACGGACAGGGCGCTCATGCCCCGCTGAAGAACGTGCTGGACATTATGCCCATGGAGACCGATACCATCGAGTTTTATGCCAATGCCGAAGGCGACTGGTTCTTTCACTGCCATATCCTGTACCACATGATGTCGGGCATGAACCGCGTATTCAGCTACGAAGGACAGGCGCCCAATCCCCTGTTGCCCGACCGGGCCGCTGCATACAGGGAATTACAGGCCGAAAGCAACCGCCTGCATTTTATGGCGCAGAACGACTTTGCCAGCAACGGCAACGACGGCATGTTCATGTTACAGAGCGCACGCTGGAGCATCGGTACCGAGTGGCGCCTGGGCTACAACAACCGGCACGGTTACGAGACCGAAACGCATATCGGGCGCTATTTCGGGCGCATGCAATGGCTGATGCCCTTTGTGGGCTTCGACTGGCGTTACCGTTCGGCCGCACACGCCGGTAATGGCAAGAACCTGTTCGGGCAGACCAGCTCCAAAGACCGGCGGGCCATGCTCAGCATCGGGGTGGCCTACACCCTGCCCATGCTGCTGGTATTGCAGGCAGAAGTGTACCAGAACGGCAACGTACGATTGCAGCTGCGCCGGGACGACATTCCCATATCCCCGCGCATCCGGGCCGATCTCATGATCAATACCGACAAGGAATACATGGCAGGGCTGCGTTACATCTTTACCCGGAATATTTCTGCAAGACTACATTACGACAGCGATATGGGAGCCGGCGCGGGACTTTTCCTCAATTACTGATATACGAAAACGGCGGTTACGTATAGTAATCGCCGTTTTTTGAGTATAAAAGCAGTTTCGCCGGATTTAAAATAGAGAGATAAAATTTGTTTCCAAAGAATATACAGGTATCTTTACTTTATATTTCCTCTATGAAAAACGCATTCCGTTTTTTGGCCGTTCTACTCATTTTCATACACATAGGCTGCACTTCTGACACCCGGGCAATTCCACTTATTGTCAAACATGATCCATCGGACAAATCAGCAGGGAATTTGCCTAAAAGTCTTTTTTACGAGATAGATAACAACATGGACAATGTGATCAGCAGTCCCGATGGAATACAGTTGTTCATTCCCAAAGGTTGTTTTAAAAATGCAGATGGCCCTGTAAAAATCGAGCTGGCTGAAGCGCTGCACATGGATGAATATTTACCGGCAGGCCTGACGTCACCTTTTACAGACCGGATATCTTCTACCGCTGCTGTTTTATTTTTTAATGCTACGGCAAATGGTAAACAATTAGCTATCAATCCGGAAAATCCCGTTTATGTAGAGATTCCGGCCAATGGAATTCCGGGAGAATTACAGTTGCATAAAGGCGTGCGTGATAGTCTGGGAAATATGATCTGGAAAGGCTTACCCGATCCGGACAAAGGACTCCTTACAATTGACCCGGACCTGCTTGATTTTTATCCGACAGGTTATGAACGTGCTGTTGAAGCAGGCATGCCTTACAAGACCTATAAAAGCGCAGACAAAAAATTAAAAGACAGTTTGTATTATGGCCTGGAGTCTGATGTCGTAAGTAACCTGTATACTGCATTTTCAGCTGAGATACCTCGTGAATCCCAACTAAAAAATCCAAGAATAAATGTTTATTCTGCCAGTGATACCATAGCCTACCAAAGCGGGGAATGCGGTATTGAACCCATGCGTATTAAAACCCTGCGTTCGGATAAATACAGGCAAACGCTCATTGCAACCAGGGAGTTCGAAGCGCGTCTGAAACTTATCTTTAAAACATGCAATAATAAACTGATTGATCTGTACGTAAACAATATCAATAAAAACCTCTGGGAAATAGATAGCATGGCTGCAGATATGCTGCATGGTGATATAGAGCAGGAAAAGCGGTTCAGACAATGGGCTTCTGAAAAACGTACACGTGTGTTGAACGGAAAACCCTATGTAGAACAGGCGGAAGCGTATTATGAAAACGAATTGACCCGTAACAGAGAAGAACAAGCTGCACTTTTTAATGAAGTTCGCAGCCGGACCGTAAAAAGTCTGCAGGGAAATGAAAAATTAAAAGAAAAATACAGGGCTCTTCTTTCTAAACGCGAAAAGTTCCGTATGGAAAAACTGGGCTTCGAAGTACATGAAAATGGCTGGATACATGCCGGCTATAATGAAGTATATGGTAAAATGAAGGAGGAACAGCTGCTTGTACATGTTCCCGACAGCGGTTTCTCCCGTACTCATGTATATATCATTTTTAATACTATACAGAGTATTTACAGGATGTATTCAGATAATGACAGGGACTTTTATACGGGTCCGGGAACATACAAAGGTATTTTCATGCCTATGGATGAAACTGCGTCTGTACTGACCATTGCCTATAAAGAAGAGATTCCTTATGTATCGCTGGATTATTTTTTTATCGGAGAAACAGAAAATTTACATGTAAATCCGGTTCTTTCCAGTCCGCAAAAGCTGAAAACCATCCTTAAATCGTATAGATATCTGAATAATGTAAACGATATTGAACGTGACCTTCTGTTCATGGATCGCCTTTTGACTGATAAAAAACAGCAGGCTGAATTAAACAGCGAAATTGAGTTTATGCGTTCGCTCAGAAACATTGTGTATTCCTGTTGTAGTCCATACAGATACGGAGAGACTCTTTTTCAGTCCAACTGTTCGAGGTGTCATTATGCACACACAGGTCCTTTAGTAGGTCCCGGGCTCTGGGGCTCAACTTCAAAACATAAAATGCCCTGGCTTATAGAATTTACCAGAAACTCCACCGTATTATTAAAACGGGGAGACAAAGACGCACTCTACATTTTTAATCTCTACAATAAGTCAGCACATCCTCACTTTTCTTATTTAAGTGACGAAGATATAAAAGCTATTTTCAGTTATGTAGATCAATAATTCTCTACTCCGCTCCTGCACTCACCGCGCTCAGGCTTTCGGTATCCCAGTAACTGCGGGCTACATCGCGCACCTGCTCTGCCGTTACGTTGTATATTTCTGCGGAGAAGTTGCGGTAAAAATCCGGCGCCTCCCCTTTCAGGATCAGGGGTTTCTGGATGGTGGCCAGGCTGTGTACATTTTCGAAACGGCGCACCAGGTTTCCGCCCAGGTAGCTTTTTACGCGCTGCAGCTCTTCGGCGGAAGGTGTTTCCTGTTGTAGCAGGCGTATCTCATTGAATATTTCTTCGGTAGCCTTTTTCGCAACATCTTTACCCACTTCGGTCTGCACGCGCCAGATATGCGTAAAGCGGAAGGTCTGCCAGCCGCTCTGCACACCGTAGGTAAAGCCGTGTTTCTCGCGCAGGTTGCTCATAAGACGACTGCCGAAATAACCGCCCAGCAGGATATTGGCCACCGAAGTACGGGCCATTTCCAGCGGACCGGAAAGCGGTGCCACCTTACCGATGCGGATACTGTGCTGTACAGAACCGTCCACCTGCTCGAAACTGCATTTGCCTTTTTCCTGTGCCGGGGCCTGGTAAGCGCTTTTATCAGGCAGCTGCAGGGGAGCAAGGCCGGTGTCGGCAAAAAGATCGTCGAGCAGTTTGTATTCCCTTTCGCCCACATTACCTGATATGAAAAACGATACACCGCGCTTCAGCAGGGTCTCCCGGTAAAAATGCAGCAGGTCTTCCTGTTTCACCGCCTGGTGATCGGCCGCTTCAGCCATGCGTCCGTAGGGATGTTCCTCCCCGAACAGCAGGGCCTGGAAAGCCCGGTTGGCCATGTAATCCGTTTTGTGCTTGTTGATCTTCAGCTTATTGATATTGCTGGTGACCAGCAGTCCCAGCTCGTCCTGCGGCAGGGTGGATTCCAGCAGTATTTCCCGGAAAAGGGGCAGCACTTCCGGTAAAAATTTCTTCAGGGTGAACAGCACCACCGAAGCGTAATCCTTCTGTACGTCCACCGAAATAAAGGTGCCGTAATAATCGAAAAGATTGTTCAGCGTATAGGCATCACGGTTCTTTGTACCCCGGGTAAGCAGGTCAAAAACGTAGGACGCATAAAGTTTCGGCGAGGTAAAGGCACTGCCGTCGAAAACGGCTTCAATACGCACGGTCTCCGCCGAAACCGAAGGGAAAATATAACTCTGTATGCCGTTCCGGCCGGTACGTATCTCCGGATCGGGGAACTGCAAAGAAAATGTATTCTGTATACCGGGACCTTTTATTCGATCTGGATGCATAGCTTACTAAATGGCTTTATAATGTAAAATATTGGCTTTTTCACGGCTGAACGTAAGCCTGGCGGCTGCCTGCAGATCTGCGGCCCCGAGTGCGTTGTAACGGTCGCGTATCGTGTTGGCGTCCTCGGCCTTTGAAATGTTTTCGAACATGGCCAGTTTCAGAGCTTTGTTCTGCCCGTTGTCCAGGTCGAAGGCCTCGCTGGTTTCCGCTTTGTTCTTCAGTTTCTGTATCTCATCGCCCGGGATCAGTTCTTCCTTTATTTCCAGCAGCACCTTCCATATTTCTTCCTCAGCCGTTTCAAAAGGTACGCCTTCGGCGGGCATGCCGCTGATGATGGCCAGTCCGTTATCGAGCGAGCCCAGTACGTAGGAAGAAATATCGTCGAATATCTTCTGTTCCACGATCAGCTTATGGAACAGGCGCGAACTTTCTCCATAGCCCAGGATCTCCGTCAGGAAATCCACCGCATGGTAGCCTTCGCGGTCAAAGCCCGGCATGGGAAAAGCCATGTACAGCACGTCTTTGGGCACTTTGGCCTCTACCCGCAGGCGGCGTTCTCCCGTCTGTTCCTTTTCCTGCGGCAGATCTCGGGCAGGCACCTCGCGGGCCGGAATTTCACCGAACCATTTTTCGGCCAGGGCAAATACCTCTTCCGGCTTCACGTTGCCGCTTACCGCAAGCACGGCGTTATTGGGCGCATAATGCGTAAAAAAGAAATGCTTTACATAATCGAGCGTGGCTTCTTCCACATGGCGGGTTTCCTTGCCGATGGTCGGCCACATGTAGGGGTGCTCCTTAAAACAGAGTTTCCGCAGGTGATGCCATACATCGCCGTAAGGTTTATTCAGGTAGCGTTCCTTGAATTCCTCGATCACCACTTTTTTCTGGATGTTCAGTTTTTCTTCGCTGAAGTCCAGGCCCAGCATGCGGTCGCTCTCGAGCCAGAAAGCCGTTTCGATGTTCTGCGCGGGCAATGTGATGTAGTAATTCGTAATATCGTTGCTGGTGAAGGCATTGCTCATTCCGCCCGCATCTTCTATGGGTTTGTCGAAATGCTTTACGTTCAGCGAGCCTTCGAACATCAGGTGTTCAAAAAGGTGGGCAAAACCGGTCTTCTCCGGCTCCTCATCACGGGCGCCCACGTTGTACAGTACGTTTACCGTCACCATCTGGGTGGCTTCGTCGGGATTAACCAGTACCCGCAGCCCGTTTTTCAGTGTATATCTTTCAAAAGCGATCATAATCTGTATGCTACATAGAATAGCGTTTGTACGTTCCCTTAATTTTTCGTATATTAATACCAGGCGGCCGACCTCTGTAGTACCGCCCTGAATTCTTCCATGGTGTTCTTTACGACATCCGCAGCGGTCTCAATGCTTTTAATGGCGCTGCTCACCTGTCCTACCTCCAGTTCCCCCTGCTCGAGGTCGCCTTCGAATACGCCTTTTTTGCTGCGTCCGCGGCCCAGTATCTCCCGCAGTTCATCGGCATTTGCACCGCGGGCATAGGCTTCGGCCAGTTCGGCATAAAAAGCGTTCTTAAACATACGCACCGGCGTTACTTCTTTCAGAGTAAGCACGGTATCGCCTTCCACACTTTCGGTAATGCGCTGTTTGTAGTGTATATGGGCGCTGCTTTCCACAGTGGCGGCAAAACGGGTACCCATCTGTACGGCTTCGGCGCCCAGGCAGAACATAGCGGCCATGGCCCGGCCCGTAGCGATCCCCCCGGCGGCGATCAGGGGTATTTTTCCCTCCAGGGCTTCCACTACCTGCGGCACCAGTACCAGGGTGGTGGTCTCTTCGCGTCCGTTGTGTCCGCCGGCTTCAAAACCTTCGGCCACTACGGCATCACAACCGGCGTCCATGGCTTTTCGTGCGAACTTAGAGCTGCTCACCACGTGCACCACGGTAATGCCCCGTTCCTTGAAAAAAGCGGTATGTGAAGCGGGATTTCCTGCCGAAGTGAACACCACCGGCACCTTAAACTCGATGATACTACGGATATGCTCGTCGATATTGGGATACAGCAGGGGCAGGTTCACGGCGAAGGGTTTGTCCGTGGCCTGTTTGCATTTTTGCAGGTGCGTACGCAGGACCTCGGGATACATCGATCCGGCCCCGATCATGCCCAGTCCGCCGGCATTACTTACTGCCGAGGCCAGTTCCCAGCCGCTGCACCAGACCATACCGGCCTGTATAATGGGAAATTCGATGCCCAGCAGGCTGCAGATGCGGTTGTTGTTCATGCTATCCTTTTATTTCTTTCCAGACCCGGGTGATGAGGTGCTTGGTGGACTGCAGGAAGTCTTTTTCCATCATCCAGTAATAATAGGACGGTTCTTCGATGAATACCTGTTTCAGCAGTTTGTCTTTATGCTTGCCGAAATTGAATACGATGTGGTTCTCGGTATTGTAACGGAATTTATTTTCCAGGTCGGGCGTTTTGCGGTACTGGGTAAATTCGGCCAGGAAATCCACATTGTTCATCAGTTCGGGGTAGCGGTCCAGCTGGGCTTCCAGGATCTGGTGCGTGGCCCGGGTATCGGCTTCGGCGCTGTGTGCGTTCTCGAGGTCTTTTTCGCAATAGAATTTATAGGCGGCCTTCAGGGTACGTTCTTCCATTTTGTGGAATACCACCTGTACGTCCACGCATTTACGGTTTTCGAGCCCCAGGTCGATGCCGCAGCGGAAAAACTCTTCGGCCAGCACGGGCACGTCGAAACGGTTGATGTTATAGCCGGACAGATCGCAATCGGCCAGGAAAGCGAACACTTCCGGGGCGATCTGGGAGAACAGGGGTTTGGAGGCCACCATTTCGTTGGTAATATTATGTACGGCGGTAGCTTCGGCCGGGATAGGCATACCGGGATTCACCAGGCGCGTGTACAGCACTTCGGAACCGTCGGGAAGTATCTTTAGGATGGCTATTTCCACGATGCGGTCGGTCTGCAGGTTGATACCGGTGGTTTCCAGGTCGAAAAAAGCGAGGGGCCGTGAGAGTTGTAGTTTCATGCAGTGATTGTATTTCGGAACAAAATACGGCTTTTTGAAGGAAAGGACGAAGTGCCGGAGGCTAAAAAAGCCTTAAATATCCGTTAATGTGCAGGGAACTCACCGGGACGGGGGTACTCACCCAAAACAATGAGGGCACTCACTACCAAATACCTAATGATTCCCTCCCTGAGGGACTTACCCCGATGCTTTGTTGCGGTACCTTTGTATCGTTCCGGCCGGTCCCCCTTTTCACCTGCATACAGAGCAGGCTGTTCCCTGAGGCAGCGGCATATTCCGGCATTCCCGGCCGGAACAGTCGGTATTATGCCCTTTCCCCGGCAGCAGCAGGCTCTGCACAGTGAAATATAAACAACTCAATTACAAAACAATGAAAAAAATACACGTTACCATCGCAGCGGCCTTTTGTGCCATGCTTCTTGTTGCTTCCTGCGACAAGAAAGAACCCCTTTCATCAAGAAGTGCAGCCCAGGATTGTGAAGGCTGCTGTACCAATGTTGTCCTGACCGATTCCATTTCGGGTCCGGGCGGCGGACTGGATTCACTGCCGACCGCGCTGGTGGGCAATTACAACGCCTGGAACTCGGTGCCGTACAGTTTCTGTGACAATACCGTACGCGCGGGTTTCGAAGGACATTTCAACTCCTTTATTTCGGGTGCCAACGGCTGGAGCGTAGGTTATTTCGACGAGTCGATCATTCCCTACGGCACGGCCCTGAGCTCGCTGGACTGCGAAACGCTTACCGGCGCGCTGATACCCGTTCCTTCGAACGTGATCGGCTCACAGGGTTATCCTACCGCATCGGACGAAGGATACTACGAGTATACCCCGCCCGGGTTCCTGCTGTCCATTTTCCGTTATGTGGCCCTCTGGAAATGCTGCGACGATTCCATGGAGCTGTACGTGATCAAAGTGACCGACCTGCAGTCGAACCCGACCAATACGTCCTTTTCGGGCTGGACCTCCCGCGTGGTATTCGATTACAAATGCTTTGAATGCGGATGCAGCGTACCACAGGTGTCTGCACGTTCAAAACAAAACCGCACTACTCCTGACGTAGATGCAAACATCTTACTGAAAGCTTTCGGAAATAACGCCCTGAAGTAACAGTGATACGGCCTCCCCGGGAAACATGAATGCGCTGTATTCCCGGGGCAGGCCTTTTATACCGGTTTTAACGCCATCATCAAAATACATGGAAACTATAGGTTCTTTTCTGAAAACCACCCTTTATGTATCTCTCTTTTCACTGAGCATACTTACAACTCCTCTCACCCGGGCACAGCTGCCCTTTTACCTTCCGGACGCCGCTCCGCAGATCGCCTGGGAAAAGGCCATGAGCGGTACCAATTCAACCTCGGCTATGCTCAATACACCCGACGGCGGATACCTGCTGGCCGGTAAAGGCGGGCCCACGAACAAGGCCTGGCTTATAAAGCTCGACAGCGCCCGGCAGATCGTCTGGGAAAAGAACTACGACGGCGAGCGCTTTAATTCACTGACAGAAATTCCCGGCAGCGGTTACCTGCTTACCGGGGCCATAAATAGCAATGCCTGGGCGGTGCGCACCGATCTCCTGGGCGATACTCTCTGGACCCGCACCTACGGCGGCAGCGGCTCTGACGATTTCCGCGACGGTAAGCCCACGGCCGACGGAGGTTATATTTTTACGGGCACCACCACCTCGAACGACGGGGACATTAACGGACAGAACCACGGCGGCTATGATGCCTGGCTGGTAAAGACCGATGCTTCCGGTGCGCTGCAATGGCTCAAATGTTACGGCGGCGGCACGGGACAGACCATCATCGGCTTTGGTGAATACGGGAATACCGTACACCAGACGCCCGACGGCGGGTATTTTATCGGCGGCAATACCCAGGCCCAGGCCGCTGAAGCCGGCGCCTCTTCTTCGGAAGGCCCTTACGGCGGACAGTTCCACGGCAGCGGAACCTATGGCGGCGATATGTGGGGCATAAAGACCGACGCTTCCGGACTGATCCAGTGGCAGCGTACCCTGGGTGGTTCGGCCGATGAATATGCCGGTCAGGCCACACTTACCCCGGACGGCGGCTACCTGCTGGCCTGTACCTCCCGCTCCGGCGACGGAGACATTACGGCCCCGCAGGGCGGCGGCGAATACGATATCTGGGTGGTGAAACTGAATGCAGCCGGGGCCATTGTATGGGACCGTTCCTTCGGCGGTACCAGCAAAGACCGTATTGCCAGCACCATGAGCGCCAAATGCATACTGCCCGACGGCAATGGCAATTTTTACATCACAGGCACCGCCATGTCCTGGAACGGCGATGTATACGGCAATCTCGAAGCCCTGAACAACGCGGTAATAACCAATCCCAACAGTCATAACCAGGATATATGGGTGATCCATTTTTCGGGCAGCGGCGATCTGATCTGGCAGAAATGCCTGGGCGCCTACCAGGTGTTCGACGATGCCCTTACCGGCCTGCCTACGCCCGACGGCGGCTTTATACTGGCCGGGCAGACGCTTGGCCCCAACGGCAATGTGTCCATACCCGTGGTTGCGGCACAGACCTACCTGGCCAAACTGGGCCCCTGTCCCGCTTTCTATAAAATTTCTCACGAAGTGTGCGCCGGCGATACCTTCAACTTTTACGGCCGCCCACTCACACAGACAGGTTCGTATTTCGATACACTCTTTGCCGGCTGTCAGTCCATCGTACAATTCGATCTCACCGTACATCCCCTGCCGGTACCCGACCTGCAGGTGAACGGCAATATATTTACCGCCGATGCCGGTTACAGCGCTTACAGCTGGACCCTGAACGGCGACCTGCTCGCTTTCGCCAACAATAAAGATTCCATTACCGTTTTCAACAGCGGCACATATGCACTGAGCGTACGCGACAGCAACGGCTGCAGCAGTCTGCCGGTTTCGTATATACATTATTACGACGGATGTGAAAGTCCGGCGGTGGAATGGCACAGGTCTTACGGAGGCAGCCTCCTGGAAGAGGCGCATTCCATCAGTGCCACTACGGACGGCGGTTACATACTGAGCGGACGAACGAATACCGCCAATACCCTGCACCAGGTGTGGGGACTGCACGGCACGGCCTGCGACTACTGGCTGGTACGCAGCAATGCCCAGGGC
>JACVCJ010000024.1 GCA_016742095.1 Bacteroidia bacterium
GGGTATGCCCGTACCGTGCCGGGTTGTAATCCCAGGTACTGCATTTCGCGTATCCATTGCAGGGGCGAGGGGCCTTTTATAAAAATGCCGCCTGCCGGGTATATATTGCCGCTGTGCTGTTTAATGCGTAATTCCATACGATAAGATGCGTTGAATAAAAGGTTGAAGGTAACGCTGGCTGAATTCGCCTGCCGGCAGACTGAGCGTAGGCGTGCCGTCTTTATCGGGATGGTAATAATCCGAGCCGCAGAAACTGTTACCGGCCGCCAGGCCCAGGTCCGATTCCAGTACGCTGGGTATCCAGATGTCCGGGATGTTCAGGTCGCTGCTCTGCAGGTGCAGCATGCCTGTGCGCTGTACGCGTATACGGCTGCCGTCGTGGAAACGGAACAACAGGCGGTTCTCCGTGGCGGCGGGTATCTGTGGGGTACAGTCTGTGCCGGCAGCTTCAAAACGTATGGTTTCGCCGGCGGATAATTCATGGTTATTCACGACCAGTGTGCCCTTGCTGCTGATGAATATACGTGAAATGTTCTTCAGTACGGGATGAAAGGTACTGCTTACCCTAAATGCGTCCTGGTACTGCTGTTCGCGCTGCCGGTATACCCGTATCATTTCTTTGTCCGGCGGGCCTTCGGTCTTTTCGATACTGCCGCTTTCGGGATCGATCTTCCAGCTCCATTTTGCATGCAGGTAGTAAAAATGATCTTCGTGGAAAATGAAGTTCTGAAAGGAAGAGAACTGCCAGTCGGGAAACGGTATTTTTTTCAGGTGCCGTTGTCCGGTATCGATCAGGGTAATTTCCATGTTACGGGCATGGAAGATCAGCAGGTACAGGCTGCCGTTCTGCATGCGGCCCATTTCCATAGAGGTAGTAATGTAAGGCAGTTCATGGTACACCATTTCCCAGCCTTTACGGTTGCTGAGGCTGCCGGTATCGTAGGTACGCAGGATGCTTTTTTCGTTGTTGATATGATACAGTTGATGGTCCACGGGGATCTGCCTGCGTACGGAATGCTGGCCGGGATAGAGGAGAGGGCATACTTCTCCGGCGGGTTCCGCGGGGGCACTGCCCAGGGGCTTTTTCTTCGGCGGATTCCAGAGCTCTTCCAGGGGCAGGCGGATGGTCTGTATAAAGCGCAGACTGTTCTGCATACGTTTGTACAGGCTCACTTCGCCCGTCAGGTCTGTATGTATCCGGTAGCGTATGCGGTCCGGGTTCTCCTGGAGTACTTTCTGCATTTCGGGGCGTTTCAGCACCTCGCGCGTACTAATGAGCATCAGTTCCATTTTTTGTCCCTTATGTTCATCCAGGAATTGCTGCAGACCCTGTGCCGGGTGCAATACGGCTTCCACCTTCTGCATACCGTCGATGATGTCTGCGATCTCCCCGAATTGTGTTTCCGTACAGCTTTCTCCCAGCAGGAAGGCCCGGCAGCAGATATCGGTCTTCGGATGCCGGGCTATGGCCAGCATCAGGGCATGGGCAATGATCTTGGGCGTGCCCCAGTTTTTCAGAGAGATGTCCAGCAGGATGATGCGCTCCAGGTCGTTCGATTCCGGCGGTACCTCCCGGTGCAGGTACAGGGCCTCGTTATTGGCCAGGCGCGAGAGAAAAAGCAGGTCGTCATTGGCATATTCGCTGATGAGCAGCCGGTCGTAATCGCCTTTGTTCGTAAGGTCGGACACACCGCCCATCGGCTGCATGCTGGGCAGGGTATTGTGAAACGGAATGCTGAGTCCCGACCAGATACGGCGGATGAGGCTTCCCGCATGAAAAGTGCGGGGATCGCGTTCCAGTTCTTCCACGAAATCTCCGGGGACGGTATCTGTTTCCGCGGCGTCG
Organism: Bacteroidia bacterium; assembly: GCA_016742095.1. Lineage (GTDB taxonomy): Bacteria > Bacteroidota > Bacteroidia > CAIKAF01 > CAIKAF01 > JACVCJ01. The sequence goes on from JACVCJ010000024.1 coordinate 1,847, forward strand.
GGCAGGGGAAAGGCTTCGGCGTCCAGGTCGGGTACGCCGGCCATGGCGTTCAGTATCTTTTCCGGGCTGGGGTAACGGCGATGCAGCAGGGCCATGGTGCGGCATTCCTGTTCAAAAGCCACGGTAGTGTTCGGGCGGAGTTGATTTAATTTCCCGCCCGTAAGCCGTCCTTCGTTGTATTGTTTCAGCAGTTGCCGCAGCATTCTGGCCGACTGCTGGTTATGGCATTTTTCAAAAATGGTGCGGAACAGCAGCAGCTTGCGTTCCCCGCTTTTATAGGAGGCGGGCAGGCTGCCCAGCGTTTTCATGAAGGCAATGCAGGGCTCCATATCGTTGCGGGTATGTCCTTCGATATGGGCAGACATAATATCTTCCACCTGCTGTATGAGTACGTTCGAAACGGGATTGGTAGCCGCAATGCACATCAGCAGGGCCCCGAAGGGCGGAATGCCTTCCGGTGAAAGGTAAGAAAGTATATGCATCACGTGTTCGCGGTAGGCAATGGTCATGCCGTTGCGCACGGCAATTACACCTTCGTTCTCTTCCCATACCCAGAAGTCGGTTCCCCTGGCCTGTAAAAATTCGTAAAGACTCATAGGCCCGGGTTTTTCATGGTTTCTATGCTCAGGCGGAAGGAGCCCGTACGGAGCGGTTTTATATCCTTTTTCGCTACGCGGAACCAGCTTCCGGGTTCGTCCCATACGATCCAGCTGTCGTTATCCGGGTCCAGCCGTCGGTTGATCACGTCGCCGAGTACCTGCCATTCAAGATCATAACCGGCCGGCAACAGCTGGTTGTTCCTGCGCCAGTATACATTACCCGGTAAGGGCAGCAGGGGTGTACCGGTGATCAGTGCCTTGTGTGCCCCGGCAAGCGTCCATTGCAGGTTTTGCAGGCGTATGGCGGGAGCGCTGTGCATATATTTTTCCAGTGCCGTTACATCAGTAAGCAGGGCAAAGGCTTCGTATTCTTCTTCGGAAGGGACCAGCTGTATACGTATCGTTTCTGTTACGGCGGCTATGGGCGTGCGTGCCGGCAGTTGCAGGGGCAGTCCGCGTTCGATGGGTGTCCAGAGCACCGTGGGTACCGTGGTTTCGGGCAGCAGGCTTCCTTCGGGAAAAAGATTCCGGCCCGACTGATAATAGAGTTTTTTAGAGGGAATAGAACGGATATCGGTACTTTGCAGCTGTTCTGCACTGAGGTCGCGGACCCAGATGTCGTTTCCGTCGAAGGCGATCTTCAGGTTGCTCCAGTGCCGGATACGGCCGAGCAGGTCTGCCTGTTCCGTACCTATGCGCATAAAATGCGTCAGATCGTCTGCAGGATTTGCTGCCATAAGCCTTCAATTTCGGTTTGTACGAACTGTTTGTGCTCGCTGTTGCGGATCCAGTTGCAGCGGGTCTGTACATAGCGCAGTTTATCCTTGATGATGTTCTGTTCCTCGAAGGAAAGGCTTTCGTCGTTCCAGCGCCCGCGCAGCAGCTGCACTTCCCGGATCAGTTCCTCGGCATTGGGTACCTTGTTGAAACGCGCCTGAGGATGGGCTCCGGGACTGTCGTCCTTTTCGATGATCCCGTCGATGATGCCGGCCAGGATCTCGATCTGTTCTTCGGTGTCCCAGATGTATTTCAGCACCCAGAGGTCAGAGAGAATGGCTTCCGTACGTCCGCAGAGCACGGCGCTGGCTGCCAGCAGGTTCTGTATCTTAACGGCGCGGCGGTCCGACACTTTTATACCCGTATTGCGCAGGTTGTGCACCAGGTCTACGTATTTGCCGCGTATGGGCGAAAGGTCCACATGGCGGCACTGGCGCTGCAGTTCTTTTATCTCGTCGGGATGTATGCCGGGGCGTTCCCCGCCGTTCCGGTGTTCCAGTGCCCAGCCGGCCAGCAGTACCTGTTCCAGCAGGTCGGTATCGGCATAGTCGCAGCGTACGCGCAGCAGAAAACGGTCCAGCAGGGCGTTCAGCGCCTCGTCTTCGGGCAGTACGTTGCTGGCGCCCACGAACATGAGTGCAGGCAGTTTGCGGGTCTCTTTGCCGCGGCGGAAGATCCTTTCGTTCAGGGCCATCAGCAGACTGTTCAGGATGGCGCTGTTGGCGTTGAATATCTCGTCCAGGAACACCAGGGAGGCTTCCGGCATCATGCCTTCGGTATTGGTCACCAGTTCCCCTTCCTTAAGCCGCCGGATATCGAAAGGGCCAAACAGTTCGTTGGGTTCGGTAAAGCGGGTGAGCAGGTATTCGAAATTGCGTCCTTCTTCCACGCAGCCCGAAAGCTGGCGTACAATGGCGCTTTTGGCCGTGCCGGGAGGGCCCAGCAGGAAAATATTCTCACTGGCCACCAGGCTGATGCCCAGCAGATCGATGATCTCGTTCTTGCCTACAAAGGAGGCTTTTACATAGTTCAGTACCTCGTTCAGTTTTTCTGTATGGTTCATAGTTCTGTACGTGTGTTAAAGCCGGGCCAGAATACTTCGTCGTATATGCCGAGGGCATTGCGTACGGCGGGTTCCAGACCGGGGAGAAGCGCCGTTTTTTTTCGGCGGCAGGTTATGATGCGGTTTATGTATAATTGTTTCAGGCAGGGGTTGTGCAGCACAGGCTGCAGGTCGGCGTCCTCCGGGGTTTCGTGCAGGACCAGGCCCGAATAGTGCCAGTGTTGCAGATGGGTTAAGAGCAGATTGTTCAGGGGGTCGAGCGGGTCGATCAGCTGAAGCTGCTGCAACACATCGGGCAGGAATCGCAGGCAGAGATCGGCAGAGAGCAGGGCAGCCGCATCGGTGTTCCCTTCGTATGCCGGAAGTAAAGCGGGCAGGTCGGCACTTTTGTGTTCGCGGTACAGCAGTACCTGTGCGGCAATATACAGGGTATGTGCGGCCCAGCGTGCGGCATCGGCATCAAAGGCCGGGGCTTCGCCGGGATATTCCCTGCTTTCGGAGGCATATTCGCTCTGCAGGAATTCCAGTGTGGCCGCTTCATCTTCTGCGCTGATGCGGAGCAGGCGTGCATACAGGATCACTTCCTCGCTGCTGCGTAATGTACGGATCATGGAGTACAGCGGGAGATTCATGCCAAAGAAAGGGATAGCACAGGTTTCATGTGATAGTTACGTTCTTAAGGGGCTAAAATACTTAAATTGAACGGTGTCTGCAAAATAAAGTATATAAATAACAGGGCTGAATTCTTCAGAAAAGTGTATCCAGTTCCTGCTGTATGTTTTGCCGGGCGCGACTTTCGTATGCCGTACGGAAATAAAGCGTTTTAAAAATAAAAGGCATTTCCAGGAAATGCTGCAATACTTTTTTACGGCCCGGACCGTATACAGGATCGGGATATATAGCGTATTCTCTGCGTACCTGTGCGGCGTAGGTGCGGTACTGTTCCGGGCTGCTGCCCAGTATGCTCAGGTCGGCATCGGTAAAGAGATCGATATCTGTGTCACCGCTTGCTGTATGACCTTTCGTGGCCAGGATCATCTGCCGGCAGCGTTCCATGCCCGTTGAAGGATATGCAAGTGCAGACAGGCGTTCCCGGGCCAGCTCCGCACTTTTTTCTTCATTGTCTTTCCGGCTGACCTTGTACACGATATCGTGGTAAAAAAGAGCGAACAGCAGGGTATCGGGATCGGAGAACCATTCTTTAACGGGTTCCAGAACGTTCAGCATCTGCTGCAGGTGTTGCAGTGTGTGGTAATGTCTGTCGGCTGCAGTATAGGCTTCCAGTAATTCGCTGCTGAAATTGCGTATACGCATCGGATCGTCCGTGTAACGCTCCAGTAATTTAGTATATATATCCATCGGTGCGGGCAGGCCGCCGGCAATTAATGACATGGCTCTTTGCTAAGCTGTATTCCTTCTTTGAAAAGCACGTTGCGGCGGTCCGAAAACACGAATTTCATTTCGCGTTCCTCCATTTCGCCGTAACCTTCGGTGAGTGTATTTTCAGAGGCCAGGAAGATGACCTCGCGGATCGAGTTCACGCCTTCGGAAAGGTATCGGTAGTCGGCAAAGATCGTATCACCGGACACGGTACCCGTGATGGTGCCCGTATTAGCGTCCTTTTCGAAAAGATGGTAGCTGAGCTGCCCCGAGATCCGGTCTTTTTTCCGCTCAAAGCTGAGTACTACCGTATCCTTATTGGCAGTACTGCGGTAACAGTACATACCGTCCCTGTTCTCTGCCGCCGGTGTTTCAGGAGTTTTACCGGCCGGACCTTTACCGCATGCGCCAAGCAGAAGCCCACTGCAGAGGTACACCAGTGCCTGTTTCATATCGCTTCCTTTCATACGAACCTAAGATACGATTATTTGCCCGGACGGCAACGGATATTAGGGAAATTTAGGATGGAGCATAAAGCCTCCCGGAAATACCCGGAACGTACGGCTTTTTTATTTAGATAGAGAATATTAATTTACTATGTGGTAGAGTGTTTTATATTTGTATACGGCTTATATTTGTACATAATAAATAATATACCTATGAAATCCTCTTTTATACGAGTTCTTTGCGGTCTGCTGCTTTTTATTCCGGCATTGCTCAGCGCGCAGACCGAATACCTGGTAAAGATAAATCCGGCCGACGGTTCTTTTATAAAAATAGACAGTATACCGGGTGTGAAATGGATACTTAGTAACCCGGAATACGCCGCGCTGGATTACAATGCACAGCGCTATACCTTCTGCGGCAGGTATGCTACGCCGGGAAATCATCTTTTCACCCTGGATGCGATTACCGCACAGGTACTGCATGCGCCTCCCTTCCCGGTCCTTGCCGACGCGCAGGATAATGTGATGAACCTGCACTACGACCAGCTTTCGGGTTTACTCTACGGCCTGCACTGGGACCATTCCGAAAACCGGGAATACCTGGTACAGGTACACCCTGTAAACGGTAATTTTACCCTTATAGACAGTATACCGGGTGTGAAAATGATCATCTCTACTGCTTTTAACTCTGCACAGCACCGCTACATTGTGCATGGACTGGATGCTTCGGGCCAGGGTAAACTTTATTCTGTAGATGTAAATACGGGAACGGTTGTTTCATCACCGGCTTTTCCTCAACTTACTCCGCCGAATAAAATAACACATCTCATCTACAATAATACGCTCACAACACTCTACGGTCTGCTCTGGAACCATACAGAACAGCGTGAATACCTGGTACGTGTGGACGTACAGACCGGTGCGCACACTCTCATTGACAGTATCTCCGGACTGGCGGGCATACCGATGGGTGTGGACAATGTAACGCTGGATGAGATACAGGGCCGTTGCATCGTGGGCGGACTTAGTCACCAGGGCCAGAACCGGCTGTACACCATAGATTTGTCTACGGGAGCGGTGTTGCATGCGCCGCTGTTCCCCGGTCTTACCCCGCCCGACAATGTTATTAAAATGCGGGCCGGTCTTTCTAACGGAGATATAGTGGCCCTGCACTGGGAAAGCAAGACCGCTTCTGGGGTTTCGCTGGAAGAAAGCGCCACGCAGAACGCTCCGCTCCGGGTATTCCCGAACCCGTACAACGGACAGGCCATTGTACAGCTGGACAAAGAGCATGCGGAAATTTATTTTAGTATATACAATGCCGCAGGAGAGGAGGTACATTCCGGGAAACGGCAGCATGTGGCACAGATCGTGCTGGACCGGCGTTTGTCTGCCGGTGTGTATTTTATCCGGGTATGGGCGGCCGGCAGGGAACTGGGCACACAAAAACTGATCGCAGAGTAAGGGTCACTGGCCTGCCGGGGGATTGGGGACCGCCTCAAAGGATGTACCGTTCCACAGGAAGGTTTCACCGCGCACTTTGAACAGGTCGCCGTTCTTCAGGTCCGGAAAACGGGGAATAAACCCGCCGGACACGGCCACCTGGGCGTTCAGGCGTTTGGCCAGGGTAAGCAGGCGCGGGTTTATACGGTAATCGGCACCGCAGAGAATGAGCAGCACCGGTTTGGTGATTTTTTCGGCCAGCGCAAGATCGCGCGGTACCGCGTAATTATCGGCGATCCAGATCAGTTTGCTGCAATCCGGGCAGGCGGTTTGGGCGGCCAGCAGGGCTTCCAGGTCATTTTCGGGCAGATCGCCCCCGTAACCGGCCTGCAGGGCTTTAAAAGCCGTGGTCTCAATGCTGTCGTACGTGTTTCCGTAGTAAGTGTAGATGCCCAGCGTATTCCCGATCTCCTTATCGAAGTCGGCTTTACGGTCGCCATCGTTAAAAAAGGCATAGAAGTCTATTTTTTTCGAATTGGTCTTTATATACGTAAGCATATCGGCAATGTAAGGGCCCATGCTGCCGGTAACGTCAAAAGCGAGGGCCGCGTGCTGCAGGTTTTGCTGGTTATTCAGCGTTTTGCTTACGATCTTGTGCTTTTCGTGCAGCTGCCATTCGTCGAGGTTCAGCGCCACCCCGCGTATATTGATCTCGCCGCAGCCGGGCATTTCGTCCGGTTTCAGCGGAAGGCCCAGTGAGAAATGCACACGCAGCTCCTGGTACACATTCACCTTACGACCTTTGTACACGGCAGGTTCCCACACGGGCATATGTTCCAGGGCATCTTTTATGGCCTCTTCGCAGCCGTGGCCCAGGGCACGTTTTATCTTAAAATCCTGTATGCCTCCCGCCCGGTTCACTACGTACGATACTTCCGAAACGCCGCGGACCTTCTTTTCTATCGCTTCTTTCGGGTATTTGATCCCGAGGTTGAGATACCTGGCCAGGTCGCATTCATTATTGCCGAAACGCGGCGCCACGTCGTAATGCTCCAGGGGATCGCTGTCATAAGTTGTCAGGTTGCGTACCCGCTTGCTTTCGGACTTCAGACTGTCATCGGTACCCACGTATTCGGCCACTTTCTTTATCTCTTCGGCCCGGGTCTTCGGATCGGAAGGAATGCGGTAATACACACAGAACCCGTGAAAATAGGTCTCGGCCGTTTCCAGGTCTTCAGCGCCGGTCTGTTCGGTGTTCTGCAGGTAGATGAGCTTGTTGTCGAAAAGTCCGGGCAGCAGTTTTTCCAGGTTCTTCCAGCGCTGGGTATTCAGTGCGTACTGGTCAAAATCTTCACTGCGGCGGAACCGCGTATACAACAGGTCGATGCGGATAAGGGTAGACCGCCTCAATTCGTCCAGGACACTGGGATCGAGGATCTGGGGTTCGGCATAGGGGCAGGACAGCAATACCGTTCTTTCGCCCGGCGCCGGCCTGGGTTCCTTGAATTGTACAATACTGCGGGGCGCGGCATCTGCCGGGTTCTGTGACCGCAAAGGAATAAGGACGCCGAAAAACAGGAGAAGCGGAAGAAACAGGGCTTTCATCCCGGACAAGATAACAAGAATTGAGGCTTGACGCCGTTTTTTTACATTTTTTAGTTTCCCCGCAATTTGTGAGCCATGCCGGCCGTACAGGCATAAATTTGTTATCTTCGGGCCTATGAAATACCTGTTTCTATGCTGTTCTCTGTTGTGGGGCGCTGTAAGCTCCGCCCAGCATGCCTACGGCCCCTTTACGCATGCCGATACCCTGCGGGGAGCGCTTCGTGCCGAACGCAGCTGCTTTGATGTTACGCATTACGATCTCACCATCGACCAGATCGATTTTAAAAAGAAATTCATTCATGGCAGTAATATCGTAACCGCACGTATCACAGAGCCCACGCAGCGCATACAGCTCGATCTCTTTGCCGGGATGAAACTGCTGAAAGTAAGCCAAGGTAAAAAAAAGCTGCAGGTACAGCGGGACGGGAACGCCTTTTTTATCAGCTTGCCGCGCATGTATCAGCCGGGTGAAATGCTGCAGCTGACGGTAGAATACGAAGGTGCGCCGCAGGTGGCAAAGAATGCACCCTGGGACGGCGGTTTTGTATGGACCAGCGATCCCTTCGGCTATCCCTGGCTCGGGGTGGCCTGCCAGGGCACGGGGGCCAGCCTGTGGTGGCCCAACAAGGACCATCTTTCCGACGAGCCCGACAGCATGCACCTGCATTATGTAATGCTGAACGATTCCCTGTGGTCGGTCGGCAACGGCACCTACCTGGGCAATTCCGAACGGAACGGCAAAACCTTCAGCGATTACCGCATCTCGTATCCCATCAATAATTACAATGTATCGCTGTACGTAGGACACTACAATTACCTCAGCGATGTATACATTAACGGTACAGATACCCTGGACCTGGCCTACCTGGTGATCAAAGGCCATGAAGAAAAAGCCCGTGCACAGTTTGCCATGGTACCGGAAATGCTGGCCTGCTTTGAGAAATATTTCGGGCCTTATCCTTTTTTTAAAGACGGTTACGGACTGGTGGAAACCCCGTATGCAGGTATGGAACACCAGAGCGCCATCGCCTACGGCAACCGCTATATGAAAGGCTACCTGGGTCGCGATTATTCGGGCATCGGCCTGATGTTCGACTTCATCATTGTGCATGAGACCGGGCATGAGTACTGGGGCAATAACGTAAGCATGCAGGACATTAACGATATGTGGATCCACGAAGGATTCTGCACCTATGCCGAGGTATTGTATGCCGATTGCGTGTACGGTGAGGAAAAAGCCCTGCAGTACATCAATCACAAAAAACAGATGGTACAGAACGACCGGCCGCTGATCTCCCCGCCGGGCGTAAATGCCGAACCCACGGGCGATATTTATCCCAAAGGGGCCCTGTTGCTGCATACGATACGCGGTGTACTGCAAAACGATGCTTTGTTCCTGGACATTCTGAAATCGATGCAGGATACTTTTGCATTGAAAAACATTACAACCGCCGATGTTATTGCGTATTTCAATACACGCAGCGGCACCGATCTTACGCCCGTCTTTAACGCCTACCTGCATTACATAAACATTCCTGTCTTTGAATACGGCCTGCAGGAACAGAACGGCCAATGGATGCTGAAGTACCGCTGGAAATGCGAAGAACCCGGTTTCCGCATGCCGCTCGGGGTATGGGTCGGCAGTACGTACAAAATGCTGCAGCCTTCGGCCGAATGGCAGACGACAGCGCTTTCGATCTCAGCCGAGACCGGTTTTGTCATCGACACCGATCATTTTTATATTCAGACTAAAAAAATACGCCCATGATCAACCGCTTTCTTCAACGGGCTTCCGATATGCGCCTCAACATCCGTTCTGTGGGCGGAGGTTTCCTGTTTGTACTGGGCATGCTGTTCCTGGGACAGATGCCGCTGAGCCTGGTGATCGGCAGCCTGGCATCGGGGCATAATGTAACAGTGCAGGACGTGAACGATAATCCCGAAAAGTTTGGCCTCTCTACGGAAATTTACCTCTCCCTGGCCATGTTCTCCTTTATACTGGCCATGGCGGCGCTCTGGTTCGTGATCCGTTTTTTTCACAACGGCCGCTTCCGGCAGATCGTTTCACCCAACCCGCGCCTGCGCTGGGGCCGCCTGCTTTTGCCGGGACTCATCTGGTTCGTATTTTCGGCAGGCTACGATGTGTATTCCTGGTACATGCATCCCGAACTGTACACCCTTACGTTCCACTGGAAAAGTTTTTTGCCCCTGCTGCTCATCGGGCTGTTCCTGCTGCCGTTCCAGACCTCGTTCGAAGAATTTTTCCTGCGCGGTTACCTGATGCCCGCCGTTTCATACGGTACGCGCAACGCCATTCCGGGACTGCTGGTATCGGCCACCGTATTCGCCCTGATGCATTCCTTCAATCCCGAAGTGGACAAGTACGGTTTCCTGACCATGTTTCCCTATTATTTCGGCTTTGGTTTTTTCCTCGGACTCATTGCTGTATGGGACCAGGGGCTTGAAATACCGCTGAGTTTACATTATTTTAATAACCTGTATTCCCTGTTAATCGTTACCTTTGAAGGCAGTGCGCTCCGGACCAGTGCGGTGTTTACCCTGAAGGAAATGGACATGCAGGCATCGATGATCTACTTTTACATCTCCATGCTTGTCATCACCTTCCTGTGTATGCTCTTCTGCCGCTGGAAATGGCCGCCCGCTTTAAAAGTACGTGAGAATAATGAAGGGGTACAGGAATAGAATGATTGCCTTTGCAGGCATTTTGCTTTTTTTGACGACAGGCTGCTCCACAGGTAAACCGCAGCTTACCGAAAAGTCATACATATACGTAAAAAAGGAAATGCCGGCCGATCCGGCCATGATCCGCACCATACAGCCTTACACACAGCAGATCGAACGTATCCTGAACGAAGCCATCGGGTACGCGCCGCAGTCCCTCAGTAAAGGCAAACCCAATGCTCCGCTGGGCAATTATATTTCGGACCTGCTGCTCGGTTTTGCCCGCAACCGCAGCGATATACCCCGCGCCGATATGGCCATTTTCAATAACGGCGGACTGCGGACCTCCATACCGGCCGATTCGGTACGCATACGCGATATCTTTGAACTGATGCCCTTTGAAAATGCCCTGGTACTGGTGAAGATGCCGGGCGATTCCATCCTGAAAATAGCGCCCTACCTGCTGGAAAGGGGAGGAGAACCCGTAGCGGGACTCCGTTTCCATTCGGCTAACGGACAAACGGAATGCTTCCTGGTGGACGGTAAGAACGTAGAGGCGGGACAGAGTTATTATGTACTTACCTCCGACTACCTGGCTGCGGGTGGCGACCGTATGTATTTTTTCGGCGGACTGCCCCGGGTATCCCTGAACATAAAGATGCGCGACGCCATCATCGACGCCATGCGCAATGACTTCCGCAACGGACAGTATGTACGTGCAGAGGCCGACGACCGCCTGCTGATCAAAAAAACGAAGTAATGAAAAGAAGAGATTTTATACAGGCCTCGGTGCTGGCTGCAGGCTCCCTGCCGCTGATGAGCGCGGGCACACGTACAGCGGGCACACGTAAACTCACTATACTGTACACGAACGATCAGCACAGCCGCATCGATCCCTTCCCGGACAATCACCCGAAGTATCCCGGACAGGGCGGTTTTGCCGCACGTGCCGCCCTGATCGACGGCATCCGTGCCGAAGGTAACGAGGTACTGCTGCTCGATGCCGGCGACGTATTCCAGGGGACGCCCTATTTCAATTATTTCGGCGGGGAACTGGAATTCAGGCTCATGACCATGATGGGTTACGATGCCTGTACACTGGGCAACCACGATTTCGACAACGGCGTGGAAGGCTTCCTGAAACAGACCCCGCACGCCGGTTTTACGTTCGTCAACAGCAATTACCGTATCGAACGTGCCGATATGCGCAGCGTGATACAGGAGAACAAGGTCTTCCGCAAAGGCGGCTATAAGATCGGGGTATACGGACTGGGCATCGATTTCGAAGGCCTGGTGGCGGCGGAGAATCACCAGGGCGTCTTTTATACGGACCCCGTGGCCGTAGCCCTGGAACAGGAAGAAATTTTGAAAAAAAAGCGGGGTTGTGATCTGGTTATCTGTCTTTCACATTTGGGCTATTCCTATTCAGAAAACAGAATCAGCGACTTAACATTAGCGAAACAATTACGCAATACGGACATCATCATCGGAGGGCATACACACAGCTTCCTGGAGCAGCCTGTAAATATTGTTAATTCGGGCGGTACGGGCACACTGGTAACACAGGCGGGCTGGGCCGGATTGGTTTTGGGACGTATTGATATTGTGTTTGATAGTAAAGGCAAGGGATGGAAGGCCCAGACCGCTATGCAAAAAATTTCTTCAAATGCAATACGCGGTTGATTTTTTTTTACAATTTTTTCTTCGAATATTTGCCCTGTTGAAAATCTCCGAAACCCTAAACCCACTAAGGATATATAGTTTTTCAATGCTCTGTTGTGTATAAAATTAGTGTTAACTGTTATTAAACGTAGTGTAAATGATTACTGAGCCTATGAAAAAAACTGCCGCAGAAGTGTGGACAGGATGCCTGTCTTTCATTCGCGATAATGTGAGCCCGACCAGTTTCAAAACCTGGTTTGAGCCGATCATTCCCGTGAAGCTGGAAGATAACATCATTACCATACAGGTGCCGACGCAGTTTTTTTACGAGTGGCTGGAAGAACATTACCTGACGCTTCTTAAATCGGCAATCAAGAAAGAGCTTGGTCCGGATGGAAAACTTGAATACAGTATTGTAATGGCCGGAAGCAGCGCTTCCACCTCTGCCTATACCACAAAAGTACCGCCTACAGACCGCCGCGCGGTGTTAAACCCTGCCGTTAATGCGCCTATGGATTTATCCAGCTCCAAAACGATCCGCAACCCGTTCGTGGTCCCCGGATTGAAACAGATCAACATTGAAAGCAACCTGATCCCTTCGAAGAACTTCGATAACTTCGTAGAGGGGGATTGCAACCGCCTGGCACGCAGTGCCGGTTTTGCCGTTTCCAAAAACCCGGGCGGCACCTCTTTTAACCCTCTGCTGCTGTACGGCGGCGCCGGTCTCGGTAAAACGCACCTGGCCCACGCTATCGGCATCGAGATCAAAAAGAACTTTCCCGATAAGATCGTCTTATATATCGACGCCGACAAATTCACACGCCAGTTCGTAGATGCGGTTAAAAACAATTCTACCAACGATTTTGTGAATTTCTACCAGCTGATGGACGTACTTATCATCGACGACGTACATCACCTGTCCGGCAAGGAAAAAACACAGGACGTGTTCTTCCATATCTTCAACCACCTGCACCAGAACGGTAAGCAGATCATCCTTACCAGCGACAAACCGCCGGTAGAGATCGTGGGTATGGAACAGCGCCTGCTTTCCCGCTTTAAATGGGGCCTTTCTGCCGATCTGCAGATGCCCGAGCTGGAAACGCGTATCGCTATCCTTAAGTCCAAGATCTACAAGGACGGCATCGAACTGCCCGACGAGGTACTGGAATACCTGGGATACAGCATCACCTCCAGCGTACGCGAACTGGAAGGCGCACTGATCTCCCTGCTGGCACAGTCGTCCTACAATAAGAAAGAAATTACGCTCGAGCTCGCCAAGAAGATCATCGACCGTTTTGTGAAGAACACACAGCGCGAGATATCCATCGAGTACATACAGAAAGTGGTTTGCGATTACTTTAAACTGAGCGTGGACGTGATCAAGAGCAAGACCCGCAAGAGAGAAGTGGTACAGGCCCGGCAGATCGCCATGTACTTTGCCAAAAGCTACACCAAGTTCTCCCTGGCTACCATAGGCGCACACTGCGGCGGTAAAGACCACGCGACCGTGCTGCACGCCTGCAAAACCGTAAATAACCTCATGGAAACGGATAAACGTTTCAAGGCGTACGTAGACGAACTCGATAAAAAGATCAATCTCAACGCATAATAATAAACGCTTTTGTTTTGACACAAAAGAACGCCGCTCTTTCGGGAACGGCGTTTTTTTATGGGATGAAAATGCAATACGTTATTTGCCGTCGCGGCCGGTAGTGCCCGTGCTGCCCGAAGGGGTTGTACCCGCCGGTTGCTGCTGCGCCGGTTTTTTATCCTTTTTGTCTTTATTGCGCGCATCTTCCGAACGCTGCTGTCCGAACGCACGGCCGCTCATATCGCCCTTGTTCTTACCGTAGGCGTGGCCCTTGCCATTATGTCCGTTACCGCCGCCGTGATCGTGGTTATGATCATGATGATGCTCTTTGCCGGAGCCCTGTTCTTTAGCCGGCTTGCCGGAACCTGTAGCTTCGCTGCCGCTGCGTGTCTGAGAGAAGGCCGTTACCGAAAGTGTACCCATAAAAAGTACGCCGAGGATAAATTTAAGCTGTTTCATACTGCAAAGGTATTTTACAGAGTATACGGCAAAATCTGTGCAGGGTTATGAACCCCGCTCCTGTATTAACAAGAATATAAGTATTGCCGCAGGGTGGTCTCCCGGTTTTTTTTGGAGAAAATTAGCTTTATCTTTCGGCTGCTATGAAAAAGCTGTGCCTGCTTCCCTGTTTACTGCTCTGCTGGTTTGCCTGCGGCCCCGGCGCCGAAGAATGTACCACTTTCGGGCCGCTGCGCCTGAGCGACAGCCTGGACCATGCCCTGCAGGCAGTGAAAAGCGATTCACAGTTTGTACTGTTGCAGGTGCTCGACAGTTCGGAGGCTTCACAGGCCTTTCTGCAGCGCCTGGATTCGGTTCCCTGCCTGCGTTATAAACTGCAGAACGGTTTTGCGGGACATTACCGGGTAAATATACATCGTGCCGTTAAAAGATCGGCAGCGTACGTTTATAAAGAATTTGCGTCGGACCACGGGCTGAAAGCGCCGTTCTTTATCCTGCTGGGCCGCAATGATACCGTGTTTTCCTTTACGGAGATCTTTGACCCGCAGTGGAGCCGCGATTCGGCCTCTGCAACGGATTCGGCACTGGCCTTTATGCTGCGTGAACAGGCCAATCCGCAGCTGCGCGACGATATTACCTTCCTGCATGCCCGCGAAAAGGAAAAACAGCTCACCCCGAAATACTACGCCTGGATCCGTTCCATCAGCGCTTCGGGAACGATCGTGGAGACCCGTGAAAAAACGCTTATACTGCGTATCGAAATACGTAACCCCGACCGATTCCGTATTGTGGCGCCGGGTACCGATCAGCGCAGTTACCTGGCTCCGCTGCGCCTGGAATGGGAGGGGGACAGTCTTACACCCGGCCCCGTACAATGGCTGAACGAAGCGCAGAGTTTCCGCGATCCCTTCCTGCAGAAGAATTACCTGGCCTATACCGATTCCGTGATCACGGGCGAAGCCCTGCTGCCGTATGCGCGCGAGGTATTGCCCGAAACGCTGGAAGGACATGTGATCTTTTCGGTATATGTAACGCCCCGTAAAGTAGCGGTGAATTCAGTGGACCTGCCCCTGCTGGTGCCTGTGCACACAGCCCCCGATATAGCGGCCGGAACGCCTCTTACCAGAACTTCGGAATAAAGCGCGGTACGCGTTTCTGGTAGTCTTTATAACCGGGATATTTACGGGCAGAGATCGCTTCGCTGAAGTCGGAACTGCCGCGGAACAGGATCAGCAGCAGCAAACAGCCGGCAATGGACCAGTTGAGCCATTTGCCGGTAGCGGCCACGCCAAACAGGTAAAATACGATCCAGATGCTTTGTTCTGCAAAATAATTGGGATGACGCATGCGTGCCCAGAGGCCTTTCTGTACAAAGCCTGCGGCGTATTCGCCGTCTAATTTTTCACCGGCGTTCATACGGCGGTACTTTTCCGTCTGGAAATTCCACTGCTGCTGATCGGCCAGGGTCTCCAGCACTACCAGGCCCGTAAAAACGGCGGCCAGCAGGTAATCGGCCCAGTACAGCGGCGTCGCTTCGCCCTGTAAGGCAACCAGTACGGGCAGTGTAAAGGCCAGTATGAGTGCGTTCTGGTACAGCGATATAAAGAAGAGGTTAAAGAAGAACCATTTGCGGCGGGTATTCAGGGCCGGGTTCTGGCGCAGCTCCTCCCAGCGGTAATCTTCTTCGCCTTCCCAGAATTTAAGGCGGTAGGCGCCGCGGCGCGAAAAGTTGTAGGTGAGTCGTGCGCCCCAGAGGGTGACCAGCACCGACATCAGCACCATGCGCTCGTTAAAACCGCCGGCCCAGGTTATGTACCAGGTATATACAATGGGCACCACGCTCCATATTTTATCTACCTGGCTGCAGTTGCGGGTAATTTCGCTTACGGCAAAACAGGTAAAAGCCAGGCCCAGCATGATCCATACCGAATTCAGCAATATGGCCTTATGTACAGGATCGAGCGGTGTATCGAAGAAAAAGGTAAAAACCGGAACAACAAGAAGGGTTATGATGAGGATAATAACTGTACGTACCATAGTAATTATAAAGGCACAAATATATACGGAGAGAAATAAAAAAGGCTCCCTGTGGAGCCTTTTCATCAGGATTTCTTCTGAGCCTGCTGCAATTTGTATCGTTTCATAAAGCCGACGACGTCTTCGGCCCCCAGTTTGCGGGCAATGATCTTTTTGTTCTTATCGAGTACCAGTATCAGTGGGGTAGAACTGATATCGTAGGTAAGATGCAGGTTCATGCTCTGCAGCTCGGTCACCTTGTATTCGTAAATGTACTTGGCGGCGTTCTTGGCCATATCTTCCGTAACCAGGGTGTTCAGGAAACGGATCTTTTTCGATTTTACAAACTCTTTCAGGTCTTCGATATTCCGTTTGGTGCAAACACCGTAGATCTTCATGCCCTGTGAGGCCAGCGTGGAATCGTACAGCTGCTGCAGGCGCGGAATTTCTTTCTGGCAGTGGCCGCAACCCGGGTCCCAGAATACGAGCAGGGTATATTCGGCATCGAATTTGCTGAGGCGGAAAAAGTTGGTGCCGCTGGTATCCGGTAAGGACAGGTCCGGGGCGGTTTTACCGCAGAGCGTGGGTTCCATTTCGCTTACGCGTTTGGCAATTTTGGAAAGCGTGGTACTGTCGGCCCACCAGGCGTTCTCTTTGTTGTAATAATTCTTGGCTACGTGTACAAAACTGTTCTCCACGCACATCAGCTTGCTGTTGGCAAAATACTTGTACAGGAACTGTACGGTGTATTTAAAGTTCTCCTTATTGGCGCGCGACATGGCAATTACCTTATCGGTGTAGGCATTGAGCGTATCGGGCACTTTCAGTACGAGTTTATCGAAATAGGTGGTAAGCTTGTCGGAAAGCACCGGGGTACGGGCCAGTCCGCCATCGCTCCAGTCATAATTGTCCCAGTAGTGATTTACCGTATAATAGTAGGCATTGGTGGAATCTTCCTGGGTTTTCAGCGTCATGTTGTGCTGCACTTCCTTGGACGCGCGGAACAGGTGAGCCACCAGGGAGTTCGGGAACTGTTTGCTGATGGTGGCCTCTTCGGCCTCGATCTCTTTCTGCCAGCCCTCGATGCGGGTCTGGTAAATTTTGGAAGAATCGTTGTCCTTGCCCAGTGCGTCGATGCGTTTGCGGGCCTTCATCATTTCCAGCTGTTTCTGGCCGGCCGTATCCATAAATTTAAAGAAAGCGGCGTTGAGGTCGTGTCCCTTGATCTTCGCGGATCTTACCAGGTTCAAGGTGTCGGTTTCGATGCTGAAATGCTGGTTCTCGTCCACGATAAAATCGAACATGTTCATACTGGGCAGTACAATGATGTACAGGCCGGGTTCCAGGGCCTTATCGCCCCTGAAGAGGAACTCGCCGGGTTTAAGCGCTTTGGCGGTATCGCGTACGTATTTGTTGTTATCGTAATGGAACCCGAGATACAGTTCCTTGGCCGTAGAGTTCTTTATTTTAACCGAAATGGCATAGCCCTCTTTGGGGGCCGCAGTCTGGGCCAGGAGCATACCGGAGAAAAAGAGACAGCTGAGTGCGAGAATGGTTTTCTTCATACCTTTTCGTGCGGTTTTTAACATATTTTATATACTACAAATGTAAAGTTTGGGTTCAAAATCCATAGTACTTAACAGGCATTTAACAGCCTTTCTAAAAAATCATCATGATCGGGTAGCGGCCCAGTGTTTTTTCGGCAAAGGGCGAACGCTTATACAGGTATTCGAGCTGTGCATAGGCGCTGGACGAAAAGGACGCGTCGGCCGATCTTTTTGCCTCGAACTCGGCTTTCAGCCCGGCATCGGTATCCAGCATATTGCGTGCATAGCCGTCGAATATATACGATGAAAAATGTTCTTTCTGTTCGGCAATGGCCGCAAAATAGCCCCATACCAGGTAACTGTCGGGCCCGTAGGGATGCAGGGCGTTCATCAGGTACAGGTCGTTAAAGGTACCGGTATGCACCAGCACCGAGCCTGCTTTTACCGGAACGGCTTCTTTTACGCGCAGTACGGCCGTATCTTTCAGGGAGAACAGGGGACGGCCTTCGTACAGGCTCTGGAATTTTACGTCGGGCAGGTACCAGGTCTCGGCCTGCAGCAGGGTATCATTGCGGAGTTTCTGGGTGACCACTCCGGCTTTTTCGAGCTTTTCGGCCAGTTTGCGGTAGGCGAAGGGAATAACGAAGGTCCTGGGCTTTACGGCCGTGTAGGTAACGTTAAATTTATCGAAGTAACCGATCTTTTTTTCGTAGGGTTTCGTATGGTCGTAATACAGCTGCATCTCGCCCGTGAGCGGACTTTGGGCGCGATAGGCCTCGTAACCCATGAATCCGATGCGGCGGTCCTCGCTTTTGTCGATCTCGTAGCGCAGCGGTATCCAGGTAGCATCTTTTACCCAGGCCCGGAACATATTGCGGTATACGAGCACCTTGCGGCTGTTGGCGTTCAGGAACTCGCGGGATACTTCCAGGAAGGCTTTGGTGGCCTCCACGCGTTCGGGAAAAGCCTTCAGCATGTGCGTTTCGGGCGTAAAGGAAAACGTACCCCAGAGCGAAGTGTAGCCGTTGCTGTAGCGCGGACTGTCGTAAAAAGCCGGGTAGCCCTTGTCGGGAGAATCGTTCCAGATATTTACGTAAGGCACTACCGGGTAGCCTTTTTTCTCCATTTTCTGGTACAGTTCCGGTACAATTTCTTTGCGGTGATAGGTACTCAGTGGTTCGGGCAGGCGGTCGCCGCTGCTGTGCAGCAGGGTGAACACGTGCTGGTAATCGGCGCCGTTGCTTACGTGCGTATCAATGAAAAAGTCGGGATCGAAAGCCCGGAATATTTCGGCGAAAGAAACGGCATTATTGCTTTCCTGCTTCATAAAATCGCGGTTCAGGTCCAGGTTCTGGGCATTGCCGCGGAAGCCGTACGCTTCGGGGCCGTTCTGGTTGGCGCGTGTGCAGCAGCCGCGGTTCAGCATACCGTCTATGTTGTATGCGGGAATGATGCACAGCACCACGTTCTCCAGTTTGCGGGCCAGGTCGGGATCGTTCAGCAGTTCGTCCACCCAGATCACCGAAGCGTCCATGCCGTCCGGTTCCCCGGGGTGTATGCCGTTCATGACCATCAGCACGCCTTTGCTGCCTTCGCGGATCTCCTCCGGGGTAAATTTTTCGTCGGTATTGATCACAAAAACGTGCAGCGGAACGCCGGCGTCGGTCATGCCCCATTCGGTAAGCATGGCGTCCTGGTGTACCTGGTCCAGCTTTTTGTACAGGTTGATGAGTTCGTCGTAACTGAAACTTTTGTTCTCCCGGTATTGCAGGGGTACGATGCGTTGTGCCGAAGCCTTTGCCAGTATGATGATACAGAGAATTCCTGAAAAAATAAAACCCGATCTTTTCATCCGTGATGGAAACCTTTTTAATGAGCTCATGAAGTTAGGAAAAATATCGCTACGGGGCGGCATCTGTGGCGAAAAAGGCTTTATACCGTCTCGCGGCGGCAGATATGTACAAAGGGACAAATGCTGCATTTACGGCGGTCTTCGGTCTGCCGGAAAGGCAGGGCGGGCGTATATATTTCCTGTAGTAATCCTTGCAGCAGTTCTGTAAAATCGCCCTCTAACAGGCGTATATCACTAAGCGGGGCACGGTCCAGACTGAGCATCAGCAGGGCTTCTTCTTTCCGGCCGGATTTTAGGGCGTAAATGCCGGGTTGTACCGGCTGCTGTGTATTGCGGTGCCGGCGGTACATAAAGCCGTAGAGCAGGGTTTGCAGGGCCGCCTTATGCCGTCCGGCGCTCTCGCGGTCAAACAGGCCGGCCAGGTCTTTAAACTTCAGGTCCACCATCCCGGTCTTGTAGTCGATCACCTGTATCACGCCGTCTTTCAGATCTACCCGGTCGATCATACCGGAAATGAGTACATTTTCGGTCTTGTCGCCGATCTGTACTTCTACGGGCAGGATATGTCTTTCCGCGCGGTCGCTGCCGATCTCGGTGCCCAGCAGGGTAAAGGGCAGACGGCTGCGGTCGTTGTCGAGTACCTTCTGTATATAATCGGCCAGCAGTTCCCGGATGATCAGCTTGTCGGACCCGGCCGTGTAAATATGTCCCTGCCCGAAGGCATTGGCAAATTCAGCATCCAGCACTTCGGGAATACGTTTTTGCAGGGCGTCGATGTCGGCCGGCTGTAAAACGCGCTCCTGCAGCGGAGCGTACAGGTTTTCGAGCGCGGCGTGCAATATATTCCCGAACAGGGCGTGGTCTACATCGTCATCGATCTCTTCTTCTTCCTGCAGGTAGGCCACCTTCGAAAAATAGAACTTCAGGCTGCAGTCCAGGTACATACTGATGGCGCTGGGCGAGAGGGTGCGTGTGCTGGTGAATTCGCGCAGTTTTGCCCATACGGGGCCGTCCTTGGGAATTTCGATCACCCGTTCGCGTGCCGGCACAAAACGGTTGCCCAGCAGGGATGCCTGTATGTTCCAGTGGGTGATCTCGTTCTGCAGCTGCCAGAGATAACGGCTTTTTTCACCCCCGGAAATGCCTTCACTTTCGGTGTTGTACAGCAGGTAGATGTGTTTTGCGCGATGCAGCAGGCGGTAGAAGAAATAGGCCTGGGCGGCCGTTTTTTCATCGGGGCCGGGTATGCCGAAGGCCTTGCGCAGGGTGAACGGAATGTAGGAATTGCCGCCGCCTTCACCGGGCATACTGCCTTCGTTCATACAGGGAATGAACACGTATTCGAAATCGAGCGAGCGGCTTTCGAGCGGTCCCAGTACCTGCAGACCTTCTATCGGTTCGCCGAGGAAAGGTACTTTAAGGCTGCGCAGGGTGGCGGTTATGATCTTATACTGATCTTCCTGGTCGGTGGAATGATTCTCAGCGGCCAGAATTTCGTATAGTCTTCGTAATTCCTTGTATACTACAGGCAGCAGCTGTTTATCGATATCGGGCATGTCTCCGGGCAGCAGTTCCTGCATACTTTCCAGGATGCGCAGTACGTGCAGGAAAAAGCTCTGTTCCTGTACCGCAAAGAGTATGCGGCCGATCTCCCCGGTCTTTTCCAGCAGTTCTTCCCCGGTCAGGTACACGCGGTTGTTGCGTTTCCAGGCCTCGATCTCCGGGTTGGCCTCCGGGGGTAATATGCCCTGTATGTAGGGATTTTGCAACACCTGTATCGTATAGGGTGCGTAGAACCAGCGCCCCGTGGACGAAATACGCATGCGTGTATACATGCGGTGCAGCGATTCGGTAAGCGGGTACAGGGCCGAATAGGAAATGGGGTAGCCCATGGTCACGTTCACCCGGCTGTATTCCGCAGGCAGGGCCGAAAGCAGGGATGGCAGCAGTTCTTCGCGCGGCATGATCACGGCGGTCTTACCGGCATCGATGTTTTCCTCCTGCATGATACTGCCGATGACCTGGGCCTGTCCGGCCTCCATGGGCACACCAATAAAGCGTATCTCCGGGCGGGATGTGGCTATGTGCCGGCGGATCTGCTGCGGGTCGATGAATTTCTCGTTCAGGCGGGCAAAATAACCGGCCTCGTGCTTGCTGTCGTGTACATAATGCGCGTCGTAATCCCAGTGAAACTGTACGTTCTCTTTGTAACGCAATGTATCGAAAAGGGTGCGTTCGCAGGAATCGAGCTGGTTAAAGCCGATGCATACATAGTGGTCGAATTCGCCGCTGCGCCATTGGCTGCGGAGGGTTTCGGCGGCGTCGCGGTAGATCATGCCTTCGTAGCCGATGCCCTGTGCCCGCAGGGTATTGCGGAATTCTTCGTATATAGGGTATAGTTTTTCCCATATCTCGAAAAAATCGCGGCGGGCCCGGGTATTGTCCTTCGAAAATTCGCCCCAGAACAGCTGTATGGCCTGTAACTGCTTCTCGGTAAGGTATTCCATATCGAGCAGCATTTCCTTTTCGGCGGCCAGGTTGGTATACAAAAGGCGTGCCGGTACCATCCAGGTATCGATCTCGTTAAAGTCCGAAAGCAGGATCTCGCCCCAGGGAATGAACTGGTGCAGGGGTTCGTCGCGGCCGGTGATGCGTTTGTGTACCTTGTACAACTCGCTCAGCAGCAGCAGGCGTTCTACCGGTATCAGCGGACTGTAGCTGCGCAGCAGTTCGGTGGAGGTGCGTACCTGCGGGGCCCATACCGGACGTTCCCGGTTTTGCAGGGCCAGGTGCTTGTACAGGAACTGTGCGGCGCGGCGGTTGGGAAATACCACGCAGACCCTGCGCAGATCGGTGCCGAACTGCTGTAGTAACTGTTGCGCTATTTCTCCCAGGAATGTCTCCATTTTATACGATGGCCTGAATGTTCATATCACTTAAATACACCAGCCAGGCTTTGCAGGGCTTTCCGTGCAGGGCGCCGATGAGCTGTGCGTATTCCTTTACCTGTAGTTCGTGTTCTGTACGCGGACTGCCCGTTTTAAAGTCGATGATCTCTGAGAACGTGTCGTGCAGCAAAATACGGTCGGGAATACGGATCTCGCCCGCGGGATTGATCAGCGGGGTTTCTGTAAGCACTTCGGCCGTGGTATTGAACCAGGCGTGCATCTGCGGATGATGCAGTACATGATCGAGCATATCGTGCAGTTCGGCTTCTTCTTCCGAGGTAATTTCACCGTTGAGCTGCAGGGTCTTTATAATGGTGCCGATATCGCTCTGCGAGCGGGTCGCGGCCAGTATTTCGTGGCTGAGCATCCCCAGGCGTACCTGTTTTTTTTCGGTAAGTATGCGGGCCGGTTTTATGCGGATGGAACGATGCGGGTTGCAGCGGAACGTATCGTGAAAAAATACATTATCCGTTCCTTTTTGTTTTGGCTGAAAGGCTTCGCGCTGCCCGATCTCAAAGCGATCTCCCGTACGTATTTGCTGCAGGGAAAAGGTACCTTCTGGTTGTACGCTCAGGTCCTGCCTGGCCAGCACCAGGTACTGGTACAGCCATTTATCCAGGGACGAAGGGTCGGATACGTCGCCGTCGGCTTTGCGCTTCGGTTCCGGGGCCAGCAGGTACAATTCCTTTTCGGCCCGGGTAATGGCCACGTAAAAAAGGTTCAGTGCGTCGGTAAGGCTTTCGGAGGTCTCCATTTCGTATTCTTCGCGGAATTCGGTCTCGGCCAGCTGTTGCGAATAATTTACGGGTATGGCGCCCAGGTCCTGTAGCCAGCCGCTGTCTTTACGCGTCCACAGGGTACTGCGTCCGGGTTTCAGGCTGATGTCGCCGAACGGGAAGATCAGCAGCGGAAATTCCAGGCCTTTGGATTTATGCACCGTCATAAGTCGTATGCCATCGGTGTTTTCGGCGGCCGGCATGGCAATACTGTGTTTGTGCTCGTCCCAGAATTCCAGGAAATCGGCCAGGCCCGTGCGGTATTTTTTCAGGAAGCCCAGCAGGGTATCTTCCAGGCTTTGCAGGTAAGAACTTTGCTGTGCGGCATTGCTGAGGCCGAACATGTTCAGCAGGCTGTGAAAAAGGTCGGGCAGGCTCTTCTGTGCCAGTTTTTCCGGGTGAAACAGGTCGGGCAGCAGGCTGCGCAGGGCCGGACCGAGAGGTTTGCGGCTGAGCCATTCTTCCGGTTCCGGATTAAGGCCGCGCAGTTCGTACCAGTCGCAGAGTAATTCCACACAGGGCAACAGGGCCAGCGGATTTTTCACCAGGCGAAAGGCATTGATAAGTATACGAATAACGGGTGCGTGCATCAGCAGGCCGCTCTCCGAAGAGACCACGCCCAGGCGGTATTGCGGGTATTGTTTCTGTTTTTCGAGCAGAAAGGCCGCAATGCGCTGTCCGTCGCTGCGTCGCCGGGTAAGTATGCAGATATCGCCGGCCCGGTAACCGCGGTCCTGGGCCTCGCAGATGACCTGCAGCAGACGTTCGGCCACGGGGTCCGTATCTTCGTCCTCTTCGGGCTGTGCAAGCCATTCCAGGCTGGCGTAACCGCCCGTACGGGCATTGGTCTTCTGTATGGACGCGCGGTACAGTTCATGTGTACGCAGCTGCCTGCGGAACGTAAGGCTGTCCTGTTCATATTCGCGGTTCAGCAGCCAGGCAATGAGGCTTTCGGACGTGAGCAGGGCCAGTGTATTGTTAAACGTAACAATGTGGGAATAGCTGCGGTAATTCGTGTCCAGGAAAAGGGTCTGCGCAGCAGGCTGCCCGAATTGTTCCTGCACCTTGTACAGGATCAGGTCACGGTCGCCGTTGCGCCAGCGGTAAATGGCCTGTTTGGCATCGCCCACGATCAGGTTCTCAAAGCCCTGGTCGGTGCTGTTCTTCAGCAGGGGGTACAGGTTCTCCCACTGCATGGCGGAAGTGTCCTGGAACTCATCCAGCAGGAAATGATCGTAACGGCTGCCGATCTTTTCGTATATAAATGGAGTGTCCTGTTCGGAGGTCATCAGGTGGATCAGGTCGGTGCTGTCGCTCAGGAGCAGAATATTGTTGTCGCGGCGGTAATTTTCCAGGTGTTTCAGCAGGTCGGCCGTGATGCCGGTGAGGTAGAACTGTTTCAGTACTTCGCGGGCGGTGAGGTACAGCGTCCATTTTTCTTTTACCAGCGTATCGAGGTTGCGCAGGACCGGGGCGATCACCGAAAGGTACACGGCCAGCAGATCGGGCATTTTTTGTGTCTTTTCTTCCAGTTCCTGCAGCTTTTTCAGGTCCTCGGGCAGGTTCAGGATATTGCCTTCGGCCCAGAGTTCTGTTTTTTTGGCGGGAGAACGGCTTTTGCCCGGGAAATCTTCGGTCTTTACGCCGGCTGCGGCCAGTCCGGCCCGTATCTGCAGCGCCAGGGTCTGTACCTGTGTTTCGGTTTCGTTCACCAGGGCCTGCAGGGCTTCTTTTTTCTGTGTAAAAGCGCCCAGTTCGGGCAGCTGACCGAATACCCCGAACTTATTCTTAAAATCCTCGCTGAAAAGGATACCGGTGTATTGCTGTATCTCGCTGCGGAAATCCCATGATTTGCCGCTTCCCGTACGTTCCCGTGCGTATTCCAGCAGCCAGTTACGCAGTTCGCTGTTCTTGTCCAGGTCGTCAAAGAGTCCGCGGGTCATTTCGGCTGCGGCCTGGTCGTGGTTCAGCTCGGTCTCGAATCCCACGCGCTTTATTTCACGGGCGAAGGAACGCAGCACCTTCTGGAAAAATTTATCGATGGTGGTCACCGAAAAACGGCTGTACCCGTGCAGGATCTCGCGCAGGGCGGTACGGGCACGGTCGCGTATATCGTCAGGACCGGTGTTGAGCGCGGCGGCCAGGTAGTCCAGGTGTTCGGAAGGCGCATCGGAAGCCAGGGCCGAAAGTGCGTCCAGTATGCGGGTGCGCATCTCCGAAGTGGCTTTGTTCGTGAACGTAATGGCCAGTATGCGGAAGGGTTTCTGCAAAGGATCGGCCAGCGCCAGTTTCAGGAAACTGCGGGTGAGGGTGAAGGTTTTTCCACTCCCGGCCGATGCGCTGTATATTTTCAGTAAGGCTTGATCCTCAGAGATATTCATTCAGGAACTGCATTTGCAGGCTCTAAAATTAACGGTATCCGCTCTTTTTTTATGGAATGTTGAAAACTTGTGCAGGGGGATTGAAGCGAATTACCGAATTTTGCACACGATGGTTGTGAAGTATTCCCAGTTGTTGGCCGATCTTAAGAAAAAGAGCCTGAAGCCCGTATACGTGCTGGCCGGAGAGGAGCCTTTCTATATAGATGCCATTACCCGTTATATCGAGGAAAACCTGCTTACCCCCGACGAAAAGGAATTTAACCAGACCATTGTATACGGCCAGGATGTGGATGTGGACATGCTGCTTTCGGAGTGTAAATCGTACCCCATGCTGTCCAGCTTCCGCGTGGTGATCGTAAAAGAGGCCAAAAACCTGAAAAACCCGGATAAGCTGCTGCCCTATGTAAAGAATCCGGTGGAAAGCACCGTGCTGGTACTGGCGCATAAGAACAAAGACCTGGACCGCCGCCTGCAGCTTACCAAGGAACTGGAAAAAAGCGAAAAGGTGGCCCTGCTGCATTCCGAAAAAGAACGCGAAAGCGATGTGCCCCGCTGGGTAGCTTCGTACTGCAAGGACCACGGCATCGATATTACCCAGAAGGCCACCGAGTACCTGAGCGAATTCCTGGGCAACGACCTGCAGAAGATCGTGAACGAGATCGGTAAGCTGCGCCTGATCGTAGGTGAGGGCAAAGCCATCGAGCACGAGCATATCCTGGACAATATCGGGCTCAGCAAGGAATTTAACGTATTCGAACTGCAAAAGGCCATTGCCACCCGTAACCTGAAACGCGCCGTGTCCATTGCCGTACAGATGGGAAACAGCAAGAACACCAGCATACTGGCTATTCTGCCTACGCTGTACAACTTTTTTACCAAGGGACTGCTGTTCAAGTACTACATGGGCGTGGAAAAGCTTTCGGCCGATCAGACCTCGATGAAACTGAAACTCTTCTCCATCCAGAAAAACGATATCGTAGCCCTGCACCAGCAATATTCCGTGGCACAGCTTAAGAACTGCATCCGCGAAGTGGGCATCGCCGACCTCTATGCCAAGGGCATCAACGCCCCGGATATGGATGAGGCCGAACTGATGCGGAATATGGTACTGAAATTTTTAAATTAAAAGACATGAACTACTGGCTCGCCAAATCCGAACCCTTTAAATATTCCTGGGAAAAATTTACCAAAGATAAGACCACCTTCTGGGACGGGGTGCGCAATTACCAGGCCCGTAACAACCTGCGCGCCATGGCCAAGGGCGACCTGGTGCTGTTTTACCACAGCAACGAGGGCAAAGAGATCGTAGGTATTGCCCAGGTGGCCAGAGAAGCTTACCAGGACCCCGGCACGGACGACCCCAACTGGGTGGCCGTTGACCTGAAAGTGTACAAGAAGCTGAAAAAGCCCGTGACCCTGGAACAGATCAAGGCCGACGATATCCTGCGGAACATGGCACTGGTACGCCAGGGTCGCCTGAGTGTGAGCCCCGTGACCCGGGACGAGTTTGACAGAATTCTTTTGCTTGGTATGTAAAAAATACGCAAATTTGCGTCACTGATTTGTATGGAAAATAAGGACTCAAACACATATACGGCGTTCGTTCCCGAAAAAGAAGGAACCGCTAAGCTATTCAAAAGCAGATGGATGGACCTGCTTACCCGTACTTCACCCTGGATCATTATCCCGCTGGACCTGGTTATGATAGCCGGACTGCTCTGGTTTGGCCACGCGCAGGGCTATACCAACCTGGCCAGCCAGTGGTGGTGGTTCCTGATCGGGATATTTTCATGGACACTGATGGAATACGTAATGCACCGCTTTGCCTTCCACTTTGAGTCCCGCAAGGAAAAAGTACAGAAGGCCGTGTATACCATTCACCTGGTGCACCACCATTACCCCAACGACGAGGACCGTCTCTTTCAGCCGCCCCTGGTAAATATCATCTTGGCTGCGGTGTTCGTGGGCATTTTCTTCCTTATTATGGGTAAGCTTACGTTCGTATTTACGCCGGGACTCATCCTCGGATATGTGTTGTACAGCAGCACGCATTACAGCATTCACAAGATCAAACCGCCGTTCAAGTTCCTGCAGCCGATCTGGCGTCATCACACGCTGCATCACTACCGTTACCAGAACAAGGCCTTCGGCGTGAGCAGTCCGTTCTGGGACCTGATCTTCGGTACCATGCCTCCCAAAGAGATCAAAAACGAAAAATAATATGCAGCCTCGCTATCAGCGGGGCTTTTTTTTGCCTGCTTATTCAGCGCATACCTGTTGAAAAACAAAAGGCGGCGGAAATTGCATCTGAAGCGGCATTTGTTTATCATTGCAGCACAGGCGATAACAACATGAGTAATTCCAAAGGATTAGTAAAGACATTCGGTTTCTTTTCCGCATTCCTGCTGGTGGTAGGGTCGATGATCGGCAGCGGTGTTTTCAAAAAATCGGCCCCGATGATGAACGAACTCGGCGATCCGCGCTGGGTGCTGGCCGCATGGCTTATTGCCGGCCTCATTTCACTGCTGGGCGCGCTTACCAATGCCGAAGTAGCCGGCCTTATTGCGGAACCGGGCGGGCAATATGCCTACTTTAAACGGATGTACGGCAAAACCTTCGCCTTTATTTACGGCTGGAGCATGATGAGCGTGGTGCAGACCGCCACGGCCGCCTCCGTAGCCTACGTCTTTGCCGAATCGCTCAATACCATACACGCATTGCCGCGCCTGCCCGAATCGCTCGAAGCCATCGAACTCGGCGTATTCACCCCTTTTGCCAACAGCGGCGTAAAAGGCGTTACCATACTGGTACTGCTGGCCCTCACCGCTATTAATTATGTGGGGGTAAAATTCGGCGGACTTGTACTTAAAATATTCTCTACTTCGGTTATTTCCTGCATCGTACTCATTATCCTGTTCAGCATTTTCCTGAGCGATGGCAGTGTGGAGAATGCAGGCACCCCGGCTGCCGGGTTCACATATCCCAGTAAAACGGGCTTTTTCGGGGCCATGTTCGCCGCCATGATGAGCGCTTTCTGGGCTTACGAAGGCTGGAATACCGTGGGTTTCCTCGGGGGCGAGATCAAAAATCCCTACCGCAACATACCGCGCGCCCTTACCTTCGGTACCATGTTCGTTATTGTGCTGTACCTGCTGGTGAACCTGGCCTATATGTACGTACTTCCGGCGCAGGACTTCATCAATATCCACAAGGCCGGTGATAAAATCGCGGCGGTGGAGGCCGTGCGTTCCTTCCTGGGCTACGGCGGTATGATGTTCATCCTGATCCTGATCCTGATGAGTACCTTCAACAGTACCAATACCACCATTATGGGCGCCCCGCGTATTTATTACGCCATGGCCAACGACGGACTGTTCTTTAAAAAGATCGGCGAAACACATCCCAAATACCATACCCCGGCCCGCGCCCTGCTGATACAGGGTATCTGGAGCAGTGTACTGGTGTTGAGCGGCAGTTTTGACCAGCTGACGGATATGCTCATTTTTGCCGCGTTCATTTTCTACGGAGCCGGGGCTTTCGGGGTATTCGTACTGCGCCGCAAACTGCGCGAGGTCCCACGTCCGTATAAAGTATTCGGCTACCCGTATATACCCGCCATTTTCGTGGTGTTCTGCGCTATACTGGTGGTTATTTCGATCATGGAAAGACCCCGCGAGGCCGTTATCGGGCTTTCGCTGATCTTATCGGGTATTCCCGTTTATTTCTGGATGCGCTATAAGTATTCGCACAAACACCGTTCCTAATTAAATAATCCCTGGTAAAAGGCCGTCATGACCGGGGTGAATTTACTGTCGTCCGGGCTGCCGGCCATATCGTTCACTTTGCTGTGTGAGTAGGGACTGGCGTCGATCAGTGTTACCGCTACGTTGCGGTTCTGCAACGCATCGCGGAAATCCTCCGCCATCTGCACCCGGCCGTTATTTCCCCGGGTTACCAGGAAAAAGGGCTGAAAGAGGCCGCTGTCCTGCTGTATATGGTGCAGGGGCGATGCCTGTATCCAGTCCTGGGCATTGCTGCCGAAAGCCTCTTGGTAAAAATTCAGGTGCGGATCTTCATTCATTTTAGCATATACATCATACCCTTCCGTATCGAGGCATACGGTGCCTTTTACGGCATCTGCAGGTAATCCACGCGAAGTAAGATAACTGAGGTCACTGGCCAGCAGGGCTACCAGGTGTGCTCCGGCTGAATGGCCCATGGTGGCAATACGGCTGCTGTCGCCCCCGTAGGTGTATATGGTACTGTACACGCGTGCCAGTGCGTCGGCCACATCGTTGGAATGATCGGGGAATTGTACGGAATTGTTGCTTTTGCTCAGGCGGTAGTTCACGCTCACCAGTACATACCCCTGTTCCCAGGCCCAGTTGAGCTTGGTGGTAAGATTATTGCCCTTGTCGCCGATGGACCAGCCTCCGCCGTGTACCCAGAAGATAACCGGGCGCAGGGAATCGTCCCCGAAATAATAAATGTCCATGCTGAACAGGTTGGGCTCGGTGCCGGGCAGGTTGCTGTACACAACGGTGGCCTCCTGGTACTGGTGTGTGGGTTTATCGCTGCAGGAGAAGAGTATGGCGCAGAGCCATACCAGCAAAAGGGACAATGCCTGGTTTTTCATAGGTTAAAGATATACCCTGATGAGACAAATCCTTTTGCAAAAGGTTTAAAATGTGGGGAAAAGCTTATACTTTTTTCCCTGGAAAGCTCGTCTCAAAAAGATTTTCGATCTTTTTTACGTTCTTCTTATTGATGCCGAAGGGGTCCCAGAGCTGGAACGAAACTTTGCCTTCGCTGCGCAGGGTAACGTCTGTACTGTTCTCGTTGCGGCTTTTGAGGGTTATAACGATGTTTTCCCCGGAGGTCAGGGCGTTGAGACTTTTCTCGAAACGGAAAACGTCGGCCAGGGCGCCGGATGGTGAAAAGCCTGAATAGATCAGGAATTCCTTATTCAAAAATGCCCGTATGTTGGCAATGGGTTCGTTGATCAGGATGTTTTTTTCAAATTTTACCATGGTACACAAAATTTTTCACAAGGTAATTCCGGCGGACAGAAATAACAAATGCGGACATAAAAAAAGCCCCGGAATTTATCAAACGGGGCTTTACAGTCATATAAATCGGTGAACGATCAGTTGTTGGCGTAGGTACGCGCGCCGATCGCCACGGGGTTTTCTTTTTCGATATGTTTCAGGCGGAAGCCCGTACTGGCACGTACGGCCGCTATGGAGCTTTCTTTCTTGTGCAGGGTTTCGTACATCTCAAAGCTGATGGGCGTACGTTTGGCCAGGGTATCGTCCAGGCGTACCCGCAGAATTTGTGCGGCCCAGCCCTGTTGTACCTCTGCGCTGAACACCTTGGACTTGGACCCGCTGCCGTAGGCGATAAAGCCGAGGGTTTTGCCGCTGAGCTCTTCCAGTTTGCAGGCTTTGGCATTCAGGAAAGACAGGAGCGACATAAATACAGAGGCCGTGTACATATTGCCGATCTCCGAAGAGGCCAGGCGTCCGTCTTCGATCTTTTCGTCCACAATAGACTTATAAGTGGGCGTTTTGGCGGCTTTTTTCACAAATTCCTTCCAGTCCTCACTGTCGGTATCCGGTACCGGTACGCCGGTTTCGGAGGCCAGGATATCGCTTTTGCCGTTCTTTACATATTCTTCGGCAAACAGGTCGGCAAACATGCGCTTACCGTGAAAGGCGTAGGGCAGGTGAAAGATAATGCCCGCCCAGTCGTCGAAAGGTATGCCCGAAAGCCCGTTCTTCTGCATGTAGTGGCTGTAGGCCTCTTTCATACGGTCAGTATAGCACTGGTTCGAGAACTGTCCGTCGAACACGGGGCTTTCCTTGGTAAAGTCCATGTAACTTTCGGTGATGCCGAACAGCGCGGGATTGGCACAATCGAACTGTATACCCAGTTCCGTGGCCAGTGTCGATTTGGAGATACTGCGTTTGGGCTTGAAAAAGTCATGCACGCTTTCCATACCTACGCCCCATTTGCTGCCAAAGGCCAGGATACGCGGCTGTGCCTTGATGAGAAAGGCCACGGCGCCGGCTCCCTGTGTGTATTCGCCGGTAGAGCCCAGGTCGTACTTGGCTACGTCCGAGGCGATCACCACGGCCATTTCGTCCGGGTTCAGGCGGATGTAGTCGATACAGTTCTGCAGGGCGTCCGTAGCGCCGATGCAGGCAAAGGTCATGTCCACCACGTCGCAGTGCTTAAAGGAACGCTTGCCCCAGCTGTCTTCGCCTTTTTCCTCGGCCATCTGTACGGCATAGGTAGCGGTAGGCTTGGCGGCATCCAGCGCGCTTTCGGTACCCAGGTATACCCGGCTCAGCTGCGAAGGGTGAATGTTCTCCGAACGCAGGAGCGTATACAGGGCTTCCGCAGCCATGGTGGCGGTGTCTTCGCCGGACTCCGGCAGGGCCATTTTTTCGAGGCCCAGACCTAATTTAAGTTTGTCGGGATCGATGTTGCGGGCGGTTGCGAGAGATTCGATCGGAAGATACACCGAAGGAACGTAGAAAGAAACTGCATCTATTCCAATTTTCATTTTTCATGCTTTTGGAACATAAGACGAAGCTGAAGGGGGAATGTTACTTTTAGCGTTTCAGGAACCTGCTAAATTGCTGTAGTTTATCCAGGTCTTTCCGCTGCGGGAAAAGGTCTGCGACGTGTATCCCGTAAAAGCGTTTCAGGTAAAAAACAGCCACGGCCAGCCCCGTAAAATAGGAGAGGGAATTGGCCCAGGCAGCGCCGTAAATTCCCTGCCAGCCGATCAGGAACCAGCCGGCTATGCCAATGACAATGAGCCCGGCCAGGCTGCCGTACATGTTCACATAGGCCTTGTAATCACCGGAGAAGAAGGAACTGAGCACATTGAGCCCGGCCAGGAACACGATACCCGGACTGATGTGGAAAAAGACCGATTTGAGATTGCCGAATTCTTCGCCGAAGAGGAAAGTGAACAGTTGGGCAGGCATCAGCAGCAGTCCGCCCAGGAAGATCAGGGTGCTTATAATGGCTATTTTGAAGGAAATGAGCGTTTTGTGCATTTTTTCGGCCGGATCTTCAGAAGCCGATACCCGGCTGAACAGTACGGTGGCTATGCTCCGGCTCAGGAGTAGTACGCCTTCGGTGATCTGCATGGCCAGCGAGAAAACGCCCAGGGTAGAGGTTCCCAGCCAGCTGTTGATGAAGTAGTAACTGAGCCTGTAATTGAAGAACTGGAACAGGGTGCCCGTTTGCATGGCCAGGCTGTAGCGCGCGGTTTCCATGGCAATAGAGAGGTAACCCTGGTCGCTTTCGTAGGTCTTTTTCAGGTGCCTTGCGGCAATAAGGGCCGATATCAGAAAGGAAAAGGCCACCAGGCCCAGGTATACGTGCAGGTCACGGCCGCCGCTGAAGATGTACAGGGCAAAGCCACAGAACACGATCATTACCTGCAGCAGGGCCGAGGTGTTGTGTGCTTTTACCTTTTCAACGCCCAGCAGGTAGCTCAGGTGCATGCCGTGTGCGTTCTGGCATACGCTGATGAGCATGGTGGCGTACACCAGGTTGGCGGGCAGCAGGTCGAAACCGGCCAGCAGGGGCGGAATGATGAGCGCACAGATAAACCCCGAGATATAGGCGGGCAGCAGCAACTGCCACAGCGGTTTGCGCGAGGCATAATAGGTGAGTACCGGGCCCGACCATACGCCGCTTACGATCAGGGAAATGCTCACGCCCATCACCACCAGGGCAATATCGCCCATGGCTTCGCGGCCCAGGTAACGCGACAGCAATACCGATGTACCCAGGGAGAAAAACGCCGTGATCACCTTGCTGATGAGCGTATTTCCTATGTTGCGTTTGAATGACATGCGGTTTTATCTGCGTATTAGAGCGGCCAAAGATACAATATCCGAAGCGTGTTTTTTCAGGTCGGTAACGCTTTGCCCGGAATGACTGTTGAAGGTATGCAATCCGTCGTGGAAATCCACATTTGCCGGGGCCTGTAGGCTAAAGGCCGGTTTTTCTTCGTAATCCGTGCGGTTGAGCCGGGTAATTTCGAAACCCAGCACCTGTTCGCCGTAGTAGCGGTCGCTTTTCTGGGCAGGCCGGTACCATTTGCCGTTTTTAGAGAAAATAGCGCCTGCCATGCGGCTGCCGGAGGGGTCGGTCTTCAGCGGACTGCCCGGATGCCGGGTATAGGGCCCGAAAGGATGGTCAGCATACCAGAGATGCAGTTTTTCATTGGCCTCGCCGGGGAGACCGGCAAAAATGTACCAGGTATCTTCGTGTTCAAACAATACGGCGTCGATCAGGGGTTCGGGGTGAATAAGCCGGGGAGCGCCGGCCGTCAGGTTCTCTGAATCTATCGGGTACGCGTACCAGCCGCCCGAAGCGGCATTTTCCGGGGCCGTGTACAGGGTATTCTCCCATTCGAACAGGAAAGGAAAGGCAAAATGGGTATCGTTCTCCAGCAGGACCTTTTGTTCCTTTATGTGGCCGTTCTCCTGCCGCAGTACGTGGATATCGCCTTTTTTGCGGCGGTAATCGTAATGTTCGTAAAAGATGAGGTCTTTATAAATGAAGGGATCGGCGGCGTACACCCCTTTTCCATAAAGTTTCAGGGGCTGCAGGGCCTTTAGTCCGAAGCCGTCCTCCTCTGTCTGTACCAGGGCAATGTCCCATTTTTCGGCTCCGAAGTATTTGGAACGGTAAAAACGAAGCCGTTCTATAAATATACGAAAAATAAAAAAAAGCATGGCGCCGTTCTGCGGAAACGTATGGATGGGTTTTACCTCTGAAGGTGTATACGAAAATTGATCGCTGGAATGCAGGTACATGCTTACCCACTGGGCGGGCATATCCGTAGATGCGTTCAGTATGTGCTGCAGCTGATGTGTATACGAATGCAGTATGGTACGGTAACGGCGTTTCAGGAGTATTTCGCCGGCATCGAGCTTTTCGCCCAGGCGTTGCAGCACTACGGACGTACGCCGCTCATGCCGCATGATCTCCCAGAAACCGGGCGGGCCACCGCGGAAATCGACCTCGTCGCCATGATGGAAAGACAGTATGCCCAGGGGACACAGCGTTAGAATATCTCCTTTTAGTATATTGAAGCCGAAGCGGATCAGGAAATCGGGGCCGTGTGCACGTATCTTTTCCAGGTCGGCCCCGGAAAAACGTTCGCCGTATTTACCCACAGGCAGCGTTTCGGCTTCGATAAGCGGCAATGCCGTAATAAAAGCAGGTAGTTCTGTTCGCAGCTCCTGTGCCGCCGTGCGGAAGAAAAAGCGTTTTAGTATACGGAACAAAAAATTCTGGTAGGGGTAATGTTGTATTTTCTGTATAAAGCCCTGCGGGGGCGTTTCCCTTTCTTTTTTTACAATACGGACAACGGCCCGAGCCTCGCCGCGTTTTTCCAGTTCGGCCAGGCAGTCCAGCTGCCATTGCTGCAATCCGCCCGCATTCATGAGTATACCATATGTAAGCGTTCTGCCCGTATTCATGAGCGGAGTGCGCTTTGGTAAAAATGGTCGAGTTGTTGCAATACGGCATCTTCGTACCAGATGGCGGCCCCATAGGCGGCAATTTCTTCCCGGGGGGCCTGTGCTTCGTCCAGCCGGCTGTTGATGGCCTGTACAAAGGCCGCTACATCGCCTTCGGGCACCAGGCTGCCGTAACGGGGCTTCAGTACTTCGCGGATGCCGCCTACATCGCTGCTTACCACGGGCACGCCGCAGCACAGGGCTTCGCTGATCACCACGGGCAGGTTCTCGTAGTGGCTGAACATCAGCATCAGGTCGCTGCCGCGCAGCAGGGAGGCCAGTTCCTCGCCCTGTTTCAGGCCGGTAAAGGTAACCACATCGTCGCAGTTCAGTTCCCGGCACAGGTCAACGGTCTGCTGCCAGTCCATGCCTTCGCCCACCATGTACAGGTGAAAGTCGCTGCGTTGCTGTTTCAGCAGGGCTATGGCCTTCAGTATGCCGCTCATGTTCTTGGACACCTCTTCGAAACAGGAAATGTGAATAAGCTGTTTTACTTCCCGCGTTGGACGCGCTTCGGGGTAGAACCGTTTTTTTTCTACGGTATTGGCCAGTACCAGGTAGTTGCTGTGATTTAGCCCGTGGGCCCGCATGGCTTTTTCCAGCTGGGCCGTGGGCACGGTAACGCCCCGGGAAAAACGTACGGCCAGGCGCGTAAGAAATTTACGCAGGGCGCCGTGGTAAAATCCGCCCGGCTGGTAGCGCGACCAGTGCTCGGTAATTACATAGGGAATGCCGCGCATTACGCGCATGAACAGGGCCAGTACGCCC
The DNA here is from genome assembly GCA_016742095.1 of Bacteroidia bacterium. GTDB lineage: Bacteria > Bacteroidota > Bacteroidia > CAIKAF01 > CAIKAF01 > JACVCJ01. The sequence goes on from JACVCJ010000024.1 coordinate 37,396, forward strand.
AGGCGCGTAAGAATGTGCACGTGGGTAAGTGCAGGTTTCCCGCGGCGTTTGCAGATCTCGGTATAGGCCCGGTGATAGGCCGTCATCCAGCGGAAAAAATTCAGCAGGGGATTGCCCGATCTTTTAATGTAGCTGCGTACTTCCAGCAATATATCGCCGCTGATCTCGGTACGGCTCTCCGATGTGGTAAAATGCACATAGGCCACGCTTACACGGTATTTTTCGGCAGCAGTGAGTGCGTGTTTACGGATGAACAGCCCGAACATGGGATCGTATGTATGCGGATACCAGCGGGGAAGAAAAAGGATATGCGTGCCCGTATTGCTCATGCCGCAGAGGCCTTATGCGCGTTTATAGGGTTTGGCATAGGTTTCTACGTCTTCGGCCGTGATCTTGTCGTTGCAGAGGATCAGCAGGCGTTCGATCACGTTGCGCAGTTCGCGTATATTACCCGGCCAGTTCAGTTCCTGCAGGGCGCTGAGTCCGTCCGGCGTAAACTCGATGCGGGGCAGGTTCTGTTCTTCAGTGATGAGGTTCAGGAAGTGGTTGGCCAGCAGGGGAATGTCTTCCTTGCGGTCGTTGAGCGCCGGCACGTGAATGGGTATCACGTTGAGGCGGTGGTAAAGGTCTTCGCGGAAATTGCCCTTCGCGATCTCTTCGGCCAGGTCTTTATTGGTAGCGGCCAGAATACGCACGTCCACCGAAATATCGCCGTCGCCGCCCACCCGGCTGATCTTGTTCTCCTGCAGGGCGCGCAGCACTTTGGCCTGGGCCGAAAGGCTCATATCGCCGATCTCGTCCAGGAAGAGCGTACCGCCGTGGGCCTGTTCAAACTTACCCTTACGTTGTTTAATGGCCGAAGTGAACGAACCTTTTTCGTGCCCGAACAGTTCACTTTCGATCAGTTCGCTGGGAATGGCGGCGCAGTTCACTTCGAGCAGGGGCATTTCGGCCCGGCGGCTTTTCTCGTGCAGACTTCGGGCAACCAGCTCTTTACCCGTACCGTTGCTGCCGGTGATGAGTACGCGGGCATCGGTAGGCGCTACCCGTTCAATGAGGCTTTTTATTTCCTGTATGGCTTTGCTGGTACCTACAATTTCGGTACCGTTGCCTTTCTGTTGTATCTTTTTCTTGAGCACCTTGGTCTCTTTCACCAGGCTTTTGCGGTCGAGGGCGTTGCGCACGGATACCAGCAGGCGGTTCAGGTCGATGGGTTTGGCCAGGTAATCGTAGGCGCCCATTTTAAGACAATCCACGGCCGTTTCTATGTTCCCGTGGCCGCTGATCATAATTACCGGGGTATCGGTCTGCCGCTGCATCAGCTGTTCCAGCACTTCGATACCGTCCATTTTCTGCATTTTGATATCACAGAAGATCAGGTCAAAATCGTTTTTGGCAGCTTCGTCCAGTCCTTTCATACCGTCTTCGGCTTCCACCACCTCGTATTTTTCATATTCGAGTATCTCCCGGATACTGCGGCGGATGGCTCTTTCATCGTCAATGATCAGGATCTTGCTCATAGTTATTCAGTGTGCGGCGTTTTTATTAAATACATCGTTCCATACTTTTTTCAGTATGCCTTCTTTCATGGAGTAGGCGCAGGTACGGATCATGGGAAAATCGTAATGTTCCATAATGGTTTGCACGGCAATGACCGAAGCCACCATCATTTCGGCCCGGAAAGCGGCCATGCCCGGTATCTGCAGGCGTTCTTCGAGGGTGGCGCGGGTAATTTGTGCGTACATGCGTGCAAATTCGCCCGAGGGCAGGTCCAGGAAGTTTTTTTTATGTTCTTCGGCGGGGTGTGCGGCCACGTACATGTCTTTAAAGGTATCAAAGGTGCCGCTGCTGCCCACCAGGAACAGGGGCTTATCGGCCTGTACGGCGCTGAACAGGGGTTGCAGGGTCTGCTGCAGGTAATCAGAAACGGCATTTATTTCCTGCGGCCGGGCCGGGTTGCTCAGCGGGAAACGGTCCACCAGGCGGCTTACCCCGATCTCGAAGCTCTGCGAATAGGAAAAGCCGGATACCGTACCGTAAATAAACTCACAGCTTCCGCCGCCGATATCCATAATAAGGGCCTGTTTATCGTTGAGCGCCCCGCTCAGGCGTACGCCTTCATAGATAAGGGAGGCTTCTTCCAGCCCGGAAATGATCTGTATGTCCAGCCCCAGCTCGGCTTTTGCCCGCAGGGCGATGTCCTTACCGTTCTCCGCATTGCGCAGGGCCGAAGTGGCAAAAATATGCATGGATCCCGCGCCGTGCAGCAGGGCGTTCTCTTTATGTGTGCGCAGGGCTTCCATGGCCCGTTCTTCGGCATCGGGCAGGATCAGGCCCTTGTTCAGTCCGCCTTTACCGATGCGTACGGGTATTTTGGAAGCATGTAAAATTTCGTATCCGCCATCCGTTAATTCGGCCACCAGCAGGTTGAACGTGTTGGTGCCGCAGTCTACAATTCCTACTCTCATATATCTGTTAAGGCTGTAAAGATATTATTTAATCCCGCTCCTGAAAAATGAATTCTGATCCTTATACATCGGTACAGAAATACAAAATAGGCAGATTTTTTGAATAAGATTTGCTTTCTCGAAAATCTTTGTATGTTTGTGACGGAATCCTTATTCTCAATAACGTCTTATTTCAAGACAATCCAATCAAAATAACATCCTGTAGTTAAGTTTACGGAATTTTGAAAAGATCAAAATAGTTGAATTCTTTATATGTACACACGTGAAGATTTGGAAGCCAAGCTGTTACCAGAATTGAAGGAAATTGCAGCATCGCTTGGCTTAAAAAAGTACCAGAGTATGAAAAAAAACGACCTCGTGGAGCAGATCCTCGGAGGTCCGGGTGCAGCCGTTCCTAAGAACGAAGAGGCTCCCCGCGAAGAAAATCAGGCAGACGGCGGTTCAAAACGCAAACGTACCCGCGTGGCTTCAGAGCCGGTGCGCGTAGGTACCAGTCATATCGAAAAGAACAAGATCGTTAAAGATACCGATGCCCTTTCGTTCCCGAATGACCCCGTGGAGATAGACCCGCCGCAGGTTGCGGAACCCGATCTGTTCTCTATGAGCGATGATACGGAAGAAACCGAAGACCTGAACGAAGTGGCTGAAGAAGAGGCCGGCGCAGAGAGCGAAGAAGAAAACGGCGAAAACGAAGAAGACGAAAACGAGGAAATGGCAGTTCCTGCCGAGGTTCCCGCTGTGGAAACACCGGTCGTAAAAGCCGAAGCCGAAACTCCGGCCAGACCCGAAGGGCAGAGCAGTAAAAAACAGGTGAACAAGCAGAACAAGAACCAGAATAATCCTGCTAAGCAGAACCAGGGACAGGCCCAGGGCGGCAATGAACAGAATCAGCAGCCCCGTGAGCACAACCCGCAGAAACAGCAGCAGGGCCAGAACCAGCAGAGCCGCCAGCATCAGAACCAGAACAACCCCAACCAGAACAATCCGAATCAGAACCAGAACGCGTCCAAAGAAAGCTTTGAGCCTTACCTGTTCAACGATGTGATCGAGACCGAAGGCGTGCTCGAGATCATGCCCGACGGCTACGGTTTCCTGCGTTCGTCCGATTATAACTACCTCAGTTCTCCCGACGACGTATATGTATCACAGTCCCAGATAAAACTGTTCGGACTGCGTACCGGGGATACCATCGTAGGTACCATCCGTCCGCCGAAAGAGAACGAAAAATATTTCCCGCTGATCAAGATCAAGGAGATCAACGGGCTCGACAGTGCACGCATCCGCGACCGTGTGCCGTTCGATTACCTTACACCGCTTTTCCCCTACGAAAAGCTGAAGATCACCGGTCACAAAGGCGAAGCGCTTTCCACGCGTATCGTAGACCTGGTGGCGCCCATCGGTAAGGGACAGCGCGGTCTCATCGTGGCCCAGCCCAAAACGGGTAAGACCATGCTGCTGAAAGAGATCGCCAATGCCATCGCCGCCAATCATCCCGAGGTATACCTGATCATCCTGCTCATCGATGAGCGCCCGGAAGAGGTGACCGATATGGAACGCAGCGTAAATGCCGAGGTAATTGCGTCTACCTTCGACGAACCGGCCGAACGCCACGTGCGCATTGCCAATATCGTGCTCGAAAAGGCCAAACGACTGGTAGAATGCGGACACGACGTGGTGATCCTGCTGGATTCCATTACCCGCCTGGCCCGCGCCCATAACACGGTCTCACCGGCTTCGGGCAAGGTACTTTCGGGTGGTGTGGACAGCAATGCCCTGCACAAACCCAAGAAGTTCTTCGGGGCGGCCCGTAAGATCGAGGACGGAGGTTCCCTTACCATCCTGGCCACCGCGCTTACCGATACCGGAAGTAAAATGGACGAAGTGATCTTTGAAGAGTTCAAAGGTACCGGTAGCATGGAACTGCAGCTCGACCGCAAGATCGCCAACCGCCGCATCTTCCCGGCCATCGATATCCTCAGCAGCTCTACCCGCCGCGACGATCTGCTGGTGAGCAAGGACTTCCTCTCACGCACCTACCTGCTGCGTAATCACCTGGGCGATATGACCAGCGTGGAGGCCATGGACTTCCTGCGTACCCAGATGAACCGTACCAGCAGCAACGAGGAGTTCCTCTACAGCATGAACAACTAAAAGGAACGTACAGACGTACGTAAACTAAAAATCTCATAAGGAAGATCCGTCCGGCATACTAAGCGGGACGGATTTTTGTTATTAAGGGCAACTCAAACAATTTCTATGAAAAAAAATATCCTGTTTACAGCAGTTATGCTGTTCTGTATGAGCGCAGGTCTTTACGCGCAGAAAATGAAAACCCCGAAGGACAGCATCCGCTTTGTCGGCAAAGGCGTAACCATGATCGGCGGCAGCTTCAATTACGGCGGGAGCAGTGCACCCGTTACCAATATGAGTACCCACAATTTCAGCCTCAATGCACATGCGATGCATTTTGTACACCGGAACATTGCCGTGGGCGGATACCTGATGTTCAACCTGAATTCTGTACCCGGAGGCCCGGCACAGAAAATTTTCACCTGGGGTATCGGGGGCGGACCCACAGTACGCTTTTACAAGATGTTCAACCGGTATTTTGGTATCTTTGAGCAGTCGAGGGTGGGCGTAATGTATAGCAGAATTAATATAGGAACTCCGGCATCCGTTGGCGAAAACCTGAGTATAGGCCTGCAGATGTCGCCCGGACTGACCTTTTTCCCGGTGCGGAGGCTGTCGGTAGATCTGCTGATCGGCGGGCTGTACCTGGACTATTCGAACCTGCTGGGCGGCCCCGGAAGTCCGGGAACACTGAACTACGGACTTTCGCTGTTGCAGGGCACCGGCATCGGAGTAAATTATTTTATTGGCAGATAGGCAAAAAGTTTTTTGTTTTGTAAAAAAAAGGTATATTTGCACCCCAATTTCATATAGACAATGGCAAAAAAAGGTAACAGAGTACAGGTAATTATGGAGTGCACAGAGCACAAGGCGAGCGGTATGCCCGGTACTTCACGCTATATTACCACCAAGAATAAAAAGAATACGCCTGAGCGTATGGAGCGTAAGAAGTATAACCCCATTCTGAAACGCGTTACCGTTCACAAAGAAATCAAGTAATCCGGAAAACATTTATAAGTCATGGCAAAGAAGACCGTAGCTACGCTTAAAAGAGGAGAAGGTAAAGACTTCGCCCGCGTTATCAAAATGGTAAAGACCGACAAAGGTTCTTACGCATTCAAAGAAGAAATTGTACACAAAGATCACGTAGCCGATTTCTTTAAAAAGTAATCTGCAGGATACGTCTCTTAAGATATTCTAATTTAGCCCGAACCGGTTTCGGGCTTTTTCTTTTTTTATACCTTCGCCGATAAGATGGGCATTTTTGATCGTTTATTCTCGAAAAAAGAGTCGAAAGACACCCTGGACCAGGGCCTGCAGAAGACTAAGGATGGCTTGTTCGATAAGCTCAAAAGAGCCGTGGCCGGCAAGTCGAAAGTGGATGATGAAATACTGGACGAACTCGAAGACATCCTGATCTCCAGCGACGTAGGCGTGGAAACCACCGTACGCATCATAGAACGCATCGAAGCGCGCGTTTCCCGTGATAAATATGTAGATACCAAAGAGCTGAACAGCATCCTGCGTGACGAGATCGCCGCACTGCTCGGCGAGAACAATACGACCGATTACGAAGATTTTACCCTGCCCGCCGATAAAAAACCATACGTAATTATGGTGGTAGGCGTAAACGGGGTGGGTAAGACGACCACCATCGGTAAACTGGCCTGGCACTTTACCCAGCGCGGTAAAAAAGTGGTGCTGGGCGCCGCTGATACCTTCCGGGCCGCTGCGGTGGACCAGCTGGGCATCTGGAGCCAACGTGCCGGCTGCGATATCGTACAAAAGGGCATGGGCGCCGATCCGGCCTCCGTGGCTTACGACAGCCTGGTCTCGGCCCAGTCAAAGGATGCCGACGTGGTGATCATCGACACGGCCGGCCGCCTGCACAACAAGATCAATCTCATGAACGAGCTTACCAAGGTAAAGAACGTAATGCAGAAGGTGATTCCCGATGCCCCGCACGAAGTGCTGCTGGTGCTCGACGGAAGTACCGGGCAGAACGCGTTTGAGCAGGCTAAACAATTTACGGCCGCCACCGAGGTGAATGCCCTGGCCATTACCAAACTGGACGGTACGGCCAAAGGCGGCGTAGTGATCGGTATCTCCGACCGCTTTAAAATTCCGGTTAAATACATCGGCCTGGGCGAAAAACCACAGGACCTGCAGGTATTTAACAAAAAAGCATTTGTAGACAGCCTGTTCGAAGGGGCTGAAATTTGACAATTTTCTTCTTAGCTTTACCGTAATGAATTTCTGGGACAAATACGAAATGGTTATCGGTCTGGAGGTGCACGCACAGCTGCTTACCCGGACCAAGGCATACAGCGCCGACGTGAACGAATACGGCGAGCTGCCCAACCGCAATGTAAGCGAGGTTACGCTGGGTCTGCCCGGCGCACTGCCCCTGCTCAACGCCCGCGTACCCGAACTGGCCGTACGCCTGGGCCTGGCCATGAACTGCCACATACGCAAATACAATATGTTCGCGCGGAAGAACTATTTCTACGCCGACCTTCCCAAGGGATACCAGATCAGCCAGTTCGACACGCCGATCTGTTACGAGGGTTTTCTCAATATCAAAGATGCGGAAGGCAACGTAAAACGCATCGGTATCGAACGTATCCACATGGAAGAGGATGCCGGTAAAAGTATCCACGACCAGGATCCCTGGGATTCGCTCATCGACCTGAACCGCGCCGGGGTGCCCCTCGTGGAGATCGTATCACATCCCGACCTGCGTACGCCCGCCGAGGCCAACCAGTACCTTACCGAGATACGTAAGCTGGTGCGTTACCTGGACGTGTGCGACGGCAACATGGAAGAAGGTTCCCTGCGCTGTGACGCCAACGTGTCCATACGTCTGCGCGGCGAAAGCAGACTGGGTACCAAGGTAGAGGTAAAGAACATGAACTCGATCCGTAACGTACAGCGCGCGCTGGAATACGAATTCGAACGCCAGTGTACCGCTACCGAGAACGGCGAGACCATTTACCAGGAAACACGTACCTTTGATGCCGTTTCGGGCAAGACCTTTGCCATGCGTAGTAAGGAAAAGGCACACGATTACCGCTATTTCCCCGAGCCGGACCTGCCCCCCCTGGTGCTTACCGACGCGTATATCGCCGATATCCGTGCGGCGCTGCCCGAACTGCCCGACAGCCTGTTCCGCAAGTACACGGCGCAGCTGGGCATACCGGAGTACGATGCCTACTGGATCACCGAAGATAAATATACCATTGCCTATTTTGAGGACGCTATTAAGGCCGGCAGCAATTACAAGGCCATTTCCAACTGGCTGATGGGCCCGGTGCGTTCTTACCTGAACGAACACGGTATGCATATCGAAGCCTTCCCGCTGAGCCCGGAACGCCTGGTGGAGATCATCGCGCTCATCGATTCGGGTAAGGTATCCTATACCGCCGCGGCTACGTCCATTTTCCCGGAAATGGTGCAGAATATCGGCATCAGCGCGCTGCAGGTGGCCGAAAGCCGCAACCTGATCCAGGAAAGCGGCGCCGACGCCCTGAACGAATGGGTGATCAAAGCCATGGACGCCTACCCGGACAAAGTAGAAGAGTACCGCAACGGTAAAAAGGGTGTAATGGGGCTGTTTATGGGAGAGATCATGAAATTTTCCGGCGGAAAGGCCGATCCCAAAGCCGCCAGTGCCTTACTGAGAGAAAAGCTGGAGTCATGAAAAATGCCTACCTCACCGACGTATTGTTCCGCCTGGAACAGGTGAGCCGTGACGTACACGATCATTTCTACAACCTGGAAGCGGCACAGCTGCTGTGGCAGCCGGCGGAACACAGCTGGAGCATTGCCCAGTGCCTGAGCCACCTGATCGTAACGGATACTTCGTATTTCCCGCAGGTAGAAAGCGTGCTCAACGGCACCTATACCCGGCCTGCACTGAGTTACCTGCCTTTCCTGACCGGATTCTGGGGCAGAGTGATACTAAAAACAGTAGGAGCCAGAGTAAATACACCCATACGTACACTGGAAAAATTTCAGCCAGAGAAGAATATGAACGGGGAAACTATCGTACGCCGTTACGAAGAGCACATGGAAAAACTCTCGGCCTATATCCGGAAAACGGACTCTTTTAAGCACAAACGCATCTATTTTAAATCTCCTGCGGGACAGTACATCGTATACAGCCTGAAACACACGCTGATGCTGATGGCCAATCACCACGAACGGCATTACCACCAGGCCTTACAGGTGATGCAGATGCCTTCATTTCCTAAGGATAGGTTAAATATGAACGAAGAATAGAGCATTGAACGGATTTTTTCTAATTTAGAGAACTGAAAAAAATGAAACCGAATCGTAAGATGAATACATTACTGATAGCCGCACTGGCTTTATTTTCCTGCGGGAACAGCGAGGTTACGTCCAAAGGCAGGGATCCCTTCCTGAAAGGAAATTTCAAAGCCGCCGCCGGCAAAACCATATTGTTCGAGAAAGTGATCCCGAACGGGGCCACCGTGATCGACTCGGCCGTGATCGCCGAAACGGGTGCCTTCAGCATCCATAAGAAAGCCCAGGAAATGAACTACTACCGCCTGCGTCTGAAAGATATTTCCGCCGGGCAGGACGTACTTTTCCTGCTGACCGACAGCACCGAAAAAATAGAGGTGAACATTGCCGGTAACAAAGTGAATGAAAACTACAGCGTAAAAGGCTCTAAGGAAAGTGAGCGGCTGCGCGTACTGGTGAACCTGATCGACGGTCTGCAGAAGTCAGGCGATTCGCTGAACGCTATTTTTGTAGCCACACCGGTAGAACAACGTCCGGCGCTCAGTACCTCGTTCAACCAGATCATGAGCGATAAAAATGCTGCCCTGAACGTAACGATCAAAAAAATGATCGACGAGAACCCGAAGTCACTCGTGGCCCTCGAAGGGGTAGGCCGCCTGGATAAAGCCACCGACCGTGCCTACTACAAAAAAGTGGCCGATAACCTGGGCCAGGCACACCCGAACAATCCCTTTGTAAAGAACTATGTGAACATGATGGCCGCTCCCGGACCGGTTGCCATAGGCGAACTGGCCCCCGAGATCGAACTGCCCGATACCGAAGGTAAAGTGGTAAAACTCTCCGACTACCGCGGTAAATACGTACTGATCGACTTCTGGGCCTCCTGGTGCCGCCCCTGCCGCATGGAAAACCCTAATGTGGTGAATGCTTACAACAAATTCAAAGACAAGGGCTTTACGGTATTCGGCGTATCCCTCGATAAAGACAAGGCCGCCTGGGTGAACGCCATTGCACAGGATAAACTTACCTGGCCGCACGTAAGCGACCTGCAGTTCTGGCAGAGCGCCGCTGCACGCATCTACAGCGTTACCAGCATCCCCAAATCCTTCCTGATCGACAAAGAAGGACGCATTATTGCTATGGACCTGCGCGGCCCGGCACTGGAAGCCAAACTTTCTGAAGTACTGAAATAATTGCATGAAAGACATAAACTGTTTAAAAGGCGGCCTCATTGCTATGGCCGCTTTTTTTATACCCGCACTGCTCAGTGCCCAGGCCGGCTGGCAGCAACGCAGCGACTACACCATTAAGGTACGGCTCGACGATGTGCGGCACCGGCTGCACGGCGAGGTCCGCATCGAATACTACAATAATTCGCCGGATGCCCTGCAGGAAATGTACATACACCTCTGGCCCAATGCCTATTCCAATACCCGTACCGCCCTGGCAAAACAGGAGCTGGAACACAGTGGTAACACCCACCTTTTTCAGCGGGACGGCGGTTTTATCGACAGCCTTTCCTTTACGGTGGACGGTACGGCGGTAAGCTACACGGAATGGGAGAAGAACCCGGATGTGGCGTATATACGTCTGCCGCAGCCCCTGGCTCCCGGCGGAAAGATCAGTCTGCATACGCCTTTCCGGGTAGACCTGCCCGACGGGGAAATTTCGCGGCTCGGGCACCTGCGGCAGGCCTATATGATCACGCAGTGGTACCCCAAACCGGCCGTGTACGATCAGAACGGTTGGCATCCCATGCCGTACCTGAGCCAGGGCGAGTTTTATTCCGATTTCGGCTCTTTCGATGTAGAAATAACCCTGCCGGCCAATTATGTGGTAGGTGCCACGGGAGAGCTTCAGACACAGAGCGAGATCAGCTTTTTGCAGAAAAAATTGACCGAAGCCATACCCAATGCAGATTCTTACCAGACGCCGGCCAGTGCTGCCGAAACCAAAACTATACGCTACACACAGGACCGTGTGCACGATTTTGCCTGGTTTGCCGACAAGGATTTTGTGGTACGCGCCGATACCGCCGTGTTGCAGAGCGGACGCGAAGTGTACTGTTATTCCATGGCTACCGTACAGAATGCCGGAAGCTGGCGGCGGGCCGCTTCCTGGGTGAAAAAAGGCGTGGAATACTATTCAAAACGCATCGGTGAATATCCATACAACTACTGTACGGCCGTGGACGGGACCATTGCGGCCGGCGGAGGCATGGAATATCCCATGATCACCATCATCGGCGACGGCGACGAAGAACGTACCATTATACACGAGGTGGGCCACAACTGGTTTTACGGCATACTGGCCTCCGACGAACGCACTTATCCCTGGCTGGACGAGGGTATCAATACCTATTACGAAGATGCCTGCTTTCGCGATATGTCTGCCTATTCCCGCAAAAGAACGCCGTTCATAGATCTTGGCGGAGACCTGATGGAAGCTGCCGGATCGGAGTTCATCGCCAGGAACAACCGCCAGCAATCGCCGGGCCTGCCTGCGGTGGACTACAGCGCCCTGAACTACGGCCTCGAGGTATATACGCATACGGGCAATAATTTTCATTACCTCGAAATGTACCTGGGCCGTGCCCTGTTCGACAGCTGCATGCAGGCCTACTATATGACCCGGGCTTTCCGGCACCCCGGCCCGATGGATATACGAAATGTGTTTGAAGAGGTCAGCGCTAAAGACCTAGGCTGGTTCTTCGACGGACTGATGAAAGAACGTATACTGCCCGATCTTTCCCTGCGTATAGAAGGGAAAAATACCCTGGTGGTTAAAAATACGTATATACATCCGCTGCCGGTGGAGATCAGCTTTATAAAAGGAAAGACACGTACGCGCAGCATGTGGCTGGAACCTTTCAGCGGGGAACAGACCCTGCAGGCCGATCTTTCGGACTGTGACTGGATCGAAGTGAATTACCGCGGCGCGCTGCGGGAAAAAGACCGCTCCAATAACTATGTAAAACCTTCCGGGGCCGGCCGAAACGGTATACCTGCGGGTGTGTTGCCCTATATTTCCCTGCCGGTGTACGATAAAATGTACATGGGTTTAGGGCCGATATACGCCTGGAACAATTACAACAAAAGTATGATCGGGCTGCTGCTGCACAACAAACCCCTGGTACCACGCAAACACGAGTTCCTGGTATTGCCTTTGATCAGCTTCAACCCCATCGGTTTTGCGGCCCTCGGCGATTACCGTTACCGCCTGGTACCCGACCGCTCACGCCTGGCTTTTATGGATCTCGGCGTCAATTTTCGCCGTTTTGCCTGGGATTTTACCGAAAAAGCGCAGAATTACAATCGCGTCGAAGTACGTGCCGAAGGCGAATTCAAGCGCAATAAACCGGCCGTTCCCAAACGCAGCGGTATGCAGGTACGCTATATGTTCATCAATAAACAGACGGGTGGCCTGTACGCACACCTGGGCATCAGGGACATTAATTACGAAGTGGGAGAGGTGTCCTACTGGTACGAACATTACAACCGCCGTTTCCCGTTTTACGTGAAGACGGCCCTGGAATACAAGCACGATTTTTACCGTCTCAACGGCCGCAAGCCCACCACGCTGAAGCTCTGGGCAGAGGCCACGCAAAAGATCAATTACGTAAGGAACCGCAAAGGCCTCGAAATACGGGCATTTGCCGGGGTATTCCTCATGCATTCCAATACGCTGGTGAACAATAACCTGCAACTGAACGGCTGGAGCGGTCCCAACGATTACCTGCTCGATCATTTCTATTTCGGCCGCTCGGATACGCGGGGTTTTACCGGTAACCAGTTCGTGGAGCGGGAGGGCAACTTTAAAATATATGCGCCCGGCGGACAAAGCGGTCGTTTTTTAACGAGCCTGAACCTGAAACTCGATTTCCCGGTGCAGTGGGTACCCATAGGCGTCTATGCCGATTTCGGACTGCACGCCGTAAAGGTTACCGACGCAGGTACGGGAACGGTCAGCAACCAGTGGAGCGGTTTTTACAATGCCGGTCTGTACGTAAATGTGATCCCCGGCGGCGCCTGTTCGATCTATTTCCCGGTCCCGCAGACCACTTCCAAAAACCTGATGTTCGCCAACAACGACTTTAAAAACCCCTACTGGAGCTACGTACGTTTCAGCCTGAACCTGATGAAACTGAATCCCTTTAAGTTCAAGGAGTGGGTCCGTGAGCTGAAGTAAAGGCCTGGAAACTCAGGAAGGATTCCGGTGTCTGAAAGGTATCGTCAGAGATACGGGTGCCGCTGATCGCGTTGTACAGGTAAAAGGAATCCCGGTTGAACTGGCGGTAGGCCTCTTCCAGTTGTTTGCGTATATGCGTCAACCGCTTCTGCACGTCTGCACCCGCACATTCCGGCAGTGCGCTTATCTCGTCCAGGTATACCAGCAGGTTATAACAGGTGCTGAACTGACCGGTGGCCACCACGGCGGCCTGGATACAGTTGGCCTGGTTCTTTTTGTCGAACCAAAGTACGGTAGGCATACGGAAGGCTGCCTGCGCCACCCGCTGCATTTCTATGCGGGGCAGGTAACGGGCGTGTACGGGGTCGATCGTTCCCCCGCTGATGCGGTTATTGTTATTGGAAAACGACAGGTCGTAGATATTGTTCGAAAGTACGCGGCCCGTCCAGGTACGCACCTGGAAGATCTCACGCAGCAGCAGGTAACGCGTACGTTTCAGGAAAACCTCGTTGTTGAGGGCCAGCATGGAGTTGATGCGTTCGTTCAGCATCCGCAGCAGAATGCGCAGCGGTACCCGTGCAAAGTAACGGAACAGGTTCTTCTGTATGTCTTCCGAGAAATTATGTCTCAGGTTAAAGCCTTCGGTATCGTTCACCCTGCCTGTGATCTTGCGGCGTGCTATCCGGAGCAGGGCAATACTGCCCCCGGAAATAAGAAATACTACCGAAGCAAGAAGTACCTGTATCTTCGATAATGCAGCACTTTCGAAGGGTATACTAAAAAAGGCGCCCGTAGCGGCCAGTCCGCTCAGTACAAACAAAAGGGTGCCAATGATAAAGATGCTGCGTATGGTAAGGAACTGCCAGCTCTGGTATTGTTTTTTGGGGTCGGGGAGCCTGTAGGGGCTCATAAAATGGCTGGCCACGTCGTTCAGCATGATCAGGTCGAAGGGACGATAATTGTCCGCAGCGTTCTTTTCTCCGCAGCGTTTCGCATTTTCCATGCGTTTGGCCTGTGCCGAAATGACACTGTCGATGGCCTGGTTATCGGTAATACCGCCGTCCATCAGGCCGATCTGTACACTGTCTTTATTGGGTCTGTCCTGCAGACTTTTCATAAAGGAGGCCATTTTTTCGATCTCAGCTCCCTTAAAGTCCGAAATGTCGTTGGTGTTATACAGGTTTTTCAGTTCTTCTACGGTAAATTCCTGGGGTTGCACGCGCAGGCCTTTGAAGAGTGCGTCCAGGTCTTGCCGGGGCAGGAATTCCGTAGGGAACAGTATCGGTTCGAACCCGGCGGGGAAGCAGGCCGAAGCCGCTACCATATCCGCTATTTTAAAAGGGTTGCTTACTTCGGGCGGAAGTTTTATGGTAAAGTTGCCGTACAATACATCGTGGTAATTTTCGGGTGCTTTTTTCAGGTAGATGCTCTGGCGGAAGGGCAGGCCCTTGTAGAATTCGGTGGCGTTCAGGCAGATCTCTTCCAGGCCGGTCTGGTCCGAATGGGGCGAGGTGTTGATGTGTCCGGCGGTCTGGCCTTTGTACAGCATTTTGTCATACGCAATGGCAAAGGCATTGATGAGGTTACGCCTTTTATGAAAGGGCTGCCCCCAGATCGAATCATCGGCCAGCAGCAGCATAGCCCTGTTCAGCATTTTATCGGCGCTCAGGTTATCGTGCAGGTCTTTGTAAAAAATACCGAAATCCTCTCCGTTGGCCACACTCAGCGCATAGGCCGCCGTAGTGATACTCCCGCCCGAAGCCGAAGATATGTACCGTACGTGCTGTAAAAGCGGCAGCCCGTCTTCATCTTTTATTTCATTCAGAAAGGAAAGAACGCCCAGGGCAAAGCAGGCCGCGCGGAAACCTCCCCCGGAAAAACTCAGGGCAATGTCCCCGAAGGGAACAAAAGCGGCTGCCTCCGGTACCGGGGCGGCTGTACTCCGTAAAAGCGAAACTTCCTCTTCCGGTGCGGAGGCCGGCAGGTCTACATAACGGAGTTTCTCAGAAGACTGGTTAATATTGGTATTCATAGGCAACAGGAATGATCGAACGTTTTTCAAAGATAAACGATTCCGTTTTCCCGTCCTATGGGTATTTTCCCCTGAAATCTATCAGATCTTTACGGCACGAAGCAGGACCCTGTCCTTTTCCAGCGTCTCCTGTAAAATGCTGAATGTCTCTTCTTTTTCGTATATGCGTTCCTGTACACGGAAGCCGTTCTTCTCCAGGAGTTCTATGCCATCTTCCATGTTGTAGAGACGAAATTCCCCGAAGCCTGTAAAAGGTAGCTTCTCCATGAAATTGCGGCTGCGGAAGGCCAGCAGGAAGCTGCCTCCGGGTTTTAGTACGCGCTGTATCCCGGCGAGCTGGGCCTGCGGATCTGCCCAGAAATAAAGTGTGTTCACGGTAAATACCCGGTCAAAAGTGTTGTCGGGCCAGGGAAGCAAGAGGCCTTCTCCCTGTACAAAACGTACCCGGCCTGCCTGTACTTCGGCGGCGTTCAGTTCGCCGGCCAGTACCGTCATGGTCTCGGAAATATCGATGCCTTCGTAAAAAAGCGCTGTGGCTTTGGCCAGCAGGTACGGAACGTGTGCGCCGCTGCCCTGGCCGATCTCCAGGATATGCTCTTCATCACAGCATTGCAGCAGATCGATCGCCCGCCGTGTCATTTCGCCGTTGTTGGTGTGCATTTCCTGTCCGGTACGTATGCCGTCTTCGCCTTCCGGGTGCGATAACTGGGCCGCAATCTGCCTGAGACCGGTAAAATCCATGTGTATACGTTTTATGCGGATTTTTCCTGTTTGCCCCAGAGTCCGCGGGCAATGCGGCGTGCATACCACAGGATCAGCACTACATTGGCGCCCAGCAGGATACCGGTTTCTACGTTCTCGTGCATACGGTTGTCCATGAACACGTGTATAAAAAAGATATTAAAGATGATCGGTAACAGCAGCAGCAGACCGCTGAGCCTTGTTTTGGGCAGGATCATCAGGGCCGCGGCCAGCAACTGGAAAACCCCGATCATTTTCAGGAAGCCGGACTGGCGCATGGTATTCATGGTAAGATTATAACCCAGGGGCGGGGCATAGGATTCGGCCACCACGATCTGTTCCGTCAGGATGTCTTTATCGATGGGGCGCAGCGGTTTCGGACTGAATTTTTTTATGCCGGCGTTCAGGAAAAAGGCGGCCAGTACCAGGGTGCCGAGGGCGTGGATGTAGCTGAGGATGCGTGTTATTTTCGGATTCATTGTGATGTGTATTGTTTCAGGTGACAAACCTACACAGGAATACTGCATTTTACTCCGCCGTTTTGCGGGATACATTAGGTATTTTGTGATCAGCGTACCAGGGTCAGGTGCCCGTTCAGGAAGATCTGTTTGCCGGCACTGTCGCTGAGGCGGAGTACATAAAAATAGGTGCCGCCGGGGGCTTCTCCGCCCTGCATGCTGCCGTCCCAGCCGCTGAGCAGGTCTTCTGATTCGAACAACAGCTGTCCCCAGCGGTTGCGTATCTGCATCAGGGCCGCCGGTATGCCCGGTTTGTTGATGAAGAATACATCGTTCTTGCCGTCGTTATTGGGGCTGAAGATATTCGGCACTTCTATGTCGATGACCTGTACTTCGGCCCAGGCCGTATCGATACAGCCCGAATCTCCGGAGGCCACCAGCATCACGGGGTAAATACCTTCGGCGCTGTAGCTGTGCTGCGGGTTTTCGGAGCCGGATGTTGTCCCGTCCCCGAAGTTCCAGTACCAGGTATCGGCAAACTGGCTGTGGTTGCTGAAACTGATGAGCGGACTGCTTAAAAAGGCGGTCTGCGGACTTGCCTCAAACGCCGCTTCAGCGCCCTGCCATACCAGGATGGGCGCCGTATATACCGAACTGCATCCCGCAGCGCTTACCGCACTGAGGCTGATGGTATAATTCCCGGGGGAAACATAACTGTGGGTGACCGTAGAGCCTTGTTGCAGGGCGGATCCGTCCCCGAAATCCCACACCACCTGGGCAACCGTTCCGGAAAAAGTACCGCTGAAGCTGAGCGGATAGCCGCTGCAGGTGCTCTGAACCGGACTGAAAGAGGCTGTCAGGCCCGGGAGTATATCTATGGTCTGTACAGCCGTATCACTGCATCCGGCCGCATTTTGTGTGATGAGCGTTACCGTGTAACTGCCGCTTTGCGTATAGGTATGCACCGCATCTTCGGTCTGGGCCTGGTTGGCATTGCCGGAGGCGGGATCTCCGAAGTTCCAGCTGAAAAGGACCGGGTTTCCGCCCGATGTATTGTCAAAGGTTACAGCCGAATTTTCGCACAGGGCAGATGTAACGTTAAACGCAGCAAGACTTTCCGAAGCTACCTGTACGGCCTGCGTGAGTGTGTCTGAGCACCCTGCGGCGTTCTGTACAATAAGCGTTACGTTAAAAGTACCCGTATCGCTGAAAATATGCGCAGGATGCATATCCGCAGACTGGTTTGCCACACCCGAAGCGGGGTCTCCGAAATTCCAGCTCCAGCTGCTGACCGTGCTTTGTCCGCCCGAAGATCCATCGGTGAACAATACCTGGCTGCATCCGCCGGGCATATACGAAAATGCGGCCTGCATCTCTATTTCTTTTAGTATATAGGTTATAGTGGCGGAACAACCGTTGAAGGAGCCGAGTGTGCAGCTGAACTGATCGCCGTCGGCCGGCTGGTTCACCGTTTTGTTCTGTGTGCTTTCTCCGGTATTCCAGCTGTAGTTCCTGAAACGTGGCGGAGCCGTGATCACCGTACTGGCGGCGTTCTTGCAGAAATAAACGGTATCTGTGGGAGCACGCGTAGTGGCATAGGTATAGGCATAACTCCCGTGATCGCCCGTATAGCAGTCCAGGGCTTCCATTTCGAGCCGCAGGGTCTGTCCCATAAAAGGCGTAAGATCCACTGCGATAGCATTCCAGGGCAGGTAGGCCACACTGCCGCAGGCACCGAGCAGGTTGCCGTAAGGGCCGTCTTTGTACATCTCATACTGACCGCAGGTCCCGCTGAAAACAGGTACGCCCGAGGTATCGGTAAGTCTTGCCCTGAAAATGCCGTTATTGGTGCCTCCGTGACTGGCATTCAGTACCGTGGCAATTTCGTAGAGTAATATGGGCCTGGCCGGATCGGGAGTGATCGTATAACTCATTTTTTTAGCGGAAGGATTGCCATAACCGCCACCGCCCGTGGCTCCCAGGCGTCCGGTCTGGGTCACTCCCGGAGGTATGCGCGGTATCTGCTGGCAGGCGTTGAAATCATTGGAAACCGTGCTGATGACCGTGAAATTGTTGGCATTGACCTGCCCCGGCTGCGTGCAGCAGGAAGCCCGCGGACCGGTATATACGTTCCAGTTGCTGAAATTGAGCATCGAAAAGTCGATATTGGGATTCTGTGCCTGCAACAGGGTGCAGCAGAAGAACAGGAGCCCGGGTATTCTCTTTATCATCATGGTCTTTAACTTATAATTCCGGCACCCGTTTGCTGCGGATGCCGGAGTATACATAAGAAGGTGTATGGTTTCGGAGGGATCACTGTTTTATAAAGCGGAAACTTTCTGTACGTTCGTTTTCAAGTTCAACCTGCAACAGGTACACGCCGGGCGCCAGGTCTGAAACGCGGAGTGTGACGCTGCCTGAAAGCGCTGTCGTATGCCTGCGCAGTAAACGGCCTTCTGCCGAATACAGGCTGATACCACGCAGGGGAATGTTACTTTTTGTATATACATTAAGTTCGTCCGCTGCCGGTACGGGAAATATCCGTACGCTGAATTCTTCGGCCGGTTCCAGGCCGGTCTGGCTGTATACGTAGGCTGCGGATAAGCGGCTGCAACCCTGCGCATCGGTCACTTCTACGGTATAACTGCCGTTCTGTGTGATGGTCCAGGTCTGGCCGGTACCGCCGTTCAGGGGATCGCCGTCCAGGTACCACTGGTAAGCGCTGAAGCTGCCCGTGGAAAGCTGGCTGCCGCTGATGCTGATCTGCGGGTCGGGCAGGGGAAGTATGCTGAGCGTAAGCTGTACAATACTGTCGCAGCCTGCGGCCGTCTGCAGGGTATGTGTGTATATGCCTGCCGCGCTGAGCTGTGTACCGAAAAAATCGTAACTGTCGCCGCTGCATATACTGTCGCTGCTCAGGCTGAGCGGGGCGGGAGTAACACTCAGCTGAAGAATACGTACACTGTCGCGGTCGCCCAGTTGCAGGGTATCGCTGTATACGCCGGCATCGGTAAGCAGTGTGCCGTTAAAGTCGAACGCTGAACCTTCGCAGATGGTATCGCTGAGCAGGCCGTCGGTACAGGTGAGGGACGACTGACGGAGCTTTACCACCCAGAAATCGCCGGAGCCGTGGTTATCGCTGATGCCGCCGCCCGCTGCTCCGCCTGCGGCAACAAGACCGCCGTCGCTGCTGCGTGTAATGCTGTAGGCATAATCGGCACCGCTGCTGCCCAGGGTCTTCTGCCAGCTGATCTGTCCGCTGTTGTCCAGCTTCACAAGCCAGAGGTCGGTACTGCCGTTGTTGCCACTTACATCCTGGTCGTTAGAGCCGGAAGAGAGGGCCAGCACATAACCGCTGTTATCCGGGCTGATGGTATAGCCGTAACCGTAATCGGCGCCGCTGCCACCCAGTATTTTCTGCCACAGGATATTGCCCGTGGCGTCCAGTTTCAGCACCCAGGCATCGGTGTTCCCGTAACGGGTGATCCCCGCCAGGGTACCATCCGTAGAGGCCGAAGCGGCCTGTCCCGAAACGATGAATTCACCGCTGCCGGTCTCCTGTATGCCATAGAAACGGTCTGCACCCGTTCCGCCCAGTAGTTTTTGCCAGGCCAGGGAGCCATCGCTGTTCAGTTTAAGTATAAAACCGTCTTCGCCACCGGCACCGGGTACCGGCCGGGGTGTGGAACCGAGCGAGCCGGCCGAGGCATTGTAATTTGAATATCCCGCAGCAATAAAGCCGCCGTCTGCTGTCTCGGAAATGGAATACAGGTATTCGGTACCACCACCGCCGTAAACGGTCTGCCAGAGAATGCTGCCGTCCGCGGCCAGGCGGGCCGCATAGGCATCCTGTCCGCCATTGGTGCTGATGCCGCTGAGCGTTCCGTTCGCAGACGAGGAAGTACCGGCCAGTATGTATCCGCCGGCAGAAACGGGTTCAATGCTGTAGGAGTAATCTACGCCGGACCCGCCCAGCAGTTGCTGCCACTGTATCTGTCCCGCTGCGTCCAGTTTCATTACCCATATGTCGTATCCGCCGCCGCCGGGAATGGGGCGCAGCGCCGGGTTTACATCACCCGCAGTGGCATTGTAGGCCGATGTCCCGCACACGATAAAGCCTCCGTCGGGAGTCTGGCGTGCGGCGTAGCCGTAGTCGATGCCGTTGCCGCCCAGGGTACGGGTCCAGAGTGTATCGCCCTGGGCATTGATGCGTACCAGCCAGTAGTCG
>JACVCJ010000068.1 GCA_016742095.1 Bacteroidia bacterium
CGTTGGTACTGGCCTTCTGGGCCCTGTTGCTGGCGATCCCCGGAGGTGTACTGCTCGGTTATTATATGGCGTTGTACCACGAGCGGCGCTGGATGCGGATCGTCCGTGGGTTTACCCTCATTTTATACGTGATACCGGTCTTTGTACTGGCTTCTTTTATGCTGCTGTACCTGGCCACACCGGAAGGCATAGCCCTGTTTGCACCATACGGCGAGGCCGAATGGGACCCCACGTCCGGGTTCATGCAAAACCTCTGGCAGAGCTTCCTGCACCTGGCCCTGCCCGTATGCGCACTGGCCCTCGGACTCACGCTTTTTTTCGGCGCACAGGTACGCGACTGGCTGCTGGCCCGCTTTGGCAAAGAATACGTGCGCGCGGCCCTTTCCCGCGGAATTCCTTTCCGGCAGGTGCTGCGCCGGCATATTTTCCCGGATATACGGGTGCCTTTTATCAGCATGATCGGTCAGGCCATACCAGAAATAGCCTCCGGTTCGGTGATCATCGAATATATTTTTGCCCGGCGCGGACTGGGACAGCTGATCCTGGAAGCGTCCATGCACCGCGATCTGTACCTGCTGCTGGCCCTGCTCTGGCTTACCGGACTCTTTACATTCACGGGAAATACCCTGGCCGACCTCATCACGGCCCGCACCGATAAACGCATTGTACTGAAATGAAGAAGCGGGGATGGATATACGTATTCCGCGGTCTGTTGCTTCTGCTGCTGGCCCTCTGGGCTTTTGCCCCGGGTTTCCTGGCTTCGGAAAAACCTTTGCTGGTACTGCGTGAAGGGCGCCTGGTACATCCTGCTGCGGCCGACACCGCCGGCGGAACCATACTGCTGCGCGCCCCCGTACGTTTCGATCCGCAGGGAATGGACCGCAATTACAGCGGTTATGTTTCTCCGGCTGAAAACCTGCGCCGCGGCGGAACGCATTACCTGGGCACCGATGAACTGGGCCGCGATACCCTGGCCGGACTTGTGGCGGGTGTTTCTGCCTCGCTGCGGGTGGGCGTAATTGCCTCCCTGCTGGCGCTGGCGCTGGCTTTATTGCCGGCGCTCACGTCCGGGTATTACGCTTCGGAACGTAAAAGGGCCCATTTCATTATTCTTTTGTGTGACGTACTTTTCAGTCTGGCCGCCCTCTGGACCCTGTACATCAGCCTGCTTACCGGTGCCCGCGTCGGAATTCTTATCCTCTGTGCGGTTGCATCGCTTTGGCTGTTCCTGCGGAACCGTTTCCGTATAGGGTGCATACGCCGTTTTCCGCGGCTGGTATTCCGTTATTCGCCCGATGCCCTGCTGCTGCGTATCACGGACGGGTATGAACTTTTTCCCAAGATCATACTGCTGCTGGTGGTCTTTGCCTTTGTAGGCTGGAAGGCCGGTTTCCTGGCCCTGCTGCTGGGTGTGGCCGGCTGGCCCTTCTTTTACCGTTACCTGCGTGCCGATACCATGCGCATCAAAGCCCTGCCCTTTGTACGGGCGGCCCTGCTGCAGAAGGTACCCGCATATGCGCTGGCCCTGCGGTATTTTCTGCCTTCACTGCTGCCGCTGATCCTGTCGCTGCTGCCCTTCATGTTCATTGCTTCGGTACTGGCCGAAACCACCCTGGGCTTTATCGGGCTGGGACTGGACCCGGCCGAGATCACCCTGGGGCGTATGATCGCCGAAGGCCGTACCTTCCCCGATGCCTGGTGGCTGATGCTGTTCCCCTCCCTGGTGCTGAGCGCGATGATGGGCGCTTTTTACCTGCTGGGCAGACGTCTTTCCCGGCGTTTCAGCGAGGAGAAATAGCCCCTGAAAAATCTTTTTTGCAAAGCCGCACAGAATTGTACTTTTGCATTTTGAATGCAGCATGAAACTTACAGAATTAACTGCTATTTCGCCGGTTGACGGGCGTTATTTCTCCAAAGCCGCTTCGCTCAGCACCTATTTTTCCGAGTTCGCCCTGATGCGCTACCGGGTATGGGTGGAAGCCGAATATTTTATCGCTCTCTCTACCCAGGAACTGCCCGGTCTGCCGGCGCTGGACCCGGGCGAAAGTGCATTCCTGCGTGCCCTGTACCTCGGTTTTTCGGACCAGGACGCACTCCGTATCAAAGAAATTGAACGTACCACCAATCACGACGTGAAAGCGGTGGAATACTTTATAAAGGAAAAACTGGCTGGCTCTTCGGTAGAAAGCGCACTGGAATACATCCACTTCGGCCTCACTTCACAGGATGTGAACAATACGGCCATTCCGCTCTCCCTGAAACATTTTCACGAAGAAGTGTTTGTGCCGCTCTGGCAGAAACTGATCGATGTGCTGCGCGATGCCGCCACCGAATGGAAAGACGTATCCCTGCTGGCACGCACGCACGGACAGCCGGCTTCGCCCACCAAACTGGGCAAGGAAATGATGGTGTTTGCCGAACGCCTGGAAAAACAGCTGCAAATGCTGGACCAGGTGCCTTTTGCCTGTAAATTCGGCGGCGCTACGGGCAATTTCAACGCACATCACGTAGCTTTTCCGCATATAGACTGGGTGCAGTTCTCCAATACATTTACGGCCGAACTGGGCCTCTCACGCTCGCAGCACACCACGCAGATCGAACATTACGATATGCTGGCCGCTTATTTCGACGGTGTAAAACGCCTTAATAATATTGTGCTGGACCTGGACCGCGATATGTGGACCTATATCTCCATGGAATACTTCAAACAGAAGACCAAAGCCGGAGAGGTGGGCAGCTCGGCCATGCCGCATAAGGTGAACCCGATCGACTTCGAAAATTCCGAAGGAAATATCGGTATTGCCAATGCCCTGCTGGAACACCTGGCCTCCAAACTGCCGGTTTCGCGCCTGCAGCGGGATCTTACAGACAGCACCGTACTGCGTAATATCGGTGTACCGCTGGCACACACCCTTATAGCCATTGAAAGTACGCTGAAAGGCTGGGGTAAACTGCTGCTGAATGCCCGCCGTATCGAGGATGACCTGCTGCAGAACTGGGCCGTGGTCGCTGAAGCGATACAGACCATACTGCGCCGCGAAGGATACCCGAAACCCTATGAGAAGCTCAAAGAGTTAACAAGGGGTACGGAAATTACAGAAAATAGTATAAAACAATTCATCGAATCACTTGAAGTGTCTGAAAATGTGAAGAATGAATTGCGCAGTATAACGCCTTTAACATATACCGGGGTTTTTTAACAATAATTTGTTTTTCTTCTAACATTTTATAAATTCGTTGTCAAATGTTAGTTTATGAAAAATATGTACCTTACTCTACCACTGCTCAGGCGGTTGGGGACGGGTGCAATGTTGATGCTCGGAATTACCCTTGGGGGGCGGGCCCAATATTGCACGACCGGTCTTTATGTCAACGGCTGTAGCTTTGGCGATGACATCAACGATTTTACATTAGGAACGGGAGGATCTCTGATCAACACAACCGCCACGGGATGCACCGGGGGAACGGCGGGTTATGCGGATTATACCTCCATAAATCCGAGTGTGGCACCCAACCAGGTGATCCCTTTTACATTCTCTACTTCCTACGGCTGCTGCGAAGGCCTTGCGATCTGGATCGACTTCAACGACAACTTTGTCTTTGAGGCGTCCGAAAAACTCTACGGAAGCGCTACCACCATCGGCAGTGTGAACAGCACCATTACCATTCCTGCCGCGGCTCTGGGCGGTACGCACCGTATGCGTGTGCGTGATGCCTGGAATATTGCCGGTACGGGTATCGATGCCTGTACCAATTACGGCTACGGCGAAGTACACGACTATTCCATCACGGTGGTTGTTCCGCCCTGTGCCGCTCCCATTACGGGAGGTACGGCCACGGCCACACAGCCTTCCTACTGTCCGGTTGCACCGGTTACCATTTCCGTTACCGGAGCTACCATCGGGGGCGGACTGCTGTACCAGTGGCAAAGCTCTACCAGCGGTCTTCCGGGCAGCTGGACCGATATACCGGGCGCTACCGGCGCCAGCTATGCTGCGGTGCAGAGCGGCCCTACCAATTACCGCCGCCGCATGATCTGCCCCGCAGGTCCGGACACGGCCTATTCGTCCGTAGTATTTGCGGACGTAACTCCCTACCTTAACTGCTACTGTACCTCGTCTGCCGTGAATGGTGGTGATGAGGACATTGTGCTGGTACAGGCCGGAGCGCTGAACAACAGTTCTATTGCCAACTGTGATGTATATACTGATTTTACCTCGCTTACACCTGTGAGCCTGTTCATGGGACTTTCGTACCCGGTACGCGTAGACGTGGGCGATTGCAGCGGTCCCAGCTATTATGCGAACGGAGCCGCCGTATTTATAGACTATAACCAGAACGGTGATTTCAGCGATGCGGGCGAACGTGTGTTCTTTACGCCGGTACAGCCTGCCGCGCCCGTACTTACGCATGCCGGCAGTTTTGTGGTGCCCCTGAGCGCCCAGGCCGGTATTGTACGTATGCGTGTAATTGCTGCGGAAGGTGTGGACGGGGCTACCATCAGTCCCTGTGGTACCTATGGCTATGGCGAGACCGAGGATTACCTGGTGAATATTCAGCCACAGCCGGCCAACGAGGTAAAACTGATCTCCATCGACAACCCGGGCATTGCAGCCTGCTCCTTTAACAACAACCTGCTGCTAACCGTTAAGAACAACGGTTCGGCAGCACTTACCTCTGCCACTTTCGACGTAAATACGGGCGGACTGGTACAGGCGAACATGGTATGGAACGGGAATATCGCTTCCGGCGCAACCCAGCAGATACAGGTGCCCGGCACTTTTGTATTCAATGACGGGGATACCCTGGGCGTAACCGTACGCCTGCCGAACGGTGTGGCCGATACCGATACTACCGATAATAAAAGCGGCCTGCGCACATGGCTTGCCCTGAGCGGTGCATATAAAGT
>JACVCJ010000025.1 GCA_016742095.1 Bacteroidia bacterium
TCTATACTGCGTACTTCTGTAAACGAGGCCGAAAGCAGTACCAGTACAAAACCGAAAACGATCAGTATAAGATCCAGGAAAAAGTAGCGCGTCCACCAGCGGAATACCTTCGGGTTCAGCCGGATGAAAAGACCGGCCAGGGCACAGATCACTACCGTGACCAATGCACACAGCAATGCCGATACCGGGTGAAAGAAGATCAGTCCGGCCAGCCCGTCGATGCCTCCTTCGGTATCAAAAATGGCCATGGTCATGTACAGGATCATGAGCGTAGCCATGGTAAGGGCCAGCTGTCCCATAAACATCAGTATATGTATCACTTTACGCACCATCGTTATTCCACAGACCGGGTATACCCCTGTTTTATTTATACGAAAGAACGGCTCTCCAGGTTTCGCAGGGTAATGGCCTCGTGGTGCTGCACGTGGTACATGGTAAAGTACATCATTTCGCGCAGGGTAAGCTTTCCCAGCAGGGGATGCGGCAGTATGTACAGGTCGAGCTGTGCTTCGGAATAACGTTGCAGGGCCCGGTCCAGCTTTTTTACGGCCCGCAGCATGTTCTTCTCTACCCGTGCTTTTTCGGCCAGCGTTACAGGCCGCGGTTTAAAACGCTCCGAAGCAATGCCGCCTTCTTCCAGTTTGCGCTTGTATTTGGCCACCACTTCATCGTAACTCCGTGAAGGGCGGTGGGCCGTGCCGAACTTGCGCTTCAGCACAAAACCGGGCAACAGGCGCAGCATGGTCAGCGGTTTTACCGAAAGGTAAATATGTTCCATCTGCTGGGCGGCCGTCCATTTACCTTCGGGAGCGTAGAGGTAATCGATATCACTGAGGCCACTGATGAAGCCTGCGAACTGCCGGTGCCGTTCGTCCAGCTGCATACGTATTTCTTCGCGGGTCATAAGCTTGTGTTATACCCAAATGTACAAAGAAAAAAGACGTACTGCGGGGTACGTCTCTGTATCGGTTCTTTTTATTTTTTGAGGGAAGCCACCAGTGCATTCAGCACGTTGCGGGCATCGGGGTCCTGCCAGTGATGCAGGGTAGGCCCGAAAAACTCGTCGTAATGCGTGGTGTATTTGTGTACCAGTCCGGCACGCATATTGCGTTTGGTGAGCGCAAAGGTCTTGGGCTCGAATGTGGCCAGTTCCTTCAGTTTGGCCCAGGCTTTGTCAAACACTTCTTCCTGCGGACACACTTCATCCACAAAACCGCTCTGCAGCGCTTCGGCAGGCAGCAACAATTTGCCCTGCAGCAGGAACTGGTAAGCGTTCTTCTGCCCTACCACGGCGGCATACATTTCGAAAATAGGCTGTGGCACGGCAATGCCTACGGGTACTTCGTTGAGCCCGATGCGAAATTTTCCGTCGGCCATATAGCGGAAATCGCAGGTAAGCGCTACAATAGCGCCACCGGCCGGACTGTGCCCGTTAACGGCCGCCACCAGCGGTTTACCGAAAGAAAGCATCGTGCCGATCATGGTCGCGAACGAGTGCCAGAACTCCTGGGAGGTCTTTTCGTCGTAGGCGGCTACTTCCAGCACGTCGAGCCCTGCCGAAAAGAAATTGCCCTTACCGGTAATAATGGCCCCGCGTACGGAACTGTCCTTATCGAGTTGTCTGAACGTTTCGGCCAGTTCGTCGATCATGGCCTTATTCAGTGCATTGGCCGTACCTCTGTCGAGCGTAACCACGGCCAGGTTGTCGCGGTGTTCTGTTTTTATGAATTCCATACCTTGTGTTGTCTACCAGTCTTCACCCCCGTTGTTGTTGATGTCGCCACCGCCGTCGCCGCCCTTGCGGCTTTTACGGCTGCTGAAGTCCTGTTTGCCGAACTTGTAGGTCAGCGACAGGTTCAGGATGCGGGTCTCACGCTTACGGCTGAAGGTGCTCACAAATGTAGCATCTCCGCCATCAAGTGCAAAACGGCGGGTGTTAAATACGTCCTGCAGACTCAGGTTGATGGACAATTTCTTTTTCAGTACATCGGCTTTCAGACCCAGGTCGAGGCCCTGTACCGGCTTCGGACGGCCCTGCGGGGTAGCCGGCGCCCACCAGAACCCATAGGTGGCCTGGGCTTCCATCCAGCTGGTAATTTTAAAGCCGGTGAGTATGCGGCCCATACCCCCGATGCTCCAGTTACGCAGTCCCGCACCGAAATTGGTACCGTTGATCTGGTAATAGTACAGGTTGGCATTGGGCATCATGTACCACCATTTAAAGAACTCCATACGCGCCGTGAGCTCAAAACCCGCCGAGTGCGACTCGTTGAAGTTCTGGAACGAGGTAATACTTACCCCGTCGGAATTCACCGTACGGTAACGGCTGATCACATTGGTGGTGTAGCGGTAGTAAATGGTAGGTGAAATAGAATATTTTTTGCCGCCGTAGGAGTACGAGAACTCGAAACTGTTGGTGTACTCCGGGTTCAGCATGGGGTTACCCGTTTGCAGGTTCAGCGGGTCAGAATAACTGGTGAACGTATTCAGCTGGCGAAAGCCCGGACGGGATATACGGCGCGAATAATTGAGCTTGATATCGTTCTTGTCGTTGAATTTGTAGGAAAGGAACACACTCGGGAACCAGCTGAAATAATTGCGGGAGTTCTTGGACTGTGTAGTTACCAGGTCGGTATTGATAAGGGTTTCCTCCACACGCATCCCCAGTTTATAACCAAATTTATTGTACGATTTGGCCATCTGTGCATAGGCGCCGTATACCTGCTCGTGGTATACAAAGCGGTTGGTGAGGTATGAATTTACGATATATTCGCCCGTCAGCGGATCGTAATTAAAATTGGTAAAATCGTTGTCATTATGACGTGCGGTGTATTTTACACCGGTTTCCAGTGAATAATTCTTTTTAAAGGGATGCGCATAGTCTATACTGGCCACAAAATTACTGTTTTGCGACAGGTTTTCGGTACGCTGCCGCTGGTAATAACGCACCGAATTATTGTTAAGCCAGTCGAGGTAGGCGTTCAGGAAGGCTTCTTTCTCGTTCTCGTTATTACCGTTGAAGGTTGCGTCGATCGTGAGTTCCTGGTTGGCTTTCTTAAACTGGTGTTTGTAGTTTACATTCAGGTCGTAGTTATAGCGGACCTGGTTCTGGGTGCTGGTACGGTACCATTCATTGGTCTGCACCAGGGATGAATCGTAAAAAGAGTAGAACGTTGCGTCCACGCTGTTGCCCGGGTTATAGCCGAAACCACCGGAAATGCCCAGGGTATTGCGCGGGTTGATGTAAATGTCCATACCCAGGCGGCCCATGTGGTTCATCCGTTTGTTGAGGCCTTCACTGCGGGTATTCTGCTGGTACAGGGAATCTACGAGGTAACTGGTACGATAGCTGGTACCGTTGTTAAAGGTATTGTTACGGCGGAAGGAATAGTTACCGAAAATATTAAAGCGTTTGTTGCGGTAGCTGAGATTGGCGGCGGCGTTGTATTTACCGCGGGTACCGGCGCCCAGCGTTACGCTGCCCGTCATACCCAGTATCTTGTTCTTTTTCAGCACCACGTTAATGATACCGGCCTGTCCGTCGGCATCGTACTTGGCATTGGGATTGGTAATTACTTCGATGCGCTCGATGGAAGAGGCCGGGATACTTTCCAGGATGGCCTGGCGGCTGCCGCCCGTAATACCCGAAGGCCGTCCGTCTACCAGTACGGTAACCCCTTCGGAACCGCGCAGGCTCAGGTTACCGTCGATGTCCACATTCACCGAAGGTATCTGGTTCAGGATGTCTACGGCCGAACCACCGCTGGTAGACAGCAGTTTTTCTGTATTATACACACGTTTATCGATCTCGTTCACCACCATGGGTGCATCGGCCACGATCTCCGCCCCTTTCAGGTTCTGGGACGACGGCTTCAGCAACACGGTGCCCAGGTCTTCGAGAGGCTCTTCGGCCGTGATACGCAGGGTATCGGTCTGGTACATGGTATAGCCCAGGAAGGTAATTTTTACCACGTAATTACCGGGAGCCAGGTTCTCGATCAGGAAAGACCCGTCGGTACCGGTGGTAGTACCGCCGGCCAGCCTGGTAAGACCGGGTTTGATAAGGGATACCGAAGCATATTCGACCGCCTTTTTGGTAGAGGCGTCCTTTACTTTACCGAATACCTTACCGGGACCCGATGCGGACGGATGTTCGCCCGGGACCTGGGCCAGGACGGTCAGGGAAAAAAAACACAGAAGTGCGCTCAGAATAATTCCTCTCATGGAGTAAATGTGCATAATTGTTTGTCAGAATATCTGTTGGACAAGGGTTTTTAACAAAGGTTTAATAAAGACGGCAGAAATAATTACGGCGGCCCCGATAAAGAATGGAAGTCCGAGATCCTCCGCCTCGTTAAAGATCAGCGCGGCCATGATAATGCCGTACACCGGCTCCATATTTACATACAGGTTCGATTTAAAGGCGCTGATGTACTTCAGGCAGTGCAGGGCCAGCACAAAGGTAAGCGCCGTGCATACCACCGAAAGGATAATGAGCCAGAGCCAGTCGGCAGGTTTCGGGTACAATACTTCGGGCAGGCTTTCCGGCGATTCGAACACGGGCAGCAGCAGGCTCAGGAACAGGAAACCGAAGCCCAGTTCCACGGCAGTGGCAGCCCTGGCGTCGAAACCCGTGGCGTATTTCTTGTTGAGCGTAGAGAACAGGGCGGCCAGGAAAGCAGCCAGGATACCTACACTGAAGGCGGCGGGGTCGATGGCGGAATCGGCATAGATAAAGCGCACCCCGGTAAATACCATGAGCCCGAGAAAGATATTGATCCAGTCGAAACGCGTACGTGTGATGAGCGGTTCCAGGATGGCTGCAAAGAACGAGCCCGTGGCCAGCGCCGAAAGGGCCACCGAAGCACTGTCGGCCATTTTGATGCTGCCGTAGAAACAGACCCAGTGCAGGGCCGTGAGTATGCCTATAATGGCCAGGTGCAGTACCTGCCGGCGTTTAAAGGCGCGGATATGCTTCCACACGCCGGGTATACACATCAGGGTGAACACGGTGATCCAGAGGCGGTGCCACACCAGCACAGGCCCCGAAAGAGATATGAGCTTACCGAGTATGGCCGTGAATCCCCACAGCAATACTACAAAATGCATCTGCAGATCGGCTGAACGTTCCTGTTTCATGTTTACATCTCCATGCGGGCCATGGCCATTATATTCTGACTGCTGAAATCTCCCGCCAGGTACTTAAAATGCCCGCTGACGGCGATCATGGCCGCGTTGTCGGTACAATAGGCAAAAGGCGGTATATGGGCACAGCAGCCCTGTTGTTCTGCCAGTTCTGCAAAACGGCGCCGTACTTCCGAATTGGCCGATACACCACCGGCCAGGGCTATATCTTTCACACGGTGGACGTTCAGTACCTGCTGCAGTTTATCCATCAGTATCTCCGTAATAGTGAACTGGATGGATGCACAGAGGTCGTTCAGGTGCTTCGTAATAAAATCGGGGTCCTCTTTCTGCCATTTCTGCAGGGAATACAGCACGGAGGTCTTAAAACCGCTGAAACTGTAATCATACCCTTTGATGGACGGGCGCGCAAAACGGAACGCCTGCGGGTTACCCTGCTGCGCCAGTTTATCTACCAGAGGCCCTCCGGGGTAAGGCAGGCCCAGTATTTTGGCCGTTTTATCGAAGGCTTCGCCGGCGGCATCGTCGATGGTCCCGCCCAGCACCTCGAAACGGTCGAAGGCATGTACTTTTACGATCTGGGTATGTCCGCCGCTTACCGTAAGGCAGATAAAGGGAAACTCCGGCGGATCATATTCCGTGCCGGGCGTTTTGATAAAGTGCGCCAGTATATGCGCCTGCATGTGGTGCACCTCGATGAGCGGACAATGCAGGGCCAGGGCCAGCGACTTGGCAAAGGACACGCCCACCATCAGCGAGCCGGGCAAACCGGGGCCGCGCGTAAAAGCCACTGCGGATATACTTTGTTTTGTTATTTTTGCGTTCTTGATGGCAGCATCTACAACCGGAATAATGCGGGCTTCATGTGCACGCGAGGCCAGTTCGGGTACCACCCCGCCCCAGGCTTTGTGCACATCCTGTGTGTACGTAACATTTGAGAGCAGTTCTCCGTTTAATAATACGGCGGCTCCTGTATCGTCACACGAACTTTCTATTCCCAGGATGATGATGTCTGAATTTTGATCCATTTTGCAAAACGAGCACAAAAATACAGGAAAAGAAGAAACGAAAGCGCCCCGCCGACAAAGCCGCGCTAAAAAGTTCTTTAAATGGACCTTCCGGATCCTGCTGTCTTTTTTTGTTTTGCTGACTGTGACCGCCCTGCTGCTGCGTATGCCCGCCGTACAGACCTTCCTGGCACAGAAACTGGCCGGGTACTTCAGCGATAAATGGGGCGTGGAAATGCATATCGACAAAGTGGAAATTAAATTTTTCTCCTCCGTCGAGCTCAAAGGTCTCACCATCGGCGACCATCACCAGGACACCCTGCTGCGTGCCGGCAGCCTGGAAGCCGGGATCGATTATTTCCGCATCCGGCAGAATGCCCTGTCCATTTCGCACGTGTACCTGGACGACGCCCTGTTCCGCCTGCACAAATACCCCAACGAAAAAGGCATGAACCTCGACTGGTTCATCAAAAAGTTCAAGAGCGATAAGCCCAAAGACACCACGGCCAGTAAGCCCTTTCATTTTCTTATCCGCAATATCCGCTTCCGGAACGTGGCCTTTAACCTCATCGACGAGACCACCGATTCGCTGCCCGCACGTTTCCAGGCCAATAACATACGCACCCTGGTAAGCCAGGGCGATTTCACCAATTTCCGCATCGCGAAAGACAGTATCATCTTCCGCATCGACCAGCTGCAGGCCCGCGATCATGCCGGGGTAGGCTTTGCCGATTTCAAGGGCGATTTCTGCATCAGTTCCAGCTGCCTTATGTTCGAGAACACGGCCTTCAAAACGCTCTCGGGCAGTGCCGTGAACGGCGATATACGCATGCTGTACAGTTCCTGGAGCAGTTACAGCCAGTTTATGGACAGCGTGCGCTTCGACTGTAAACTGACCAATACCACCCTGTATACCAAAGACATCGGTTATTTCGCCGGCAACCTCGAAGGGCTGGACATGGTGGCCGAGATCTCCACGCGGGCCAAAGGACCGGTATCGAACCTGCGCCTGCGCGACCTGGACATACGCACCGGCAATAACACCCGCATACAAAGCGATATTGAAATGCGCGGACTGCCAAACATCAACGAAACCTTTTTTAACCTGGAGGCACAGAACATACAGACCACCATTGCCGACCTGGAAAGTTTTCCCATGCCGCCTTTCGGCAGCAGCAAACGCCTGGCGCTGCCCGAACAGGTACGTAACCTGCAACACATTGCCTTTACGGGGACCTTCACCGGTTTTTACAACGATTTTGTGTCCTACGGTAAATTTACGACGGGAGCGGGCACCCTGTTCACCGACCTGAAACTGAGCGGCGATACCGCGTTCGACAACCCACACTACTCGGGCCGTCTGCGCAGCGAAGGTATTAACCTGGCCACCATACTGGGCACAGACGTACTGGGCCCGACCGTATTCGACCTCAACATCAAAGGCCATTCTTTCGATCCCAAAGAAATGGAACTGGCCTTCGACGGGGATATACGCAAGTTCACCCTCAATGGTTATACCTATTCCGATATCAATACCCGCACCGAATTTGTAAAAAACACCATCGACGGGCTCATTACCATACGCGACCCCCATGTACAGCTGGACGCCCAGGCTTATGTAGACCTGCGCGAAAAACAGCCGCATTACATCGCCAATGTACGTATACAGGAGTGGGACCTGCTCCGGACCAATATCTACAAAGATACCCTTACCCTGGCCAAAGCCCGCCTCGACGGCGATATACAGGGCTCGAACATCGACAATATGGTAGGCTGGCTGCGCGCCGACAGCATTTATTTCTTTAAGGAAGACAAGGGCTATTCCCTGAGCAGCCTGCAGGTAAATGCCGATACCATTGAGACCACGCGTACCTTCAGCATAAACTCCGATTACATCGACGCCCACCTGGCCGGTCACTTTAAGTTTGTACCGCTGTACAACAACATCCTGATGAATATAACGCGTTACCTGCCCTCGCTGCATATTCCCTACGATCCCAAGCTGGCTGCCACCGACGAGGCCATCGCCTTTGACATACAGTTCAAGAACATTAAACCCATTACCGAAGTTTTTGTGCCGGCCTTTTACATGGAAGAAAATTCCGAAATAAACGGTATTTACCGCACCAACGGAGGTACGGTAGATATGGTGGCCAATTCGGGCGGCGTGGGCTATGGTAATATCCGCCTAGTGGACTGGACCCTGAGCCTCGATAACAACGAACGCGAGATCGAGGTAAATACCCGGGCCGAACGCTTTCATATTTCCGACAGCACCTATTTTTCAGGCGTACGTCTTATTTCAGAGGCCTATACCGATTCGGTAACAATCACCCTCGACTGGCTGGGCGATTCCTACAATATTACCCGCGGTTTCTTTAAAGTAGGCACCCTGCTCGGCGCCGACAGCACCTATACCCTTACCGTGTTCCCTTCTTATTTTGCCCTGCAGGAAATGGAATATCGCCTGCGTACGGCCAGTTCCGTGGTATACAATACGGAGGGTATCCTGTTCGAAAAAATGGACTTCCGGGCCAGTAACGGACAGGTGTTCAGCATCGGGGGCAAGGCGGGCAAAAACTCAGACGATATACTCTCGCTGCATATCACACGCTTCCCGCTGGCCTTTGCCAATCGTTTCATCGGTTCGGAGGGCAGTACCGACCTGCGCGGGTACATCAGCGGCGATATCGGTGCCCACCGGCTTATGGCGCAGCCCTTCTTCGAGGCCGATCTCAGCGGCGACTCACTTTACCTCAACAACAATGCCCTGGGTACGCTCCGGCTCAAGAGCGAATACGATATCGAACAGGAAATGCTCGCCATCAATTCCACGCTCAGTTACAACAACCGCTACTCTCTTTCGGTGAACAACGGTAAGTTCTACCCGCTGCGCAAAAGCAACCAGTTCGATATTCCCCTCAGCCTCGACGATTTCAATATCGGTGTGGCCGAACTGTTCCTTGCCCCGGTATTCTCCGAAATGGCGGGCACCATCTCGGGCAACCTGCACCTGTACGGTTCGCTGAAAAAGCCCGACCTGCGCGGGAACGCCCTGCTTAGCGACGCCGCCTTTACCATACCCATTATCGGTACGCGTTACCAGCTGAATTCCGATAAAGCCAAAAGCATTGTACTCAACTCCCAGGAAATTAACTTCGGTACCATACGTGTTAAGGACCAGCGCGGCGAATCGGCCGTGGTCACCGGGCGCATCAAGCACAGCTATTTCTCCGATATGGAACTGGACGTGGCCCTGCGCGCGCGGAATTTCCTGTTCCTGAACACCCGTTACAAAG
This sequence comes from Bacteroidia bacterium, assembly GCA_016742095.1. GTDB lineage: Bacteria > Bacteroidota > Bacteroidia > CAIKAF01 > CAIKAF01 > JACVCJ01. Next base: position 9,452 of record JACVCJ010000025.1, read on the forward strand.
AGGGCGACGCTTTTTACGGCACCATTCCCGCTACGGGCAACGTAAGCATCGACGGGCCTTTCGACGATATTAAGATCACCGCCAATGTAACCACCAATGCAGGCGGAAAACTGTTCCTGCCCATGAACTCGGGCCCTTCCAAAGCTACGGACAACAGTTTCGTGATCTTTTACGACAGCCGTGATACGGCCAAGAACATCAACGACATACGCCTGCAGAAAGATATTTCGGTGGTTTCCCTGGATATGTTCGTGGACGTGACCGAGGACTGCGAGGTACAGATCATCTTCGACGAAAAGGTGGGCGATGTGCTCAAAGCCCAGGGACGAGGCAGTCTGCGCATTGAACTGAACAAACTGTACGAACTTTCGATGTACGGCGAATACGAAGTATATAAAGGCGATTACCTCTTTACGCTGGAAAATGTGATCAACAAAAAGCTGCAGCTGCGGCCCGGCGGTATGATCTACTGGTCGGGCGATCCGTATACGGCCAAGATCAACGCGTCGGCCATGTACGAGGTGCGTACCAGTCCCTACCCGCTGATGCAGAACCATACGCTGGGCTCTGCCGATTCCATGAAATACAAATCGAAGACCACCACCCAGGTGATCGTGAACCTGAAAGGCGACCTGATGAACCCGCTTATTTCCTTTGATATCGAGTTCCCCACGCAGAGCGACGAGTTCAAGACCGCCATTAACGAACGCCTTACCAGCGAGGACGAACGCAATAAACAGGCCTTTGCCCTGCTGGTGCTTCGGCAGTTCGTACCGCCTTCGAATGCGAGCGGGTCCATCGGTTTTTCCGGCGGAGGCGCTGCCAGTTCCAGTTCACTCGAGGTACTGTCGAACCAGCTGAGCAACTGGCTGTCCACCCTTACCGGCAATGTGGACCTGGGCGTGCGTTACCGCGGCGCCGACGGTACGTCCAGCGGCAGCAACGAGGTAGAACTGAACGTATCGGGTAAATTCCTGAACGACCGCATCGTAGTGGACGGCAACTTCGGCGTGGCCACCAACAATACCGCTTCTGGCAGCAATAACAACAACGCCAGCAAAACCGCGGGCATCATCGACGTAAATATCGAATACAAGATCACCAATGACGGCAAACTGCGTCTGCGCGCCTTTAACCGCTCCAACGACGGTTACCTTACAGTGGCCTTCCCGTATACACAGGGCGTGGGTCTCACCTACTCTACTTCTTTTGACACCTGGAAAGAGGTAAAGTTTAAAAAGAAACGGAAAAAGACCGAAGAGAAAGCACCGCAGCAACAAAAGGCAGCACCCAATACCAATACGCCGCCTGCCGAAAAAAAACAGAATGAAAAGTAAATCCATTGTTCCTTACACACACGCATGAATTTTCTACAGACCGAAAAACTCCATAAAAGTTACGGCGACCGGGTATTGTTCCGCGACCTGGACCTGAGCCTCGACCAGGGCGATAAAATGGCGCTGATCGCACCCAACGGCAAGGGCAAAAGCACCCTGATGAACATACTGGCCGGACTGGAGCATCCCGATTCGGGCCGGGTCACCTTCCGCAACGATATCCGCATCGGCTTTCTGCCGCAGGACCCGCCTTTTGATCCGCAGAGCAGCGCCTGGGACTGCATTTTTGATTCCGGTTCCGAAGTGGCCCGCACCGTACGCCAGTACGAACAGGCCGTGGAACGCAGCGATACGGCCGGTATGCAGCACCTGCTGGGCGAAATGGACCGCCTGCACGCCTGGGGCTTTGAAAGTCGTGCCAAAGAAATCCTCGGCCGTCTGCAGATCACCGAACTCGATAAACCGGTAGGCACTTTTTCCGGCGGACAGAAAAAACGTGTGGCCCTGGCCAAACTGCTGCTCGACGAACCCGACCTGTACCTGCTGGACGAACCCACCAACCACCTGGATATAGACATGGTGGAATGGCTGGAAGAAGAACTGAACACCGGCAAAAAGACCATACTGATGGTGACGCACGACCGCTATTTCCTGGACGATGTGTGCAACGGCATCATCGAGCTGGACGACAACAACGTATACTATTACAAGGGCGATTATGCCTATTACCTCGAAAAACGGGCCGAACGCCGCGCCGCCCAGCAGAGCGAGTACGACAGCAACCAGAACATACTGCGCCGCGAACTGGAATGGGTACGCCGGCAGCCCAAAGCCCGCGGCACCAAAAGTAAATCGCGCCTCGATGCCTATTACAACCTGAAAGACGAGACCAAACGCGTACGCGAGGAAAAAGGCATTGAAATGCAGGTAAAGATGCAGCACCTGGGCAGCAAGATCGTAGAGCTTATCAAGGTGAGCAAGTCCTATGGCGATAAAGTGCTGCTCGATAAATTCACCTACACCTTTAACCGCGGCGAGCGCATTGCCATTGCCGGGGCCAACGGAACGGGCAAGACCACCCTGCTGAACATGCTGGTGGGCCGCATACAGCCCGATGCCGGTAAGATCATTGTGGGCGATACCATACAGTTCGGCTTTTACGAACAGAACGGCATGAAGTTCAGCGACGACGAACGTGTGATCGAGCACGTGCGCAAGATCGCCGAAGTGGTAGAGACCGCCTCCGGGCAAAAGATCAGCGCCTCGCAGATGCTCACCCGCTTCGATTTTCCGCCCGACCGCCAGTGGATCGTGATCGGCAAACTGAGCGGCGGCGAGAAAAAACGCCTGTACCTGCTTACCGTGCTGATGCAGAACCCCAATTTCCTGATCCTCGACGAACCGACGAACGACCTGGACATACTTACGCTGAACAAGCTGGAAGAGTTCCTGCTCGATTACCCGGGATGCCTGGTAGTGGTAAGTCACGACCGGCATTTTATGGACAAGATCTGCGACCATACCTTTGTACTGGAAGGAAAAGGCCAGGTACGCGTATACCCGGGCAACTACACCCGTTACCGCGCCGAAAAACTGCACGAAAAGAACACACAGCCTGCCGAAACCGTGAAACCCGCTACCGAAAAACCGGCGGAAGTACGTCCGGCCAAGGAAAAAATAAAGCTCAGCTTCAAGGAAAAAATGGAGTTTGAACAGCTGGAGAGCGATATTCCGCGCCTGGAAGCCGAGAAAAAAGAACTGGAACAAGCGCTGGGCACCACCAGTGACGGTAATGAACTCACCCGTATTTCAGAGCGGCTCGGAAAAATAATCGGCGAGCTAGATGAAAAAAGTATGCGATGGCTTGAACTAAGCGAATTTATTGGTTAAATAGCCGTTAACTTTTCAATTTTATAGAGATTTATATAACTTCGCAGGAAATTTTTTAAAGGTCTTATGGAACGCAAAGAAGTATATATTGTATCGGCAGTACGCACGCCTATCGGAAGTTTTAACGGTCAGTTCTCTACAGTTTCGGCTACCCGTCTCGGTGCGGCCGCCATCAAAGGCGCCATCGAAAAAGCAGGTATCGCCCCCGAACTGGTTACGGAAGTTTTTATGGGTCATGTGCTGCAGGCCAATGCCGGTCAGGCGCCCGCCCGCCAGGCCGCTAAATTTGCCGGTCTGCCCGACAGCGTACACTGTACTACGGTAAACAAGGTTTGCGCATCCGGACTTAAATCCGTAATGCTGGCCGCACAGTCCATCATGCTGGGCGATAACGACATTGTGGTTGCCGGCGGTATGGAGAACATGACACAGGTTCCCTATTACCTGGACAGCGCCCGCAACGGTTACCGCCTCGGTAACGGGCAGGTGATCGACGGACTGGTAAAAGACGGTCTTACCGACGTATACCACAATTACCACATGGGCAATGCCGCCGAGCTCTGCGCCAAGGAATGCAATATCTCGCGCGAGGAACAGGACGCCTACGCCATCGAAAGTTACAAACGTTCACAGGCCGCCTGGGCTGCCGGTAAATTCAGCGAGGAGATCGTTCCCGTGGGTGTTCCGCAGCGCAAGGGCGACGACCTGCTGATCAGCGAAGACGAAGAATACAAACAGGTTAAATTCGATAAAATTCCCGAACTGCGTCCCGTTTTCCAGAAAGAGGGAACCGTAACGGCCGCCAATGCCTCTACCCTGAACGACGGGGCTGCCGCACTGGTACTGGTAAGTAAGGAAAAGGCCGAAGAGCTGGGCCTGAGACCGATTGCCCGTATCACCGGTTATGCCGATGCCGAGCAGGCTCCGGAATGGTTCACCACCACACCGTCCATCGCTCTGCCGCGTGCCGTGCAGAAAGCCGGTCTTACCCTGGAACAGGTGGATTATTTCGAGATCAACGAAGCCTTTTCCGTGGTATCCATTGCCAATAACCAGAAAATGAACCTGGACCCTGCCAAAGTGAACGTTAACGGAGGCGCCGTATCCCTGGGCCACCCGCTGGGTGCTTCGGGAGCGCGTATCCTGGTTACCCTGCTGCACGTACTGAAGCAGAACAACGCCAGAACAGGCGCCTGCGGTATCTGCAACGGCGGTGGCGGTGCCAGTGCCCTCGTGGTAGAAATGCTGTAAGATCATGGACCGTTTCTTCAGTACCCTGCAGGCTCTCTCACCTATGCTGCAAGCGGCAGACAGCCGCTCACCCAAAATAGACGAACTCCTCTTCGGTGAGGTCTGCGAATGTATCGGAGAGGACGGCAAATACTATAAGGTGCGCCATCTGTGGGACCTTTGCGAAGGTTTTATACAGCGCAACCAGCTGGTACCTGTAGATGAAGCCTATGCCACGGCTTTTGCCGCCGGCAGATGGGAACGCCTGTTCATGCCTGCAGCCACTGTAGAGAACGAACGTTCGGGCATACAGTATACACTCTCGGCCGGCAGCGTACTGGCCGGACTGCAGGACAAGCGCTTCCGGCTGGCCGGGGAAACCTTCAGCCTGATCAGTGCACAGCCCAACCGCATTCCCGCACGCACAGCCGACATCATACGCGACAGCGTGATCCTGTTCCTGAACGTACCCGAAGTACAGGGCGGACGCAGCATCATGGGCATGGACCCCGCAGGCTTCTGCCGGCAGGTGTTCGCCTTTGCAGGTATACGCCTGAGCCCCGGCTTCAGTGCCATGGCTGCCGAAGGTACGCATGTAGATTTTGTGCACGAACTGCGCTGCGGCGATATCGCTTTTTTCAGCAACCCCGAAGGAGAGATCATCCATGCCGGCATCAGCATCGACGACGGCTGGATCCTACATGCCGACGGCAAGGTAAAAAGCGGCCGCCTGGACCAGCAGGGCCTTTTCGACCCTAAAGAGAACCGATATATATACCAGCTCAGGCTGATCAAACGTTATTTCTGATACCATGTTCCGCTTTCCCACACTTTCCACACAACAGATCGACTACCTGAATATGGGTCTCATGATCATTTCCCTGATCCTGGCCTATATACTGCCCTTTGAGGTATTTCTCTTTTCCTATGCCGTACTGGGGCCCCTGCACTACCTGACGGAGATATCCTGGCTGCATCAGAAAAAATACTACGTATCGGTGCAGAAAGAACAGAACAAATGGATATTTCCCGTGGTGGTGGTGCTGCTGAGCATCATACTTACCATCGATAATATTTTTTCCCTGTTCAATATCCCCATAGAACTGCCCACGGCACTGCGCGGTACCAATATCATCCTCTTCCTGTTCGGCCTGGCCTTTATCCTGATTATGCTGCGCCGGAACCTGCACCGCATCGTGGCCATCAGCGCACTTACCGTCCTCTGCCTGGTACTGAACATTGAAAAACAGTGCATCACCTGCACCGACGAGGTAAGCGGCAAGACCATCGAATACTGCGACCTGGACAACAAAAAAGGCAGCAGTAATTTTATACAGAGACGCTGCAAGGACGTCGACAATAACGGATACCTGGAGCCCGGCACGGACTTTGAACAGGGCTACTCCTACTACCCCGCGGTGATCCTGCTTTCCGCCTATATTCCCACCCTGATACACGTGTACATCTTTACCATGCTGTTCATGCTGTTCGGTGCACTCAAAAGTCGCTCGCGCAGCGGGAAAGCGGCCGTGGTACTGCTGATCGTATGCGGTGCTCTGCCCTTCCTGTTCGACGCTTCGTTCATTCCCTATTCCATTTCAAAATTTGCCGAAGAGCGGTATACGGTCTCCTTCCTCGATCTGAACCAGCTGGTCTTCGAGAACTTCGGACTGGGCAGTACCGATGCCGGCAATGTGTATACCTCGCGCGCAGGCATCATGCTCGGGCGTTTCATCGCATTTGCGTATACCTATCATTACCTGAACTGGTTCAGCAAGACCAGTATCATCCAGTGGCACAAAATGCCCGTACTGAACCTTTCGGTAGTGCTCATTCTCTGGGCGGCTTCGGTAGGTTTGTACCTCTACGACTACAAGACCGGCTTAACGGCCCTGCTGCTGCTCAGCTTCCTGCATGTGTTCATGGAATTCCCGCTCAACTTCCAGTCGCTGCGCGGCATTCTCGAATATGTAAATCCCTTCGGTAAAAAGGCGGTCCCGGCTTAATTTACAGGATATCGCTCAGGGTCAGGTGCTGGAACTCATGCGTCCAGAACGAACGCGTTTCCTGCACGGGATGCCCCAGGATGCGCTCCATGCCTTCGGTAGAGGCCACGTTATCCTTGAACAGCAGCTTGAACTGATCGTAGTTCATCAGTTCGGGGAACCAGACGGAAATAAAATTGCGGGTGACCGGTTCGATCAGTTTCTTCGGTAATTCGATCGGGAACAGTTTTTCCTTACCCGAGGCCAGCAACAGCAGCTCCTTAAAACTAAAGGGCGTAGAGCCCACCACGTCGATCGCTCCTGCCGGAATGTCCGGCTGCAGGCACAGATCGTGCAGCAGTTCGTTCAGGTCTTCGGGCATTACGGGCTGTACACGCGTTTCGGCAAAGCCCTGCGGCATGATCGGGCGATTTTGCAACACTTTACACATGAACACCAGCCACTTGAATTTTTTCACCAGCAGCGTACCGCTCAGGCATACGATGGAGGGCCGCAGTACGTAGGTATCGGGGTGACTGAGCAGCAGCTCATCGCCCAGGCCTTTGGTACGCAGGAAAGCGATGTCGTGTGCGGGATCGGCACCCAGGGCCGAAATATGAATAATGCGCGGGTTACCGATCCGGGCACGGTTGGCCAGGATGGTGCGCACCAGGTCCAGGTGTACTTTTTTAAAATCGTCCTCGCGGCTTTCGCGGATGATGCCGGCACAGTTGATGAGCACGTCCTGTTCGCCCAGGATACTCCAGTCGTGCAGGTCCGGATCGAACACAAAACAGCCTTCCACTCCCTTGCGTGAGCAGGGTGTGATCTGCATGTGAGGCAGCGCACGCAGCGCCGCTGTAATACTGGACCCGATAGCGCCCGAAGCGCCGATAATAACCACTCTCATAACTTATGCCCCGAAATCTACGGCTTCGGACTGCGCCTGCAAATATAAATACATTCGGAGTTCATACATGCTAAGCCCGATATAATAAAGTGAGGCCGGTATGCCCAATATGGCCAGGCCACCGAAGGAGTACAGGTGCAGGTACGAATCCAGCAATTCGTTGTGTATACCCAGGTCATGCAGCAGCAGCGACAGCCCCAGGCAGGCCAGCAGGAATACCAGGGCCCGGAAGAGCGTATGAAAAATACGACGTCCGCGGGTAAGCCGGCGTTTATCCCGCTCGCGCAGGTAATAGAACATGTGCGACAGCGTCTGCACAACAGCGATGACCAGGGAATAGAACAGCAGGCCCCGGAAAGGGTCGCTGAAAAGGCCCAGCAGCAGGGCGGCGCTAAGCACCAGCAGTTGCAGGCTGAGGTCGAGGATACGGATAAATTTCATATCGTGTGGTGATTTTATTTCATAATGCGGCTGAGTACGTGCCAGAGTTTCGATTCTTCCATGCGGATGATGCGGTCGAGCAGCTGATCGCCGTCCTTCACAAAGGCCTCTATCTCCCGGATACGCTTGCGCAGGTCGGCAGCTTCGGGCGAATCGTCGTCCTTATCCACCCGTATTTCCGACAGGGCGCCGATCAGGGGCGAAATTTCCCGTTTGCGGCGTTCCCGTACAATGGTAAGCGCCACCTTATGCAGGTCTTTTTCGGCCACAAAGAACTCGCGTCGCTCCCCTTTTACGCTTACCCGGCGCACCAGGTTCCACTCGATGAGGGCACGCACGCTCATATTGGCATTACCGCGTGATATCTGCAATTCCCCGATCAGGGCGTCGGTGTGGAGAGGTTCTTCGCTCAGCAAAAGCAGGGCATGCACACGGGCCATGGTAGCGCTGATGCCCCAGGAGCTGCCCAGGCTGCCCCATACATTGATCAGTTGCTCACGGGCTTCTTCATACTTCATAGAAAGGTGTCCGGCGGAAAAACCGGCAGTTCAAAGTTTCGGAAATTTCCATAACTTTCAAACTTTACTGAAAATTTAAATAATTTAATACCTGATCTTACCGCCTTGTATGAAAGCACATAAAGAATTATTACTTTTGCGGCAGATTTTACAAGATGTCAGCGCAGGAACCCAACATACGCATACTGCTCGGGGATACACAATACCTCATAAAAGCGGGGCTTACACAGCTTATCCGCGAAAATTCCGACCTGGAGCCGGCCGGTTCGGTACACAACCTGGCCGACCTGCAGGACAGGCTACACAGCGAAGATTTTGACCTGCTGATCGTAGACAAGAATTTCGGTGATTTTTTCGAAGAGGAGAACCTGCCGCTTACCGGTGAGATCTTCAAACAGAAGTACGTGCTGGCCATATCCGACATGGACAAGGAAGGCATTTACCGCATACACAAGCATCATCTTACGGGTTTTATCACCTACGAAAGCAGCAAGGAAGAGATCCTGGAGGCGATACGCAAATCGGCCGCAGGCATCAAGTTCTTCAGTCCGCGCATTGTAGAAGCTCTTATTGCCATGACCTATGGTCCGGGAGCCGCTGCGGGCATGCGTCCGGGAACGGCGGCCGAACGCGACCGGAAGAACGTACAGAGCGAAGCCGCAGCCTTACTGTCGGACCGTGAGAAAGAGATACTGCAGCTGGTGGTAAAGGGCAAAACGGCACAGGAAATGGCCGACGATCTTTTCCTGAGCATACATACCATTTACACCCACCGCAAGAACATCCTGAAAAAACTTTCCTGCAAAAACGCTACGGAATTACTTAATTTCGCCATGAACAACAATCTCATGGAATAGGCATTATGGCGCAGCATTCGCACCCGGACACGCATACCTGCACGCACGATCATGGGCACGATCACGGTCATGCCCACGGGAAGACGACCCGGGCTATTGTCTGGGCACTGGTACTGAATGCCGTTTTTACCGTTATCGAATTCACGGCCGGTTCCCTGTCCCACTCCGCCGCCGTATTATCGGATGCCGTGCACGACCTGGGCGATTGTTTCACCATTGGTTTTGCCCTGGTGCTGCAACGGTATGCAGGCAGGAAGGCCGACCGGCGTTTTCCCTTCGGTTACGGGCGTTTATCGGCGGCATCGGCTTTTGTTACGTCGGTAATTCTCATCACGGGATCGGTTTTTATGCTGGTTGAATCGGCACAACGTATCCTGGAAGACGACCACCAGATCCGCACTACCATTGTGATACCGGTGGCCTTTGCGGGGCTGCTTTTCAACGGGCTGGCAGCGCGTTTTCTCTTCCACGGACATACGCACGATCCGGGGCATGCCCGCAAGGCCATTGCCCTGCACTTTATCGAGGACATACTGGGCTGGGCCGCGGTACTGGCGGGCAGCATCATTATACATTTTACCGGGTATACGGCCATCGACTCTATACTCTCTGCCGGCATCAGCCTGTTCATCCTGTACCAGGCGCTACGCAACCTGCTGCGGGTGGTCCCGGTATTTTTCGATACCCTTCCGGCTTCGGTAAATGCCGCCGCCGCCGAACTGGCCGTAGTAAGCATTTTTGGAGAAGAGGCGCTGCACAAACTACGCATATGGACCATCGACGGCAGCAGTCACGCCGCCATTGTCAGCCTGAAACTCCCCGCCACGGTCCCTGCAGAAGAGCTCTCCGCACAAAAGGAGGCCCTGCGCAAGGCCCTGTCCACCCAGCAGATCCATACGGTTTATTTTGATCTTGTTTAGCTTGGCAGCTATTCGCTGACAGCTTGCTGCTTATAGTCCGGCTATGCACTATATAGTCTGACTAAATTTTCGTTCGTAAAATTAAATGCTACGTTCATGTATAAAATTTAAATATGCACCGATTGTTAATAACATAAACAATTAATAATCAATAAAAATAACGTCATCCTATTTACAAATAACCAGAAATAGTTTACTTCATTTTAACTTTCATAAAATTCATTTTAACAGCTGCCTGCTATATCAAAGAAACTAATTACTAAGAAAGTAGCTTCCGGGTGTTGCGCATTTTTAGTATATACATCAATTTCAGCAGGAATAAATACCGGGTTTTTGCAGGAAAATAGTCTGTCCGAAGCTGCCGATACTTATTAACGCAGCCCGGAAGCCAGCGGGCTTAATTGTATTTTGAGTGCTGCTTTACAACACCTTAGAAATGACAAAAGCGCACAAATTCATACTGCCCGTTTACCGGCACCTGAAGGATATTATCATTGTGGAAGACAGCATAGTAGACTATCATTACATCTGCAGGCTGATACGAAAGATCAATCCTTCGTTCGAACTGTTCCATGCCACGGATTTCAGTATCCTGCTACAGCTTCTTGAACAGCGGAAACCCACACTGGTCATCTACAACACGCGTGTGGGGCGCCGGAGTTTCTTCAGCTTTTACGACAGGCACGAACAACTGCACGATATTCCTTTCCTGATCGTTTCACAGCATACCGAACTGGCGCTTCAGGCTTTTCAGCGCAGGGCCGTACACTTTATAAAAAAGCCGGCGCGCATGGAGGAACTGGCAGATGCGTTCCGGCGCGTAGAAGAAGGATACAAGATGAGATCGGCCTTCGAACACAACGAGCAGAGCCTGTACCTTCCCGTACTGCGCGATAAGGCCCTGTATTACGTTCCCTATACCGATGTGGTGTACCTGCGGGCCAGCGGTTCGTACACCTTTATTGTGCTGAAGAGCCGCGAGCAGATATGCGTATCGAAGAACCTCGGGCATTACGAGGCCCTGCTGCCCGGCTTTTTTGTAAGGATAAACAAATCGGTCATTATTAATATACGTTTTATAAAACGTATATACAAAGACAATACCGGCATCGAACTCGGAGACTTTGCAGCCTTCGATATCTCGATACGCCGCCGTCCCAATGTATTAAAGCAGATACAGATGTTTCTTTCGGGCAGTATCTAAAAGGTTACACGGCTCAGCTGTTCCCTGCCGGCCAGCGTGATCTTTACCTCAAAGGTATTGTTCATGCTCTGCACAAAACAGGTAAGCCCGAGGTCCTGCGTGGTTTTCTCGATGAACTTACGCCCCATGCCTGTCGATTTCTTCCAGGTGCGGAAAAACACCGACTGCGCTTTTTCTTCGGACCTGTATACGTTTTTTACGACCAGGAAACCTTTATCGGCCGACACATGGATCTCGGTGCCCTCTTCCGCATATTTAACGGCATTGTCGAGAATATTGAACATGAGGTGACGGAACAGGAAACGGTTGGATACGATACAAAGCCCGGGGTCCAGGTCCACGCGTATTCTTTTGTTTTCGAGCCGGGTGGCCGAGGAGAACACATCGCAGAGCTCGGTAATGAGTGCCGAAAGCGAAAAGTCCTGAAAATCGGACCGGGCATGCGGCATATCTTTTTCGTTATAGAGATAGAGCAGCGAATTGATAAAAAATATCTGCCGTTCGATCATTTCCACCTTTTCGTGGATATGCGTCTGCAGCGAGGTGTCCTGGTTCTCGATCTCGATCAGCATCAGGCTGGCCTGCAGGGTGGCAAGCAGCCCCTTCAGATCGTGCGAGAGCAGCGAATAGAGCTCATTCTTTTCCTTGATGTTCTTTTCCAGTTTGCTTACGCAGGTGTCCAGGTTCACGTAGAGGTTGCCGCTTTCATCGCTGAAATGCAGCTGTTCTTTCTGCCAGCTTTCACCGCTTATGTACTTGTTCAGTTTGTTCGACATGAGGCGGGTCGGCTCGGTGATCTTGTTCAGGAAATACAGCAGCACGCCCATGGTAATGGCCGTAAATACAAAGAGGATCAGCAGACCGCTCCCGGTGCCGAGATCTGAATAACTGATGAGAAAAAAAGCAAGGATACCGATACATACAGCATAGGCTCCTCCTGAAATAAGGAAGGCTGCTCTGTAGGAAATTTTACGCTGGGAAGGAGGGCGGGTAATCTGTTGATGGAATTTAAGATGCTCCATACTAAAGGTTGTTAATTGGTTTAGGATATTCAAAGTTAATAAAAAAATGCCCTCTTCTTACGTAAGTGAAAAATCGGCCTGCGTTCCTTAAAAAAGCGCCTACCTTCATAAATAAACAATATACTATATACCAATAAATTACACACAAACCAAGCTAAACACGCCGGCACTGAACCCTATTGAAGCATAGCCGAAAAGACAGGAAAATAAAAAATACACAAAAATCTAAAATACAGGTATTTAAAACGAAAATCGCATGTAGAATTTCTATGGACGACCTCTGTATATTCTACATTCATTAATTAAACCTCAACGTTCGTTAAATATACGCTAACGGGGATACATTTTCGCACTTTCATTCAAAGCATATGGAATAATTTTACTCAACATCAACTAATTACTCTATGAAAAAATCACTACTCTTTTTGTTGTGTGCTTTCGTGCTGAAAACCGCTATACGCGGGCAATTTTATTCGGATACGCTCTTCTTCGCCAATACATGTCCCACAGGCGTGGCCTGTACAGGAGGCTGTACAGATCCCATGTTTGCCGTGGACAGCAATCTGATGAACTTTGCCACGCTTTACAACGGGCTCGGTGTAGGCAGCTCTGTAAGCATTGAATATGGATTTTCGGTACCCGCCCAGGGAGGCGCCCTCATCGGCATTACTCTCCAGGAAGGGAACCAGTTCCTGAGCGTGGGACTACTCTCCAACATCACCGTGGAGCTCTTCAGCAGCACGGGTACACTGGTTGGTCAGAAGGCCGGCCTCGACCTGCAGGACCTCGGGCTCCTCAGTAGTAACGGTTCGGTGCCCACCTATGTGGTCTCCTTCTTTACCGCACCGGGTAACTACAATATACAGCGGGTGCGCGTTACCCTGGGCGGAGTAGCCAATGTGCTGAACGATATCCGTGTGTATAACGCCTTTTACCTGGACCCGGCGCAGAACACCAGCGGCAATATCTGCGGGCTGGAATACGCCGTGAACCATGTAAGCTCTTCCTGCTCCGGCCTGCTCTGCAGCGTGCAGAATCCCCAGCTGGCCGTGGACCTGCTGAACTACGATGACTATGCCACACTGAACATTCCCGTGGGACTGCTGGGAGTACTGGGTACGGCCCAGATCGAACTTTCGTGGAATACTCCCGGCGATTCGGGCGATTTCGTAGGGTTCATCATCGGGCAGCAGAACCTGGTACTGAGCGTAGCCCTGCTCGATGCCATGGACGTGGAACTGATCGACAGCAGCGGCAACGTGGTCTTTGCCCAGCTCGGGTTCCAGACGGTAGGACTCACGCTCCTTTCCGGGACCTCCGATAAATCGATCATCGGGTTCTACTCACCCGTCAAGTTCGTAAGCGCCAGGCTGCGGCTCACCCAGCTGGTAGGCCTGCTTACCTCGCTGCGGGTATACGGGGCGGTAAAATTCAATCCGACCCCGCAGGTGATTGGGATCAGCTCATCGGCCACGGGTAATCTGTGCCAGGGCGATACGGTGACGCTCACGGCTTCATCAGGATACGCACAGTATTTCTGGTCAACGGGCGATACGACGCAGACGATCTCCGTAACACAGTCGGGCAACTATACGCTTACGGCGGTAGACTCATCGGCCTGTACCTTCTATTCCACCGTGGCCCCGGTAACCTTTAACCCGCTGCCCGCAGCGCCGGCACTGGCTGCCGTGAGTGCCAATCCGCTTACCATCTGCCAGGGCGATACGGCTACGCTTACGGTAAACAGTTCGTCGCTGCCCTTTACCTGGAGCACCGGCGATACCACGCAGAGCATTCCCGTGACCACAGCCGGCTTTTACTACGCCGGCGTTACGGATACACTGGGTTGCAGCAGCTATTCCGATACCGTACAGGTGAACATAGAAACAGCAGACATATCGCTGCTCAGCGCGGCGAACGATATCTGTGCCGGCACACCGGTTACCATAACGGTACTGGCCAACGGCACGGTTACCTGGAACGACGGCAGCATGGGAACTTCGTATATGGTTTCTCCCGTTACCACCACTACCTATACCGCCTTTGTAATTACGACACACGGTTGTAACGATATGCTGCAGGTGACCATCAACGTGGCCGATTCCACACCGGTGGCACAGGCCATGGACGATAACGGTACCATCGAAGAGAACGATATGAACATTGCCCTGGACGTAGGCAACAACGACGTACTGCACGGTACGCCCGCATGGACCATCCTGGCGGGACCGCAGCACGGCAGTGCCGGCATACAGAATGGCGAAATTACGTATACACCTTCGCCTAATTATTTCGGGAACGACAGCATTCAATACGAAGTATGCACCGATAACATATGTGGTAATGTATGCGACACGGCCTGGCTTCGTATACTCATCCAGGAAGATCCGGACGGTTCCAACAACCCGCTGATACGTGTACCCGGAGGTGTGTCGCACAATGGCGACGGCGTAAACGATCTGCTGGTGATCGAAGGTATTGAATACTATCCGAACAACCGGCTTACCATACTGAACCGCTGGGGCGAAGTGGTATACAGATCGGCTCCCTACACCAACAACTGGGACGGATATGCCAATACCGGCCTGGTGGCAGGACACGACAAGCTTCCCGATGGCACCTACTATTATGTGCTGATCCTGGGAGATGAATCCAAACCGATGAGAGGTTTTATTGAACTGCGTAAGTAACCAACGAAGCAATTTTTATGAAAAAGATCTTTAATACCATACTGTACAGTTCGGTCGGAATGCTGGCATTCTTTACCGCAACCACCAAAACGATGGCTCAGGATATACCCCACTACTCACTCTACATGTTCCACCAGCCATTTATCAACTCGGCCGCTTCCGGCTCCTACGACGGTATTTTCGGCGGACTGATCGTAAACAACCAGATGATGGGCTTTACCGGTGCACCGGTTGTGGCCACGCTCGATGTGGGCGGCCCCATCGGCAATACCAACCTGGTACTGAGCGGACAGCTCGCCCATGAAAAAATAGGTGTATCGAACCGTACCAATTTCGGCATTACGGCCGCCTACCGCGTAAAACTCGACCTGAAGAACTACCTTTCTTTTGGTATATCGGTGGGTGCCAAATACGTAAATTCCGACTTCTCCTCGCTCAACAACGGCGGTGTGTCCGATCCTACGTTCAATAACCGCATCAGTTACGTTTCGCCTACCATACGTGCCGGCGTGTACTATTTCCGCAATAATTTCTATGCCGGCGTGGGTGTGAACAATATCCTGAGCGATAACCTGAACAACAATAACCTGGGCCGCATCCGCGACGTGGAGGCTGATCCGCGCTCCATGCACTGGTTTGCGCAGGCCGGTTACCAGGTACGTTTTGCACAGGTATGGAAATTTCAGCCTTCCGTACTGCTGAAACACGTGGCTGGTGCGCCCTTCCAGTTTGATGTGAACGCACACTTCATGGTGAAGGACCGTGTGGGTTTCGGGGCCTCGTACCGTTCCATCGGGACCACCGTTCTGCTCATTGACTACACCTTCCGCCAGGGCGTTACCATCGGCTATTCGGGCAATTTTGCCGTAAACAACAAGGCCAAGGCCGCCTTTATGGGGCATGAGATATTCCTGGGTTTCCGCCTGAAAAACACGAAGAACAAGAGCAACTACATCGGCGTGGACGTACCGCGTTTCTAAATCCCTAAAACGAATCCGTTATGAAAAACAAGATATTCTATGGTCTGTTGACGGCCGCTTTGTTTGCAGGCCTGAGTTCTGCCTCACGGGCACAGCTTTTCGGGGACGAGATCGCCGATAACGAGTTCAGCCGCGGCAATTACCGCAAAGCGCTGGAATACTACAACGAAATGGCGGCCAAGGACCGCTCGGGCAAATACCTGTACAAGATCGCCGATTGCGAACTGGAACTGAAGAATTATGCCGAGGCCGAAAAGCACTATGCCACCTACCTCGAAAAGCATCATTCGCCGCTGGCCGTACGCCTCAACTACGCACAGGCCCTGATGTACACGGGTAATTACGACGCGGCCCGCGAGCAGCTGGTCCTGTTTAAGAACGGGAATCCCGGCAAAGATGTGTACCGTGCCGATGTCATGCTGAAAAGCATCGATTATGCCCGGCAGCATGCCGAAACGGACACGAACGAAAAGTTCAGCATCATCAAATCGAACATACAGCTGGGTGGCCTGTACCTGGGCGGCAACTCCTTCCGCGATGCACTGCTTACCACCAAACCGGCCGATGCCAATGCCGATGCACCGCAGTACTCCTTTGCGTCGTATCCCTACGGACTGGATAAACCCTATACGGCCGTTACGTATACCGACAGCATCAACAACAAATTCTACATGGGCGCTCCCAGCTTTACCGGTGATTGCAAGACCATGTACTTTACGGCCAATAAATCGGCGACAGATAAGGCCAGTCCGAAGCAGTACAGCAAAAGCAACCTGAGCAGCAGCGGCCGCAATACGCTTACGATCTTCCGTTCTTCGCTCAAAGACGGCAAGTGGACCGATATTACGCCCTTACCGTTCACCTCCAACGAGTTCAGCGACACCCATCCCTTCATTACACCGGATGGCAGACACCTGTACTTTGCATCGAACCGTCCCGGAGGCTTCGGCGGCTTTGATCTCTACTACTGCAAAAGCGAAGGCAAAGACAAATGGAGTGCTCCGCTGAACCTGGGCGGCAAGATCAACACGCCGTACGACGAGCTGAATCCCTTTGCCCTCGGTGATACGATGCTGTATTTCTCATCGGAAGGCAAGACCGGTTACGGCGGCGCCGATATCTATTACTGCCACGGCCAGGAACACCGCTGGGGCGAACCCGAGAACATGGGCCCGGGTTTCAATTCCTTTGCCGACGATTTTGGTATATCCTTCGACACCTCGGGCACCTACGGACTGTTTGCGTCCAACCGCGATACCCGCAAAGGTGTGGACGAAGTGTGGTACTTCAGCCGTGTAATTACGTATATTAATGGTGGTGGTCTGACCAAGGACAAGTTCAACGGCACTACCCTGCCCGGCGTACAGATCAGCATTTTTGAACAGGGTCGTACAGAACCCGTTGCCACGCTTACTTCGGACAAGGAGGGTAATTATCGTTACGATAAATTTGAGCCTAACAAAAAATACCTGATCCGGGGCGACAAGGAAGGGTACCTGCGTCGTGAGGTACAGGTGGATCCCCGGTTCACGGCCATGGACAAAATAGATCTTTCCCTGGACCCCAAACTGAAAAAGAACGACGTTTTTGCCTTTAAGGACATCCTGTTTGAATACAACAAGGCCGATCTGCTGCCGGCTTCGGTCTCTACCCTGAACCGCCTGGCCGAACTGCTGATCGTCAACTCAGAGGCCATCGTGGAACTGAGTGCACACACCGACTGCCGGGGCAACGACGGGTATAACGACCGCCTGTCCCAGCGCCGTGCCGAGTCTGCCGTAAATTACCTGGTTTCCATGGGCGTGAATGCCGACCGCATCATTGCCGTGGGATACGGGGAACGTAAGCTGAAGAACCGTTGCCGCGACGGCGTTCCCTGCAGCGAAGAAGAGCATGAAGTAAACCGGCGTGTGGAAATTAAAGTTATTGATATGAAACAATTATCGCAGATGTAGCGTACTATGTAGGATACGAAAGAGAACATCTCACCCGGTGTTCTCTTTCGCTATCCGTAATGACGTATACCTTAAAACCTATACCCTGCCTATGAAATCGGATTTTACGCATCTGAATGATATCATCATTCTGGAGGATACCATCGTGGATTTTACTTTCCTGCAGAGAATAACCCAGAAACTGCTCCCCTACGCTTCTATCCGCCATGCGCACAGCATCGAACGCTTCAAACAGCTTTTCGAACAGGCGCGCCCGACCCTCATTATCTGCGATATTGAACTGGGACATGAAAATTCGCTCGATTTTTTCAACAGCAACCAGATCCTGGAAGATACGCCGCTGATCATTACCTCGAACCATCCCGAATTCGCCGTACCGGCCTTTCGGCTCAAAGCGTTCCATTACCTGGAAAAACCGGTAAAGATGACCGAGCTGGCCGAGGCCTTCGAACGCATCGAATCACACTACAAGGCCCGCACCTTTGTGCCCTCGGCGCAGAGTTCGAACAACCTGATGGTGAATACCGACAAGTTCATTTCGTTCCTGAACATGGACGAGATCGTACAGCTTACGGCCGACGGGCCCTACACGCATATCCGCCAGGAGAACGGCAAGATCACCATCGTTTCCAAGAACCTGGGCTCTTACGAGGCCAAACTGCCGGCTCATTTTGTGCGGGTGAACAAATCGGTGATCATCAATATGCGTTTCGTAGACCGCATCCGCAAAGACAATACGGTGATCGAGCTGCGCGACCATCCGCCCGTGGAAATTTCCGTCCGCCGCAAAGTAGAAGTGATGGAACAGATCAAGAAATTCTTTGCCGGGGAACTCTGAAGTATTTCTTACACTTCCCGGCACTTTTGAAAAGTGTATATTTGCGGAAAGTGATGAGAATGAAAATTGCAGTTTTACTTTCAGGATGCGGCGTATACGACGGCGCCGAGATACAGGAAAGTGTGTTCACGCTGGCGGCCATTGCCCGTAACGGCGGCGAATACCAGGTTTTTGCCCCCGATGTGGAAATGCACCATGTGATCGATCATACCACGGGGAACGAAATGCCCGAAAAACGCAATGTACTCATTGAAGCGGCCCGCATTGCCCGCGGTAATATCCGTAACATTACGGAGTACGATCCGGCGGCTTTCGACGCACTCATCATCCCCGGCGGATTCGGCACGGCCAAAAATCTTACGGACTGGGCTTTCAAAGGTCCGGACGGGACCGTGAACGCAGCCGTGGCTTCGGCCATTACGGCAACGCGCGAAGCCGGTAAAGTGATCGGCGCCTTTTGCATGGGTCCGGTAGTGGTGGCCAAAGCCCTGGGCAATGCGCATCAGCATGCCGTTTTGTCTGCGGGCAGTACCGAAGCGGCTTCTCCCTACAATATCGGCGCCATTCATGCCGGTATGGAAAGCCTGGGTATGCAAACGCAGAACGCCACCATCACGGAGATCAGCATCGACCGCGAGAACCGTATCGTATGCGCACCCTGCTACATGCTGGACGCGGGCATCCTGGAAGTACAGAACAATATAGAAACAGCCGTAAGGGCCATTGCTGATCTAATCCGGAACAAGGCATGATCGACGGTAAAAAAGTAGTGGTCGTACTCCCGGCCTACAACGCAGCGCTTACCCTGGAACAGACCTACCGCGAAATTCCGCTCGACCTGGTGGACGAAGTGGTGCTGGTAGACGATGCCGGTAAGGACAATACGCTGGAAGTAGGCGCGGCCCTGGGCATTAAGCACCTGATCCGGCACGAAAAGAACAGGGGCTACGGCGGCAACCAGAAGACCTGTTACCGCAAGGCCCTGGAACTGGGTGCCGATATCGTGATCATGGTTCACCCCGATTACCAGTACACGCCCAAACTGATACCGGCCATGGCCTCCATTATTTCGCAGGGCCTGTATCCCGTAGTGCTGGGTTCGCGCATACTGGGCAACGGCGCACGCAAAGGCGGCATGCCCCTGATCAAATACGTGGCCAACCGCATACTGACCTTTGTACAGAACATACTGGTGAACCAGAAACTTTCCGAGTACCACACCGGTTACCGTGCCTTTTCACGCGAGGTGCTGGAAAAGATCGACATCGAGGTGAACTCCGACAATTTCCTGTTCGATAACCAGATGCTGTCCCAGATCATTTATGCCGGTTTCGGGATCGGCGAAGTGACCTGCCCTACCAAGTATTTCGAAGAGGCCAGTTCCATTAACCTGAAGAACAGTGCCATTTACGGCATCGGCTGTCTGCAGGTCTCGGTGATACACCGTTTGTGCAAATGGGGCCTGATGTCGCACCCGATGTACCGTTTTAAAAAGTAATGAGTATACGTTTAAAATATTCGCTGTGGCTGATCGCCGCCTCCCTTATTTTTTACTATCCGTTCCTGGGCGGGGTTCACCTGTTCGACTGGGACGAGATCAACTTTGCAGAGATCGCCCGCGAAATGATCATCAGCGGCGATTACCTGCGGCCGACCATCAATTTTGAACCGTTCTGGGAAAAGCCCCCGCTGTTTATCTGGATGCAGGTACTGAGCATGAAAATGTTCGGCATCAACGAATTTGCGGCCCGTTTTCCAAATGCGGTCTGCGGCACGCTGACGCTGCTGGCGCTCTTTTCCATGGGCAGCCGCCTGCGTAACGAAAAATTCGGTTTCTGGTGGGCCCTGGCTTACCTGGGATCGATACTGCCCCACCTGTATTTTAAATCGGGGATCATCGACCCCTGGTTCAACCTGTTCATTTTCAGCGGCCTTTACCGGTTTTACCGCTATAAGACTGAAGATTTTCAGCACAGACACATCGTATATTCCGCCATTTTTATCGGCCTGGCCGTACTGACCAAAGGTCCGGTGGCCCTGGCACTGTTCGGGCTCACGGCTGCGCTCATCTACCTGTTTACAGGTTTCCGGCAGTTCGTACGTCCGCTGGCCCTGCTGCTGTGGCTCCTTGTGTTCGTACTGACCATCGGCACCTGGTACGGCGCAGAAACGCTGGTACACGGGCCCTGGTTCATGGAACAGTTCCTCGTGTACCAGGTACGTCTCTTCAGCACAGAAGATGCCGGTCACGGCGGTTTTGCGGGTTACCACTTTATTGTACTGCTCTTCGGCTGTTTCCCGGCTTCGGCCTTTGCCCTGCCGACACTTTTTAAAAAGACGGACGCTTACGAAAAGAACGGCCGGCTGTCCTTCCTGTTCATGCAGAAAGTTTTGCTGCTGCTGGTGCTGGTCCTGTTCAGCGTGGTAAAGACCAAGATCGTACATTATTCCTCGCTGGCCTATTTCCCGCTCACCTACCTGGCCGCGGCCGAAATACTGCGTATCCTGGAGCAGAAAAAGCCCCTGCACATCCTGTCGAAGATCGCCCTTCCGCTTACGGGTTTTATTTTTGGTCTGGCCGTGCTGGCCCTGCCCCTCGCCTGGCCCTACAAAGATCAGTTCATAAACCAGGTACAGGACATGACCGCCCGCAATTCCCTGCGGGATATTCCCATACATTTTGCCTGGTATACCTATCTGCCGGGGCCTTTTATCCTGCTTACGATCATCGGGAGCCATTATTTATACAAAGTAATGCCGGTACGCTCGCTGCAGCTGCTTTTCCTGGGCAGCGCCATCGGCATCAGCGCTACTATTTATGCGTTCATCGGACGTATCGAACAGTTTTCACAGAGTATACCCATACGTTATTTTATCGAGAAACAGCGCAATTACGTGGCCGTGTACGGTTACAAGAGCTATGCCCATCTTTTCTACGGCAATACACAGCATGTGATGCCTCCGGCAACGGATGTAAATTCTTCAGAAAATATGTTCGTGGTGGCCAAGGAAAGCTCCCTGGAAGAGATCAGGGCCCGTTACCCCGAATGGCAGCTCCGCGAAATGCGCGGCGGATGGCTCCTGTATTTTAAACCGGCGCCCTACAAGGGCAACTGATCCTTTTTCCGGCGCAGGAACGGCAGTATCGCTTTACGTAACGCGTGAGTCCGCAAAGCCCACTGCGAGCGGAAAAATACATGGTACCATACCAGGGCCCAGCTTACCCCGATGACCGAACCCGTGAGTACGTCCGGCAGGAAATGCTGAGACAGGTAAATACGGCTGAAGCCCACCAGCAAAGCGACCGACAACGCACAGGCACCCGTGAGCCGTTTTCCGGACCAGAGGGCAAAAAGGCACATGAGGGCAAAAATATCGGTGGTATGTCCCGAAGGAAAAGAGGCCGATTCGTACAGGCGTACGCCTTCCACCCAGTGCCAGCCCGGCGTATCTTTAAAAACGGTGCGCGGACGTTCTACACCTTCGAAAAGCGTATGTTTCAGCAGTTGGGTAGTGAGCGCGGCGGAGGTCCAGCCGGCCAGCAGCGAGAACAGGTGTGCCCGCGTGTGCAGCAGCGTATATAGTATGAGCAATGCCAGCCCGATGCCTTCGGCGGCCTTGGTGGCATAGAAGAAGAAAAAATCAAAAAAAGGAGCATGTTTCGTGTTGATCCAGGCCTGTATTTCCGTTTTGGAATGAAAGGCCAGGGCCAGTGCGGCCACGCAAACAAACAACAGCCAGCCCGAAAAAAAGACCCTGTTTTGCCGGAGCGCGGTGTTCATATCAGGCTGCGCCTATGGCGTGCATCAGTTCGCTTACCTGTGTTTCCCAGAGCAGGAAGGTCTCGTCCTTTTCGCCGGGTTCACAGAAATCAACAATCACCAGGGCCACATCATTGGTGAGTTCGTCTACCTTAATAGACATTTCAAAGTAGTCTCCCACGTGCGAATTATCCGTCCATTCAAAGCGTACGGCCTCATTGTCCTCCAGTTCGATCAGTTCGGCGGATTCTTCTTCATCGCCCCAGTGGAACACGAAGATATCGCCGCGGGTCTCCACTTTTTCGGCAAACCATTCGGCCAGCCCTGTGGAAGTCGAGATCATCTGGTACAATAACCTGGCGGAACACTTGATCGGGAACTCAAATTCAACCTGTTCAATCTTCTTTTTTTTGGCCATAGATACAATATACGGATTGTTTTACTCTCTTGTTTAAGTGCGGCAATATACACAAAAGGTATTAATGCCAAACACGAATTTGGGCTAAAGGACGGACGGCAGCAATTTTTTGCTGATAATGTGCCGTTTGAGGGCTTTTTTTAATCTGCTTTTAACATTTTGAAGGGCCTGAAAACGGCTGCGGGAGGTAAAAACGGCCGGTGTATCTCATTTTTTGACATTCATAATCAACCGAATAAAACAAAAAACGACGGGGACTGTTTTGAAATTAAAAATTCAGCTATATTTGCACCCCGATTCGGCGAGGTAGCTCAGCTGGTTAGAGCGCATGATTCATAATCATGAGGTCGAGAGTTCAAGTCTCTCTCTCGCTACTTATAGACGATAAAGGAAAAGCCAGGATTCATAGTCCTGGCTTTTTTGTTGTATGTAAGATTTCATGTAAGATTTTAGGCTACTTGCCACCAAAGATTTTAATTGCAAGCACTCCTTTTTCAATCGCAGAAAGAATAGTCGGGTCAAGATAATGGTTTTCTAATACCTCGGTACTTGCATGCGAAGTGAGAATGCCCGTTTCTTTTCCCATAGCAGTGTCAACCCACGAAATATAGGTTTTTCTCAAATGCCGGAATGAAATTTCCCGTGTTATGCCTGCCTGTTTGCGGAAATGGGTGAACCCCTTTGAGAGAGCATCCATAATAGTTTTCAGCTTCTCTATTCGGTCAGGGTTCAGAATGTACCTATCGGTGTCCTTGTAATTACCGTAACCAAGATGCACTAAGAGGTCGTGCAAGTCTGCGTTTATTGGCACATACTTATGTGCAACCTCCTGTTGTTCCTTGCGGTTCACTTTGAGGTTAGGAACTAAGATAAACAGCACACCGTTGAACTCCTTGATGTCTGTCCATTTCAGTATCACTATTTCTTCGCGCCGCAATCCCGTCAGCAGTCCTAATCGGAAGCCGTCTTTGAGATACGGACGGTAGAAATTTTTTCGTTCTCCTTTGCCTCCCAATACCTCGGTGCGCTTTGCCGTATCTACGGCATGTAGAATGGCATCAAATTCGGCGCGGGTTAATGTCAGCTTTTGCGTGGGCGGTACCGACTTACTCTCATACACTAAAAACGGATTTTTCATGTCCACATCTTCAACGGAAATCAGGAAATCAAAGAATGCTTTTAGTGCGCCCAAAATGCGGTTAAATGTCCGTGGTTCATAGTTCTCCTGTTCAAGCCATTTATACAATCCTGAAACATCATATTTGTTCACGTCGGTTACTCGCACGTGATTGATGTCTGTGCGCTGCTTTACAATATCGGCAAAGTACAGGCAGTACCGGATGCACTCGTCTCGGTGTGCTTTTGATACGGTCTTCTTGTGCTGCTCCAGTTCGTGGTTTCCCTCTAAATACTGATTGTATTTCAGGATTGCAGATGCGAGCGAATAGTCGTTTACTTCCGGAGCAATCTGCGGTTGCGATGCAGCATACGTGTTGTTCTTTATGTCCTTTCTGAACTCTATGGCTTGCTGCACAGCTTCATCGTAGTTGCGGGTGTCGAGCGTTTTTATTTTTGGATTTTTAGAGCCTGAAACATATACGAATACAGCATACTTCTGTGTATCATAATGTTTACACGTTGAGTTATACTTATTACATTTCCCGCAATGGATTTTCAGCCCCTTATGCGGCTTCTTCGGCATTTTTAGTCTTTCTGTCATTTGTTTAGTTTTTGAATGAGCTTTTCATCCGATACTGAGAGTGGCTGTACCGTTGTTGTTGCGTTGCAGAAGTTCTCACGTATTTCTGCGATAACCAACCTGCACACGGCAGGGTCTTTGGCGACAATTTGGTACCGATACTCCCAGTCGTTCGGAAATTTTCTCCTTAATTCTCGCACGTATAGTCGGTCAAGAGCAATCGCAACATCCACCGCAAACACTTTTCGTACGCGGCATATCATGTGTACTGCAATACCGTTGTCCGCAAGCCATTTGGCTGCGGTATCAACATCTTTCACGCCAAGCGTAATAGCAGCTTCGCGCAGGGTTATCAGTTCCATGTGGCGTGGGATAGGCATACAATACAAGAGAATTGTGAGGGTCTTGACTTTTCTACAATGAGAGAGTAGATTAAAACTGTGTTCATGGTTTCTTGTCGCAGAGAGAACCATACCCCGTCGCGAAAGGAAGTGCGACGGGTTTTTTATATGCTCATAAAAACGAGTATGTTGGCACAGGGCTTGACGGTGGGTGTTGAACCTACTATATTTAGAAATAGGTCTGCATTATTATGCATATTAAAAATGTACTTCCTGTAAGCATATACACTGCTTACAGGATTTTTTTGTCTTTTACAAAAAGGGAATAAAAAATGGTATGGTGAGTACCTCAATCGAGTTGGTTGGTAGGTATGTTCAAAAGTACGTATTATGGCAAACCCGCGCAAGGGTTTCACATCCGTTGTGTATGCAGGGTACGGGGTGCAACCCCGCCAGATCGCCTTTGACGAACGTGTCAACGGAGGAAAAGGCAATCTGGCATTTCATATATTCTCTAAATGTAATACTGTGGCTCCGTGCAGCGCACGGACATTGCATTAACAAAAAAATAACATTTCCCCAAGGTATGTTTATAAAAAAACCGACCCGAATTTCTCCGAGTCGGTCTTTGGGCATCATACCCCCTTATACAAACGCGTTGTTATTTTTCTCGCACATAATCCGCCCGATATAGCACACCGCTGGTGTCGGTCAATACCAGCTCCTTACGGGTCAGCCGCGCTATGCGATACGGTGTCTTGCCCACGATCAGCAGCTTCCGGTCAGGGGACACCGAAAAGAACTCAACCGTTTCCACGGTATCGCCCGCTAACGTGTAGGTCGTGGTCAGGGCATCACAAGTCGTCACAATCTTGCTGCAATGCTGAAACCGGAGCTGTACCGCGCATCCGGGACAGTAATCCAGTCCGTTGTAATAGAAATAGGTCATGCGCCAAGCACCAGCCAGGCTGTCCATGCCGTCTTGTTCCTTGTCGGTGCAGGATACAACCATGACCGCACAATAGGCAACAACAGCCGCCCACATAAGGTGTCGTTTAAACATATACTTATTGATTAAAAGATTACAAAAGGAAAACCCCGAACAGAGAACCTGCTGGTGAATAAACAGTACGAAAGTTAAAGCATGGAAATAGTCGAGCGTATCGCTGCTGCGGAGGCTGAATAATGGGACGATATGTAAACGGAGTTGTTGGGACATGATAAAGGCGTGAACCTGACCTCATCCCCAACTCAGGCACTGGTATGCCCATCAGAAAAATGAAGTAAGCCCACGCCCTTGTGGACGCGACTTACAGCCATTGTTTTCTGATGTTTGTGAAATTACCAGTTTCGAGTTGAGAAAACGACTGCTCGCAATGCGATACGCTATGTAGGTACTACGTTATGTTTCTATATGGTTTGTGTTTTGATGAAAGGCAAATATAAGGGAAATTCATGCGGGATCAGAAATTATACAGATGCAGAAAACCAAACAGCATTGTTAAATTTTGTAAAAAAAATTGAAGTTCAAAATTTTTTATATTTTTGGGTAACGTTTAACCGAAGTTGCGCACCCTTAAATTCTTGTACCTTTACCATGCATAAAATTTACCTTGAAAGGTGGATGTCAAATACATTTACGTTTGCAGACGTGAATATATTTGCAACAATCGTCCTTAATTTGGGTTGTGGGTTGCTATTGTTGTTTATTATCTTGTTTTTTCTAAAACCCAGAGTAGACTTTGCAAAAAAAATTGTGTTCTGTACGAACGAAGACGGAATTATTGTATATAAATTTAAATTTAGAAACGCATCTGTGTTTATGGCATACGACATCAATATAGAACTGATACGTGTAAGGAAAGAAGGGTTTATGAGACGTACAAAAAGAATCACTCTTAAAACAGAGCGAATTACTCACATGGAAAGCCTTTCTCGCTCTCTTATCTTTAAAAGAAGGCATGGCTTGCATGCAGCACGGACAAAATCAATAGAGCCTCTAAAAGATTTTTTTGCTGATCCCAGTGTGCATCTTGAGTTAAGAGTAACCTTAAGACATGGCTTATCCGGATTAAGCGCTCAACATAAACATACCTATAAAACTATTGACGTTTTTGAAGAAGGTGATTTTGCCGTAGGCCATTCCTTTGAGGTTTTAAAATAATGATTTACAACTACTTACAATTCGTTATAATTGACATGAACCATTTAAATTTAGAAATTATGAAAGTAAGATTCAAAGACTGGGAAGAAGAAGATGACTAACCAGTCAAAAGCATGTCAAGCTTTAGACAAGGGCAGTCCGGTAGGGTGCCCTTTTTTGTTTGGACTAATTTATAAAAAACCACCCCATAGGGTGGCTTTTTTCATTTCATCCCCTCTACATACGCACACACTACCGCTTCCAGTAGCTTGTCCCAATATGGGTTGCGTAACCGTAGATACTTGTGATACGGTACGGTCAACTCCGGCAATAATGCTACTACATGGGCAAACAGGCTTCTTTTGTTCCTGTGATTCCCTGGTGGTAGCGTAGTTCGGAGTACCTGCGTGGTATACGTGGTAACAGGTATTGTATGCTGTTCTGCTATGCGCTGTATGGTACAGATAAGGCACTCTTTCGTAGGGGAGCTTCTGTCCGTGTGGCGTTGCATCAGCGCAATGTGCGTTATACCGTATTCTCGTATGGCGGACGATACCGTGGCTATGGCTGCGGTATTTTTCGTGTGCTGGCTCCGGTCCAGGAGCCGGCCGTTGCTTAGTACGGCTACGCCCGTGATCCGAGAGCCGGTGCTAATCCCGAGAATGGTAGCGCGGGTCATACTGTTTAATGAGAAAGATAAAAAAGGCTGCACGGTTGGTGGTAATCTGCTCCGGCGGTGTTGCCATAACCTTGTCGAGTTTTTCTTTCAGAAAGGAAGCTGGGTATCGCTGTACGTACTTTCTGTACAACGGCCAAGCTCCAGGCTCATTGAGCGTATTTGCCAGCATGTGTGCAAATGCATCCTGTTGTGTTGAATCCATAGTGTGGATAAGGTGTTAACGAATAATACGTCGAACGACGTTATGTATTTAGTATTTCGTCGTTCGATTCGACGTAGGAGGTTTTTGTGGTTTGGAGCATTCCTGCAGCTGATTCAGGAAATCACCGTACAGCGAAGAAGCCTCTGCGTTATAGAGGTTCATCATTTTGAGCAAATTGAGCCCAGTTGGCATAGCATTGCCCCGCTCCCATTCAGTAATCACAGACTGATTGTTTATATTGAGGTGTCGCGCCACCTGCTTATACGATAATCCTTTTGCTAATCTATGCCTGCGTAGTTGGTTTGGGTATTTCTTTTTGGTATTCATACATATCAAACCGTACCATGCACAAACAAGGGCAATAAGATGTATTTTTTCGCAGTTGACTGCGAACCTGTGGGGATAAGTTTATGAAGCACTTACATTTCTTGTAAGAATATCGTACAGGTGTATCAGATTGCTTTTTATTTGCGCTGCTTGTAGCACGATAGTGTCGTCATCTTTACTACTTTTTTTGGAACTTCGTTTTGAGAAGAACCCATTCTGGGAAAGGGGTACTGAAAACAGCTCATTCGCCTTGAAATTAAAGGCTCGCTGGGCGGTTCGACTTTTTTCTTTCAAAAGGGTCATTCCGCAAGGAAAGGCGAACCATTGTAATGCTAATTTTTGCTCAAATGGGGCTATTTCCCATGTTTTTGCAGGGCTTTTCAGGAATTGCAGTGTTGTGTCTACTACATTGTCCCAATCCTGTTTATCGCGTTTGTCTATGCGAGAAAGTGCCAAATGCAGTTTCCCGATTTCATGCTCAATTACATCCAACTCCTGCTTTAAAATGGCATCAGGAATAACGCCTGTATAGTTCTTCTCAATAAGTGTACGCTGCCGCCTTTGGAGTTCTTGAACCTGCTTTTTTAATAGTTCTGTTTCCCGTTGCTCACGTTCCGTTTTTTCAATAAAGACTTCTTGTACAAATGCATGCAGTTTTTGTTGGTCTTCCTTTGAGTATCGTAGTTTGTCTAATTCGATTTTAAACAAAGATTCCATGTATTCTTTTTTGTGCATACCGCTTTCGCTTTTGAAACGGTAATAGGCATAGCGTTTATTTCTTCCACGGCTCCAACAGCCGGTTATCTTACGTCCGTATTCCGAGATAATAAAGCGGCGCAGCGGGAAATCGGGATTTTCTTTTTGGTATACGAAAGCCCGTCGGGTTTTGCCTGCCAATACTCGCTGTACCTGATCGAAAGTTTCTTGGCTCACTATGGGGTCAAAAATACCTCTGTAACGTGTTCCGTACTTAACAATCCACCCTGCGTATATTTCAGAGCGGAGCATGCGGTAAAACAACGATTTTGCAATCGGTTTCCCTGATTTTGTCAGCAGCCCCTCTCGTGTCATCTTGGCGCGTATATCTTCTAATGTTCCCGTATACTGCGCTACTTCCTCGAATGTCTTTCGGATTATTGGCGCAAAATGATTAGGCGCGATATTGGATTTTCCTGCAACGCGCACATTGTCGTATCCGTAGGGGGCAAGAAACACAAAACGTCCCTCTTTTACAGCCTCCTCCATACCGCCCTTTGTTCGTTCCGCACGCATGTCGTTGTCAAACTGGCTGACACTTACAATAACATTCTCCATAAACCGCCCTGCGGGTGTATTTTCAAAGTATTCAGTAATGGATTTAATTTCTACGTCATATCGTTTGAGCAAAATTCGTATATAGCTGTAATCGTCAGATTGTCGGGCGATACGGTCTAATTTATACGTCAAAACTGCCTCAATCTTATTCTTGCGGTTGGTGCAGTAGGTCAGCATTCGCTGTAACTCTGTTCGAAGCGTAGTTTTTGCACTCTCTCCCTGCTCAACAAAGACTTCTACAATCTCATAATTATGTTTGAGGGCGTATTCACGACAAAGCCGCTCCTGGGTAACAAGGCTGTTGCCTTCATCTACTTGTTCACGGGAAGATACGCGGGTATAAATAATCGCTCTTTTGAAACGGTTATCCTTCATAGTGCCTGTTTTGGGCAAAGGCTACATCTACTAATAGTATAGCGAGATAGCGCAAGGCGGCTTCTTTGCCCATCGTGTTAGGGTTCGGATAATTACCCAAAGAGGGACAACGGTTAGCTGTTTTGTTGCTACACAAAAACATCCGTTGCCCCTCTTTGGGTTCAAAATGTGACACAGCTTTTCTTTTGTTTTTGTGTAGCCTTTTCATAGTAGCAAAAACAGAAGCCTCCGTTAATACCTCCATTCTGCCCATTTTCATATCCACAGGTAAGTGGATTTTTTCGCAGACAACTGCAAGAAAATCCCTCTATTTTGGGGAAAAGTATCGGGGTACGCTTGGGATATGTATGAACCACACAACCCCATTACGTATATCGGTCAGACCACCTGGCGCGGACAGCACAAAACATTCGGCATTAAAGAACAAGACCGCTTTACCGGCATGTATCTGCTCGGAAAATCGGGCTCCGGTAAGACACATCTGTTACAAACTATGGCGTTATCTGATATACAAATGGGGCGCGGATTAGCATTCCTCGATCCCCACGGAGATGCTGCCCAGTACCTCCTGAACCATATACCAAAACACCGGCAAGGGGATGTAATCTACTTCAACCCCTCAGACCTCGATATAGTAAGCGCCTTTAATCCATTGGAAGGCATACCGCCGGCATACCACCATATCGCGGTATCGGGGCTTATCGGTACGTTCAAACGCATATTTGAGAGTTCCTGGGGAAACAAACTGGAACACGTTATGCGATTTGCGCTGCTCACCCT
Organism: Bacteroidia bacterium; assembly: GCA_016742095.1. Lineage (GTDB taxonomy): Bacteria > Bacteroidota > Bacteroidia > CAIKAF01 > CAIKAF01 > JACVCJ01. The sequence goes on from JACVCJ010000025.1 coordinate 40,268, forward strand.
TATTGCTGCCGAGGGTACCACGCTGCTCGACCTGCCGCGCCTCCTTACCGACTACACCTACCGCTACGAACTACTCGCCACCTGGATACGCGAACCGCATATACTGAACTTTTGGGAGCAGGAATACGACCGCCTAAGCAAGTCTGCACAAAATGAGTTAGTCGCGCCCATCATGAACAAAATTGGCATCTTTCGCGCCAATGCACCGCTCCGTAACGTATTTGGGCAGCAGACCTCAGATTTTCGTATACAAGAAATCATGGACGGCAAAAAGATACTTATTGCGAACGTATCAAAGGGAACATTGGGGGAAGACACATCACGGATCATGGGCAGCTTCCTCATGACCTCATTTATGAACGGCGCACAATTTCGAGCGCACCAAAGCGAAGAAACCCGCGTACCGTTCTTTTTGTATGCAGATGAAGCGCACAACTTCATATCGGTAGCTATTGCACAAATACTCTCCGAATGCCGCAAGTTTAAGCTGGGACTAATTGCAGCACACCAGTATCTGTCTCAAATGCCAGACGAAGTACAGGATGCGATGTTTGGAAATATCGGGACCCTTCTGTGCTTCCGCGTTGGTTCTACCGATGCGAGGCGATTAGTCCACGAATTTGCACCCGTCTTTGATGTACAGGATTTGCTGCACCTGCGGCAGTATCACTTTTATATCAAGCTCTGTATCGACGGAGTGACCAGTATGGCATTTAGTGGGAGGACGATAAAATAAAACCCCCTCCGACCCGAGAGGGGGTTTAATGAAAATAAATCATCACCCTACTTTTTCTTCTTATCTAAAGAATCAATAGTTGCACTAAGCGCCTTATCCGTCACATCAATAGTTGCACTAAGCGCCCTATCTGTTAAGTCGATAGCTCCTCCAAGAGCTTTATCTAACAGATCAATAGGATCAAACCATGAAGACGATGATTTTTGCGGTTCTGAGGTTTTTCCCTCATTGCACGAGCATGAGCATTTACAATTACACATAATTTATTAATTTTATGCCTACAAGGTACAGTATATGTACTTGTTACTAAAGTCCAACATCAACCGCAAAAGTCCAACATCTTATCATGCCCCCAAGAACAAGCGATGTGTGCCTTTCTGAAAATCAGGTACAAGAATTATCAGAACAGATAAAAAGCGTTTTCCGTAGCCGTTCCAATTCAACAGCACCGTTTACTAAGACAAAAGGAAGTCCTGTATACGAAGAATTAAAAGATTTAATATATACTTATACTGGTGTCTATTTCAGTACATCAACCCTAAGAAATCTTCTTACAGGAAGCCATAATGGGCGTTTTAGAAATGATACTCATAATGCGCTGACCGTATTCATATTGAAATCCATGAAGAATAATTATGATGAAAATATAAATCCTGATTATCAGCGCATCTTTTGGGGCGTGAACCACAATCTTCCACCCGGCGCGTTTATTGAGCGTACCAAAGGGGAATTTATCTCTTGGGAACAATTAAAAAAAGAATTGGACAATAGTGCGATCAACCAATGTCCTCGTATTATTCCAGTTGGTTCTCAAGTTGTACTTGCTCCATTTTATGGTAAAGATGATTGGCTTGTTAATATCATTAATACAAAAGGTGAAACCATCGGATCAGTGTGGATTGGTGGCGACCCGTACAATAATTGGAATCAAGACGGGCTGGTTCGCGTAGGTAAAACGATTAGCGATACGGAATGGGAAGTGTACCAAGTTCTGGCTCGTTACCCAGATGCCTCATACAGAATTGTAAAATCCTTTGTGTAGTTTGACTTTTTGTATCGAAAATGATTTACTTTAAACGTCGCCTCCGTCAGGACAAGACATTTACATTACACAGCCCCTTTTGACCTGAATAGGTAAAAGGGGTTTTTTGTTGTCTTTATTTATTCATAACGCCATACAGGAAAAATCCTCATCAAAAACAGGAATTTTCCCTGTTGGTTTTTAGTTCTTCGTTCAATTACTTTGTCTTCATCTCAACCGAGAGCCTTATACAAACAACAATGCTGACGCAGACCTCTATCTGCACTTTTTGTAATTAATTCTAAATACTTCAATATGAAAGTAGCAAAAATGAGCATTGCCATACTGGCAATCGGAATGGCGCTGACTTCCTGCCAAAAAGGAGAAGACACGCTGAAAGACAATGTAGGAACCGCGAACATCCAAAAGGATTCGCCGACCATGCTGAAAGTAAAGACATGGTACCATCAACCGGCGGTTCCCAATGGCCCGTCGGAAACATGGTATTGTTCGGGGATGGCGACAAACTGTATGTCTACCGTCACTATCAGACCAAAAGATTTAGTCGTATTCGACGACATCTTTAATGCACTGGACGACAACGACTATGCCGAAGTCCTGAACATCATCTGGGCGAATGGTACGGAAGTAAAGAATGTGATGGGCAACGACCTGCACGATGCAGTCGTAAACGGCACGCTGAAACTCAGCTACAAGGGCGAAAGTCCTGACGGCACAGGCGAAGACCTGTACCTGCTGTTCACTGATAATGTGGGCAACATTGATGCAGTAATTCCTATCAACAAGTAGTAACAAATGTCTGTGCGGAGGCTTCTACGGAGCCTCCGTTTTTCTTATTTTTGATACAGCATGAACACACGCATAGTATACGCAGTCCTCATTGCCATACTCTTTGCCGGTTGCGGAAACAGGAGAACAAAAGTACCGCATTCGGACAAACGCTTTGTCGCCATAGATAGCTTTGAGATACAGACAGGCTTTATGCCCTCGTCCGTGTATTCAGGCTTCGTACAGGTCGGTGATAGCGGATACCTCTACCTTGCAAATCTACTCGTGCACGATTCAATTCATTTCTATACCTATCCCGAACTCAAAAAACGAAAAGTCATACCGCTTACAACTATTATGGACAGGGGATATGAACTGTATAACATACAGGTCGCAAGCCTCGATTCCATTATGCTCATGGGCAGGTATCACAATATCCTGTTCACCATTGACGACAAAGGGAACATTATCAACGAGCGTGACCTGAACCCGTTAGCTGATGCGGATTCTTTTCATATCGACCTTGACCTCCTGCGGGGAAACAATCAAAACCTGTTCACATTTAACGGGAAACAGTATCTACTTCTGAATGCTGCGAATAGTAGCGTCAAGCCCTATCCTCAAAGTAGTGTGGCAGATGCGTATCGGCTGTATGGCAGTCGCTATACTGACCCCTCGCTTGCCTTATATTCCCTGAACGACAATACATTGCGACTGGATTCGCTCGCCCTATTCCGTCCGCTCAATCCTGAGGGAAAATTCATGACAACCAATGCGTTGTATGGTTATGTACGGTTTCAAAACAACGTACTCCTGCTTACACCTACCAGTGATACTCTGTATGTCATAAACCCTGAACGGCTGTCCCTTGAACGCAAAATTCAAATAACGTACAGTGAGATGGATAAAATAGGGGCAAAACCTACACCCATCTCGGAAGAAAACATTGCTAATGCTTCAAAGTTGTTCACGGAGAGTATGCTGAAAGGCGGCTATTTGAGTTATCTTTTTACAGATTGGGAACATACACACGTATTTGTCGCAATTATACCTTCAAGGTCGCAAGAAGAAATAGATAATAAGACAGACAAGGGAATTACCTTTATTGTTCTTGATCGTAATCTTGAACCGGTAGATGAAGAATATTTTTTCAGTCCCACTACGAGAGTTGGTTTTAATATTGCCGTCAGTAACGGTTTCCTCTTTTCTCTTGATACGCCCAATAATCCGAACTTTGACGAAACCAAAGCCCGCTTTGCCCTGTACCGTTATGAATAAGAACATTGTTATATTTCTTATAGCCCTCCTGCTTGCATCCTGCGGCACAAAGTCCGATGCACGTACCGAGGCGCTGAACACGTACCTTTCCGAGCAGTTCAAAGCGAAAGTAGACACCAGCTGGAAAGGAATTGTAGTCTTAACCATGAACGGCTGCTTTTCCTGCAACCGTCATTTCCTCGAAACCATGACCGCACAGCCCGACCTCTCCGATTACGCAGTACTCGTGTCCGCTGCTGCTGGTACGATACCTCCGAAAGCATACGAAGGGAAGCAGGCAGCCGTAGTGTGGAAGGACTACCAAGACCGTTTCTACAATACGCAGCTCATGAAATCGTCGGGGATTATCTACACTAAGCAGGGTGTTGTCGATACCATTGTGGACATGCGTTCCGATGGATTGGAACAACAGATAGAATACATGCGGCAGCGGTTTTCAGAGAGTAAGTCTATGTAAGAAAAGTATGTCAGAATATCGCTCTTAATCCGTCTTAACCCCTCCTCACCAAAATCTCAAATCACTGATAATCAATACACATACAATCAGAACGCGTGATTCATAATCACGAGGTCGAGAGTTCAAGTCTCTCTCTCGCTACTTATAGACGATAAAGGAAAAGCCAGGATTCATAGTCCTGGCTTTTTTTGTTCGGAGTGAGGAAGTTTATATCAGGCCCTTATTTTTAGGTTCCTGCGGTCCTGGCCCTTCCCCATTCTCTTGGTAGCATCAATGGCATCCCATAGTAATGAAACCGCCTGCACCGGACGGACGGGCCTCCTACTGTCAGGCTGTTTTATACAGGTTCTGCCGGTCATATTCCTTTGGATAATTTAGGTATTTTACCTCACTGCACGTGAAATACCCGCCTCATTTTGCTATCTTTAATGATAATTTTCGTGAACCCAACATTTCCTTAAAATGGTTTTCCATTCCTTACAAAGCCGCATTAAGGGTGCTGTGCTGTGGCAGCAATATGGCCTGCGGCGCCTATACGTTCCCTACAGGCATCCTTATAAGAATCTTATCGTTAAATGCTGGTTCGAGAGAAACAGAGGTCTTGTCGATATCCGTGTAAGTGTCAGCTGTACAGATATGCGTCTGAGTGCCCACTGGTGCAATGCCGAAGCAGAAAGGCTGCGCCATCAGTTGCGGGCCCAATACCATGAACTGCTCAACGAGTGTGAATTAGCGGCTGCTTCCGTACAGTCCCTTACAGACCTCAGGGATGATGTGCCGCCTGTCTTTACGGGTATTCCGACGACCTGTTCCAAAGAAGCGATCTCGTTCCTGTGCGGACTTAAGGTCGGCGCTCTTTTTGGCGTATACGGCAGCGGCAAAACCCGGGTGGCGCTCGATGTTGCCTATTCCCGCTTTCAGGCAGGGAAAATAGCAAAGGTGCTGATACTTTGTCCGACGTCCCGCGCAGAGGACTTCCGGGCACTGTTCAGTCACATACATCCGTACCATGTACTGCCGTACAAGATCATCAGTACGGAAAGCCTGGGCAGAAGCGGGCGCTGTTACTTCCTGGCTGAAGAGTATGCAGATGCCCGTACCATGATCATCATAGATAACAGCCACCTGGTAAAATCGCCCCTGGCGCAGCGAAGCAACCGCACGTTGCAGATCTGCCAAAAGGTCGTGTATAAACTGATCCTTTCAGATATCCCGGTCACGGAATCGCCGGCCAATCTCTACATGCAGTATGCGATGCTTGATCGCCGCATCATCGGAAGCCATAGCTGGGCAAAATTCGCGCGGCAGTTTCTTTTGCTTGGCGGCATCTACTGCAAGGAAGTGCTCGGATATAAAAACCTGGATTATCTTACTTCGCTGGTCAGTCCCTATACATTTCAGATCAGGAAGAACAACTCCCAAAAGCCATACGGGAGATTTTACTTCCGCGAAGTATGCAGCCTGACTGAAAAACAGTCCCGATGCTACCAGGATACCAAACGGGAACTGCTCTACCTGATCATCCGCCAGGAATTGGACCCCGGGCGCCTTATGAGGTACCTGATCCGGCTGCAGCAAATTGCCTGTGGGTTTTGTAAATGGGAAGGACGCTACCACTTCCTGGGAACCCACAAGCTCTCGCTCATGAACCGGCTGCCGTTGGAGGGACAGGTAGTGTTCTTCTGCAAATATCTGTTTGAAGTACAACTTCTCATGCAGCACTTCGGGCCTGAGCACTGCGTCCAGTTTACCAGCCTGAACCCGCAGAACAGGGAAGCCGGCAAGCAGCAGTTCATCAATGGGCAAAAGCAGTTCTTTATAACGACAACCAGCAACGACTGCACCATACTGGACGGACTTATCGTATCCAATAAGCTCGTATTCTTCAGCAAACCGTTTCAGAACCTGTCCACCCGCTGGATCAGCAGCATCGACCAGCCGGGACAGACCCGCGATGTATTCATTTACGATCTGCGCACGGACAGCGGCATCGACCGGTATATCGACCGGACCATCCGTCGCAAAAAGCTGCTGGAACAGGAAGTGACCTCATTACTATTTAATAAAACCCGGTTAAGAGCCTATGTCGAAGCATTATAAGCAACAGAACGTATACGAGGCGGCTGTGGAACGTATGGATTTTGTCTTCACGCATTTTGAAAAGGTCTATGTTTCCTTCAGCGGGGGAAAAGACAGCGGCCTTATGCTGCACCTGGCCCTGGAAGCCGCCCGCAGACATAAAAGACTGCCCCTGGATGTGCTTATCATAGACCTGGAAGCCCAGTACCGGCATACCGCAGACTTTCTCCTTCGTGTGGCTGAGCAGCCTGATGTACGGGTCCACTGGGTCTGCCTGCCCATTCACCTGCGCAATGCCGTAAGTCAGTATACGCCCCACTGGCTCTGCTGGGACCCGGACAAAGAAACATCCTGGGTACGGGAACTGCCCCGGCATTCCGGGGTGATCTCGGATGAGCATTTTTTCCCGTTTTTCCGCAGGGGCATGGAGTTTGAAGAATTTGTGCCCAGATTCGGCAGCTGGTTCGCCGGAGATACGGACACCGCCTGCCTGGTCGGCATTCGTTCTGACGAAAGCCTGAACCGTTTCCGGACCATAAAGGACAGCCGTAAAGAGACCTTTCAGGGTAAGACATGGAGTACCAAAGTGAGTACTCACCTGTATAACTTCTATCCCATTTATGACTGGAGCACGGAGGATGTATGGATCGCTAACGGAAAATTCGGCTATGACTATAATAAGATCTACGATCTTATGTACCTGGCGGGCGTACCGCTGAGCCAGCAGCGTTTGTGCCAGCCCTTCGGGGACGACCAGCGGAAAGGATTATACCTGTACAAGATCCTGGAACCGGAAACCTGGGGGCGCGTCGTTAGCCGCGTGGAAGGCGCTAATTTCGGGAACCGTTACAGCGAGAATAACCAGCACGCACTGGGGCATTTTCGCCTGCATCTGCCGGAAGGGCACACCTACGAGAGCTATGCCAAATTTCTGCTCGATACGATGCCGCCTCATCTGAAAGAGCATTACACGGTCAAAATAAACAAGTTCATCGCCTGGTGGGAAAAACAGGGCATGGCATCGATGCCGGATACGGCCGATCCCGTACTGGAAGCACAGAAAAAGGCCCCTTCCTGGCGCCGGGTATGCAAGGTGCTCCTGAAAAACGACTATTGGTGTACGGGATTGTCTTTCGGGCCCACCAAACGGGATATGGAGCGTCAACAGCAACTCATTCTAAAATACATGACATTATGATAACAGCTTTCCTGCAACAGTATGCAAATGCACCGTTTGAAGAAAAAGTTCGGATATTTAACGAATGTTCCCAGCAACTATATGACTTTCTTGGCCTGGAACATCCGGTACTGAACGTTTCGCTGGTTCCCATAGAGACGATAAAAGGGAACGACTACAACCCGAACAAGGTTGCTCCTCCTGAAATGAAACTGCTCAAGCTTTCCATTACCAAAGATGGCTTTACCATGCCCGTTGTGGTAGCAGGTGAAAATACCTCTGAAGAATTTGTCATAGTTGACGGCTTTCACAGAAGAACGGTCGTAGACCGGTCCCAACCCATCAAAGACAGTCTGAAAGGCTATTTACCCGTTGTTAAGTTACAGAAAAGTATCGAAGAGCGTGTTACCGCGACAGTACGCCATAACATGGCCAGGGGCACGCACCAGGTGGAACTGACCGCCAAACTGGTAACGCTCCTCAAGAAACACAACTGGAGCAATGAACGGATCGCAAAAGAGCTGGGCATGGATGCGGATGAAGTACTTCGCCTCAAGCAGATATCAGGGCTGGCCGAAGCATTTGCCGACAAGGAATTTTCAAAGGCGTGGGAATAACCTATCGCACAACAAAAAAAACCGAAACAGGACCCCTGCTGATCTAAAGAGGGATTGCAGATGCCTTCCGCAACAGGAGAGAAATCCGGAAAGAAGCGCGATGATCTTCCGGCAAAGCCAAAGACCAATGCGGATCCGTCCCCAACTCCGCGGCAATCAGGACAAAGGGCCGGGTAAGACCCGCTTAGGCTCCGCAGCAGATCCCGGCGAAAAAGAAGTAACGTCGCATTTTCACTGACTTCATAACGCAAAAGCCCGACCGGATATGCAGTCGGGCTTTCTTATTGAATTTCCCGGGTCTTTAATTTTTAACCATTCTCTTCGTCGCATATACTTTACCGTCCAGGATAAGGGAGTAGGTGTATATCCCGGTGCTAAGATCATCGGCATATACGTTAACGCGCCCCCATCCCCGATCAGGGATGCTCAGCATTTTTATCACTTTACCATTCATATCGGTAAACATCATCTGGGCCTGCCGGATCTCTGCAGGAATATGGAATTGTATCGATGTGTTTTCTGCAAAGGGATTGGGCACATTCTGATCGAGCACGACCATATAGGTATTGCTCAGTTCTACGTCAATTTCGCTGATCTCCTGTTGCTGCACGTCACCATCCGGCCGTGGCTGAGAACAGCACCCGGCAATGAGGGTATACAGGTTTGCGATATCCGTCTGCATTTGCGTAACACGCGCACTCAGGGAGTCGATCAGCGAGTCCTGAACGGCTATGGAATCCTGCAGGCTCTTTACCGCACCGATAAGTATGGGGACAAACTCGATGTAATTCACGCCTTTTACCAGCCGGGGCTTATAAACGGTATCCAGCAGAGAATCCAGCGTGGCCCTGTATAAACCCTCTTTCACAAGTTCCGGCAAGGTAATTTCCACTTCCTGCGACAGTACGCCATAGTGAGTACGGTCATCAAAATTAGCCTGGGGAAGCATTGCAGATTTATAATTGTAGGAATACACGTTTATGTTCTTCAGTATGTCCAATGCGTTGGTTATAGGAGCAATATTCGTTTTCAGACTGGAATCGGAAGGAAAGTTAACCGTTTGCAGCCACGAGGTACCACCCGCAAAAAAGCCAGCGTACGACAGGGGATTTGTGTTGCCCGGTAAGACTTCGGCATAGACTCCGTAACATTCAGCATTCGGCGAATCTGCCTGGAAAAGTCCGCCCATAACCCGTACGGCAGACGATGGGCTGCGTGCGTATCCCCTGGCACCAACCGGCTCTATAAAATTCTGCATATCTCCCAGCGCATACCCATAGGTACCGTGTACCATTCTCATGGCAGCGCCCTGTGCAGCCTGCTGGCCGTTGCCCAGGCCGAAAAGCCCGGTAGCCATGGGCACATTGGCACCAACGTTGAAAACACGTCCTTCCAGTCCGGTGGCGCCGCTGAAAATATTCTGCCAGGACAGATTACCGGCATTGGTATTAAAGAGGGCGCCTGCGTTTTCTACATTATTGATCAGGTACATCTTAGATGATTGGTCTGTGCCCGAGTTGGGATTACTGACCCCGAAACTGATCAGGTTATTTCCGGGGCTGTTGATGCCCTGGAACAAAAGATCGAAATTGTTCATGGCAATCGTACGATTACCGGTGAAGAGCCCGCTGGGAGTACCACCCGTAAGATACCCGAGCTGCACATTGTTAGCCAGATTGGGGTCTATACTACACCCGTTATCCGCCGTAACAGTGCCTGAAATAGTAGTAATATCCCGCCAGTGCAGACGCCCGAAGTCATTAGGATTGCGCACCAGGATCTGGGTCAGGGTATTGTCCTGGGAAACTGTCCGGATTCTTGTGTCTCCGTCTACATCGAGGGTGGCTCCGACGTAGTTATTGGCGGTAGGACTGATCGTACTGAAATCACCTATGCCAAGTGATGGCTTGTTTATTATTGCCGGATTAGAGACAGTATTAAGCATGCCTGGGACAAAACGAGCGACCTCCACTCCATCCGTGCCGGTAGAAGGAGGTGTTCCGCTACCTGTCCCCGTTGTAGAAGTGAAAATGAAGCGCAAATTATCCGGACCGCCAAATCCACTTATTGGCAGTTGGTTATCTCCCCAGGATAAAACAGCATCGTGCACCCCAGTTACAGCGGCGTTGGGTTTCAGTCCAAGAAAGACGTGGTCGCTGGCTTTTGTTACCAGTATGCCCACATCCATCCAGCTCCTGACACCGTCAAGTCCTACACCCGTAGCAGACAAGGTATTGTCTCCCATATGAAGCAATGCCAGTGGACGTGTTAAGGGGAAGTCAGGGTCATGCGTGATGCCGATACGAGTAAAATCCTTAGCAAAGCCAAAGGGGTTTGTGGGATCGGAGGGGCCTAAGGCGCCGATCTGGGTAATCCGCATGCGTTCATTATTTGCACCAGTTCCTGTATTTAGGCTAGTCAGAAACTGAAACATGTGGTTTTCATTGTTGGCCAGACGTGCAACAGAATTATTGTTTCCAAGTACAAATCCATCTGTTAAACCTGCTCCTGAACTGTTGTTTGATATTTGGATATTGTTGCTGTTACCACCATCATGGATGTGCAGTTGCTGTTGGGGGGCAATAGGGGTAGTGGGTGTTATAAAGTCACCTAACCCCATACGACCAGCTGCAGTGAACAGGGCAACCTCTCTGTCCAGCGTAGGTTGAATGCCAATAGTTCGGGTGAAAATAAAACGAAGCCGGGTCGGCAAATTGCCCGGTCCTTCATCGTCTCCCCAGCTTACTACGGCGTCACTTCGCATACCACTGGCAAGTTCTGTTGCGTCTAATTCACGCATGCCTACATATAGGTTGTTGCTCTCATGGTTCATGTATACACCCGTTCGCATCCATCTTCGCCAACCGGTGCCATTTCCTGTTCCTGAGTTTCCGCTGATATGAAGCTGTGTCCAGGGGGTCATGGTATTTATACCGACGAACCCATTGGCGGCGATATTACCGGCTCCAACATAAGGTGGATATACGATGTTTTGATTGATCCGCATACGAAAGGTGTTGTTGGTACGAAAGTCGAGATCTCCTGCGGTAGAATACCCCAAAAAATAGCCTGAGGCCCATGAATTACCTACGGTAGTACTCTGGGCAAATAAACCCGGAGTAATGCCCGATAAGCCAAGCAGTGTTAAAAGTAATTTTTTCATATAAATATTAGGATTTAGTGAAACAATAATCATGTTAGACGAATACCGCAAATCTTTGCTTCCCGAGGTATATCATTCAAATGGTAGCCCCTATTTTCAAATTTACATCCAGTAGGTCAATAATCTTCCAATCATTGTATTAATGGCTATTTGAATTGTATAGCCGGCACTAACTCTATTAATATCCAATCAAACGAAGCTCATATATAATCTAAGACCGCCCGAGGGTACCCTCGGACGGTCTTAGGACCTCATGCCCTCTTATACAACACGCTTTTAATTCTCTCTTACATAATCCGCCCGGTACAGGACACCACTGGTATCGGTCAGCACCAGTTCCCTGCGCGTCAGCCGTGCTATGCGATACGGCGTCTTTCCTACCGTCAGCAGCTTCCGGTCAGGGGATACCGAAAAGAACTCAACGGTTTCCACGGTATCGCCCATCAGGGTGTAGGTTGTGGTCAATGCGTCACAGGTTGTCACGATCTTGCTGCAATGCTGGAACCGCAGTTGTACAGGGCATCCGGGACAGTAGTCCAACCCATCATAGTAATCGTACGTCATGCGCCGGGTACCGGCCAGGCGGTCCATACCCCCCTTTTCCTTTTCG
>JACVCJ010000026.1 GCA_016742095.1 Bacteroidia bacterium
TGTCAGGCTGTTGTCGGAACTGAAGGAACCGCTGCTCTGCGGCCGGTACTGGGCCACGCCTTCCTTGACCCGGTTGCGGGCAAAGGAGATGTCGTACTCGCCAACCTTGATGCTGGGGTGATTCGTGTAACCGTACTCGATACACTGCTTTAATGTAAAGTTGTTCGACTGGGCCTGCATCGGCAGCGTGCAGGTCATAGCCAGGAATAGGGGATATAGCCTTTTCATACCCGTGTTTATAAATTGTTGCATTTTATATTTTTCTGAATTTTAGAAAGTACGTTCAGGGTCACCAGCAGTTCGTCGGGCTCAATGCCCTGCAGAATTTCGCTGTCGTAGTCGGCCAGGGAGGGAAGTACGCGGTCCATTACCTCTTCGGCGCGGTCGGTGGTCTGGATAATGTTCTTGCGGCGGTCGTCCTTATCGGGGATACGCAGCACATAACCTTTGCGTTCCAGTATATCTATGGTGCGGAGAATGGCCGATTTGTCCTTGTCCAGCAGATTGGCCAGGTCCTGCTGGATACTTTCCTGGAGGCGGTGGATAAAATAAAGTACCCCAAACTGTTCGATGGTAATATCGACACCCAGCTCCACAAAATGTTTGTTGAAGCTCAGCATGAACATCTTGGAGGCCTTTGCCGCATTGAATACCAGTGATTCTTCGAGTTTAAACATATTAAATAGTTGACTATTCAACGGCAAAGGTAAGAGAAAGTTGACATGTCAACAGATCAACGCATCAACTTTTTTCAGAATTTCGACAAATTCCCGCAAAACGGGGAAGAATGAAAGCCTTTTGTGTATGTTGGAGAAAGGTTGTACTTTTGCGACCGCAAATAACGAATAAAAACAAACAACAATACAATGGAAGTAGCAACCGCTATGCGTTACAAAGTGAAAGACATTGCCCTGGCAGAGTGGGGCCGTAAAGAAATTCAGCTGGCCGAAGCCGAAATGCCGGGCCTGATGGCTATCCGTGCCGAATACGGTCCGCAGAAACCCCTGCAGGGTGCGCGTATCGCCGGCTGCCTGCATATGACCATACAAACCGCCGTACTCATCGAAACCCTGGTTGAACTGGGCGCCGACGTACAGTGGAGCTCCTGCAATATATTCTCTACCCAGGACCATGCCGCCGCTGCCATTGCCGCTGCCGGTATCCCGGTCTTTGCCTGGAAAGGTATGACCGAAGAAGAATACGACTGGTGCATTGAACAGACCCTCTATTTCGGTGAGAACCGCGAACCCCTGAACATGATCCTGGACGACGGCGGTGACCTTCCCAAGTCCTGCCTCAATAACTCCCCCGAACTGGCCAAAGGCATCCGTGGTATCTCCGAAGAGACCACCACCGGCGTACACCGCCTGTACGAGCGCGTAAAAGCAGGTACTCTGCCCATGCCCGCCATCAATGTGAACGACAGCGTTACCAAATCGAAGTTCGATAACAAATACGGTTGTAAAGAAAGCCTGGTGGACGCTATCCGCCGTGCTACCGACGTAATGATGGCCGGTAAGGTGGCCGTGGTTTGCGGTTATGGCGACGTTGGTAAAGGTTCGGCTGCCTCCCTGCGCGGCAGCGGCGCCCGTGTGATCGTTACCGAGATCGATCCCATCTGTGCCCTGCAGGCCGCTATGGACGGTTACGAGGTAAAACGCCTCGAAAGCGTGATCGATAAAGTGGACATCGTGGTTACCGCTACCGGTAACTTCGGTATCGTACGCGCCGAGCACTTCGAGCGTATGAAAGACAAGACCATCGTTTGTAACATCGGTCACTTCGATAACGAGATCGACGTTGCCTGGTTAAAGGCAAATTATGGTAACACGCGCAATACCGTTAAACCACAGGTAGATATGTACACCATCAACGGTAACGATATCATCCTGCTGGCTGAAGGCCGCCTGGTAAACCTGGGTTGTGCCATGGGGCACCCGAGCTTTGTAATGAGCAACAGCTTCAGCAACCAGACCCTGGCCCAGATCGAACTCTGGAAGAACCACAACAGCTATAAGAACGAAGTATACGTACTGCCCAAACACCTCGATGAGAAAGTAGCCGCCCTGCACCTGGCCAAACTGGGTGTGGAGCTGGAAACACTCAGCAGCGAGCAGGCTGCCTACATCGGTGTGGAAGTAAGCGGTCCGTTCAAACCGGAATACTACCGTTACTAAAAAAACGGTCTACGATATGCAAAAGCGGTCTGCGGGCCGCTTTTTGCTTTTACACGGGTACCCGTTCATAAGCCAGAGCGGCGCCCCGCTGCACTAATGACATTTTTAGTACATTCGTGTTATTCTATCAAATACAGGAGCTATAACTATGCACGACGATCACGATGATCTTATATACGAGGCTTTATCCCAGAAAGACTGGAAAGAAATAAAAAGCTCAGACAGCTGGACCATATTTAAGGTAATGGGCGAATTTGTGGGCGGTTTCGAAAAACTGGCCCGTATCGGTCCCTGCGTAAGTATTTTCGGCAGCGCCCGCACCAAACCCGATAATCCCTATTACAAAATGGCCGAAGAGATCGCCTTTAAGCTTACGCAGGCCGGGTTCGGTATCATTACGGGCGGCGGACCGGGTATTATGGAAGCCGGTAACAAAGGCGCCCGCAAAGGCAAGGGCAAAAGTACCGGACTTAACATCGAACTGCCCTTCGAACAGGGATCCAATCCCTTTATCGATTCCGACAAACTGCTCACCTTCGACTTTTTCTTTGTACGCAAGGTCATGTTCGTGAAATATTCCCAGGGATTCATCGTACTTCCCGGCGGTTTCGGCACGCTCGACGAACTGTTCGAGGCCATTACCCTGATACAGACCCATAAGATCGGCAAATTCCCTATTGTACTGGTGGGCAGCGATTTCTGGGCGGGCCTCATCGACTGGGTAAAGACCGTACTGCTCGAAAAAGAGAAGAACATCCATGCCGAAGACCTGAACCTCTTTACCATTGTGGATACGGCCGATGAAGCCGTGGCCATCATCACGGAGTTTTACACCAAGTATACGATCAAGCCCAACTTTTAATGAAACAGGTTCTCTTCCCGGTACTGTTCATCCTACTCTGCATAGGAACTGCACAAGGGCAGGGGACCGACGTAATGCGCACCCTGAAGGTAGAAGAAGGCTACCGCAGTCCGCAACCTAAGCTCAAACTCCGCTACCCCGTGATCCATGCCGGGGCCGGGGCTGTTTTCTATACGGGTGAGATGCGCGCACAGAAACAGTTCGATAAGTTCATACGGGCTTCCTGGGGCGTTCAGTTCGGTATCGAGCAGCGCGTGGGTAAGTACGTGGGCTTCCAGGCACATGTACTGTACGGGCATGTAACGTCGAATGTACAGACGGCCTGGGAATTCAAAAATTTCAAAAGCCGTATCATCAGTCCGGATATACGTATTACACTGCATTTTGAGCACATTACGTCCAAAAAGGCCTCCGTGGCGCCGTTCATTTCGGCCGGGGCCGGGATGGTGAATTTTGAAAGCCGTACCGACCTCTACGACAAGAACGGACTCCTGTACCATGCCTGGCAGGACGGCTCCCTGCGCAGCAAGCCCGAACAGCCCGGGAACGAGAACGCTCTGCTGCTGGAACGGGACTATCGTTTCGATACGGACGTGACCCCGCCGCGCCGCAATGTATTCCAGGTGGTCGGAGAAGCCGGCATAAAGTTTAAAATTCTTAATTTCTGGGATTTCCAGCTGAGTTATACCCAGTATTACAGCTTCGGCAGTTTTACCTCCTACAGCGGCAAGAACGACAGTTATGGCTTTATGAAGGCCGGACTTACCTATTATTTCGGACAGGTAAAGTACCTTAAAAAAGCGGGAACGCCTCCGGCTGAATAGGTCAGGACGATGGTCTGCGGTGTATTACTTGTGAATAAAATGCCGCCGGCTGCAGAATGAGGCATGCATTTTGCGTTACATTTGTATGCATAACTACTAATTGGAGATACACGAAAAGTGGCACGTTATATTCTACTTCCGCTTATTGCGGGTCTTATCGGATGGTTTACCAACTACATTGCGGTGGTGATGCTTTTTCGTCCCCGCCGTCCCGTACGCTTCCTGAGCATCACTTTCCAGGGGATCTTCCCCAAACGACAGAAGGTGCTGGCCGAACGCATCGGACGCCTGGTGGCCGAACAGCTGCTTTCCAGCAATGACCTGAAAGAAAAACTGCTGGCCGATGACAATATCGACGAGATCCTCTACATGATCGAAGACAAGATCGACGATTACCTGCTGAATACCTTCCCCGAAAAATACCCGATCACGAGTATCTTTTTCGGCACCCGCCGCAAGGCCCAGATCAAGGCCGACCTGGTGGGCGAGGTACATGTGGCGGTACCCGAACTGCTGAACAATTATGCCGACCGCATCGACGAAAAGATCGATATCGAAGATATGGTACGCCGTAAAGTAGAGGCGCTGGACCCCATCATGCTCGAAAAGCTGCTCAACGGCATCCTGAAGAGCGAATTCAAGTTCATCGAATGGGTGGGGGCCATACTCGGATTTTTAATCGGTTTTTTACAGCTGTTAATTGCCGAGTTTTCGTAACTTGGCCTGTATGGAAGAAAAGCTTTCACTGGAACAGGATGACTACATTGGGGAATGGCACGTATTGTTTACCGATTTCCCGATGTGGCTCAAAGGCAAACGCAGTAATCCCCGCTTTATATACCAGGCCGGCACCCGCAACGGCAAAGAAGGACTGATCGATACCGTACGTTACGAACAGGCGGGCCGCACCCGCGAGATCAAAGGTTTTGATTTTGTACTGGACGCACAGTATACACGTTTCTGCTGGCGGGGCAACGGACTTATGTCCCTGCTCAGAAGCAACTGGCGGCTCATTCATATTTCCAGGGACCGGAACTGGGCCATTATCCGTTTCCGCAAAACCCTGTTCACCCCTGAAGGTGTAGATGTGATCTGCCGCAACAGGGAGCCGGGCGAAGCCGTACTGGCCGAAATGAAACAGGCCATAAAGAATTGCCTCGGCATGCGCAAACTCAGTTTTTTAGGCTGATCTTCCTATATTTCCGTATCTTTCTGTCTCATCAAAAACCTTTTCTATGAAAAAGATCGGCTACGAACTGAAATGGGCCCTGCTTTTTGTGGTCATGCAGCTACTCTGGATGCTGTTCGAAAAAAGTATGGGCTGGCACGATGAACATATCGGCCAGCACCCCGTATATACCAACCTGGTGGCCATACCGGCCATAGCACTGTATGTGATCGCCCTGCTGGATATCCGGAAGAACCGTTTCGGCGGACGTATGAGCTGGAAACAGGGCTTTCGGAGCGGGGCGCTTATCAGTATCATCGTATGTGTGCTCAGTCCGCTCAGCCTGTGGATCACGATGGAATACATAACCCCGCATTTCTTTGAGAACGCCATACAGTATGCGGTAAGCAACGGCAAAGCCACACAGGCAGAGGCCGAAGCCAATTTTAACCTGCGCAGCTATATGGTCCAGGGCCTGATCGGTTCGCTTGCGATGGGCCTGGTCACCTCAGCGCTGGTGGCGCTATTCGTACGTAAAAAATAAGTTTTACCGGTATTCCGGATACCGTCGGGGTTTGCAGACAAAGCGGGAAAACGCGTTATTTGCACACGCGCCATGGAAATACAGTATATATTCGAACTGCTGGGTACCGGTTTTTTTGCTATTTCGGGAGCCCTGGCCGCCAATGACAAGGCAAGGCCCGACTGGTTCGGCGTTACCTTTATCGGTTTCATTACTTCCATCGGGGGCGGTAGCCTGCGCGACATACTGCTGGGCAGTTACCCGCTGGTATGGGTAGGCAATGTACATTTTATATACGCTATTTTCGCAGGGGTGGCCCTGGCCAGCCTGTTCTTCAAGTACCTGATCCGCCTGCGCCGCACCTTTTTCCTGTTCGATACGCTGGGGATCGCTATGTTCACCATCCTGGGCACAGAAAAGGCCCTGAGCCTGGGTACACATCCGCTGGTAGCCGCCATGATGGGTATGTTCACGGCTGTCATGGGCGGCGTGATCCGCGATGTACTTACCCGGGAAATTCCCGTTATTTTCCTGAAGGAAATTTACGCTACGGCTTGTCTGGCCGGGGCTGCCCTGTACATTTTGCTCGAGAAGGCCGGTGCCGACCGTAACCTGAACTTTTTCCTTTCGGGCGGGCTTATCCTGCTGATACGGGTTATTGCGGTGCGTTACAAACTCAGCCTGCCTCAATTCCTGAGGGATACAAACAGCTGATCTTCTGCTGTCTATTTATTTACAAACGTTTACAAACGCTTCTAAACGTTTATCCTACGACTGCTTGTTCTGAATACATCAACTTTGCTTCAGGAACGGAGATGATTCCGGCCGTTTTACAGAGTTATGTCAATATAAAGCAAAGAGAGCAGGTATGAATTCGATGAGAAACAGAGTGCAGTTGATCGGTCATCTCGGCCGTGATCCGGAGTGTCTTGAGATCGGTGACAGGAAACTGGTGAAATTTTCACTGGCTACGGACCAGAAGTTCAAAAATGCAGAGGGAGAATGGGAAACCATCACAACCTGGCATCATGTGGTAGCCTGGGGGAAAATTGCGTCCCAGATGGAGAAAGTCCTGACGAAAGGCAGCGAGATCATGCTGGAGGGGAAGATCAGCAACCGCAGTTACGAAGACAAAAACGGCCAGAAACGTTACGTTTCTGAGATCGAAGTTCGGGATTTCATGCTTATAGGCTACAGCAGAGCATAGATCCGTTCATCACAGAGAGCACTCCGTATTCCTCGCTTCTCACTTCAGGGGAGTACGGAGTTTTTATAACAAGGATTGGTTTTCATAAGGGTCCTGTATAAGGTTAATCAGGACAAAAACGCGTCTATACGGCATAGATGGGTTATGGTTGATGCTGCTTCCCCCTGGTAACAGCGGGGAGGCAGTATTTTTAAGCCTCCGGTGCGGCAATATCCCGACAGACAATACTCTTGAATGAATTTGGTTTATCGATATGGAAAGGGACAAGGTTATGAATGGACCAGCTAAAGCCTTCCACTGAAAGTGCCGGAAACTATACCAAACAGTTAGTTACCGGCTGTTCGTAAAGAGGAAAACCATGAGTTTACTCTGTATAATCCAGATCTTTATCAAAGCTTTCTCTCAGCCGGAACGTACTGTATAGGGCAATGACAAAAATTACAGCGCCCGTAATCAGAGTGGCCTGCAGAGTATGGGTACCGTCACCGGCAATGGTCTTAAAGGCCAGAGTAATGGGAATTACAGAGCCACGCACAAAATTCGGGGCCGAAGTGGTTACCGTGGCCCGCAGATTGGTCCCGAACTGTTCGGCGGCCACCATTACAAACAGCGCCCAGTAACCGGTCGCCGCACCCAATACCAGGCAAAGGACATTAAATCCGGTACGGCCTATGGATGGGCCCATAAAGACATAATACACGGTAAGCAGCATACAGAGCAGCAGGTACAGGAAAATAACAGTACGACGACTTTTAAGCACCTGGCTGAGGAGTCCGCTTAACAGATCGCCCAGCGACAGACCGATATAACAGAACAGGGTAGCTTCCCCGACGGAAATATCCGGGGAGAATCCCATATACTTTTTAAAATAACTTTCACTGAGACTGATGAGTACACCTACCACATACCAGACCGGGAGTCCCACCCCGATACAATACAGGAAGCGCCTGAAGCGTTCTCCGCTGCGGAAAAGATGCAGAAATTCGCCCCGTCTTACGGAAGTATCCCGGCGAACGCCGGCAAACATATTACTTTCCATCGTACCTACGCGGAGCAGCAGCAATGCCAGGCCCATGAAACCGCCTACGTAATAGGACACTTTCCAGTCGAACTTATCTGCCACCAAGTAGCCAAACACGGCGCCCAGCGCACCAAAGGTCACAATGATCATGGTCCCGATACCCCGTTTTGTCCGGTGCATCATTTCACTTACCAGGGTAATACCGGCCCCGAGTTCACCGGCCAGTCCCAGTCCTGCCACAAAACGGATAGCCGCGTACTGGGTAATATCCTGTACATGAGCGTTGAGTATATTTGCCGAGGAATACAGCAGGATCGAACCAAAGAGCACTTTCAGGCGGCCTTTTTTATCGCCCAGTATGCCCCAGAGAATTCCCCCGATAAGCATACCGGCCATCTGCCAATTAAAAAGTATAATTTCCTGCTCCCGGATCTGCTCTGCCGGCACGCCGATGGCAAGCAGACTGGGACCTTTCACAAAATTAAACAGGATAAGATCGTAGATGTCGACAAAATAGCCCAGGGAAGCTACTACAATAAGAATAACCTGTTTTCGGGTATCCATTTTCAGAACGGTTTTCAGAGTGATTAAAGTGATCAGAGAGAAGCAAGTACCTGTTCAGAATACTCCCACAGCCTGCGCGCCAGTTCCGGGTTTTCAGAATCGGGCAGGGGAGCTTTTTCCAGGGATTCATCAAAATACCGGCCGCTTACTTTATCGAGTGTATCCGAAGATGCCAGGAATACACTGGTTTCAGCGCCCTTTTCCTCGCTGATCCCGGAAAGCAGGGCAAAGGTATTCCATGCCGCACCTATAAAGGCATTGGTATTTTTGGTGCCGATCTTGGTACGCACCTTACCGGGATGCAGGCAATTGGCCGTAAGCTGTTCCGGACTGTAACGCCGTGCCAGTTCTTTGGTGAACAGTACGTTCATCAGTTTGGTCTTTTCATAGGCAGAGAGCACAAAATAATCTTTCTCCCCCTGCAGGTTGTCAAATTCTATTTTGCCTTTGTAATGACTGCCGGAGCTGACATTCACCACGCGGGCAGGAGCTGACTGCAACAAAAGGGGCAGCAGTTCCTGCGTAAGCGTAAAATAAGCCATGTGGTTCAGGGCAAAGGTCTTTTCCAGTCCCTCCCGCGTAAGCTCTCTGCGGGCATGTACGCCCCCGGCATTATTGATGAGAACATCCAGCCGGGGCAGGGTTTCCCGGATGATGCGGGCGGTTTCCCGGATGCTTTTCTGCAGGTACAGATCGCACAGGAAATACCCGTAACGGTTATCCGGATCTATCGTTCTGAGCGCCTCCAGCGTATCCCGGCAGGCCTGTTCACTGCGCCCGATAATGTATACATCAAAGCCTTTGGCAGCCAGTTTTTCTGCCGTTTTACGACCGATCCCGGAAGTGGCCCCGGTAATCAACACAATTTTTTTCATAGGGTAAATTACAGGATGAAGGTATAATCCTTTTGGTAAAAAGCAAAAGCCCGTGTACTTTTGTATATGCGAGTAGCGATCATTGGAGCGTCCGGCCTGGTTGGCGGAAACTGTCTGCAGGTATTCAGCAGAAAAGGCTGGCCCTGCCTGGGTACCCATTTTGGTTTTGCCACAGAGCAGACCGTCTATTACAATACCCTGGAACCGGATCATGCACAGAATCCCGACTGGGACAGTTTTGCTCCCGAAGTGATCGTGAACTGCGGAGCCCTTACCCATGTAGATCACTGCGAACAGCACCCGGACGAGAGCTTTGAAAAAACCGTGCAGAGCAACCGGAACATACTGAAACTGGCCCGCAAATACGGTGCACGCGTTGTGTATATTTCCACGGATTACGTTTTTGACGGAGAAAACGGCCCCTATACCGAAGATGCCCCCCAGAACCCGCTGAGCGTATACGGCCTGCACAAACAGACCGCCGAGCGGGAAACCCTCGAAAGCGGGCTGCAGGCCCTGGTACTGCGTATCACCAATGTATACGGCGACGAGATCCGGGGGAAGAACTTTGTAGCCCGGCTGCTGAACCAGCTGAACGAAGGCAGGGCGCCCGAACTGGTACTGCCCGCAGATCAGTATGCCACACCCGTGAATGCCGCCGATCTGGCACAGGCCCTGTACCTGCTGCTGAAGGACGGAAAGACCGGGGTGTATCACATTGCGTCCACCGACTGGCTCAACCGCGTGCAGCTGGCCCTGAAGGTACTCTCGTTTTTCCCGGAAATGCCATACACCCTCAGGGCCATGCGTACTGCCGATATGCAACAGCCGGCAAAAAGGCCCCTGTTCGGCGGACTGATCGCGCATAAATTTCTATCAGAATACCCGGAATTCCGGTTTTCAGGTGTGGATATGTATCTTTTGTCTAAAATCTAAAGGCGTATATGAAAAGGAGAGGTACCTTTGTAGTCTGATCTTAGATTCATAAGACGTACATGAGACATTTTCTTGCTCCTATCATATTTATTTCGCTCCTGTTATTTTCGGAGTATTTTGCATTTCGCGGCTTTCGGCTGCTCTTCGGTGAACGGGGTTCCCGTGTTTTTACCTGGGCCTGGTGGCTCTTTTTCGCTTTCGAAATACTGCTGTTCATCATAAGCCGGTCCTGGGAAAACAACGCACGCAACCTGGTCCTGAATTTTATCATGATCCTGTTCGTGGTAAAACTGATCGCCGGCCTTACCGTTTTTATCGGGGATATCGTGGTCTGGGTGCGCACCCTGGCAGATGCACAGGCCAGCGCACAAGCGAAGGACAGTGTTTCACTTTCGCGCCGCAATTTTGTGGGCAAACTCGCCCTGGGCATATCCGCAGTACCCCTGCTCAGTATGACCTACGGGATCGTGCGCACCGCCTTCGACTTTAAACTGCACCGCGAAACCCTGCGTTTCCCCAATTTCCCGGCAGCCTTCAACGGACTCAAGATCATACAGATCTCCGATATACATACCGGCAGCCTGGTGAACACTCATCAGCTGGAAAAGGCCGTAGAACTGATCCTGGATGAAAAACCGGACCTCATTGTATTTACGGGCGATATTGTAAACAACCGTACCGACGAGGCCTGGCCCTATGCGCATGTGCTGAGACGGCTGAAAGCTCCGCTGGGCGTATATTCCACACTGGGCAACCACGACTACGGCGATTATGAGACCTGGTCTGACGCCGCCAGCAAGAACAGGAACATGGAAGATATGTACCGCCTGCACCGTGAACTGGGCTGGAACCTGATGCTGAACCAGGCGCGGACCTTTGAACGCAACGGCGAAAAATGGTCGCTGCTCGGGATCGAGAACTGGGGCGCCAACCTGAATTTTCCGAAATACGGCAAACTGCCGATCGCCCTGGAACAGGCCGGAGACGCACCGTTTAAAATACTGCTCTCACACGACCCGTCGCACTGGAATGCCGAAGTGAACGAAGAAAAAACAGATATAGACCTGACCCTGGCCGGTCATACACACGGGTTCCAGTTCGGAGTGGAGATCCCCGGCCTCAAATGGAGCCCCTCTCAATACATATACCCGCAGTGGGCCGGTCTGTACAGGAAGGGAAAACAACTGCTGTACGTGAACCGCGGCCTGGGTTGCCTGGGCTATATGGGGCGTATTGGTATACGTCCGGAGATAACCGTACTGGAATTTTTCAAGTCGTAAAACACGCTCTTCCCCTTGCAGGACGCAGGTTTTTGCCTTACATTTACCCATCCACCAAATACTGCGTTTATGAACCCGACCTGCCTCGAATGCTCAGGTCCCCTGTTGGGCCGGGCAGATAAAAAATTCTGTGACGATCAGTGCCGTACGGCCTATCATAACAAACAAAACAAGTATACCAGCCGCCTGGTGCGGAACATAAACCGTCAGCTGATCCGCAACCGCCGCATCCTGGAAGAACTCTGGCAAAAACACCCGCAGCAGAAAGTTCCCCTGAGCGTGCTGTACGAGACGGGCTACGACTTCCGTTACAGTACACACACCCGCTGCCTGGAGCCGGGACAGGAATACGTTTTCTGTTACGACCTGGGCCTGGCCCCGCTGGAAAACGAACAGGCCTTCCTGCTGAAAAAAGACCCGGGATGAGCTGTTAGAAGCCGTGCAGAACGTTAAATAAAAAAGTCGGCCGCAAAATAAGAAAGTCCGGCAGACGCAGTACATCTTATTCCGTAAGAACCTTTGCATTACATCATTTCCCGGGGATCGGCAGCCCCTGGCCGGTTGAGCGGGGTAGCACCACTTCCGAAAAAGCCTGTATCTTGTGTCCGTGATACTGAATACCGTAATCGTTGACGATGAAGAAAGCGGGGCCAATGTACTGCGCCTGCTCTGTGCATCTTACTTCCCGCAGATCCATGTACAGAAAGTCTGCCTGGACATACAGTCTGCCGAAGAAGCCATCCGCAGCCTGAAGCCCGACCTGGTTTTCCTGGATATACAAATGCCCGGCGGCACCGGGTTCGATCTGCTCGAAAAGATCGATAACATCGACTTTGCCATTATTTTCGTAACCGCTTACGACCATTATGCCCTGCGTGCCCTGAAACGCAGCGCGGCCGATTACCTGCTGAAACCCGTAAGCAAGAACGATCTGGCACTCGCTATCCAGAAAGGAGAGCAGATGCTGAAACTCATCCGTTCGGCGCTGCCCGGCATGCAGAACGATCTGCTGCTGCAGCGTAAGATCAATACCGAAACCCTGATCATCAACAAATACAAAAAAGAATTCATCGACTTTAAAGATATTATCTGCGTAGAGGCCGATTCCAACTATTCCATCGTACACGGCACCCAGAACCGTAAATTCGTGATCAGCAAGACCCTGAAAGAGATCGACGAACTGCTCTGTGACGAACTGCACGATTTTTTGCGAATCCATAAATCATTCATTATCAATACGCACCAGATAATTTCTCAAAAAAATGTGAACGAAAGCTTCCGTATAACACTCAGCAATCACATGACAGTGGAAGTATCCAAACGCAAAAAAACAGAGATCCGTTATATTTTATCATCGGCACGCTAAGCGGGTCTAAAATGATATATTTATGGCCTGTTTCGGGCTATGATCGTACGCATACTTAGTTTTTTACTTCTCTTCCTCATCTGCGGACAGCTTCCTGCACAGGCTGACAGATCCTTTAACCCGGCATTCGAACATTTTATCGGGGACAGGGAATTGCCTACCAATGAACTGTATGCCATTGAAGAAGATGAAAAAGGCAACAAATGGATCGCTTCCGACGCAGGTCTCATACGCATCACAGGTAAAGAAGTAAAGGTCTTTACACAGGAAGACGGTCTTCCGCAGACCGCAATCTACAAGCTGTTCAGGAAGGGCAACCGCATCTGGGGCACTGCCGCCCTGGGCACCTTTTTTTATGTGGAAAATGACAGGATACACTTCCCGGACTCCCTGTACAACAGCATCCGGCGTACGGACATTCACCTGGATATTATCCTGGGCATTATATTTGGGGACGACGGTTCCCTGTATCTCAGCTATGAATTTTCCAACAACATACTGCACATTTCTCCGACGCTCGACCGGTTTGAATGGTTGCCCGGCTTCAGCACAAACGCATTATACCTCAATATTGCCCCGGATAATGGCAGCTTATGCTACGGAATGGGAGTAAAACCCTCTGAATGTAAGGTTTTTCATGTAGACGAGCAGGGAAAAAGATACGATCTGCCCTGTCCGCTCAAAAATATTCCGTACGGGCGGTTCATAAGCGTCTATAAAAACGGGCGCTTCTGCTTTTCGCTAGGGCCATACCTGTTCGTATACGAAAACGGGCAAAAAATTGCAGAACACAGGCTGCCGGACAGGATACTTTCCCTGTATATAAGCGGAGACCAGGTCTTTGCCGGTACCATTAACCGGGGACTGTTCCTGCTGGATAAACAGAACCGGCTGCATCACCTGAACACGACATCGCTGAGCATAACGCGTATCCTGATCGACAGGGAAGGAGCCCTCTGGTTTACAACCCTGGAAGAGGGACTTTTCGTATGTAAAAACACCGCAGTGAACGTTTTATATAACGGCAGCCAGAAAATTACGAACCTGGTTGAAAACCAGGGCTCCGTAAAATACATACTGGGACGTAAAAAAGTATACAATGCCGACGGAAGCCCGTATCTGACGCCTATCCATACGAAAGGGGATACCGTTTTACGAAATGCGGAGATCAGTATCCTGGACCTCGTCTTTCCCCCGGAAAAAGAACCTGCCAGGGAAATATTGCTGACGGATTTCGGCATTTACAGGCGCAGCCGTGCAAAAGATGTGTTCCGGGCACAGGATCCCATCCGCAGTTATTACCGCAGAGCCGTTTTCTGCGACCACGGGGCATTTTTCACCTTCGGTTACGGGCTGTATTATTGTCCCTATGGACAACTTTCCGGTAATGCCGTTGTGCTGCCCGACTATCTCCGCGGCCTGAACGTATACCGGCGCCATATGGTACTGGCCGGCACAGAACATCAGGGAGTGGCCCTGGTATGGATAAAGAACGGTAAGGTACAATACCGCCTTACAGGGCCTGAACTGCGTATAAACGAAGTACTTCCGGTCGGGAACGATTCCTTTGCCATTGCCACCAACGAACGGGGACTGTATATTGCCGATCTCGGGCGGAGGCAGATACGGAAGATCGACGGAACGCCGGCCGGGATATCCCAAATTAAAAAACGGGATAACAACCTGTATTTTGCGACCAAGGAAGGCCTTTTTATATACGATCTTGCCCGGAAAGTGCTTTCGGGTTTCAATTCGCAGAACAGTTATCCGTTCAACGAAATACTCGATTTCGAGATCAGCGGCGATTCCATCTGGCTGGCCAGTCCGTCTTTCCTGCTGAAACAATCGCTTGCCAGCCTGCAGGAACCGTACAGGTACCCGGACATCTATATACAGTCGGTATTTATCGGTAAGAATGCGGTACAGGACTTCGCTGAGCTCGAAGAACTGGGTCATGACCAGAACGATATTCGTATACATATCGGGAACCCGTCTTACCGTTATTACAGCATATCAAGGTATTGTTATACCCTGTATGACAGCAGGGGAAGGCTTGTACTCTCGGACACCTCGCGCAGCACGGAAATACGCCTGAACCCGGCCCCCGGCAGCTACCGGGTTTCCCTATACGCAACCGATCAGCATTACCTTACATGCTCTGCGGCCGTGGAGCTGCTCATCCATATACGTCCGGCCTTTTACCAGACCTGGTGGTTTCGTATACTCATGGTCCTGCTTGTACTGGGGCTCATGTACATGGCCGTTCGTATATCTATACGTGTCATCCGGTCGCGGGAAGACAAAAAGCGGCAACTGATGCAGAAAGTGAACGAACTGGAGGCCATGGCCCTGCAGAGCCAGATGAATCCGCATTTCACCTTTAATGCCATCAACAGCATACAGGATTACATTCTCCGTAACAAAAACGAGGAAGCCCACTATTTCCTGGCCGAATTTGCCAGGCTTATCCGCATGGTACTGGTGCATAACCGTCAGAAAAAAGTACCTGTATCCGAAGAGATACGATTACTGCGTATATATATCGGACTGGAGGAACAGCGGATAAAGGACCGCCTGGACTTTAGAGTGGAATACGCTCCGGATCTTAGTCCCGAAAATGTCTATATTCCTTCCATGCTGCTGCAGCCGGTCGTGGAAAATGCCATCTGGCACGGACTCCGTTTCAAAGAGGGCGAAAAACGTATACTCATAAAAATATCCCTGAGCGGGGGCTATACGCATATATACATCAGCGATAACGGCGAAGGCCTGAAGAAATCGGCCTCGAAACACAACTCACAGGGCCTGCAGATCATCCGCGAACGTATTAAACTCCTGTACGTGGAGGATCCCGGTTTCGATTACTTCCGGATCGGCGAAAATCCCGGCGGGGAAGGAGTTACCGTACATATTATCCTGCCCGGAGACGATGATTTTGAATGACAAACGAAGCATATACGAAAACGCTGCAGCGCTGGCGGGCAAAGCGCGGCCGCTGATTATAAACAATACCCCGTGTGAAATCCGTTCTGAAAAACAATATCGCGCGCACTTTTTACGTATTTTTGAAATGCACGGCACATTATTACGTATATACATGAAACATTATATTTTTTCGGCCCTTTTTCTTCTTTCCGGCACATTTTACGGCAATGCCCAGAACAGTACCTATATCCTGTCTGATTTTTATGCCGATGACCCGGAACTCGACCGCCGGACCGAGCAGGTATTCAGCGCACTCAGCGATACACAGCGGGTAGGGCAGATGATCGTACCCCCGGCCGGTGAACTGGGCCGTTCCGAAGCCGTACTGCTGCGCCTCGTGGCCGAAGGAAAAGTAGGTTCCGTCAATTACCTGCGGGGCACCCGCGAAGCACATCGGGAACTGATCCGCAAGGTGAACGAAACTGCCGCACAATATGAACAACTGCCCGTGTTACATGGTATGGACGCGGAACCCGGTCTGCTGAAAGGCCGTATCAAAGGCTCGGAACCCATACCCGCCGCAGCCTCCATTAAAAGCCCCGAAGCCAACGAAGCCGTTGCTCGGGCCATCAATAAAGAACTGCTGGAACTGGGCATCCTGCATAACTATGCTCCCGTATCGGACCTGGGAACGGCCAATGCCGCCATTAAAAGCCGCAGTTACGGCAGCAGCATCGATTCGGTGATCCTCTTTAACCGGGGTTTTATCGCCGCCACCCAAGAAGCCGGCATCGTGGCCACCGCCAAGCATTTCCCGGGGCACGGACTGGTAACGGGCGATACGCATAAACGATCGGTATACATCGACGGTGAACTGAAAGAACTGGGCGTATACCCGCCGCTTATTAAACAGGGCCTGATCTCTGTACTGGTAGGACATATGACCATCATCAACAACGAAAAATACAGTACCAACGGTCTGCCGGCCAGTCTTTCACGCAATATTGTAACCGGTCTGCTCCGCGAAGAGCTGGGTTTTAAAGGCATTATCGTTACCGATGCCCTCAATGCCATGAAAGCCGTTACCATCATCGAAAATTCGGCCCTGAAGGCATCTATGGCCGGCTGCGATCTGCTTTGCATGCCCCTGGACGAAAACCAGGCCATTAACTCCATTCTGGATGAAATGAGCCGCAACGAAGCCTATAAGGACCAGGTATACACTTCTGTAAAAAAGATCATCCGCCTGAAGATCGTACTGGGACTGATAAAAATGTAGAAGCTGCCGTTATAAACGATAAGCCTAAAAAAACGTATCTTTGAGATACGGCCCGGCAGCACCATTTGTAAACAAAAAAACAACAGCAGTATGAAAAACAATGCAAGCGCCGTATGGAACGGCAGCGGAAAAGAGGGTAGCGGTAAGCTCAGCACAAAAAGCAAGGTGCTCGACAATGTAACGTATTCGTACAAAAGTCGTTTCGAGGGCGATAACCATACCAATCCCGAAGAACTGATCGCCGCGGCACACTCGGGCTGTTTTGCCATGAAACTGTCCTTCCTGCTGGATGCGGCCGGTTTCAGCGACAAGACCCTGAACGTGAACTGCGAAGTGGATTTTGTGGCCGGCGTAGTAAAAAGTTCTACCATCAGTGTACGGGCCCGCGTACCGGGAATAAGCAATGAGACCTTCCAGGAACTGCTGCAGGACGCGGCTAAGAACTGCCCTATTTCCCAGTTGCTGAACACCGAAATTACCGCCGCCGGCAGCCTCGAATAACCCCTGTATCTATGAACCGCATCGACCGCCTGTTCGGGATACTTACCCTGTTACAGTCCCGTAAATTTGTTACGGCCGAGACCATTGCCGAAAAATTCGGCATCAGTATACGCACCGTGTACCGCGATGTAAAAGCCATCGGCGAATCGGGCGTACCCGTTTGTTTTGAACCACACAAGGGCTACTGCATCCTGCCAGGCTATTTTCTGCCCCCGGTCAGTTTCAGTTCCGACGAGGCCAATGCCCTGCTCATCGTAGAGTCCATCATACAGGGCTTTTCGGACAGATCCATCAAAAAACATTATTCCTCGGCCCTGGGCAAGGTAA
Organism: Bacteroidia bacterium; assembly: GCA_016742095.1. Classification (GTDB taxonomy): domain Bacteria; phylum Bacteroidota; class Bacteroidia; order CAIKAF01; family CAIKAF01; genus JACVCJ01. The sequence goes on from JACVCJ010000026.1 coordinate 17,836, forward strand.
AATCTGTATTGAAGAACACACAGAAAGAACAGGTAGAACAGTTGCAGAATAACATCATGTGGCAGCTGCCTTCCTGTTTTGTTAACGATTACGAACATCTGTCCCTGATACAGAATGCCGTGGCCTCCAAAAGCGCCCTGCTGCTGGAGTATATGAACCGGGAAGAAATAAGCAGCCGCCGTGAGGTAGAACCGATCGGCCTTATTTTCTATGCCATGAACTGGCACCTGATCGCCTGGTGTCACAAGCGGCACGATTACCGCGACTTCCGGGTTTCGCGCATACGCAGCATAAAACTCAGCGGCCACAGCTTCGAAAAGGCAGAACACATAAGCCTTTCCGAATATATGAAACAGGTGCCGGTAGATTATTAAAAAAGCACTGCCATAGGGTTGTCAGCATCGGGTATTTCCTTTGCTGTATCAAATAAAACAACGCTATGACGATCATTGAACTGTTGACCAAAGAACTGGAGCAGGAAGCTCAGACCACCCGCAAAATGCTGGAACGTATCCCCGACGACAAATACGACTGGCAGCCCCATCCCAAAAGTATGACCGTACGCCAGCTGGCCACGCACATTGCCGAACTTCCGGGCTGGGTGCCGATGGTGCTGAACTCCGATGAGCTCGATTTTGCCACCTCGCCCTACACCCCCGTAGAAATAGCCAATACCAAAGAACTGATGGCCTATTTTGAAAAGAACCTGGATGCGGCCCGCGAACAGTGGAAGAACACTTCCGAAGAGCAACTCTGGAAAAGCTGGACCATGCGCAACGGCCAGGACATCTACTTTACCGACGACCGCGCCGCCATGGTACGCACAACCTACAGCCAGATCATACACCACCGGGCCCAGATGGGCGTTTTCCTGCGCCTGCTGAACATACCCATCCCGGGCAGTTATGGCCCCAGCGCCGACGATATGTCCTTTTAAGTAACACATACATTTTTGCAGGTCCCGGAATACGTTCCGGGATCTTTTGTTTTACGTCAGGGCTTTGTATCTTTCGCAAAAATAACCTTGTGAGACCAATTATCATTCTATGCACACTGCTGCTGACTCAGAACCTGCTATATGGCCAGAAAAAAGCAGAACTCGACAAAGGCTTCGGCACGCTTTTTATTAACCAGAAATTACGGAACATCAGCAGCTGCCTGCAACCCATTACGGATGCACAGCTCTGGCAACCGAATGAAAACCCCCTGATTGTAACTTCACTGCATACTGTTGACCTGGCCCGTTTTTCGCAGAAATCTTTTTTTTCCATACCTGTGGAACGTATCGAAGTGTTTATGCAGCATTCTCTTAATAGAAAGGGACAGGCCGCCGGGGAAGACATTTACCGCTTTATCGTATATATGCCTGCTCCGCCGGAAGCTGTATACGAAAAACTGATCCTGGACCTTATGGAACGATACGGTCCTGTTTTTACCACCTCCATACACGACGACGGCTCCCAGTCGCCCAACTGGTTTACGGAAACCACCCTGCTCACCGTTTCCGGAGAGAACGTATATTGTACCTATAAAGGCAGAAAATACATCACAGCAAATTTTTATCAGGCATATGGTGGTTAAGATCATCGGAAGCGCACTGCTTTTTTTCTGTACACTTATGTATAGTTACGCCCAAAGCCACACGGCCGGCGATGTGCTGTACTGCTGGGCTAAAAAGGGACTGAACATCCGTTCGGAACCCGCCCCCGATGCAAAGATCATCGGTAAGATCGCCTATAAACAAAGTTGTATTTTCGGGGAGGTATCCGGCCCGGCGTATACCGATACCCTGCAGAAAGGAGAACTGCCCCTGCTTGTAGAAGACCGGTGGATACAGGTACAGAGCGGGAACCTGAGCGGTTATGTGTTCGGCGGTTACCTGTCGGCAAGACCGGTGAGCGGCCTGTACGATCTTTTCGGGAGCCCGGACAACCAGCCCCGCCGGGATACGGTGATAAAAGGTCAGCCCGCGCATTACCTGCGTTTGTATGCGAAGGATAAAAGTACGCTCACCAGCATCAACAGCGATGGTTGCGAAGAAGATGTATTCGAAATAAAGAACATAAGCCGCAATGAGGCCATACTGCTGCTGCGCGAGACCTTCCCGGAAGAAAGTGCGGATCTTTGTCCCTTCGGTCTTAAAATGATCAGCAGGGACACCTGGTATTTCCAGGCCTGTGAGGCCACTACGGAACGCAGCATCCATATAGAAAAAGGCCGTGTCCGGATAACCCTGGTAAGCTGCGACTGATATGAAAACGATACGCCTCGAAGCGTTTACGCCGGCACATTTTGCCGAACTCATCGCCTGGATACCCGATGCGGAGTTTCTGCACCAGTTTGCCGGCCCGGACTGGCATTTTCCGCTGGATGCGATGCAGTTACAGAAAGACCTGGACGATCCGCTGCGCCACATGTACCGCCTTGTTTCCCTGCCGGACAATAAAGGCATAGGACATGCCCAGTTGTTGCGTATGGCCGACGGACAAAGCGCCCGGCTCTGCCGCCTGCTCATTGCCGATGCCGCATACCGCGGGAAAGGCCTGGGAAGCGCCATGCTGAGGGAACTGCTGCAGGTCTGTTTCCGGGAATGGCAGCTCAGTTATGTCGGCCTGAACGTATACGAATACAATACAGGCGCCCTGCAATGCTACCGTAATGCCGGTTTTACAGAGAAAGACCGCTGGACGGTACAAAACCCGGAGGGCGTTGTATGCGTATGCCTGCACATGCAGCTGCCCCGCGAAACCTGGGAAGCAGACCCGGAGAAATGATGCACCTCAGGTATTCCCGGGAGACGGGGGCTCTTCCCGGAAGCGGCTGAACACCAGTGCCGCCGTGAAACAAAGTACAAAACCCAGTATACCGTTCATGCGTATCCCTGCATCGTTGCCTATATCTTTGCCATACAGCAGGAACATCGAAAACATACCGATGCCGATGGTCTGGGCGATCTTCACAAAGAAATAACGCACCGCAAAATAAATAGCCTCTTTATTGCCGCCGCTTTCCCGGCTGTCTTTCTGTATAATATCGGCCAGTACCGCATTGGGCAGGATATTGAGCGAGGCCATAGGCACCGCGGCCAGCACCACCAGGCAGAAGATCTGTGTTTCGGCATCGGCCGGGAAACGTCCCAGTTCATACACGCCCAGGAAAATAAAGGCCAGCAGCAGCAGCGAAGCCAGCATTATTTTTTTCTTGCCCAGCCGGGCCACACCTATATTTACCAGGGGATAAAAAAGCAGGGACAGCAGCACCATGGTGATCATCAGCTTATTGCCGATGCGCTCGGGCAGTTGCAGCAGTACGGTAATAAAATACATAAGCCCCGACGTAATAATGGTAAGTGCAATGAAGTACGAAAAATCGGCCACCACGAACAGCAGGAAATTGCGGTTCCCGAGCGTCTGCCGCAGCGCTTTGCGCAGGGGTACCGCACTGGGTTTACTGATGCTGTACCTGCGCTCGTCGATGCCATAGGCCGTAATGGCCATAAATATGGCCGCCAGGGCGCTGAGCATGCAAACGGTAAGCTGCAGCGATTGTATACGTCCGCCCAGGCCCTGCAGCTGCAGGTGTTCGGCAATATTAAAGGCATTGGAGGCGATACCGATGCCGGCCACATAACCGATCGACTGCCAGCTGGCCAGGCGCATTTTGGCGGCGGCGCTGTGCGCCAGTTCCGGCAACAGGGCATTGTACGGGATGATGTAGGTGGTACTCGACATATAAAAGCCGACCAGGGTAAAAATAAGCCAGGCGATATTCAGGTTACTCTCGTTGTAGCGCAGGGGCACGAAGATCAGGAAACAGAAGACAAAAGAGGGCAGTACGGCCTTCTTCATAAGCGGGATACGCCGACCCTGCGGATTGCGGCTGCGGTCGCTGAACTGCGCGATGAGCGGATCGTATATGGCGTCTGCCAGTCGTCCGCCGGCCGTAACAATGGCAATTACATTAAATATACCAAAAACGGCGGCCTGTGTAATAAGCGGGGGAATGCCGCTGCCGGAAGGAGGCAGGTAGATGTACACGAGGATCACACTGATGAGGTTGATCATGATACTCCAGCCCGTCATACCGCACGCGTAGATGAGTTGCCGCGAAAAGGGAAGCCCTGCCTGCATATATGCAATATCGAAAAAATAGGGGAGTATTCCAAAAGCCGGGGCCGTTTCAGATAAAAAACAGGCTTTTTGTAAAAGGAACACTTTTTTGTATAACTTTGTAAAGCTTTTTAAGCTGTAATCTTCAAATTTTAAACTTGTTTATGCAGGCCTCCGAATTCTGGAATTACTACTTTAGGCCGGTTCATTTATAAACAGGAATCTCTTCGGAGTCCCCGATATCATTAACAGATCAAGGATAGTATGCCGTTAGATGCGGCAATTATTTATAATTTAACAATAACAACATGCAAAAAGGTACAGTAAAATTCTTCAATGAGACCAAAGGTTTCGGTTTCATTAAGGTAGAAGGCAGCGGAAACGAAGTTTTCGTTCACGTTTCAGGCGTAAAAGAGACCATCCGTGAAAACGATACGGTGGAATTCGAGATCCAGGACGGAAAAAGAGGTCCGAGCGCAGTTAACGTACGCGTAGCCGTGGCGTAGGCTCATCCCGCATTCACCATTTTCCAGTATATTTTAAAACAGTGTATATCCCTCTTCGGAGGGATATTTTTATCTTCATGCGTATGAAAAAACAGTACCTGGCGGTCCTGCTGTTTTGTCTGGTATTGGTCAATACCTCTGCACAGAACAAAAGCACAGAGCCTACTTTTATGGAATATGCAGCCTCGCTGCCGGCCCTGTCACTCCCTTTTCATACCCGCTGTTACGAAACACTCATCCGCGCAGAAACGGGGCACCGGCCGGAACTGATCGAAAAGTTCAGCGGCCTCGACGTCGCATATATCTACGGACGACTTTTCCAGAGCGGCCCGTACACCGGCATCATTTACCTGTATCCCGGCGATAACGTAATACCCGTGCTCGTGGTGAACGATACGCTGGGCGCCATACGTTCCAGCCTGCACCTGAGCCAGAGCTACTGCGGCGAATCCGAGAACTCCTGGGGGATCGATTTTGCCAGTATCCGGAAGGACTATTCCGTACGCATCTGTGATACTTTCTCGCTGTTCCGCCGCGATCACGAGTCCCGCATCCTGGAACATACCCGGCGTAACGGCATGAAATGTACCGACTACCTGTTCCGCGACGGTATGTACAAAGAGGTACGATAGGCCGAATTCTCAAAATCTTAACATTTGCGTACGATTGTATGCAGAGATATAGTAGTACCTTCACATCGGGTGAAGAAAGTAATTGGCATACTGATCTGCTGGGGCATTCCACTGGTAAGTACGGTACTGGTCCTGCTTATTTCGTATATACGTCCCGATGGCTGGTTCATTGATCTGCTGGCGTTCGGCGTACCGGTGGTCCTGCTGCTGAACCTGCTGCTGATACCATTCACCCTGCTTTTTACACGCAGGTGGAAATACTGGCTGCCGCCGCTGCTGCTGCTGCTTTTTTCGGTAAAACCCATCCGGGAGACCGTTAATTACCATCCCGACCGCGATACCACATGCGATTTTACGGTGATGAGCTACAACATCGCCACCTTCAATCCCCAGCGCATGGAACAGAAAAAGAGCAACAGCTACAACAATGCGTCTCTTTACAACTGGCTGCGCCAAAACCGGCCGCCCGACATACTGTGCCTGCAGGAATTTTACCACAGTGACCTGGACGATTACGACAATACGCTCGATTCCATCCTGCGTATCGGCGGCTACCGCTATTTTTACATGAATCCCGTGTACAAGGATGAGTTCAAGGGTATTTTCGGCGTCATTACCTTTTCTAAGTTCCGCTCCCTGAAGTCGGGGCCCATCAAGTACGGCGAACATTACATGAACAAAGGCATCTACCACGATTTTGTGATCGGGAAGGATACCGTACGCCTGCTCAATTTTCACCTCAATTCCATGAGTATACGCCTGAACAACAGCGATACGCTCAGTTTTAAGGAATACATCAGCTACAATGCCCGTAATATCTATAACCGTCTGCATTCGGGCTACCATCACCGCAGGGCCGAGATTGCCGAGGTGCAGAAGTTCATCGACGATTCGCCCTACAAAGTGATCGCCTGTGCCGATATGAACGCCGTACCGTATTCGTATACCTATCAGAAAATGCGTAAGACCCTGCGTAATGCCTTCGAGGATGCCGGCAACGGCTTTGGTTTTTCGTATAACCGTTTCCCGTATTATATCCGCATCGATAACCAGTTCTACGACGAACGCCTGCAGGTGAAATTTTACCGCACGCACACCGAAATGAAGGCATCGGACCATTACCCGATCGAAGCCGGTTATTCTTTTCGTAAAAAATAGAGTTTTATTTTTTGCTTTATTAAAAAAAGTATATATTTGCAGTCTGAATTTTTCCTCAATGTATATACTTAAATAACAGGGAGGGCATATTATGACAGAACGTATTCACATATCATCCGATCGTTTCATTGCCTTGTAAGGCAGCGGTTTCCTCTTTTTATTTATTTTTAAAAAGCGGCGCCCTGCCGCTGATAAAGGCTGTTGTCCACCCGGACATCTGTTGAAACACGACACATTTACTGGTTTAATGTGCCCGGGAAAATTATGTCTTTTCCTGAGCCGATAACACTATACATTTTCTTGTATGGAAACTCCGGATATGCTGTATTCAATGGAATATAGCCGGATACGCTCTGCCCGGGACCGTAAGCGGGCCGTTCTCCGGCAAAAACATAAAAATTACATAAAACTCTATAAAAAACGGGAGCATTTATCGGATACGATACGCTCTATTCCCCCGGAACCGCTCGAAAATCCTTACCAGAAAGGCTGGGTGCGCAGCTTTGTACTGCGGGAGGACCAGTGGCAGACACCGCTGGCGGAATTCTACCATACACTGCTGTCTAAAATAAATACAGAGCACTACGGTATGGATAAGCACTTCCGCAGACCGAAGAAACGCAGGCGTAAACATGTATACGCCACGCAGAAACAACAGCTGAAGGTGATCTGTACATGGTACTGGGAGCGAAACGTGTATGAGCTCAGCGAACGGGAAAAAGCCTGCTTCCGGCCGGCATACCCCACACAAAAGCATCCGTACCTGCATTATGTATTTTCGGAGCCCTGGCGCTTTGTGCTGAAGGTAAAACCGAACATCATAACGCATACGCGGCGCAAAAACGCAGAACTGGAGAGTGAACTGGCCCGTATAGAGAATTACATTACAAGACACCATCTCCAGGGGGCTGTAAGCCGCTGGAAAGGAAAAAAGGGGCGGGGCCGGTACCGTACACAGAAAGAGGTACCCGATCCGCTCCGCAACAAACCGCGGCACCTGATCGAAGAGGTGTACCGCAACGAAAAAAAATAAAACAGTTATGAGCAATTTAAGACCTAAAGACCTGAGTAAACTCGGGTATACCAATGACCAGGCCCGCAGTATAGCCATACAGATCGTGGCCCGGCATTACAAACACAGCAGCCGCGAAGAGATAAGCGTGTTGCTGGCCGGTCTGCTGCAGGACCCCTCGGCCTACAGCGACCATGAATTTCTGCGGCCCCTGGCTGAAGTTTTTACCGGCAAACCGGGTAAGGACGAATTCCGCAGCTATATGCTGAAGGAAGAATGCGGCCCGCTAAAGATATACGGAGCCCGCGGCATTGAAGCATCGGCCCGTAAACAGATGGAAACGGCCATGAGCCTGCCTGTGGTACTGAGCGGCGCCCTGATGCCCGACGCCCACACCGGCTACGGACTGCCCATCGGAGGCGTTATTGCCGCCGAAAATGCACTGATCCCCTATGCCGTAGGCATGGACATCGGTTGCCGTATGGCCCTCACGGTATTTGCGGAGAACGCGGCATTCAACCGCCGTTTTTCCTACCAGATCAAAGAAGCGCTGAAGACCCATACGCACTTTGGTATGGAAGGCTCCCTGGAGACCGTACCCGAACACGAAGTGCTGGACAACCCGCTTTTTGGCTCCACGGAACTGCTGCGTAAGCTACAGTACAAAGCCGCCCGGCAGCTGGGCACTTCGGGCAACGGCAACCATTTTGTGGAATTCGGCAGTATAGAGCTTTTTGCGGACAACAGTCTGGGCCTGGCTCCCGGCAATTACAGCGCACTGCTCTCACATTCCGGCAGCCGCGGACTGGGCGCCAACATTGCGCAGCACTATACACAGATAGCCATGCAGCAGTGTCGCCTGCCCAGACAGGTGCGTTCGCTGGCCTGGCTCTCCCTGGATACCGAAGCCGGTATGGAGTACCATGCGGCCATGAACCTGGCCGGGGAATATGCACAGGCCTGCCACCAGGTGATCCACGCCGGGCTTACGAAAGCGCTGGGACTTACCCCGCTGGCCCTGGTGGAGAATCACCACAATTTTGCCTGGGAAGAAGATCTGAACGGCCAAAAGCTGTTTGTGCACCGCAAAGGCGCTACACCCGCACACGAGGGCGAACTGGGCATTATCCCGGGCAGTATGACCACGGCGGCCTACCTGGTACGCGGCAAAGGCGTGCCCGAAAGCCTGAACTCGGCCTCACACGGGGCCGGACGTGCCATGAGCCGCCAGAAAGCACGGGAGAACATGACGCAGTCGGCCCTGAAGAAAATGCTTTCCGCCGCCGGCGTAACCCTTATCGGGGGAAGCACCGAAGAAAATCCGCTGGCCTATAAGGATATTGAAGGGGTAATGGCCGCACAAACGGAACTGGTGCATACCGAAGGCCGTTTTTTACCCTCTGTTGTACGCATGAACCGGGAATGATATGAAAACGAAACTCGTACAGATCAGCTCCGGTAAAGGGCCTGCCGAATGTGAAAGAGCGGCGGCCCGCGTACTCGAAAAATTCCTGAAGGAAGCCCGCAGCCTGGGTATCCGGGCCGAAGTGCTGCACAAGACCGACGGGTACTTTAACGGCACCATACTCTCGGCCCTGGTACGTGTGGAAATACCGGACGGCAGTGACTTTCCGGCAGCATGGGAGGGAAGCATCCTGTGGATCGCAAGCAGTCCCTACCGAAAATTCCACAAACGCCGCAACTGGTTCACCGGCTGCCGCGTGTTTGAACTACCGCCCGCCTTTGCATGGAAAGAAAAGGAAGTGCGCTTTGAGACCTGCCGTTCTTCGGGCCCGGGCGGGCAAAACGTAAACAAGGTGGAAACCGCCGTGCGTGGCATACACCTGCCCACGGGCATACAGGTAACGGCGTCCGACTCGCGTTCGCAGCATCAGAATAAACAGCTGTGCCGGCAACGCCTGCGGGCAAAAGTAGAAGAAGCCCACATGCAACAGCTGCAGCAGCTGGAACAGGAACAATGGCTCGAACACCATGCGCTGCAGCGCGGCAACCCGGTAAAGATCTTTGCAGAACCCTTATAGAATGAGAACGGGGAGGGGAAACCCTCCCTTTTTTGTTTACACCAGGTTGGCCTGGCCCATCTGTTTGTTGAATATTTCGCGGTAGTAACCGTCGGCTACGCGCAGTTCTTCCGGGGTGCCCGTCTGCACGATCTGGCCCTGGTCCAGCACCATAACGATATCCGCTTTACGCAGGGCCGATACGCGGTGCGATACAAAGATGGAGGTGCGTCCTTTCATCATACCGTCCAGGTTGGCCAGGATAATATCTTCCGTTTCGGCGTCCACGGCCGAAAGACAGTCGTCCAGGATCAGTATCTCCGGGTTCTTGATCAGGGCGCGGGCAATGGAAATGCGTTGTTTCTGTCCGCCCGAGAGTTTAATACCACGTTCCCCGATCAGGGTATCGAACTTATTCGGGAAAGCCTCGATATTATGCAGTACCCCGGCCAGTTCGGCGGCTTTGCGTATATCCTGTTCCGTAGCGTGGTCCTGCGTACCGAACATGATGTTGTGTGCAATGGAATCGGAGAAAAGCTGAATTTCCTGCGGCACATAACCGATATGGCGGCGATAATCGTCCAGGTTGATGCGGTCGATGGGCTGTCCGTCGATCAGGATCTGTCCCCCCGTAACGTCGAACATGCGCAGCAGCAGCTGGGTAAGGGTGGTCTTTCCGCTTCCGGTACGGCCGGTAATGCCCAGGCGCTGACCGGGTTTCAGTACAAAATCGATGTTTTTGAGCGCCGTAATGCCGGTCTGTTCATAGGTAAAGTCCACATTTTTAAAGCGGATCTCGCCCTTCGGCACAAAAGGCTCGTTGGGATTGGGATTCGTAATTTCGGGATCGGTCTGCAGAAACTCGTCGATACGCATCTGCGAAGCCTTGGCCTGCTGCACGATAGACGTTACCCAGCCCAGTGTGGCCGTAGGCCAGGTAAGCATGTTCACATACATAATGAACTCGGCGATCACCCCCGGACTGATGCGTCCTTCCTGTACCTCGATGCCGCCCACGTAAATGGTAAGGGTGGTGGAGAGGCCGATCAGCAGCAGGATCACCGGGAAGAACAGGGCGTCCATCTTCACCAGCTGCAGGTTCACCTTTTTATAGGATTCGGTTTCCGCGGCAAACTTGTCGGAAAAAGCCTCTGTGATGCCGAAGCTTTTCAGCACGCGTATCCCCGAAAAAGCTTCCTGGGCAAAGGTGCTCAGCGCCGAGAGTCTGGCCTGCACAATGCCGCTGCGTTTCAGGATACTGCGGTTGATGTAATAGATGAGTATGGCCATCACCGGCAGGGGGCTCAGTACAATTAACGTGAGTTTAACATCTATGCCCAGCATGATCGTAAGCGTGATCACAAACATAACCAGGAGGTTGGCAAAGTACATGATGGCGGGGCCGGTGTAGTTACGCACCTTGCTCACGTCCTCGCTGATGCGCGTCATCAGGTCGCCCGTACTGTGTTTCTTATAGAACGAGGTACTCAGCTTCTGGTAATGCGCAAAGATGTCGTTCTTCTGGTCGTACTCGATATGGCGGCTCATTACAATAATGGTCTGCCGCATATAGAACATAAAGAAGCCTTTGAGCAGGGCCAGTACAAAAATGCATAAAGCACTTATTATAACCACGCGCGGACCGCTGGCTCCCTCGAAGATCCACTGCAGTATACGGTTGGGGTTCTCTTGCATGGTACCCGCCGCCAGATCGGTGATAAGGCCTACAAAGCGTGACTGGTACACAGAAAAAAAGTTCGATAAGGTGACAAAAACAAGACCCAGGAACAGGTATTTTTTGTATCTTTTAAAGTATGTATTTAGTTTCCAGAGCGTTTTCAAAATAACTACGTGCGCTAAATTTTATCGTATATTTGCCGGGCTTTTTGGGTAAGGGTATACCCGGGAGCAAATTTACGGATTAAAATTGTTTGTCTTATGATAGTGGAAGAACTTAACGTAAAAGAGATCGCTACAGGCGTTCTGAGCCCGATGGCGGATATGCAGCACGAACAGCTCCTGTTCTGCAACGACACCAAAACCGGCCTCCGCGCCATTATTGCCGTACACAATACGGTACTGGGCCCGGCACTGGGCGGTACACGCATGTGGCCCTACAGATCGGAACAGGAAGCCCTGACCGACGTACTGCGCCTTTCACGCGGTATGACCTATAAAGCGGCCGTTTCCGGCCTTAACCTGGGCGGCGGTAAAGCCGTGATCATCGGTGATGCCCGCACACAGAAAACCGAAGCGCTGTTGCGCCGTTTCGGTCAGTTCGTGAACGACCTGGGCGGTAAATACATTACGGCCGAGGACGTGGGAATGACCTCCAGGGACATGGAATACATCCACATGTCCACCGACCATGTAAGCGGTCTGCCCGAAACCATGGGCGGCAGCGGTAATCCTTCACCGGTAACGGCATTCGGTACCTATATGGGTATGAAGGCCTCTGTACAGCACGTATACGGTACCGACAGCCTGCAGGGCAAAAAAGTACTGGTACAGGGCTGCGGAAGCGTAGGCCAGCACCTGGTGGAATATCTGGTAAAAGAAGGTGCCGAAGTATTCGTGACCGATATTTTCGAAGATAAGATCGCCGAAACCACCTCTAAATACAAAGCCACTGCGGTAGATCCGAACAATTTCTACGGCATGGATATGGATATTTACGCTCCCTGCGCGCTGGGCGCCACCCTCAACGACGATACCATTCCGCAGCTGAAATGCCGCGTGGTATCCGGGGCCGCCAACAACCAGCTGAAGGACGAGAACATCCATGCGGCCGCCCTGCGCGATAAAGGCATTGCCTACGCGCCCGATTTCGTGATCAACGCCGGCGGACTCATCAATGTATACTCTGAGCTGCTGGGCAATTACAACCGCGAAATTGCCATGAACAAGGCCGAACACATTTACGACGTTACCTTACAAATACATAAGTACGCTGCTGAAAAAGGCATTACCTCCCTGGAAGCTGCCAAAGCCATTGCCGAAAAACGTATCGAGGACATGGCCGCTCTCAAAACTCCTTTTTCAAGAAACTACTAAGATCCGGAATGCTTAACAGACGACAGATACGTGTAAAAATTATGCAGGCGCTCTACGGATTCCTGCAAACCGAGAACGACAACCTTGCCGCCGGCGAAAGATCGCTGCTGCAATCCTTTGAACGCATTTACGACCTGTATCTGCTTCAGTTTGCCCTGCTGGCCGAGGTACACCGCTCCGCTTTGCTCGAACGGGAAGACAGCCGCAAAAAATTCCTGCCTACCGAAGAGGACCGCATGGAAAGTACGCCTTTTACACGCAACTGCGTCTTTACCTGGATCGACGAGTCCGAAAAACTGCATAACCTGCTCAACAAGCGTAAACTGAGCTGGGCCAATCATCCCGATGCCGGCGATAAGCTCTTTAAAAAGATCCGCTCGCTGGAATCGTACAAGGCCTATATCCACTCGGGCGACAATTCCGTGGAAAAGGATACCGAGTTCATGATACGCCTGTGCCGCACCCTGCTGTCGGAAGAGGAATTCCTGCTGAACATATACGACGATGAGAACATTCACTGGAACGACGATATCGACTTTGTGGTGCTCTGGCTCAGCAAAAGCCTGGAACAGTCTACCGCCGAAAAAGGTCTGCGCATCTTTAACCTGTACAAGGACGAAGAAGAAGACAAGAAATTTGCCGTGGACATTTTCCGGGACACCATCCTGAACGAAGCCGGCTACGAGGAATACATCCGCGAGTTTGCCCGTAACTGGGAAACCGAGCGTATCGCCTTCCTGGACATGCTGCTGATGAAAATGGCCGTGAGCGAACTGCTTTCCCAGCCGGGAATACCCGTAAAAGTAACGCTCAACGAGTACATCGAACTGTCTAAAATGTTCAGTACGGCCAAAAGTAACGTGTTCATCAACGGTATCCTCGATAAGATCGTACAGAAGCTGAAGAGCGAGAACAAACTGCAGAAGACCGGAAGAGGATTAATAGAAAACTAAATACAGTTATAGAAATGAAAAAGTGGAGCATATTTTGTGCAGCCGCCCTGCTGATGATCTCCTGCGGAAGCAAGCAGAAGAACCTGGCCGACCTGGTTTCGAACCCGGCTTCGGCAGAAGGGGGATCGGTCTCTGCTGAAAATGCAGCTAAGATCGAATTTTCCGAAACGGAATATAATTTCGGCGAAATTACCCAGGGACAGGTCGTGGAACACAGCTTTAAATTTAAAAATACGGGTAAGGTAGACCTGGTGATCAGCGATACCAAGACCACCTGCGGCTGTACCACACCCGAGTGGCCCAAGGAACCCATACCGGTAGGGGGAACAGGCGAGATCAAAGCCAAGTTCGACAGCGCCGGCAAAATGGATAAACAGGAAAAAGTAATTACAGTAATAGCGAACACCGTGCCTACCGAAACCAAAATTAAACTGGTAGGTAACGTACTTGCACCCTAATTTTAAAAAGAGCAAAACAACAGATGAAAACCGCACAGATTTTATTTATGGCTCCGCCCGCCGGCCAGGAAGGTGGAAACCCGATCATGACCTTTGTAATGATGGGTCTGATCATCGTGGTATTTTACTTCTTTATGATCCGTCCGCAGATGAAACGTTCCAAGGAACAGAAAAAATTCCGCGAGGGTCTTAAAGCCGGTGACCGTATCGTTACCATCGGTGGTATCCACGGCCGCATCATCGAACTGAAAGAGAAGACCGCCATCATCGAGTCGGAAAAGACCCGCCTGGAGATCAGCCGCGAAGCCATCAGCATGGATAGCGCCGGGCTTATGAACCAGCAGGGCAAATAAGCCGCGGTACAAGAACGCATAAAAAAAGGACTTTCCACATAGTTGAGAAAGTCCTTTTTCTTTATAGACGACGTATTTTTTAAGGCGTTATCATGAATTCGTAAGCGCCTTTTACCTGTATCTTATGTCCGGTTTCGTACTCCATAATGAAAGGCGTGGGCGCCGTTACATTGGACTCGAACTGCTCTCCGATGGCCAGCTCCTTGGCATTTACCTCCTTTTCGTAGGCATATACCGTTTGTGTGGGATTGCTTTTGCGGTATATACGGATCTTTACAAATTCGATCTTTACCGCCGGGTTCGTAAACGTAGCCACTACATTTACCGGGTCCTGGTAAGTACCCCCTTTTACGGGCGACTGAAAATCGACCCTGGTCCCGTCATTTTTTTTGCACGAATAAAGCGCGCTGAACCCGGCCAGCAGTAAGGCCAGTAAAAATACCGTTTTAAATCTCTCCATACACAACTAAATGATACCCCCTATCACAAGAAGTATGTATCTACGTTTACGTAAAGAAAACAAAATCGTTTCAGATTTGCTTAAAAAAAGATAAACATACTTTATGAATATGTGTAACTCACTAAGTAATACATACATTAAAAATCAGCGAAAGAGCGGCAGGCAGGGCGAAGCGCTTTTTTCGTATATTTAAATATAGCTGTAAACTGATGAACTATGCGTAACGATGCTCTTACCCGCTTCAGTACCAAAGTAGAGAACTATGTAAAATACCGGCCCTCGTACCCGGCCGCCGGCCCTCGCAGATAACAGCGTGTACGACTGCGTCGTTTATTCGGGCATACTGAAGCCCGCATAACGCAAAAAAGACCTCGCTTACAGCGAGGCCTTCTTTTATAAACCGTGCTAAAAAATTAAGGTTTGATGGTGAAGTCGTGCTTCAGCGTGGTCACTACGTCTTCGCCTGTTTTAATGTCCAGGGTGAACTGTGTGGCCGAACTTACATTGGCAAAGATCGAGTCTTCCACATGCACGTGGTGGTCTTCCAGGTGATTATCATAATCGAACACCAGCACCGCAGGATCGTCCTTTTTATACACTTTGATCTCGATATCGTGCACCGGCTCGTTCTCATTCTCAATGTGCACCATCAGCGGCACCGGACTGCTGTATTCCGTATTCTCCTTCGGAGAGTCTACTTCGATTACATTGCCCTTGTTTTTCTTACATCCGGCCAATACAAGCCCGGCCCCCACGAAGGTGGCGATCAGAACAGATTTTCTCATGTTAATTTAAATTTATGGTAATTACTTTAACGTCCACGTTATAAACAGCATCGTACAGGACCAGGCGCAGGGTATAGGCACCCTTGGTCCAGGCCGTACCGTCGGTAGCGATATCAAAAGAAAAAGAACCGGCCGTACCCGTAAGCGTTTCGGTCCCCTGGGACAGCTTATTGTCCGATCCCGCGCGGGTCACCGAATAGTCCAGCTTCTGCAGGGCCGCGTTGTCCGAGGCGTCTCCGCTCACCGTAAAGGTGCTGCCCAGGGCGGTGGTAAAGCCTTCGGCCGGAGCGGTCACATTCAGCGCCGGGGCGATCTCATCATCCGGGTTGCGTATAATAAAGGTACGCAGCTGAAATTCGCTCAGGTTCCCTGCGGCGTCCACCGCCTGCACCAGGCAGTGATAGGGTCCGGCACCGGCCGTATCGGGTATGGCTATCGAAATGGTCTTCTGGTCTTCGGTACCGGCCAGGTTCTCCACCCGTATGGTACTGAAGGGCGCATAGCTGATCTTTACGTGCCCGTGCCCGTCGTAGGCATTGTGTATGTCTACCTTAACCTGGGCCAGCTCCTGGTCGTCGCTTACCTGGGCCGTTACCTCGAGGGTACCGCCGGCCAGCACTTCCATACTATCGGAAGGCGCCGTGAGAATGAGTTCGGGCTTTGACTTATCGCGGCCCTTACAAGCTGTCAGCAACAGACCAGCTAACGAAGAAAGCAGAAGTATCTTTTTCATATATGCAACAATGTTGCAAATCTATTTACTTTTTATGGAACCGCCAAACAAAAATTGCAGAGAAACCGAAAAATTTCGTCCGGGCTCCGGCAATCCCAGGTAGCGCCAGCGGTTCACGTGTGAATAATAACGTGTATTGATGAGGTTATTGCCTGAAACCGAGAGCCGGAACTGCTGCTTGCGTACCTCAGCCTCCAGGGTTATGGAGGCGTCCAGCAGGATATAACCCGGCGTGCTCAGCTCATTACGGGCGGTAAATACCTGGGGGGCGGCCCAGCGGCCCTGCAGACCGGTTTCAATACGTATATTTTTCTTTTTGCGCGGCTTAATCGTGTATTCCAGGTTGATGCGGCCGGAGGCGGGGGGAATGAAGGGGAAATTATAGCCGCTTTCCAGGTTGTAGGTGTACACCCACTGGCCCTGGGTGCCCAGGTGCAGGTTCTCGATGATGTGGTAGTCCACATAATATTCCAGACCGGTATGGATGCCGTCGGCCTGGTCGTAGCGGTAAATAAGTCCGCCCTCGGGCAGGGGACTGAAGCTGGACGTAGGGTCCAGGAAGATGTACTTCAGGAAATAGTTGAAGAAGGGCGATACGTACATTTCCCACTTACTGCCTTTGCGGCCGTAATACAGGTCGAACTGTATGCCGCGTTCAGGGCGCAGGGTACTGTCTCCCTGTTCGTGCCGGAAGGTGCCGTGGTGTATGCCGTTGGCCGTCATTTCCGGTGCGGTGGGCATGCGGTAGCTGGTACCCAGGTTGATCTTTATATTGTGTTTTTTACGCAGGATCATGGAATAACCGAGCGTGCCCGATACATTGCCGAATACCTTGCGGATATGGGGTGAACGCAGGTAGCCCGAGATCTGGCTGCCGCTGTTGAGGTAGAACGGCGTGGCCCGCTCATCGGCCTGTATGCCACCGGCATCCACGCGTAAGCCGCCGTTCAGGAATGCTTTTTCCGGTTTGGCCACCCATTTGCCGTAGGCGAAGGCCCCGGCCTGCCAGGACCTGAAATCGGGGATCAGGAAGGCGAAACCACTACTGCGGTTCTGCTGCCACTGGCCCGAAGCGCCGTATACCAGGGACACCCGCTCGTTCACTTCGTGATGGAAACGCGTGGCCAGGCTGGCCGTAAACAGCTGGAAAGCCAGTTCGGTATTGCTGTGGATGGCCGGACCAAAACCATGGTTATCGGGATTGGAAAGTTCGGCACGGTCGTTGAACTGCACACCAGCATCCCATTCCAGCCAGTTTTTGCGACCGGCCTGTATATTGGTGTTCCAGAGTATTTTGTAGTGTTTTACGTGCTGTGCGGGGAACTCTATGTTGCGGGCACTGCCGTCGTCCTGCAGGGAATAGGCCTGCGGAATACCATGTGCACCGGGGAACATACCGCTTTTCTGATCGAAGTACGTAAAACGAAGCGACGTGTATCCTTTGGCGAAACTGTAACCGGCCGTCAGCGAAGCGTTACGTTCCCGCCCGGCCGTATTTTTAATGCGCTGGTTTTCAATAGGCAATACAAAACTATTGTACACAAAACTATCGGCAGGTACTTTGTAATCGGCATAATCCTGTGTGCTGAAGCGGGCTTTGAGCCAGAAATTGTTCTTATTTACTGAAAAGGCGGCCGATTGCCCCCAGAGATCGTTCACCGAATTAAAACGCCCCAGCACCGAGGCGGACCAGGTATTGCGCGCGGGAGGCAGTCCCGGACGTATATTGATGGCGCCCGTAATGGCGTCGGAACCATAGATAATGGCCGTCGGCCCCTTGATCACTTCCACGCGTTCCACATCGTTGCCGTCGATCTCCAGGCCGTGATCGCCGCCCCATTGCTGGCCTTCCTGTTTAATGCCGTTCTCGCTTACCACCACACGGTTAAAACCCAGGCCGCGTATGGCCGGCTTACTGATACCGATGCCGGTATTCAACGCCTGCACGCCCGGCACGCGTTCCAGGGCCGTTACAAAGGTCTGCCCGGTGTTTTTCTGCAGATCTTCCTGCTGCAATACCTGTATGTTCTGCGACTGATCATTGAGTACGCTCTTGGTGCCGAAATCCTCGATCACCACTTTCTGCAATTCCAGGTCGCCCGCTTCCAGCGTGATCACCAGGGGTTCCCGCAGCGGAAGTTCGATGTGTACATCCGCGCTCTTGTAACTTAAAAAGGTCACATGCAGATGATAATGCCCCGTTTTTACCGAAGCATCGGCAAATTTCCCCTGTGCATCGGTACTGTATACACGGTTCAGCTCGTGTATAAATACGTGTGCGCCGAAGGCCGGAGCGCCGTCTTCCAGTTTTACAAGTCCCTGTATCTGAGCAAAAAGAGGCAGGGGAAGTAGCGATAACAGTAAAAAGAAACACCTGTGCAACATTGTTGCAAAAGTAAATAATAAATCCAAAATGCCTCTCTTTTCCGTATATGAAAACAAATAATTCTAAAATACGTTATATAAGTATGAAGACACGATGGATCTTATGGACCGCCTGTGTTATCTTTACGGTATCCTGCGGAAACGCACAGGTGAACGTACAAAAAAACGACAGTATGGCTACATCATCCGAAAAACCGGGAAATTTCGAAGTGCAGAAGACCGAGGCCGAATGGAAGGCCGTTTTAACGCCGGACCGTTACCAGGTACTGCGTGAGAAAGGGACGGAGCGTCCGTTCAGCGGGGAACTGCTGTTTAACGAAGAAAAAGGTGTGTACACCTGCGGAGCCTGCGGCGAAGCGCTTTTTACATCGGATATGAAGTTCGACTCACATTGCGGCTGGCCCAGCTTTGACCGGGAGATCGAGGGCAAGGTGATCAAAAAGCCGGACTATTCGCACGGTATGGTGCGTACGGAGATCCTCTGCGCCAAATGCGGCAGTCACCTGGGCCACATTTTCGACGATGGTCCCACCGAAACCGGTATGCGTTACTGCGTAAACAGTCTTTCGCTCGATTTCGAGAAGAAAACCGACGCGCAGCAAGGCACAAAACCCTGAATTGGCATGGTAAATATAAACGAAAGAGGTCTGCTCCGGCAGGCCTTTTTTTATTTGAGCGGCTTTGTGTATATTTCGGTCTGAAACAACAATGCTATGAATTTACAGGACATCAGTTTTCTGGTTGAGACCAGCCTCAAAGGACTCCAGGTGGACCCGGCCGCCTGCCGCGGCGAAAAAGCAGGGCAGTGGAGCGTAAAAATAAAAGACAGCACCGTGTGGCTGGATGGGTTTAACTTCCAGACCTCACCGGATAAATGGTACTTCCAGGTAATGAGCCCGGTTTTTGCCATACCCACACAGCAGAATGCAGAGATCATGACCGACCTGCTGGAATTTGCCTATAGTATGTATGGCTGCAACGTGTGCAAAAAAGGCGACTGGTATTATGTACTTTCCCTGCGGGAGGCCGACGGACTGGACCAGGGCGAGGTGGACCGCGCCATTGACCGCGTGGCCCATTACAGCAGCGATATTTACGCCAAGTTCAGCTTTAAGTACCCGGGAGCCTGGCCCGCTAAAACAGCATAAGCGTAACACAATAAACAAAGGAACGGCGGGCAGTACCCGTCGTTTTTTTTTGCGCGTCTAAATAAAACAGTGTTAAGGGCTTCTAACGAGCGTTAAGCTCCTGGCAATATTCTTCCTGTGTAAGGATTGAGGGTCTTTTTTACACGTTGTACCTGTGTGTACACAAAAAGGCCGGTGGCCAGAAGCAAAAGAGCCCCTGTGGCAAGGATCCGTTTTTTACCAGAATAAGAGTTCATAAAGTAAAACTACGTAAATTCCACTTAAAATACAAAAAACATAATTAATTCAAGTTCTACTTATAAAATCTGCGGCGCACGATCGCATACAGCAATATCACACAGAGCACCCCGGCAATTATATAGCCCAGCACACTCCAGTAAGGCAGTCCGTACTGTGTCATGTAGCGGGCGGGAAAGGGCACGGTGGCTGTGATGGAACTGCCGATGATGAGGGCACAGATAATAAAGGTGATCACCAGGCGGTTGGTGATGCTGTCCAGTTTTTTCAGCAGGTAACCGTAGCCCTGTAATTCCACCTCAAAGTGGATCTTACCGCTGCGGGCCTGCTGCATGATCTCTTTCAGGTCGACGGGTATGCCGCTCAGGAAACTGCTGATCTGTTCGCCCCGGTACTGGATCTCGCTCCAGATATTTTCCGGCGACAGCTGTTCTTCTACGATCTTGCGGCCGTAGGGCTTTATGTAGTCATAGGTCTTCAGCTGCGGGTACATGATCTTCCCGATCCCTTCCAGGATGGCCAGTGCCCTGAAAATAAGAAATATACTTGCCGGTACTACCATCTCGTAACGCAGCATCACCTTTTGCAGCTGGGTGGTCAGTTCGGCAATACTGGCCTCGCTCACGTCCAGGGTGGCATAATCGTCAATGAGTCCCTGCAGATCGGTCTCCAGGGCCCGCATGTCCTTTACATTATCGCTGATGGCCAGTTTTTTCATGCTCAGGGCCATTTTGCGGGCGTCTTCCTTGGCCATGGCCACAAATACGTTGGCAAAGGCCACTTTATCACGTTTGCTGAGCTGGCCCACCATGCCGAAATCGATGAGGCAGATGGTACCGTCCTGGCGCACGAGTACATTGCCCGGGTGCGGATCAGCATGGAAATAACCGTATTCGAAGATCTGGGCCAGGTAAATATTCAGGCCGGTCTCCACGGTCTTTTTAATATCGAGTCCCCATTCGCGCAGTTGTTTTTTATCGGTGAACTTACAACCGGACACAAATTCGATCAGCAGCACCTTATCGGTACTGTATTTGCGGTATACGCGGGGGATGTAAAAATCCCTGCGGTCTTTATAAAATTCCCTGAATTTCTGAATATTACGCGCTTCGTTGGAATAATCGAGCTCTTTGCTCATGCTGCGTTCGAACACGTTCACGATGTCCTGGGCATTCAGCACGCCCTGTTTACGCAGGTAACGGTCGGCCCGTTTCACGATCTCCTGCAGCAGCTGCAGGTCGCGTTCCACGATGGCCTGTACGTCGGGGCGCTGTACTTTCACCACCACTTCGGTACCGTCTATCAGGCAGGCCCGGTGTACCTGACCGATGGAAGCCGAAGCCAGGGGCACGTCGTTGAACCATTTGAACACTTCTTCCAGCGGACGGCCGATCTCCAGCTCCACGATGCTGCGGGCCGTTTCCCCCTCGAAAGGGGGCACACGGTCCTGCAATTTCTCAAATTCCTTTACCAGTCCGTCGGGGATAATGTCCGGGCGGTTGCTGAGCACCTGGGCCAGTTTTACAAAAGTGGGCCCCAGTTCTTCGGCGGCCATACGTATGCGCTCAAAGCGGGAATACTGCAGGGCCGGCTGCTCCTGGCGCATCCACTTCAGGCGCAGGGCCTCGGGCACCAGGTTACGCAGGGTGCTGTTTGCGATCAGGTCCTCGAACCCGTACTTCACAAACACACTCATGATCTGCCGGAGGCGACCGAGGTTACGTATGGTTGAATTAATTCCCAAGGCGTTGAAATGGTTTACGGTGCGTGAAATTGGTAAAAAAAAGGCGGAACCGGAAAAGAAAGTACTATTTTTTGTGCACTTCCAGTAGTTCCATTTCAAAGATCATATTGGTAAAGGGCGGTACCTGCGGCGGCAGGCCTGCTTCGCCGAAAGCCAGGAAATAAGGCGCATACACCCGTACTTTCTCGCCTTCGCGCATGTCTTTAAGTCCCTGGTCCATCGCGGCCAGCCCGCCATCGCCACCGATGATGTACAGCATAGGTTCGTCCATCGTATAGCTGTTCTGCAGTTCGCGGCCTTCGAGCGTGCGCTGTATCATGTGGATCAGCACTTCATCGCCCCACTGTGCCTGGCGGCCCTTGCCGGTACTTTCGGTCACCTTCACGATCCCGAAGCCGGTGGGTGGTTCTTCAATTTTACGCTCGTTGAGGTAGGTGCTGAACTCCGTCATGGCCTTTACCTTCGATTCTTCGCGGCTGGCCTGTATTTTCGCCTGGTATTCCTCCGGCGTCATAATATTCTGGATGCTTACGTGCAGGTTCAGCTCCGGTGTAACGCATTTGGGCCGTTCTATGCCGTAGTAATTCAGCAGGAAACTATCTGCCGCACAACGAAATACCACACTGTCGCGCACTTTCAGCAGGTGCAGGGCATGGGTAAAATCGTAGCTGTAGGCGGCCTGACCGTTCTGCGCCAGGTAAAAGAAATCGGGCTCTATATTATCGCAGGCCAGGGTCTTATCGTCCTTGTCCTTTACGTGCACCCGCATGTAGTAGTAATCGTTCTCCCCGGAAGCGGCTTTCCCGTTGCCTTCGCGCAGCACTTTCATTTCAAGGCCTTTGGCCACCTCTTTAAAGGAGGGACCGCAGGAAGCCGCCAAAAGCAGGCCGGGAAGCAGGAGAGACCAGGTTCTATATGTTCTGCCCATATATTTTTTAGATTAATCGAATAATCCTTTCTTAGGATACTCAAAAGCAATTAGTTTGTTTACTTCATATGAAGTATTTTCCCAGTTATCGGCGGGGAGTTCCACTACGGCACAGCCACAGGTGGGAATATTGTCGATACGCACATTGCAAAGCCCGTTCACAAACCAGGTAAAGCCCGGGTTATGCCCGAAAACGAAGACCGTTTCCGCTTCCGGCGGAAATCCTTTGATCACATCCATAAGCGCCTCTTCATCTGCTTCATAAATGCGGTCATCTAAAATAATTTCAGGCTCAAAACGGTACACTTTGGCAAATTTACGGGCGGTTTTACGGGCCCTGCGGGCCGGGCTGCTTACCAGTGCGTCGGGCGTAAAACCCATACTGCGTATCTTATCGGCCATCAGGGGAGCGTCCACCTTGCCGCGTTCGTTCAGCGGACGTTCCATATCGTTCAGGGTCTCATCGGTCCAGCTGCTTTTGGCATGGCGGACGAACACAATTCTTTTCATGGGGATCAGGAAAAACTGTAATTGCGTAAAATTAACCCATAAATACGGGGAAACAAAACCCTAACATAAGGCTTTACGAAATTTTATAAATGAAGATATGAAAACTGCCAGGAGGCTTCCACTGCCTGCCAAATTGGCCTGATCCGGGGCTTAATTGGCGCCTTCGCTGCCGTCTTTGGCCTTAAAGTCCTTGTATTCTTCGAAGCTGTCGCGGATATCCTCGATGAGTACCTTGTGTTTTTTGTAATAATCGGCCGGGGCGCCCACCGCATAGCGGAAATAGAAACGGGGAGCATCGCATACGGTAAGGTCGTAGATCATCTCCCTGCCATTGCGTTTACCGCTGATGAGCCCGCGCAGGCCCTGCATGTATTCCACACGGCATTCGGCCGGGGCTTCGGTCTTCAGTTCCTGCAGGTATTCGCCGAACTGATCTACCTCGAGCTGGTACATTTCGTCCAGTGAAAAGGCTACTCCATAGGTTTTCAGTCCGTCCTTGGGTTCATAGCTTACGATCACCTCCACCGGGGTACGTTCGTTACCGGCCAGGCTCACGGCGGCGTTCTTTTTCTGGTTTTCCACCGGGTTCAGCTCTTCGGGAACTTCAAGGATAAAGATCTCGTTGCCCGTAAAGGTCTTGTATTTACGGTCGTCCACGCAGCCGGCGGAAAGCAGTACAAGTATGAAAAGGAATACAGATAGCTGTTGTTTCACGTTACAAAAATAATCAGTACCGGCTTACTGTGGAGGGTTTAGCGAATTATTAACATCGCCGGGCGTTTCTTCGGGACGCGGTTCGCGCTGTTCGGGCAGTTTCCAGTAGTCGTTCTCTTCGTTGTCTTCGGGCTCAGGTTCCAGTTCCCAGCTGTACCTGGGTCGTTCGGGCATAGCGGGTTTCATGACCAGGGCGGCGATCACTCCCGCCACGGCGCCGCAGGCATGGCCTTCCCAGGAAATACCCTGGCTCAGGTTCATTTCCAGCGGAAATACGCCCCATACCATCGATCCGTAGAAGAACAGGGTAAACAGTCCGATGCCCTGTGCCTGGCGGTTCTTACTGATAAAACCGGCCGTTACGGCAAAAGCGGCCAGTCCGTATACGATACCGCTGCTGCCCACAATGTAGGAGTCGCGCGCGATGAGCCAGGTCCAGAAACCCGAAGCAGCCCATACAAAAATGAGCACGGGCCAGAAAATATCGCGGAAATGGCTGCGGGTAAGCCACAAAAGGGCAAAAAGCGGTACGGAATTGGAGAGCACGTGCGTCCAGTCGCCATGCAGGAAAGGGCTGAACAATACGCCCTGCAGACCGGAAAAATTACGGGGCAGAATACCATGGTCGTTCCAGTTATAGCCTCCGATCTGCTCCGTGGCAAATACCAGTATGGGCAGCAGGGTGATCAGGAAACTCCACAGAAGGTTCCGCAGCAGGAGTATGTCATTTTCTTTCAGCATAGGATGAACCAAACCGTTCAAATTTTGTTCCTTTGTTGAATAATATGACAAATAGACATATGAAAAGGTTTAGCAAGACGCCGACCACTCTAATCCTCGTCTGCCTCGGAATTTTGTCTGTATTTTTATTCTTTGTAATTTTTATGGCTGATTCAAAAACACTGAAAGTAGGGGACAAAGCGCCCGATTTTACGCTGAACGACGCCGAAGGCACCCCCGTGCGCCTGAGTTCTTTTTTCGGGAAGAAGAACATTGTACTGTATTTTTATCCCAAGGACGAAACACCGGGCTGTACGGCCCAGGCATGCAGTTTCCGCGACAGTTACGAGACCTTTCGCAACCTGGGCGCCGAAGTGATCGGCATCAGCGGCGACGATGCGCTTTCGCACCAGAGCTTCGTAAAAAAACACCGGCTGCCGTTCGTACTGCTGAGCGATAACAACAATGAAGTGCGCAAAAAGTATGGCGTACCCTCCACATTTTTCCTGATCCCCGGCCGCGTTACCTTCGTGATCGACAAAGAAGGCACCGTACGCCACATCTTCAATTCGCAGTTCAAAGCCGAGGAACACGTTACCCAGGCAATGGACGTGCTGAACAAAATTTAAACACATGTCACACATAAAGGTACTTACCGTGTGCCTGGGGAACATCTGCCGTTCACCCATGGCCGAAGGCATATTGCGGCAGACCGCCTCGGAAAGAGGCATTACGCTGGAGCTGGACAGTGCGGGAACCGGTGGCTGGCATGCGGGTGAAGCGCCCGACCGTCGCGCCCAGGCTTACATGCGTAGCCAGGGACTGGATATTTCGGGACTCCGCGCCCGGCAGTTCCGGAAAGAGGACCTGGACGCGTTTGACCATATCCTGGTGATGGACCGCGACAACCTGCGCAATGTACTGATGCTCTGCGAAAACGAAGCACAACGTGCCAAAGTACGGCTGATGCTTTCCTACTGGAACGAAAGTCCGTCGGACGAAGTACCCGACCCGTATTACGGCGGCGACGAAGGTTTTGCCCTGGTGTACGACTGGGTACGGAACGCGGCACAGGCTTTTTTGCATACTTTTGAGGCCCATGAGCGCTAAGGTTTATCTCATTCCGAACGTACTGGCCGAAAATACCCATGCTGCTGTTTTCCCGGCCACGCTGGGCGAACGTATTCAGCACATACGGCATTTTGCGGTGGAAGATCCCAAAAGTGCCCGCGCCCTGCTGAAACACTGGGGACTGCCCCTGCAGGAACTGGAATTCTACAGCATGCACGTAAAAAAGGGCGATATTTCGGATATCATGGACCTGATGGCCGTATGCGCCCGGGGCGAAGACATCGGTATCCTCAGCGATGCAGGGCTGCCTGCCATTGCCGATCCGGGGGAGAACATCGTGCTGCTGGCCCATAAAAAAGGCTACCAGGTGGTGCCGCTGGTGGGTCCGGGCAGTATTTTCCTGGCCCTGGCAGCAAGCGGACTTAACGGCGAAAAATTCATGTTCCACGGATACCTGCCTAAAGGCGAGGGCGACCGCATCAAAGAGCTGAAACGCCTCGAAAGCGATTCCGAAAAATTCGGTACCACGCATATTTTCATCGAAACGCCCTACCGGAACAATGCCCTGTGGAAGAACCTGTTACAAACCCTGAAACCGGCCACGCGCATCTGTATCGCCTCGCTGGTGACCGCCGCAGAAGAGTTCATCTCCACCAAAGAAGTACATGAGTGGAAGAAAACAGCTGTAAACCTCGACAATAAGCCTACCGTTTTCCTGGTAGGCTCCTGAGCGGCCGGCCGGCAAACAACAGGTACAAGCCATAGACAAAGGCGGGGATCAGTCCCCATACCTTAACCTGCGCAGGGTACAGGTATTGCATGCGGAAATCAATGGGAAACAGGTCGGTAGAGCTCAGGGAAATACATATAAAAGACTGAGCTAAAATAATTTTCGATATCCAGCTACGGTCAGACAACAGGTAAAGTAATCCAATACACACAACAGCAATTATATAAGTGGGAGATTCTGATTTGTGATTGAACAGAACCATCCACATTAAAAGCAGACTTACAGACAGATAAATAACATTACCTTCTGTTTTATTTCTAAATAAACCTGTTAATAAAATACTGATCAGCAAGATAAGTCCTGAAATAGACAGGTATATGCTCGGGAAAGGTGGCACTCCGAGAGAGCCCAGCACGCTGTACAGGCTCAGGTTATTTTCATGCGGCAGATCGGTCCGCAGCAAATGCCACCAGGCCGCATATTGCTCCAGTAAATAAGCAGGCGAAACCACCAAGACAGGCAATATCAGCAAAATAAGCATCCATACACAAAAGGCGAGGAGTGTCTTCCAGGGCCGGGGCGAAAAGAAGGCCAGCAGTATGGCCAGTCCGCCAAAGATCTTTATGTACACCGAAAGCGCCAGGCAAAGCGTAGCCAGCCAGGTATTTCCCCGGCGGTTCTCATATACAAAACAGATCATCAGGGCGGTGACCAGGGCGTTGCTCTGCGCATTGTGCAGGGAAGTAAGCAGCTCCAGAAGAATAAAAACACTGATAAACAGGAAAGAAGAAGTCTTCTTATCAAGTAATTTATACAAAATGTACAGTAATGACATACTGTTCAGCAGGTTCCATAGGATAAGTCCGGCCCAGTCGGGCAGAACCGAAAAGGGCGCCATGAGCAGGGCAAAGGTCGGACTGTACTTATACAGATCGCCGTACTCCGCCGGGTAATAGGTATACAGGGCTGATCCGGACAGCAGGTGCACAAAGGATTGCTTAAAAATGAGGTAATTGTTATAGGCGGTATGGTATTCCCCGAAGAAGAGTTCTTTGGGCAGCAGCAGTTTCTGCACGCTGATAACGATACTCAGCAGGGCCACTGCGGCAAATATCCATGCCGGCCGAACCCGTGATATGCGTTCTGTCCATTTCATCCGGGGCAAATGTAAGGGAAATAAGTCCGAAGTCCGGGGGTAAAGAGTTAAGAGGAATGAGCCCGGATCCAAAACTCCGCCTATTTGCTCTCAGCTATTCGTTAAAAACGACTATTTACTACTTCTCTCCCGGACTTCGGACTTCGGACTTCGGACTATTTCTTCAGCAGGGTACTGCGTAACGAAATGCCCTGTTTGTTCTGCAGGTCGATGAAATAAGCGCCCGGGGCCCAGGAAGCTGTATTGAGTGTATAGGTACCGCCTTCCGCCGGGTTCAGGTTGGTTTCATATACAGACTGTCCGGCGGCGTTTACTACGCGTAGTTTTTCAAAAGCCTGGGATTCGGGCAGGGTAAGGACACAGATGTCCGTAACCGGGTTAGGGTACAGTTTAAGGGACTGTCCGGCGGCCGATTCTTCCTCATCGCCGGTCAGGTTTTTAAAACGGTAGACCCAGATATCGCCATTACCGTATTGCGGCACCTGTTTATTCCCGCCAAAGTCCGACTGACTCCAGGCGAACGTGGTTACAGAGCCGTCGCTGTTGCTGAATGATTTCAGCGAGTTATCGGCAAGGGGACCGCCAATCACCTGCTGCCCCCTGATATTCCAGTCCTGGTCGAGGTACAGCAGCCAGTTGTCCATCATTCCTACCGGGGGAATGTTTTTATCACCGGTATACCCGTCGGATGAAAGCGTAAGCATGAACCTGCCTCCCGGGAGCGCCAGAACCGATGCGGCCCGGTCTGTAGCGCTGGAGCCGAAACTTTTAATTCTCAGCACATTCAACCCTAAGCTATCCAGCTCAGCCAGCCAGCCATCTTCCTCTCCCTGGTTGGTATTGTTCATGTTCATCAGATCGGGTGAAAAACCGGACCCGGTGATATATATGTGGCCATCGAGCAGGTCGGCATTGTAAAAATAATCGTCTTTGCTGCCGCCTATGCAGTAATCTTTAATGATATCACCGTTAAAATCTGTTTTCACGATCCATACATCGGTCTTGCCCAATGCCGGCGCCTGTTTGTGGCCCGAAGGGGGAGAACTGCTGTTGCCGAGTAAAAGAAGTCCGTCGCTGAGCACGTGTATCTGTAAACAGCGGTCCCTGCTGAATCCGCCGATGGTCTTGTCCCAGAGTTTATTCCCGGATGGGTCCACCGCCAGGATCCAGAAATCGTCTCCGCCCTGCGAGTTTTCTGATTTATCCAGGGATGCATCTGAGGCGCTGTAACCGGCTAGTATAAGCACATTGCCGGGCGCCATTGCCATAGAGGTTAGAATGTCAGGCTGTTCTGACCCGTAAACCTTCTGCCACAGGATATTCCCGTTCCGGTCTGTCTTTATAAGCCAGAAGTCACTGCGGTCGGCCCCGGTACCGTAGGCAGGCTGCGTTTTAGTACCCCCCGGAGCGGATCCGCTGCTGAAACCAAAATAAAAGGCATCCGGCAATTCGACAACCGCTCCCCCAAAGTCCTGCTCACTGCCCCCGAAGGTTTTCTGCCAGAGAGAGCTTCCGTAGGGGTTCAGTCTTATGGCCCAACCATTGTTTCCGCCGAATAGCGGACTTGTTTTGCTTCCCGATATGGGCGAGTTGCTTTGTGCGGCCAGCAGATAAAGATCGTTATTCAAACGGATAATACCCGGTAACATACCCTCCGTTCCCGAGCCGCCTAAAGATTGCTGTGTAATGATGGAAACCTGGGCGCTGCAGATACTTATAAACCCAGAAAAAATGATTGCCTGAAGCCAGGCGCTAATGGAAAAATGTTTCATAAAGTAGTCCGTTAGTTGTTTATACCCTAAGTATACGTAAAGGAATAATTATGTTTTTTTTTTTAACGTACACCCACTTGACGCATCGCATGTAAATCAATAGGGCAAAGGCATACAGGCGAACTGACATTTTTTTGCCTTTGTGGAAAATAAAACAAAAAAGCCCCGCTGACTGCGAGGCTTTTTAACATTGTAAAGAGTCTTTTATTTCTTCAGCAGGGTGCTGCGCATTGATATTCCCTGTTTATTCTGCAGGTCGATGAAATAGGCGCCCGGGGCCCAGGATACCGTATGCAGCGTATAGGTACTACCTTCGGCAGAGTTCAGGTTCGTTTCGTATACCGACTGCCCGGCGGCGTTTACCACGCGCAGTTTTTCAAAGTCAGCGCCGTCAGGTAGTACAATATTGCAGGCGTTTTCTGCGGGGTTGGGATATACTTTCAGAGAAAAACCTGCCGTTGCTACTTCCTCCTTACCGGCCAGGTGTTCAAAACGGAACATCCAGATATCTCCCTGACCGTAATTAGGTACCAGCTTATCGCCAGTGATACCGGATACGCTGTACACAACCATCATAACAGAGCCGTCATCCTGCAGAAACGATTTTACCGGGCAATCTACATAGGTTCCCCCGATTACATGCTGTCCTGTAATATTCCAGTTTGCATCCAGGTATAGAAGCCAGGTATCCAGTTGCCCTACGGGAGGAACGGTCTTATCGCCGCCGTTCCCGTCAGACATTATACTGAGCATAAGTCCCCCCCCGAAAAGAGGCAGGGCAGACATCACTCTGCTGCCGGTGGTACTTCCGAAACTTTTGAGCCTCAACACATTGGCACCGGAAGCATCCAATTCGGCGATCCATCCATCCGCCTGCCCTTTTTTGGTGTTATTTATATCCCAGAGGTAGGGCGATGCAGTTTCTCCCATAAGGTAAATATGCCCGTTTATCAGTTCCGCATTGTAAAATGTATCATCATATAGTCCGCCGATACTGCGGTCCCAGTGAAAAGTGCCGTCGTAGCCCAATTTAACGAACCAGATGTCAAACCGACCTTCTGCTACTGCCAGTTTATCGCCCGAAGCGGGGGAATCGCTATTTCCGCAGAGCAAAAGTCCGTCGCTGAGTGCTTTTACCTGTATACAGCGATCGTTGCCCGAACCACCGATCGTCTTGTCCCAGAGCTTATTCCCGGAGGAATCCACCGCCAGTATCCAGAAATCATCCTTACCACGCGAATTTTCTGATTTATCTATGGATGCATCTGATGCACTATAACCCGCCAGTATGAGTACATTCCCGGGAGTCACGGCCATAGAAGTAAGCACATCGAATTTATCGGAACCATACACCTTCTGCCACAACACATTTCCATCCAGGTCCGTTTTTATCAGCCAGTAGTCACTGCGATCTGCGCCGATGCCATACACCGGCTCTGTTTTAGAGCCACTTTGCCCGGAGCTGCTGCTGAATCCAAAATAAAGTGCATCCGGCAGTTCGACCATCGTACCATACATTTCCCAGTCATCACCGCCGTATGTCTGTTGCCAGAGCGGATTGCCATTGGCATCCGTTTTAATAACCCAGCCGTCACTTTTTCCGTATGCCGGACTGCTTTTGGTACCCGACACCTGTGACGAGCTGCTTGCTGCCAGCAGGTAACTGCCATCCTGCATGCGATAGACCCCGGAAGTAACTATGTAATCCAACCCCGAACCGCCCAGCGACTGCTGCGACGTCGTGAAGTAGCCCACCCGCGGGTCCGCCACGCGCGGCTTGTACCCCGTGTTCTCCGGCAGCACGCTCCACGAATAGTGCAGCGTCGTCAGACGACCGCCCTGCAGCGGGATCTCGAACGCCATCTCCACGTTCTCCGGGAACGCCTTGGCCTTCGCGATCCGCGCCAGATTCTGATTGGCGCCCCGCACCAGGCCGTCGCCGAAGAACTTGCCCGCGTTCGCCACCAGGAGCGCGTCCAGGTCGATCACCGGGCCGCCGTTCGGGCTCATCGCCACGATGGGCACGTCCACCACCACCCGGTCCGTGAACAGCGTCTTGCGCGAGGCCTCCTCCGCGACCGCGCCGTCCGTCTTCACCGACACGTTCGGCTCGATCAGCGCCAGACGCTTGTCAAAGCGCTTCCAGTACGCGTACTGGTCGCTCCACTGCACGCCCGCCTCCGGGTCGCCGCCCGCGATCGTCATCGCGATGAAGAGCCGCTGACGCTCGAAGTCCCGCGGCAACTCCGCGAGCATCTGGTTGTCCTTCGCCCGCCGCCAGAGCGTGTACATGCTCTGCCCGTCCGCCGTCGAGATCACCTTCTCGTAGTCCTTCGTGACCTCGGCGAAGTCCGGGAAGTCCTTTTCCTTCTCCTTGGCGCCGCCCCCGCCCTGAGCCGCCGCCGCCATCGCCGCGGCCGCCTCCGGCGGGATCGCGCGCTGCTCGACCGGGTTCTGCGCGGACACGACACCCGCGCAACACAGCGCGCCCGCCGCCAGCGCCACAACGGCGCCGCGCGTCGCAATTCTCAGCGTCTGCTCTGGCATTGCTCGAACTCCTGCTGGCGCGGGGCTCGCCCTGATCTCCCCGGACCCCGCCCCGCGCGGGTCCGGTTCGCTTCCAAACACCTGCCTCCCCACGGTCGCCCCCCGCCGCCGCAAACGCCCCACGAGCCCCAAGGCCCGAACGAAGCGCAGCGACACCGACCAAGGGAGGAACAGCCGGCGCTCCTTTATAGGTCCCCGGCCCACCCCGGTGGCGCCGCCACCCCAAACAACCGCCATCCCGAACGGCCTACTCGTGCCCCCCCGAGTACTGCTTCGTCCACGCCCGGTCCGGATCAAACGCCCGCATCGCCCCCGGCGCGCCCAGAGCCCCCAGCGCCCGACGCGCCTCGGACTCGCTCGGCGCCACCAGATAGAAAACCACGTCGCCCTTCCGCCAGATGAACACCGGAGGTTTCCCCGTGCCCTCAGCGCCGCTCAGGACCGAAACCACCCGCTCCGACAGCGGCCGGGCCGTCCGCTCCGCAGGGAACCGGTTCATCACCAACGTCAGCCAGCCGGGCCCCTCGTTCGAGCGGTACATCAGCACGCCCGATCGACCAGGCCACGACAGCGAGCACGGCGCCAGCCCCGCCACGCTGTACCCCAGCGACCCAAGGT
>JACVCJ010000027.1 GCA_016742095.1 Bacteroidia bacterium
ATCCTGTACGGACCTCTGTACATTGCCGTGCACGTCGTATTGATAATAGTTTTATGCGTGGGCTGATGCTTATTTTCAATTAACCCGGTAACCGCGCTTTTCGCTTATAGTATCGCTTACAGCGATAGCTATCCGCTACAATCGCGCACGATGCAAAGGTCTGTTTTCAATGTTGCCTTTTACATCTCGTTTTATCAAAGAACTTTTCGTTTTAAAAACTCTGTAAATATAGCAAAATCAAGGGATACAGCCAAATGAAAATATCCAGGTGACGTTTTGGGACACGACGTAAAAAGCAAATCGTATTTGACGCGGTTTGTAGCGTGCTAAAATAAAAAGCGGGAGTAAATTACCCCCGCTTTTGCAGCAAAACATTTTCAAATTATCATTGAAAATCAATCATTTATTGCGGCCTGAAAACCCAGGTGACGTTTTGGGACACTACCGAACATTACCCCTACTTGTCTTGTTTTAATAGTAATTTTTTCTTCTGTCGATTTTCCTTAAAATGTTTTCTTTCATTTTCAACAGTGTAAGTTGAAGAAGTAGAGCTACCAGCTTGGCTGAAAGAAATATGCGTTTTTTCATATGTATATCTTTCCTTATCGGCTCCTGCTTTTATTTGTTCTTTAAGCATTTTAGGAATATATCCTTTGGGGTCAATGCTAATTTGTAGGTGAACTGTGTCTGCTTCGCCAAGTTTATACATTTTTGAAACAGAGTAAAATAGTACATATTTCTTTGCACAAATCATTATTATACCATCTGAACTAAGAGTTTCCGGGACGATAAAAACCTCACTATACTTCTTATCTTGAGGAACCACTCGATTGCTATCAACAAAGTACACCCTAATATCGTCCTTATTGAGATATTTACCTGCATAGCTAAAATATGCAATGTCGAACTTTTTTTCTTGTGAGAAAAGGTTACTCGTAATTAAAGTACAAGTGACAAAAAATAATAGAATTTTGCTTTTCATTTTTATTTACTCATTAATATCCAAGCATCAAAAAATATTTGAATTTGTTTTCGGACAAGGGTATGGTCACTACTACCCTCTGTCAAATGATCATAAAGATAAACATGATTTCCATACACTCTACCTCTGGCAGTGCCAAAACCAAATACAAGATGACCTATCAACTCAGGGAAAACGATTTTCCTATATACAGCATTGTCATAGTCATAGGGATGTGTTGGCCAAGGATTGAACAAATCTGTTTCAACTCCTCCGTTGCCACCAATGACCGTTCCTGATGATGTGGCTGGCAGGTCCTCGCCAGCTATACGTGTTTGTTTAAAAGGCGCTAAATGAGAGTGGAAAACCCATAAGACTTTTTGGTATCTATCTTTAAGTTCAGAATCTTCTGAATCAAAAGGATTTAATTCAGCGTCTTCTGGTTTTGTATTTATATCAACCTCTTTTCCCGGTTTTGCCCAAACAATTGCAATATTGCCTTCAGAATCCATACCGACGTACCCACCATACTCTCTACGGTCATTTTCAATATTTCTAGTTACTAATCCCGTATACATACCCTCTCTAATTTTCTTAGGCGGAAGTTCTTTTTTATTAGGCAATTCATCAGGATGAGTAGTTTTATTGACTTTGTTATTTTGAGATAAGGTCTTATAATCATAATAATTGGCGATTATATACTCTTTTACCTTAGGCCCATTTCCGTGCTTACCAAGTATATAACCATTAATTCCATAGTATACTGAAGATATTTCTTCGGGGGAACTCGATTGATCATTACCTTTATTGTTAGGATATTCGATTTCACTTAAATCTGGGATATCAGGATGTCCTTTTTCTGGCCAGCCCATAGGCGTTTTTTTACCTGGCCCTCCCTCCGGCTTCAACCCCAGCGGATCGGCAAACGCAATGGGATTACTATAAAACGCTTCATACAAACTCTGTCCTGCATGTGCCAGCGGATCGGTATTCCAACGTCGCATCAAACGGGCATCGTACTCCCAGAACTCGGCCATCTGGGTATTTCCTTTGCCATAAATTTCATCGTCATTAAAATGTCCATTGTGGCCAGCGGCATAGGTAGAAAACTTCGTATCCACGATAGAACGTCCCGGCATGGGCATGCCTCCGGGGTAGTAGTCGGTCACTTCCACCACATCAGCTACGTAGTAATCCAGTTTTCGGTCAAAGCTTGCGGTATTGTAGGATGTACTTCCCGCAACCCAGGTACCTATGTCCACCGCATTCTTGCGGTCGCTAACCACCATGAGGATGTTGCCGGTATGGTTGCTCAGCTCAAACTGCTTATAGCCTAACTGGCGGGTGTGGACCACCGTTGGGCCATACAGGTAGCTTCCCGGAGCGGCCACCGCATCGGTAGCGCAGGAACTGCAGCTCTGCACTTCGGTATAGGCTCCGGTAGGGCGGAAGGCCAGCGGCACATAATCGGTGCTGTCTCTTAGATCCTTGCCCAGTCTTCCGGCTCCATACAGGAAGTGCGATTTGGCGTTTATCGTATACTTATTGGAAGCCGTTACATAGTCAATACCATATTCTGCCATCACGTTTCCGCCCAGGTCATACGCCCAGATCGTGTACTTCCAGGTGCTCATAGCTCCCGTTCCTCCGTTCGGTTTCACGAGCTTCATGATACGTTGGCCTGCACTGTTGTAGAAGAACTCGATGTCCGGTTTACTGCTGGCACTATTGCGGTCAACTTTTTTCAGCTTACCGTATACGTCCCATTCAATGTTGTCGATCTGTTCGCTTACGTCTTTGGCCAGGTTTCCGATCTGGTCATACGCATAGTATGGATTAGACGGGTTATAAGCCGCCGTCACCTCAAAATCGGTCGGGTTTGCACTGCTGCTCACCGCATCCTGTACGTGCAACAGGCGGTTGGTGTTCAGGCGTGCAGATGGTTCTTCATACGTATACGTAAGATTGTCCATCAACGTACCGCCCTGATCGTACCGCTTCAGGTTACGGATATTGCCATTGGCATCGTAACTGTACTCACTGCGCCATTTATTCGTTTCTGTTACCCCGGTCCACGCATTGGTGAGCCCGGTTCCGGTAAGCAGGTTCTGGTTATTGGCAAAGACTCCGCTCTTGGTAAAACTGCGGGCCTCGTTCAGGCGCATCAGTACATCGTATACATACACCTGCGTCAGCACGTCCTGGTTTACCTCGGCATCGCTCATTAAAGCAGTAGAGGTAGCCGCAATGTTCCCGTTCCAGAAGCCGCGTTTGTTCGCCGCATCCATCGGCATCAGGTTGCCGGTATTGCTGCTGTAAATATCCGTAGAGGCGAACTGGGCCCTGGCATTGCTGCCACCGGTAGCCACATAGTCGCCCTCGTAATAGCTCAGGGTAAAGCCAAAGCCGTCGCGGGCAAAACGGTTATTGGTATTGGTAAGCCCGAAGCTGAGTCCGTCCCTGCCGGGGTCGGCCAGTCCGGGATGCAGCACGCTGCCGTTAATGCCCTTAAGCATACCGTGCAGGGTATATACGTAATCGAGCCCCTGTACCTTGTTGTCGCCGATCTCCTGGCGGTGCAGCTGGCCCAGCGGGTTGTAGAAATAACGGGCGTCTACGTCCCACCAGAGTTTATCGCGACTGGTTTCTACGCGTATCACGCGTCCGTCGGCGTCATAGGTATACCGATGGAAGTACTGGTCTTTTTTGCCGCTGTTATAGGCTACTTCTTTTACCTGGCCGTTTACCAGGTTGTAGGTATATTCCGTAGTGGCAAAACGGGCGTAGAACTGGTTCAGGAAGGGGAAATCCTGTACCGATTTCTGTACATTGCCATGTACGTCGTACTGGTAGTGCGTGGCATGCAGGTAGTTTGTACTGGTACCATTGGGTGTAGCCTCAAAATACAGGGTGCTTACCACCGCATTGCGGCGCTGTACAATATGGTTGCTTACGGCGCTGCTCAGGCCTGTAGTGGTCTGGGTCTCGTTGAACAGCGTAAGCGTAACCTGTGTGCGGGTGCTTGCCGTAGTGCTGAAGAACGAACCTGTATACGTAGTATTCTGTGCGTCCTTCTGGGCCACCACTGTGGCTGAGGTCAGTTCCCCGCTTTCGTATACGCGTCCCAGGTTATCGTAACGCAGGTAGGCGTAATGGTCCTGGGTCTGCTGTTTGGCGTTGCGCGTAAGCAGCAGGCGGCTGTGCTCGTCATAGAGGTAGGTACTTTTGCCCTCGTCCGGGGTATAGCTTTCGGTCAGCTGGTTGAGGCTGTTGTATTTGTAATTGGTGGCCAAAAAGTGGTTGGGCCGTTTAAAGCCGCTGCTCAGCAACAGGTCGGTGCCGCTGGGCGTATAGGCATAGGTGGCGCTGGTATGGCTGCTGTTGCGGTACGTTATACACGCCTGGATATCGCTTTCGTTCAGGTATACCACGCCCTGCGGAGGCACCGTTTTTACCAGGTTGCCGGCACGGTCGTAGTAATACAGCGTATGGTGATATTCGCCCATGATATAGGTCATGGTAAGACTCTCCCGCGCCGCCAGGGTGCTGGTACAGCCCGTATGCAGACTGTTGCGGAAGTTGTTCATGAAGATGGCCAGCGCATTGTTGAAAGCCGTTTCCATAGTAGCCTGGTTGGCTTCGGCCGTCAGGGCGGCGCAGTCCAGTACGTTCAGCGTGTCGCTGCCGCAGTTGAGTTCGGCAGGCAGCCCCGGAAGGGTAGTTACCCCGGCTTCGCCGCAAAGGGCCAGCCAGTTCTGTATCTGTGGCCAGTCCATGGCCGGACCGCTGTAGTCGATCTGGGCCAGGGCATTGTTGATGAACGTGGTGGCCGCCGTGGTATTTACCAGCTCGCCGATGCTGAAACCTTGGGAGAGATAATAAGGGATCTTCACGGGGTTTAGCTCGGTAACGAATTCGTAGTTCAGGGCCCCGGAACTTTCCAGTATCTGGGCCAGGTTGGTACACTGGCAGTCGGTATAGTCCTGTGTGGCCGAGCCGGGTGTGGTGTTCAGCTCGGGACAGGCCTCAATTTTGGGACTGTTATTATTATTGTAGTCGGATATGAATTCCTGCACCACCACCTGTGCCCCGTTGTAATTCGGTGTACCGCTGCCTGGAGGCGTACCCAGGCAACTGGCCAGGCATTCGTCGATCAGGGCCTGTTTCAGCATAGCCTCCTTGCTGGGGTCCATCCAGTTTACGCAACCGGTATATTCGGCTTTCAGCTGGTTTATCCAGGCTGTGGCATAGCCTTCGCAGGTGTTATCGCAGTACGTGGGTACTCCGCCGTTATTGTCCATAGCCGTGTACACCGGGTTGTAGGGGTAACGGATCTGGAAGCCTCCGAAATTATATTCGCCGCAGCTGGTCTGCAGGTTGCCGGGATCTACCTGTCCGTCGCTGTCCGCATCAAAGGCAGACAGGAAGCAGTCGGGACAATCGTTCTGTGAGGAAGCGCAGTTGATGCAGTTCTCCAGCGTAGGGTCTGAACAGCTGGAACAGCGGTCGGCCATTACATACAGCGTGTAGCCGTTTTGTATCAGCGCCAGCTTGTGGAAACTGTAATAGGCCCGGAAGAACTGGTAAGGCGTAAGGCTGCCGCTGCTGAACTGCCCGCTGAGCATGGTCAGGAAAGCATGCAGCGAAGCTTCGTCCGGGTCGCCCATGTTAAAGGTATTGCCGCTCAGTATGGCGTCGGGGTCCAGTATGTCCCAGATAGAGAAATATCCGCCCACAAAAGGGTTCGGTATGTATTTCTTCAGGCGGTCCTGCATTTCACTTTTCAGTGTGGAAAAGAAAGGGTCCGCAAAGAATGGATCGGCATGATCGCATACCCCGGCATAGTCGGCTGGTGTATTCACTTCCGGATTCTTGGGTGTACTCAGGTGATAGCTGTACTGGAAATTGTTATTGCCGTTCAGCGGATCGAACAGGCCCAGGGCCAGTGCCGTGGAATCGTCCTGTATGCTGTTGATGCCGGTATCGTAGCCCGAGGAACTGCCCCAGTGATTGGGTGATTCGCCTTCCTTGCCGCAGAGCTCCGGCACGTTATTGATAAAATTACAGAAATAGTCGTACTTACAGTATTCCGGGTGATAAGGCAGCAGTAGTTCGGCCATGGCGGGGTCCCAGTTGGCGCGTACGTCGTCCCAGTAGGGAGAGGGCGGCAGTATCGGGAAGGCCAGGGCAAGCTCACCCAGGGCCGGTCCGGCAAAAATTTCCAGCCAGGCGTTCAGGTCGGCCGGCTCGGCCAGGTCCATTTCATAGGTTACCGGGAAATTATCGAAATACTGTCCGCCCGGACTCATGTCCTTCAGCAGCAGCATACGCTGTACCACACAGGGATCGGCAATGATCACGTTGCTGTCTGCCTGGCAGTCGAGCACACATTTATTGATGATCTGCAGTACGTCGTTGATCT
Source organism: Bacteroidia bacterium (assembly GCA_016742095.1). GTDB lineage: Bacteria > Bacteroidota > Bacteroidia > CAIKAF01 > CAIKAF01 > JACVCJ01. The sequence continues at coordinate 6,384 of JACVCJ010000027.1, forward strand.
TGCCGCCGCCCCCGTCAAATTCCACGTCATTGGGGTAGGCATCGGCCAGCAGCTGTACGGAGGTGTAACTGTCGCCGTTCGGGTGATCATACACCGTAACGGGATTGCCGTTCAGCAGCAGGGTATGCGTCCAGGCCGTAACACAGTTATCGGCGCAGCTTGGACAGTTAACGGCCGGTGAATCTATGGGTACACAGGCGTTGGCAGGCGAGATGCCTGCGGCTATGATATCTGCCTGTACGGCAGCGGCTTTGTCGTCAATAAAACCCGCACTGAGGCGTGTGGTCTTCAGAATGCGGTAAATGCCATCCGCAGGTACCGTAAAGCTGAAGCTTACGTTCGAGGCCGAAGCAATGCCGCTCTGTACGAACAGGGTGGTGTTTCCGCCGCTGGTCGTGAGCACCTGTGCCGAATCCTGGTCGTTCAGGACCTGTATCTCCACGTCGTAATAACAGCCATAGCTTTTGTCCAGGCAGGGCAGGTACTGGCTGGCGGCAGCCAGGTTATAGGTAAAGCTGCGTACTTCGCCGGCCTTCATGCTGTACTCGGTCTGCGAGAATACACTGCCGTCCGGCTGGGGCTGCGACTGGTTCAGTACGCTTACCGTGGTGGCCTGCGGACTGTTGGCCAGCTGCTGTACATTGCTGATGGCCGGCACCCCATACAGGGCCGTGGCCACGGTACGTCCGCTGCCGTCTACATAGCGTACACTCGTCTGCCCGTTGGCGTCTTTGGTCTCTATTTTTTTATAGTGGGCGGCGTAGCCGATCTCGTTGCCGAATACGCGGTCCAGCTCGTTCTGGGTGGGATTGCTCTCCCGCACGATCTGGGTATGTGTGCTGCCCATGCGGTGATCCGGTCCCGGGGCGGAGGCTTCCTGCATCATGCCGTCGCCGTTGTTCAGGTATTTTACCTGGCTCAGGGCGTATCCCTGGGCCGAGGGCACCTGCGGGAAAGAAGCGGCAAAAGGCGAAGAGGTGGAGTAGAACTCCGAGGCCTTGTGCGTGGAAGGGAGCCCTGTGAAACCGCCGGGATTGGCTTCGTAGTTGTTCGGGTAATCGAACCCGGCCCCGAAACCGTTGTAGAACTTTGTGCCCTGGCTGCTAAGCGGTACGGGCATCGATCCGGCGGCGGGACGACCTTCCCGGTCGTAATAGGTCTCGCTGATCACGGCATTGCCGTCGGTCTGCATATAACCGATGGACTGGCGGTTGCGGCCCATGGCGTCAAAAAAGGCCAGGCCCTCGCTGCGCAGGGCATCCTCGGAATAACCGCTGCCGTAACTCCAGTTCTTCTGCAGTTCCATACCGCAGTAATTGAAGTAATTGCCGTTGGCCATGCTGCCGTTGTTCTGCGTTTCGTCCAGGTTCCTTTCACCACGCAGTCCGCCGGGTCGGCTCCAGTCTTCTTCTTTGAGGTAATAATTTCCGTTGCTGTCTTTTTCCTTGCGCACTACGCGGTAACGGTAGATGAACTTACCCCGCGGATAGGCCAGCGGCAGTTTAAAGGAGCTGGAAGTGGTACTTACGCGGGTGGCGTTGTCCCAGTTGAACTCGTAACGGGCATTGAAGGGCGTGGTGCCGGGCAGGTCTATGAACACCCATTCCAGGTCGTAACGTACGGCGGAATTGGTGGCGGCCCACTGTATGGTAACCATATTGCTGGCGGCGGTGGTAAAACCGCTCTGCGTGGTGCCGCAGAGGGCCGTGCCGGCCGGTGTATGCGATATCGAAGAGGTGGTCAGGTTCAGGTAGGTACGGTCGGCGATGTATTGTGCCGAGAGTTCGATCTCGTCCCAGTTTACATTGCTCCAGATCCCGGCGGAGGGAAATGCTGCCGTAGTGCTGCCCAGCGTGATACAGCCGGTCCTGGTACGGAAATCGAAGCCGGTGATCTTTACCGAAGCGCGTATGCCGGTATATTCTTTAAAGGCAATGTCCTGCTGTATGCGCGTGCCGCTGTTGTTCTCGTGGTTGATGGTGAGCGTCTCATTGCTAATGGTACTTGATGTGGTAGAATTCGTATATACCGTTACGTCGTACCTGATGGTCAGCTGCCAGCAGTCGGGGTAAAAATTGGGCACGGACAGTACGTCCACATAGGCCAGTTTTACCCGCATTTTTTCGGAATTGGTATAGAAACCCGCCGGGCTGGAGGAGAAAAATTCGCTCTGGGCATTTACCACAGAGTTCAGCACCGAAAGCTGGGTACCCCGCCGGTAGGCAAAGGTAGAGGTCTGTGCAGAAAGCTGCCAGGCGCTGAACAGGAGCAATAGTGTGAGAAGAAGGCGTTTCATGGGCCGGCTTAGTTTATAATGAGTTTATAATCAGAGTAAGCGGGCTGGGTCTTCCACTCGCTTTTCTCTTTTCGTATATAGATGTCTTCACTGAAGTCCTGTTTGCTGAAATTGGCTTCCTGGTATGTATACGAAATTTCGGTACGCTTCATGCCCCCGGTATTTTCGTACAGCACGCGGCTCAGCAGTCCGTCGCTGAATGTGGTCTGGCAACTGCCGCCGTTTCCCAGGCTAAAGCGATAGCCGTTGGCGGTCTTTTCTGCTTTCTGGGAAGAAGAAACGGGCTTTTCGAAAGCCTCGGGCTTTTTCTTTACGTTCTGCAGTGATTTAATGATGATCTTTTTATGGCCTTTGTCCACAATAATATGCCATTCCGGGGTTACCAGGTAGGTCATTTTGTTAAAGGAACTCATGTAATAATCGTTGCCCCATATTTTCACACTGCCGTCTGAATCTACGGTGTGGTCGGGTTTACCTTCACTGTTGATGGCCGTGAGTTTTACCTGTACGCTGTACCCGCCCTTGCGGCCTTTCAGTTTGGCTATATAGGCGGCCCAGTCCTCGTCAAAGGTCTGTGCATTCGAAAAACTGGTGCTGAGGGTAATGCCGAGTATAAAAATCAGTATGGGTTTCATGGTCCTTATTTTTGTGAGGTATTACCCCGGTTTGTAAATGTAGAATAGATGCCGGCAGCCGTTTCGGTCTTCATGATCACCGGTTTGTTCTCTTCGTCGTAATTCACTTTCAGTACGTAGTTATCGCGGTCCAGCTGTGCTTTGGGCAGGTAACTGCGCGGATCGTAGATCATGCTCATCACTTCCGATTCGTAAGGCTGTATGCGCAGGTCGTCCACATAGGTGCCGGGCAGGGCGGTTATGTTCAGTGAATAGGCCGTGGCGCTGCCCAGTGAGGCCGGTATGCTGTATACCAGCTCGAACTTACGCCAGCCGTCCACGTGCTCGCTGATCTTCACCAGAGACGACGTGTAGTCGTACGTAGTGCCGTTGAAGTTAACCCCGTAAATAGCCACGGATTCCTGGCTGGTGGAGTTTTTATACCAGAACGAAAGCAGGTATTTTTTACCGCCCGATTTCATCTGTAAAGGGTATGAAGTATTGTCCTGCTGAAAATCGGCCGAAGGCGGCAGGGCCAGTACCGGTATATTGAACCCGGATACGATATTGCTGTTGGGGCCGATGAACAGCGACTGACGGCCGGAGTGTGCGTCGTACTTCGAGAAATAGATCGGGAACGTACCTGTGCCCGTAGCCATGGTAATGTTAAAGTTCGACAGGCGGGTTACCGAACCCATTACCACGTTGGAGCCACTGCCACCGCTTATGCTGTAGGGTACAATGCTGGTCTCGAACCCGGTAAAGGCGATCTCGCGCATATCGGCATTGGCGGCCGACATAGCGGGTAACAGCTGCTTGTAGTCATAAATATACGAAGTGGGCAGCTTCAGTCGGTTGCGGACCATCAGCAGTTCTCCGTTGGGCGAATAGCCATAGTCCGGCACCTCAGAAACCCAGCGCCAGCCTTTGGCAAACTGCAGATCGTTGCTGTTGCCCGTCTGGTGTTTAAACTCTACGAAAGATTCGTACTCCCCGTCTTTACCGGTAAACAGCGGGAATTGCAGGTTATTCGGGTTTTGCGTAGGCGCTGATTGCAGTCGCGAAGTAAGATAGGCATTGGAACGCAGCATGCGCCATATACCCTTGGTGCCATTGGCAAAACCGTTCTGTGCCGGTATGGTATAATCGCTCTGCGGATAGGAGTGGTTCTGGCGGAATTCCACGGCTCCGGCGTTCAGTACGCCTTTCATACAGGCGTCCATATTGCAGAACTTGTCTGAGGCCTGCAGTTCGGTAACGGAGTTGCTGCCGTCCAGGTAATTCACTTTTACGCCCTTGCCCTGCTGTGGCTCGTATATGGAAAGACGCACATTGCGGAAGGAGTTCAGGGCATTTACTTTCGCCGGGTTCAGGGGAATTTCGAATACCGCGCTGGGGATGCTTCCCCCGCAGCCGGAATAATCGTAACACTCGGGACAACCTGTAGGCGGATCAAATACAAATTTGATGTTCGGCGTGCCGCCGCTGGTCAGCTGCAGGCTGCCTTTGTAGCGTGTGCCCAGGCAGTCCTTCACATCAAAGTTCTGTGAGGCGGGCGGGGTGGTGCCTCCGCTCAGGTACTGCTGCATCAGGTTGTTGAAATATTCGAAGATGGCAAAATTGCCTTTCAGGCTCGGGTCCTGCAGCGAAACAATGGTGGCCGCGGCCACGTCCTGCAGGTTGCGGTTGCCCGAACGCAGTATGGTAAAGGTGTACGTGCCGTTAGCCGCATTGGTACCATTGCGCAGTTGTAGGGTCACAGTGCTTCCGCTGATGGCGCTTACCCAGTAATGGCGGTTTGCACCGGCATCGGCGTAGAGTTCGTCGCCGGGAGCCAGGTATTTAGCCGCATCGGGCAGGGTAAAGGTGCCGTTGCCATTGCCCAGTGTGGCCCTGAAGGAAAGGCGGTAGTTAAAGTCTGCCTGGCCCATGGTCTGGTACGGACCTTTCTGGTAGGCCGGCATGGTGTAGGAATAGGTAACGTCGTCGTAAGCGGCATCGGCTACATTGTCCCAGTCAGAAGTGGTCTGTGTAAGTACCACCTCGCCGCTGTTCAGGTCAAACAGCAGGTTCTGTACCTTTTCTTCCACACCCACGTCCTCGCTGATCACTTCCTTCAGGTAGGCCGAACGGCTTACTACCTTGGTGGTGGCCAGGGTACGCATATTGCTGGCCTGCATACTGATGGCCGGGAACGCTGATACGAAAATACCCATCGGGGTAGGGTCTACCCCGGCATTTACCGCGGCGCCGCCGTTGATGGAGTAGGAGAAATTCTCCCGTACATCGGCATACATTTCAAAATCCACGCCTTTGTATTCGTTTACGTTGTCGGAGCCGTCGCCTTTGTGGAAATCGGCTTTAAAAGAATCGATGATCTGTGTGTCGTCGATATTGTATACGTAGCTGGTCTTTTTGCGATAGCCGCCATCGGGATTCTGTGCGGTTTTGGCTGTATTGTTCCAGAGTTTCGACGGGTAGGAATAACTGGCCCGTGGTTTGCCGTGCATATCGTTCAGCACAATGGAATAACCCTGCGAATAGCCAAAGCTGCGGTATTGCAGGCTTCCGATCAGGGGGATTACAAAACCGTCCTCGTCGTTCACGCGCTCCGGCGTTTCCGTGCGGTACGAATATACCGGGAAATCTTTATGGGTATAGAAGGTGTAGCGGGAGAAGCCGTCGCCCGTTTCCGGGTGTTGTTCGGTGGTGCCGGTAATTACGCTTACATCGCGGTAACCTACGGATGGTGCCGGGTACAGGCCTTCCAGCACGGGCAGGTGCTGAAAATAGGGCAGTTCCTTATTGGCGAATTTATTGTCGCGCCCGAAATACACGGGGCGTTTCATGGCGTTTTCCTCGCCGCCGATGACCGGCTCATAGGCCGCAACGCCCGAACTGATGTTCTCGCGGCCTTCGAGGGTGCGGTAGTAGTAATTTTCTTTATACGCGGTGTTCCCGATGCTTTCGGAGCTCTGGTCGCCCCAGACATCGTTCACCGTAATGGATCTTACGCGGTGCCCGCCCCCGTATTTGGTGCCGTCCGGCGAATCCAGGCGTATATACGAAGCCTCATCGTCGCCCAGCTGTTCGCAATGTCCGCGCATAATGGCCCAGTTGTAGTAGCCGCTCATCATTTCCAGTCCGCCCGTGATCATGCTCACGCTCGAAAGGATCACATTTACTGCCGCCATACCGGAATTGCCGCCGTGCAGGGTAGACAGGTCTCCGCGGGAATAACGCAGGTACTGTAAGCCCGCCAGCTTGAACGGATGCAGGGTGCGGCCGGATATTTTTACGTCTTTTACTACTACGTAGGGCACTACTTTATCGCCGTTCAGTACGGCGTAGTGTACGGAATCGATCTTGCTGTAGCCTTCTACATAGTCATAGGCCCAGCCGCCGGCCGCCACAAAGTCTTTGGGTATCTGCAGGCGCTGCCAGATCTTGAAGTACAGCAGGGAATCCGACTTCAGGATGGAGCGGGCGTATTTCGCTACTTCTGCTTTTATTTCGGCATTGGATAAGCTCGCGCTGATCGGTGTTTCCGGGTCGAAGTAAATGCGGCGGTTGTTCTTGTTCAGCGGCAGATTGCTGCTGCCCAGGGTAAACAGTTCGTCTTTGGTAACGTTCACCACATTGTGTATAGATGCGGACGGATTGTTGTCGCGGGCATCGCCGTGCAGTCCCACCCCGATGATCTTGAACATCTGCTGGGCTGGTTTGTCCTGTACGTGGGAGTAGTCGTCGCTTTCGTACTCCACATTCACCTTGCCACCCGAAGGTTTTATGATCTCTTTGAGGCACCAGGCGCCGGCTTCTTTGTCCAGGAAGGACTTTTGTCCGTAAGCCTGCTGTACGTACGGGAACGTTTCGTCGCTGTTGCGCAGCGTAGGGCCGCCCAGGGCAGAAGAAGCTACCGTGCGGTTTATATTGCGGTAGGTGCCCCAGCGGTCGTGATGGCCGTAGGCATAAGCCGGGTTATCGTCCGTGGAATCTACATTGCCGTAATTGAAGCGGTAAGGCGTAAGCTGTCCCTTGCTGCTGCTGCCGTAACGGATCTCTACCTTTTCCAGGGTGAGCTTGCCTTTCTTGGCATTGGCATTGGTCAGCGCCGGGTTCAGGTCTGCATCGGGGTGACTTGAAAGTGTGGCACCGTCGTTGCTGGGCGTATCCGGGCAAAGGTCGTAGGAGTAGTAGAAATACACCTGTTGCAGCGGGGCGGGTACCTGGCCGTTATCGAGTGCATATTTCAACTCTTCTTTCGAGAAAAGTACAATGCGGTCCAGCTTCTGCAGTTTGGTGCTGCCCAGGTCACGCCCGCCGTTCACTTCATTGGCGGCCATACTGCCGTCGTTCCGGTTCGAGGTCAGGAAAAAGGCTACGTGGGTCTTGGTCTCTATGGATTGTACATACCACAGTTCTTTTTCGCCATAGCTGATGCTGGCCTTGTTGTCGTAGCCGGCCGAAAGGTTCCCCTTCAGGTTGATGGCGCCTGAATACGGAATGCGCCAGCGGAATGCCGAACTGTGCTGTTTGTAGTTGAACCTGGTGAAGTCGCCGTAGTCGTCATTACTCGGCCCGTCGCCGCTTACATCCAGGTAGTCGGCGGAATAGATCTCGGTAAGCAGGTACGAGTGGGCATAGGCCGGCAGCTCGTTACCGTGGTAATATTTTTCGTAGGAATTGGAGAAATTCGTCAGGTCGGCATTGATGGTCGGTGCCGGACCGTGTGAGTCCTGTCCGTCGTTGCTGGTGCCGTAAGAGAAATAATGATCGTTGTGTTTGCGTATATAGGCGGGCAGACCGTATTTCTGGGTCTCTCCGCCGGGCGTAAGTACGCTGAACTCTGCAATATGATGGTCTTTTACATGCGTTGTGGGATACGTATAGGCGGCCAGACCGCTGAAATAGTTGTTGAGCGTACTCTGTGAGGGATCGGGCGTCGTGGAAGAAATAACCTTTGGCAGGGGGAATCCGGCACTTCCGGCGCCCTGTACCACTTCGGCACGGGTGCGGTGTCCGATCACGGAATTGGAGATCTCCCGCTGTTTTTTGTACTCCGGTACCGGTGTGCCCTGCGAAGCATTGAGCGCTTTGGCCACGAATACGGGCTTCAGGTTCTCGGATATTTTACCGATGAATTCGCCCATGCCGCCGTCTACCGACTGGCTGCCTTTCTGCATCATACCCAGGCTGATGGTATAGGGTTGTTCTTTGCGGAACGCATTAAAGGTGCCGGAGTTCTGCATACGGGTGTTCTCGCTCAGGAAACGGAAGTAGTACGGTGCATTGCGGCGCAGGTACGAGATATTGCCACCGCTGTAATCGCCGTATTCGGTTCCGTTGCGGAATTTCAGCTTGGAGCTGATCTCATCCAGTCCGTCCACCCATTTGCCGGTATAGGATTCGGTATAGTTCACGTCGATGTCGGCTGCTACCTTAAAACCGGTGCTGGCCGCTACTTCAAAACCTACCGTGCCGCCACCGGTGGAACTTACCGTGGACGGATCGTGGTAGATACCGGCATCATTGCGGTACAGACGGAAAGCGCCTCCGCCCCCGATCCCTTTTATGGCGTACACGTCGTGTGTGGCCAGGGGATTGGGAATGAACGGACTTTTCATCGTGATGTCGCGGTCGTTCTCGCGGTTAAAGTCCATCAGGTCATTGGTGGCTTCGGGCGTTTGCGAAGCCTCGTGGGCATACATGTAGCCGTAGCCGTTCAGTTCGCGTATATTGCCGGCGATCTTGCGTGAGGTATAAGAGGCCTGCAACGAAAGAGGTACATTGAGGGTGGTACTGAGTGCACCGGCCTCGAAATCGAGTTTCAGCGCGGCGCTGAAGCCGGTCATTTGGTAAGGAGGCACAGGAACATGCGAAGCGGTACTGAAGGTTCCGCCCTTGCCCCAGAGTGCATTTTTAAAGCCGGATATGCCGAATGTGGTCGTGCGACTTACGGAAGTAATGCCTTCACGGGCTGTGGCCGCACCTCCGATGCCTATACCAAAATTTAATTTGGACAGTTGCACACCCAGCGAAAGGTCGCCCTGTACGGCTGCACCTTCATTGGAGTCGAAGCTCATACCCAGACCGATGCCACCGCCGAACATAGCTGCTGTTCCGTTCAGGGAAAGGCCCGCTCCCAGGCGACTGCCCAGTCCGTGGTAACTGTTGTAGTACATGCAGTATGACAGGGGCAGACCCAGGCTACCGGAGAGCAGTGAGCCATCGAATCCGGCCACCTCGGGCAACAGGCCCGCCAGATCAGTGCTGGCCATCAGTTCCACGGTATTGTCAGGGCGTATGTAGTTTCGCTGCGTTACCTTATCGCCTTTCAGATCGTCGGGCAGGCCCCGCATGGAGCGGTTTACCACGCCGGGGTTCAGGGTCCATCCCAGACCTACCCAGCTGGCCTCGTCGTTCATGCCTATGCCGGCATTGTACGAGAGCACAATGGGGTAACCTCCGTCCGAACCGGGCACGGTCATCAGGGGAATATTGTAGGAAAAATCGCCGGTAAAAGGGTCTACCAGTTCGGTAACGCTTCCGGATGTATACCCGTTGAATTCAGCCTGTGAGGGGCCGCTGCTCACCGCCCAGCTGATATTCGGGGCGATCATGTCGAACAGCATCACACCCAGCAGTCCGCCGGCTATGGTCCTTTTTCGTAAACGGTGGTTTACTTTCATTGCAGTTTTGATTTTGGCAGGGCCTTCAGGGCTTCTGCGGTGATAGGAAAGGTCAGGTCCTGACCGGTGTAAATGTCTTTATAGGTAATCTGTATATCTTTTCCGGGTTCGCACTCGAAAGAGAGACTTACAATGCCCTCTTTTTCGTTCGTCCGTTCCATGTGGTAGCTGAGCGGATACCCCCCGTTAAGACCCGAGTTTATGGAGAAATTCTGCCGTGTGGTCTCAAACTGGAACGGCTCGATGGTGGCGCCGGCCTTTTTATTGAGGCGTATGTCCACTTCGAAGAAAAACACGTTCTCGTTTTCTTTGCGGAATGCGGAAAAAGAGTGCGCGGGATCTGTGCCGTACTTCAGGTAATACATAAATTCCAGGGGCTTATACATGAGGGTATAGCTGCCGCCTGCGTTCCGGCGGGTGTGGATCAGTCCGTTCTTCGGATCTTTTACATACTGCTGCAGCTCCTGCAGGGAAACCCGGTGGCAGGATGAAAAAAGCGGCAGCAGAGCGATGAGAAGAAGAAATGTATATTTTTTAGTACGCATAAATAAAACGCATTACGTATTTCTGTCGTTTGGTATCGGAGATCACCAGGCGGTAGGTGCCTTTATGCAGCTGAAGCCCGTCCAGGTCCATTGCATAATGGATGCGTGAAGAAGGAAAAGGGCCGTCGCCGCAGGTATTGTTGTCCGTAATGATCTCCCCGGTCTCTTCGCGTATCAGTTCAAACTGCAGGAACGAAGAATCGGAGATCAGGTAGGGATCGGTGAACCGGAAACGCAGTGAATCGGAGTTGAAAAGGTAAATATTGTCGGTGTTGTCGGGCTGCAGGTCGTACCAGATCAGGGGAACGTTCACGGAATCAATTACGTTGCCGAAGCAATAGCAGAACTCCCATACTTCGCTCTGTCCGAGTGAACTGCTGCCCGAAAAACCCTCTGCCTGCCAGGCATAACGTGTGTTGCTGTCGAGCGGCTGTGCCGTATTGGGATAGATCTGTAAAGGCATGGGAATACCTGCGTCCTGGTAAGCCGGGTAATTGGCCGTAATGGCCTGCTGTTTGGTCTGGCCCGTAAATATGGGTACTACACGCAGGTTGTACATAACATTGCCCGGCAGGTAGGTGCTGAATGCGGGTGTCCAGGTAAGAATGGGGTTCAGCGTCTGTACGGTATCGCCGTCAGCCGGTGAAAGCAGCATAGGCGGCCACATGGCATCTACAATAAGCGGGTAGCTGTAATCGGCCAGTTCCGTGAATTCACCGTCACTCGGGCGGCCGTACAGGGTAAAGTCGATGTTCCATACGCCCGGGGGAAAGAGTCCGCCCGAAGCCACTACCTGCTGTAATACCGTAGCGTTGTAATAGTTGATGGTAAAAGGCTGTACATCGGCGATATTCCCGATATGGATCACCGTTACCGCATTGCTCAGGGGCAGCATGGCCGAATTGGTCTTTACTTCCAGCAGCGAATTGTTGTTGAATATACGCAAAGCAATGTAAAACTGCGTATAGTTATCCGAAGTATTGGTACGGGTAAGCGTGAGGTTCCACAGATCGTCATGGGTAAACTGCGGCGGCGGAGAAATGGCCGTAAGCAGGTACTGGGCCCGGCCGGTAAAAGAATGACACAGGAACAGGACCGTAACGGTCAGTGCGTAAAAGAGGCGTGACATGTTATAGGGAATAAGCTTTTAGAATATATAAAACAGGAATATACCGGCAGTATACACTGCGGCAGGACGGTGCAGAGGTGGCAGTTTTGTTCCCGGGTAAGGAACAACAGGATGATTCCATTGCGGAATAATTTGAGAAATTGATGCTTCGGCAAAAATACACAAGCTTTTAATATATGCATATTTTTGTGTGTAACGTGTGTGAAAAGCGCTGAAAATGAGCGTTAATTAATCTGTGCTTACTATGCCACAGCTGTATATTTTATATAGACGTTTGTGTAAAATAAAAAAATAGATCTGTTTTTATTCATTCAGGCCTTTCCTGCGCGTATTCGTCGATTTATACAGAAAAAAACACGACTTTTTTGTATTTTTAAACGTTATGAAAAACTATTTTTTTCTGCTGGCAGGACTGTGCATGCTCAGCGCCTGTTCCGGTCCCGAAAAATTCGTTCAGGAAGACGTTACGGCGTTTAATGTGCAGATCAGCGGCCGTACCGATATTGAAGATGCGGCCACACTGATGGAACTGTATTACCCTGTGCCCGAAACCGAGGGGAACAGCTCCCGCAAACTACGTGCGGAAAAAGAAGAGGACGGCAGCTATCTTATTGTACTCCGGCAGGAGGGGCTCAGCGACGATTCACAGGCCGGCGTGCAGATACGTATGAAGGCCCGGCAGACCGGGCAGGTGCAGAGCATTGAGAAAAACTGGAAATGCCACCAGGGTCGCGGTCACCGCAGCTGGGGTACAGAGCCCTGTATATAGCGTGCGGTTTATTTTGCTGTGCCGTTTTGTGTGCTTTCTTCGGTTTTCAGGTGAGCGATGGTGGCCCGGCTCAGTCCGGTTACTTCCATAATGTATTCGGTGGCGGCCCCGCTCTTCTTCATGGCCCGGGCAATATCGCGGGTACGGTTGTTCTCACCGATGGCTTTGGCCTGTTCGGTAGCCATTTTATCCTGCCGTTCCTTCAGCATGGGGTGTTTCAGCAGGTATTTGCTGTTGTTCTCCAGTTCGCGCAGCAGGCGGCTGTGGGCAAAGCTGTAATAGCTCTGTCCGCTTACCAGCAGATGGTCCAGTACGGGTAGCTGTACTAAGTGCCCGGCCTGGATGAGCCGGTCGGTAAGATCGATGCTGTCTTCGCCGGGAGAAAATTCCCCGCCCGGACAAAACTGCAGCAGGAGCAGGCCGCTGGCTTTTTTCAGCAGGGGTACGCCAAAAATGCCGGCCGGGTCCAGTTCGGCCGATTCCAGCGAGCCCAGGCTTACCCGCTCCATGTTCAGGATGCGATTGTCGGCATCGAGGGCGATGGTCCAGAACTGTTCCCGGTTCTGATCGGTGGCGGTTTCCCGCAGCAGGAGCAGCTGCATGATCTCGTAAATTTCGCAGGGTTCGAGCCCCCTGAGTTTTTTGGATGTGCTTGGTTTCACATTCATGATCGGTAAAAAAGTTTTAAAGTTGACCTGAACTGTGTTTCCGGAAGAGTGGGGTACAAACCTAAGGCAAAAAGCAAAATTCCGCAAATGCGCAAAGCCTTTGTAGTAGCCGGATAGAGGGCGTAATGCATGCATAATCAGGCGCTAAAGACGATGGTAAATTCATTTGCCGCGTTGGTTTAGAAACAGCCGCATTTCTGTAATATTTTCCTATCTTGGTTCCATCGTTTAACCACTCAGGATGCAAACCCATACGCAAACGACCAAAAAGGCCCCGCTTTCTGCAGTCAGGCCTCAGCAGGATCATTCGTCCACCGTACAGCAGCACGGGAACAGGACCGGCATGCCCGACGGACTCAAAAACAGTGTGGAAAAGCTCTCCGGCTATTCTATGGACGACGTAAAGGTACATTACAATTCAGCAAAACCGGCCGCACTGCAGGCACACGCCTACGCTCAGGGAACCGATATTCACCTGGGCCCCGGACAGGAAAAACACCTGCCGCATGAGGCCTGGCATGTGGTGCAGCAGAAGCAGGACCGGGTAAAGGCCACTACACAGCTGCGCTCAGCAGGGGATGGAAACGAAGATGTGATACAGCGCAAGGTATTCCTGTTCAGCGGCGGCAAAGATACCCCGCTTACACAGGGCGCCGACTGGTTTGCCACCAAACCTTCCGATCTGGCTCCCAGTGACCCGGCCCTGTACATCGAAGGTGTAAAGACCTTCTATCCCAATCACGTTATTGTGGATATGATGAAGGGCGGCAGCGATTTTGCCATGGCGCCGGGCGAAACGGCGATCATTGTGGCGCACGGGGCCATGGGCGGCGGAAAGGACAGCTTTTCAGACGATAACAATAAGGTGGTGACACCCCAGGTATTGGATACCATAAAAAAGATCATTGTAACCAACCAGAAAAACTTCCCGCTGCGCATCTTTGTGGCCGCCTGCAACAGCGCCCGCGAGCACGTAGACCTGAAGCAGAACGTAGGCGAAAGTCCCATCAAACACATCATCGATATCCTGGGTCTGCATGATCTGGTAGCGGGAGGGCAGCTGATCTTTGAAGGATACACGGCCCAGGCGGGCCTCTCGAACTATGGGGCCGGGCACGTAGGCGAAGATAAAAAAGGCACACACATCTGGGGCAAGAACAAGTCCACGCCTACCGGCAAGATCAACGATAACAAAGGAGGCGGACAGCAGATATTCGGGTACGATACCTCCGTTATGGCCCGTGCGCATATCGGCATGGGCAATCGGGTAGGTTTTTCGCAGCAGTCCACCCCGAAAGGCAGTTTCAATATGGGGCTGGACGAGATCAGTAAGAACCAGGACCTGTACAATACCATGCTTCCCACATCGGCACCACAGCAATCGTCGCAGGGCGGCGGTTCTGTCCCTTCTTCATCTGTGGACGACGGCAGCGGTTCGATGCAGGTAGAGGATGACAGGCCTACCAAAGAAGACCTGCACAAAAGTGTATTGTCGGAGGCGCAGCGTTTCGGGGCCGATCAGTTCTATGAGATCGGCTTTGCCGACGGTACGGACAACAACTGTTCCATCATTTCCATATTCAAAGCGGCCGATGTGGACATCAGCAGTGAGGCAGCCGCGGAATACCGGCAACAACTGGGCATTACAGGCGGCGGAAACATCGATCTCACCCCGCAGGTAGCACAGAATATCCTGAACCTGGTAACGGCCCGCACGCAACGTCGTTACACCCTGTATGTGGTACACGAGGGCGTACGCGATAACCCGCAGGCCCCCGCTACCACTTCGGTAACGCTTCATGCCACGAACGGCGGCAGTATCCCGCTCTTTATCCTTTTTGCAGGTACACACTTCAGTCCGGCCTGGCATCACTAATTGTAACGCATGCAGACCACCCGTATACATAAAGAACAGCAGAGCCCCGGTTTGCGGCACGCAGATCGCAGAAAGCGTGTGGAAGAGGACGGCGCTGTGCTTTCGGCAGAAAAGGCCCCGCATATAGCCTTTTCACCTCCACCCATACAACGGAAAGAGAACCGTACCGGGCTGCCCGATGATCTGAAAGCGGGGCTGGAACAACTCTCCGGTTTTGCGATGGACGATGTGCAGGTACATTATAACTCCGCGCATCCGGCACAACTCCAGGCTTACGCCTATGCACAGGGTGGACAGATACACCTGGGCCCCGGACAGGAACGGCATCTGCCGCACGAAGCCTGGCACGTGGTGCAGCAGAAACAGGGCCGGGTGAAAGCTACCACACAGTTTAAAAGCGGTCTGCCCCTCAACGATGACAGCGGCCTGGAACAGGAAGCCGATGTAATGGGTATGAAGGCCATGCAGCTGAGGACGAAAACCCCGCAGCCGGACAGCAGGGCCCTGAAGCAACCCTGGGCAAATACCCTGGTGGTACAGCGGCAGGAAATTACCGAAGAAGCAGCTGAAGCCGCCATGGAAGAGAGAGCAGAGGCTTTCCATCAAATGCCTCACCAGGTACTTACACCCTGGGGCGATGATCCGCAGGATACGAATTGCCACGGATATACCATCCACGGGGGCATCGGGCATGAGCTCAGCGGCGAAGAATTGCTGGAGGCCCTGGACGAGGACGGGGATCCGCCGCCGGTACTTGTTTTTGTGCGTAACGGACAGATCGCTCATTCCGGCATACTGAACGGAGACGGATTTACGCATTTTCTGATCGGCGTGGGTATTGTGCGCTCGCAGATCGGGGATTCTACCGCAGGCTATGAGCACCGTTACCTGCTGCCGGCAGACCGGGAGGCGCTGGACGAATACCTGCAACCTGCCCTGGATGCAGAAGCAGCGGCCGGCCATATTCTTCATATGGTACAGTCGATGGACAGAGCGTTAAATCTTGGACTGCCCGGAGCCGGGGACCTGAGTATACGTGTCTTTGCCCTGCAGGATGATGAAGACCATCCGGAACGTGACGAAATTATTGCAGCATTCGATGCATTCGCGGCGCAACACCCGGAAATACTGGTGGCAGAAGAGTACCCGGATAACTGGTAAGTACAATCTTTGCCCAATGTGAGATGCCGGATGTATTTTACCGGAGCCCGGGAGTAGACACACCGGTCTTTCGCGCAATGGAGTAAGGTTTGGTTAAGCGTTTTTTTAACGGAGATATAAAAAAAGCGTTCCGGATCTTGAAGCGCTTTCCAGTTTCTTAGTAATGAAAACGGCATTGAATGATTTGAAGACCGTCTTCGGAGATTTGATAAACAAGCCTGTGTTCGCCGGTTATACGACGAGACCAGAAGCCTTGCAGCTCCCCTTTAAGAGGTTCGGGTTTGCCGATCCCTTCAAAAGGGTCACGGGTACAGGCTTTAATAAGCTCATTGATCTTTCTCAGCGTTTTTGTATCATTTTTTTGCCAGTACTCATACTCTTCCCAGCCTTCTGAAGTAAACACAAGATTCATCCATTGTTGTTTTAATCCATTACTTTATTCTTCATTAGCCTCTAAGTCCTTTAAATTCTTAACAATAACATTTTTATTCTTCAGACTTTTAATAGATTCGCGAAGACGTTCGCGGTTCGCTTCTGTTTTCAGTAAATGCAGGGTTTCCATCCAGGAATTGTATTCGTCCAGGGAAATAACCACCACATTTTTGTCCTTACTGCGGGATACCACCACCACTTCTGCATCATCCGAGGCTTTGTCCAGATGCTCTTTCAGGTTTTTGCGGAACTCGCTGTAATTAACTACTTCCATGATTTCTGCAAGTATATTTTATAAAATCCAAAAATAAATAAGCTCCCGTGTCGGGGAATTATACGTACAAAATTACGTACAATTTTTTGTTCCCGCAAGTAAAAATGTACACTTTTCTTTTCCCTGCATCGGGGTAGCTCTTTTTCCCGGTTTAAGCGCGTATATTTGCGGCATGAAAAACAGTATCGCTCCGTTCATCCGTAGCATATCCCTGGCGGCCATCGTACTCATCGGGGCCGATGCCCTGCTGCGCCACTTCAGGCCCGACCTGCATCCCTTCCGCTGGGGCGGGGTCATTGTAGCCGGTATGTTGCTGCTCTTCATCCTGGCACATGCCTATGCCCGGCAGCTGGCAAAGAAGGAACCCAAAAAGTTCGTTACGGCCTATATGGGCTTTTCGGGACTCAAATTACTGGTGCTGGCCCTGCTGGTGGTGCTGGTGTTCCTGCTCGACAAGGAACACATGAAAGAATCGGCAGTAATTATCATGGTAAGCTACCTGGTTTTTACCGTTATCGACTGGCGCTTTTCCAGGGCCTTTATGCGGGGTGAAAATAATTAATATGTACGTAATCAGTATTTTGAAATTTTGTTTGGCTAAAAGCGATGCAACGTTTCTTTTTTAAGGGAAAGTGTGTAATTTTGCGCTCGATTTCAAGAACTACTCTTTTTTGGTTTATTGTGATGAAATTCAGTTTAATACAAAGATTTTCGGCGTTTTGCCTTGTGCTGTTCGCCTTTGCCGGTATGGCTTTTGCAAGCGGCTCTGAGGGCGGAAAAAAGGAATTTAAGGCCGGCGAAGTGATCCTTCACCACGTGCTCGACGCGCATGAAATTCACTTCTTCACCCTGGGCGAAGGTACCGACCACGAAACGCATGTTACCGTGCCCCTGCCGATCATTGTATATTCCCCGGAGAAAGGTCTTGATATTTTCCCCTCTTCCCGTTTCCACGGCGATCACAAGCCGGTGGTTTCCCATGACGATCACGAAGCCGCCGAGATCATCGGCGAGGATCATAACAACCAGCATGCGCACGATCCCGTGCCGGTTTACAACGGCTATGCCCTGCTGCACGAAAAAATTTACCTGACCGACGCACACGGTAACCTGACCTACGATGAGCACGGTCACCCCACCAATGCACAACCGCTCGATCTCTCCATTACCAAAACCGTTTTCGGTCTCATCCTGGCCATGTTCATCCTGGTATTTGTAATGTTTGCCGTGGCCAAAGGCTATAAAAAACGCGGCCTGGGTGCTCCCAAAGGTATCCAGTCCTTCATCGAGCCCCTGGTGATCTTTATACGCGACGAGGTGGCCAAACCTTCGATCGGGGAGAAGCACTACAAGCGTTTCATGCCCTTCCTGCTTACCATCTTCTTCTTTATCCTGATCTGTAACGTAGTGGGCCTGGTGCCCTTCATCGGCGGTTTCAACATCACCGGTAATATTTCGGTAGCCCTGGTGCTGGCCCTGTTTACCTTCCTGGTAACCATCTTCAGCGGTAAAAAAGATTACTGGATGCACCTGGTATGGACCCCGGGCGTACCGGCATGGCTCAAACTGCCCGTGCCGCTTATGTTCATCATCGAGTTCATCGGGGTGGTTTCCAAACCGATCGTACTCTGCCTGCGTCTTTTTGCCAACATTACCGCAGGTCACATCATTATCCTGTCTTTCGTATCCCTGATCTTTATATTCGGTGAAAAATTCGGTACGGGCGCCGGTTACGGTGTATCGGTACTGTCGGTTGCCTTCTCCGTGTTCATGAACGTAATGGAGTTACTGGTAGCCTTCCTGCAGGCCTATGTATTTACCCTGCTGGCATCGGTATACTTTGGTCAGGCCGTGGAAGAGCACGATCACGGACATGAGCACGACGCTGCACATGCCCACTAAAATTTGGATGTATTAACTTTAAATAAATTAAACAAATGAGCATCGCTGAAATTATGATGGCTGTTGAAGCCGGATACGCTGCAATCGGAGCAGGTATCGCTGTGATCGGAGCTGGTCTGGGTATCGGTAACATCGGTAAAAGTGCCATGGAATCTATCGCCCGTCAGCCGGAATCTACAGGTGATATCCGTTCCAACATGATCGTAGCTGCCGCCCTCGTGGAAGGTGCCGCTTTCTTCGGAATCATCGTGTGTCTGCTGGTTGCCCTCGCGTAATCTGTATCCGCACAAAACGAATTTCCCTGCCGCCGCTGGTGGTTGACCAGGCCGGCGGGGACTTTTTTAAGACAATAAAATAAAAACAGATATAGTATGGGTTTAATACTCCCGGGTTTAGGTTTGATCTTCTGGACTTCGATCGCATTTCTGATCGTGTTCTTCCTGCTGAAAAAATACGCGTGGAAGCCTATTCTTTCTTCGCTGAACGAGCGTGAAAAGAAAATCGACGATGCGTTGAAAGCCGCTGAACTGGCCGAACAACGCATGAAAGATATCCAGGCCCAGAACGAGGACCTGCTGGCCGAAGCCGCCAAAGAACGCGAAACTATGCTGCGTACCGCCCGCGAAGCGTCTGAAAAGATGATCGCCGAGGCAAAGGACAAAGCACAGGCCGAAGCGTCTAAAATGCTGGAACAGGCCCGCGCAAGCATCAACAATGAGAAAATGAAGGCCATGACCGAGATTAAGAACGAAGTAGGTCGTCTTTCGCTGGACATTGCTGAGAAGATCCTCCGCGAAAAACTGTCTGATGCTGACAAACAGCACAACAGCATTGAAAAATTGTTGAACGAGGCAAGCTTTAACTAAGAATGGCTGGAATTTCGAAAGTAGCCGTACGCTACGCAAATGCATTATACAGCCTGGCTGTGGAAAGAGGTGTCGCCGACCAGGTGTTTGCCGAAATGCAGGTGTTTGGCGAAACATATGATAAAGTGGCCGACTTTAAAGCCATGCTGAAAAGTCCGGTGATCCGTTTCGATAAAAAGGTTTCGGCCATCCGTGCCGTTTTCCCTTCCTTTTCGGAACTGACCAACGCTTTTGTGGAAAAGCTGGCCAAAAGCCGCCGCGAACAGTACCTGGGAGATATCGCCAGGGCCTATGTGAACCTCTACAATGCCAAAAAAGGCATCCTGGTTGCCCATGTGGCTACGGCTGTACCGCTGACGGCCCTGCTGCGCGACCGCATTAAAAATATTGTACGTACCGCTCCCGGGTTCGCGGGCGCTACGGAGATCATCCTCGAAGAAAAAGTAGACCCGTCCATGATCGGCGGTTACATACTTACCGTGGGCGATAAACAGATCGACATGAGCTTTGCTCACGAGATCAGCGACCTGAAACGATCATTTGATCAGAACCTTTACATTAAAGAATATTAATATTTCGCTTTATGGCAGAAATTAAACCGGCGGAAGTATCCGCAATCCTGAGAGAGCAATTATCCGGTTTTAAAACGGGCGCTCAGTTAGAAGAAGTGGGTACCGTGCTTCAGGTAGGAGATGGTATTGCACGTATTTACGGACTGAACAATGTACAGGCCGGTGAGCTGATCGAGTTCCAGAATGGCGTACGCGCGATCGTACTGAACCTGGAAGAAGACAACGTAGGTGCCGTACTTCTGGGGCCTTCCGGCGATATCCGCGAAGGTCAGACCGTTAAACGCCTGGGCGAAATTGCCTCTATTCCCGTAAGTGAAGGTATGCTGGGCCGCGTGGTGGATACCCTGGGTAACCCCATCGACGGTAAAGGTCCCATCGCCGGCGAAAGCGTGCTGATGCCGCTGGAGCGTAAAGCACCGGGTGTAATTTACCGTCAGCCGGT
The DNA here is from genome assembly GCA_016742095.1 of Bacteroidia bacterium. Taxonomy (GTDB): domain Bacteria; phylum Bacteroidota; class Bacteroidia; order CAIKAF01; family CAIKAF01; genus JACVCJ01. The sequence continues at coordinate 26,622 of JACVCJ010000027.1, forward strand.
GAACGAACCCCTGCAGACCGGTATCAAATCGATCGACGCCATGATCCCGATCGGCCGCGGACAGCGTGAGCTGATCATCGGTGACCGCCAGATCGGTAAAACGGCCATCGCGCTCGATACCATCATTAACCAGAGAGAGTTTTACGAAGCAGGCAAGCCTGTATTCTGTATATACGTAGCTATCGGCCAGAAAGGTTCTACCGTGGCTTCCATCGCCAAAACGCTGGAAGATGCCGGAGCGCTTGCCTATACGGTGATCGTTTCCGCCTCGGCTTCCGATCCTGCGCCGATGCAGTTCTACGCTCCGTTCGCCGGTTGCGCCATCGGGGAGTATTTCCGCGACACAGGCCGTCCGGCCCTGATCGTGTACGATGACCTGTCTAAACAGGCCGTGGCTTACCGCGAGGTATCCCTGCTGCTGCGTCGTCCGCCGGGACGTGAAGCTTACCCGGGTGACGTATTCTTCCTGCACAGCCGTCTGCTCGAGCGTGCCGCGAAAGTGATCAACAACGACGCCATCGCTGCCGAAATGAACGACCTGCCGGCATCCCTGAAAGGTAAAGTAAAAGGCGGCGGTTCACTTACTGCTCTGCCCATTATCGAAACACAGGCGGGTGACGTATCTGCATACATCCCTACCAACGTGATCTCGATCACCGACGGACAGATCTTCCTCGAGTCGAACCTGTTCAACTCTGGTGTACGTCCGGCCATTAACGTAGGTATCTCGGTATCGCGTGTGGGTGGTAACGCACAGATCAAATCGATGAAGAAAGTAGCCGGTACCCTGAAGCTCGACCAGGCGCAGTACCGCGAGCTGGAAGCCTTCGCCAAGTTCGGTTCCGACCTCGACAGCGCTACCAAACTCGTACTGGACAAAGGTGCCCGTAACGTGGAGATCCTGAAACAGGCCCAGTTCAGCCCGATGACGGTAGAGAAACAGATCGCGATCATCTATGCCGGTACCAAGAACCTGCTGCGCAGTGTTCCCGTGAACAAAGTACGTGAGTTCCAGGAAGATTACCTGTCTGTACTGGATGCCCAGCACCGTCCTACCCTGGATGCGCTGAAAGCCGGTAAATTCGACGACGAGATCACCGGTGTACTTGAAAAAGTAGCCAAAGCGGTATCTGCCAAATTCGCCAAGTAATTGTAGAATGATTCTGTTCCCTCGCTTTCAGCGAGGGAACAGGTAATATATTTTTTATGCCAAGCTTAAAAGAAGTACGAAACAGGATATCATCCGTAAGCTCCACCCGCCAGATCACATCGGCCATGAAACTGGTGTCTGCATCCAAGCTGAAGAGAGCACAGGATAACATTACCCGTATGCGTCCCTATGCCGACAAGCTGAAGGAGATACTGGGCAACCTGAGCGGAGCTGTTTCTTCGGATACCGAAAGCCCTTATGCCGAGCAGCGCGAGGCCAAACGTATCCTGCTGGTGGTGGTTACTGCCAATAAAGGTCTTTGCGGCGCTTTCAATGCCAACGTGATCAAAAGAGCCAGTGCCTTCCTGGAAGAGCACGCGGCCCAGGTAAAAAGCGGTAACCTCGAACTGATCTGCATCGGCCGTAAAGCCTCCGGTTTTTTCAGCAAGCGTGATGTAAAGGTCCGTGCCCAGTTCGACGAGGTGGTGGACAAACCTACCTTTGCCAATGCCAACGGTATTGCCGAGCTGATAATGGGCCTCTTTGCCGAAAAGGTGTTCGATAAAGTATACATCGTATACAACGAGTTCCGCTCTGCAGCGTCGATCACTACGGTGGTGGACAACTACCTGCCCATTACGTCTTCAGACGATAAGAGCCAGGCTTCTGCAGCAACTACGGACTATATCTACCAGCCGAGCAAGGAAGAGATCGTGTACAACCTGATCCCGGCCTCGCTTAAAACGCAGTTCTTTAAGGTGATCCTGGATTCGCAGGCGGCCGAGCACGGTGCGCGTATGACGGCCATGCACAAGGCCACAGACAACGCCGGCGAACTGCTGAAAGAGCTCAAACTCAGCTACAACAAGGCCCGCCAGGCTGCCATTACCAACGAGATCCTTGAAATCGTTGGGGGTGCAGAGGCACTTAATGGCTAAAAATATTTGCAGGGAAAGATTTCTGTTTTATCTTTGCACCCGCAATTGCCCGATCGTCTAATGGCAGGACTTCAGATTTTGGTTCTGACTGTGTTGGTTCGAATCCAGCTCGGGCAACAAACAAAAGCCTTTCACGGAAGTGAAAGGCTTTTGTGTTTTCCGGCAAGCGGAAAGCTTGCTTTCCAGCGCCGCCGGGAAACACAAAAGTCATCCCGCCGCAGGCGGGATGGGCTTTTGCTTGGGTCTACATCCCCCCGTTTTGGATCAGCGCAGCTAATCCAAAAACGCTATGCGCAGCGCGAGCAAAGCGAGCGCGGAACATACAGTGTGGCGCGAGCAACGCGAGTGCCGCGCAATCGGTATAACTGCGCCAGGAAACCTCCGGGAACCGGCAAGACAGCAGGTGGCGCGAGCAAAGCGAGCGCCTAACTCTATCGGCAGAAACTTGCAACAACCTCACCCCCAACCCCGCCGCGAGCGAAGCGAGCGGCACCTGCAGCAAACCAGCAAACCGGAAAATCAGCAAGCCCACAACCCTGAAAGAACCCGCCACCCCGGCAGACACGTATAAAACCACATCCGCCGTTCATCGAACATTTCTTGCCATAGCAGAAACCCCGCTATTTCCTATCTTTGGAAAAACAAGGCCGGAGACCGGGGGAGATCACGCTTTAAAAATTCCATCCGGACTTTGGAAAATAAAATCAGAACTAAAATAAATTCATATGAAACTGGAATATATCAATCCCGACTCTATGGCGCCCGGCATGGGCTATTCACACGCCATTGCCGTATCCGGCCCGCACAAGACCCTGTATATCGGCGGACAGAATGCCATTGATCCGGCCGGTAATGTAAAGGGCGATAACCTGAAAGAGCAGTCGGAACAGGTACTGGAGAACATCGAAAAGATACTGCACAGCGCCGGCGGCGATATGAAAAACCTGGTAAAAATGACCATACTCCTGCTTCAGGGCCAGGACCCGCGCGAAGGATTTGCCGCATTTCAGCAGAAATGGAAACAGGGCGATCCCTTTCCGCTCGTAACCGTGGCTTTTGTCTCGGGACTCGGTCGTCCGGGCTGCCTGGTAGAAATTGAAGGCATCGCCCTGATCGCAGAATAGATGAGAACAAAAACGCCCGGCAGAAAAAGGGCCATCATTAGTATTCTTATATCTGTTTTCATTGTTTCGGTAATATGCCTGTTGCTTAGGGAGGGCTCATCAAACGTTGATGACCTGGAACAGAATTATAAGGAAAATTCAGAAGGGATCGCTGACCTGGTTACGTATATGCATTCCGTGGAGCCGGAAAATAAAAGGGTATATATAGAGTTTACGAAAAAAGATGAACTTTCTTTTCGGCGATAGTCTTTCCCGGAATTTAGATAAAAGAAGTTTATTTTATATTTTCTGTTTTATCCGAAAGGTGAGAAAAGCAGGATCCCGAGCAAGATGAAGAAAAACAGTACAGAACCTGATTTTCAGATTATAGCAGACAGCCTCTGTTCCAATGCATTCAGCGAAAAAGGTATGCATAATTTCCAGGAGGCTGCCCGCTTCATCCGCAACCTGCCCTATGGCCGTAACACAGATAAGACCGACCTGCTCAGTCTTTTCCGGGAGCAGCGCGGCACCTGCAGCACCAAACACGCCCTGCTGAAACAACTGGCCGCCGAGAACGGGTTCCCGGGCATCCGTCTGATCCTCGGGCTTTTCCGCATGCACGCACGGAACACGCCCGAAGTAACGGAAACGCTCCGTAAATATCAGCTGCCTTACATGCCGGAGGCACACTGCTACCTGCGTTATGGCGATGAAGTGCTTGACTGTACGAAACCCGATGCAGACCCCTCTGCATTCCTGCCCGATCTGCTCCTGGAAAGGGAAATAACGCCGGAACAGATCACTACATATAAAATTACATTTCATGAAGAGTACCTCGAAAAATACCGTTCTGAACCGGCGTTTGATCGCTATACGGCCGCAGAACTCTGGGAAGTACGCGAACAATGTATCCGTGACCTGGAACGTTATACCTGAATAAACAATGAAACAACTCCCTGTCCTTCTCATCGGTTTCCGCTTCTGCCTGGCGCCGCTTATCCTGTTCCTGGCCTGGAAATACGGGCTTCACGCTTCGCTGGCCATTATTGTGCTCATGTACCTGGGCCTGGGTTCTGATATCCTCGACGGCATCGTGGCGCGTTATGCCGGCAATGCCTCTGCCCGTCTGCGACGGCTCGACAGTCAGACCGACCTGGTGTTCTGGCTCAGCATCGGTTTTGCTTCCTGGATGCTCTATCCCGCACCGATCCGGGAACACCGCGGAGCCATCATCGTTATTTTTGTGATGGAAGCGCTCTGTTACGTAATAAGTATCCTGCGTTTCGGAAAAGAAACCTGTACCCATGCTTTCCTGGCTAAAATGTGGGGACTGAGCATGCTGGCGGCCTTTACGGCGCTCATTGGCTTCGGACATGCCGGGATTCCGTTCTGGACGGCCATCGTTCTGGGCTTTGTGTCGCACCTCGACCGCATACTCATTACGCTCATCCTGCCGCACTGGACCCACGATATTCCCAGTGCCTATCATGCCTGGCTCATCCGGAAAGGGAAACCTTTCCGGCGTTTTAAGCTCTTCAATTAAAACTCCGCAAGTTTCGGGTTGTATGCCGGCCGGAACCTTCGGAACTTTGTACCGTAAAATACAGGAACGATGAAAGTACAGGAACAGATCAACTATGAGCGCATCGCGGAAGCCATCGGGTATATACGTACGCATTTCCGTACACATCCCGACCTGGACGAACTGGCCGCAGGCCTGTACCTGAGCCCCTGGCATTTCCAGCGGCTCTTTACGGAATGGGCGGGCACCAGTCCCAAGAAATTCCTGCAGTACACCAGCATTGCCCACGCCAAAAAAATACTGGAACAACAGGCCACCCTCTTTGAAACGGCCATGGAAACCGGGCTTTCGGGCACCGGGCGCCTGCACGATCTTTTTGTGAACATCGAGGGCATGACGCCCGCCGAATACCGCAACGGGGGCCGTAACCTGTACATACGCTATCAGTTTGCGGAAAGTCCGTTCGGCATGGTACTGGTGGCCTCCACCGGCAAAGGGATCTGCCACATGGCCTTTTGTAAGAGCCGGGAAGAGGGGCTGGCCGCATTGCAGGCCCGTTTTCCCGAAGCGCAGTACCTGGAAGCCGAAGATGAACTGCAGCGTAATGCCCTGGCCATTTTCCGGGTGCATAAAGACGACCTTCCGGCCATTAAACTGCACCTGAAAGGCAGCGATTTTCAGCTGAAAGTGTGGGAGAGCCTGCTGAAGATCCCCATGGGCGCACTCAGTACCTACGGACGTATCGCCGCAGGTATCGGCAGTCCGGATGCACAGCGCGCCGTAGGAACGGCCATAGGCAGCAACCCGGTGGCCTACCTCATTCCCTGTCACCGTGTCATACGCTCAAACGGGGAAAGCGGTGGCTATATGTGGGGGCCGGACCGGAAAATGGCGATCATCGGCTGGGAAGCGGCCCGGGAAGAAGAGACGGTATGAAAAAGATATCGCTTGATGCGCAATACATAACAGAAAGCCTGCATCAACAGGGCTATGTGTTGTGTCCGGCAATACTGGATGCGGAAGAATGTGCACATATCCGGCAGCTGTATGTACAACCTGACCTGTATCGTAAAACGGTGCTCATGGAGCGGCACCGCTTCGGGTTGGGAGAATACAAATATTTTACGTACCCTTTACCATCCCTTCTGCAATCGCTGCGCGAACAGCTTTATCCCCTGCTGGTACCGGTGGCCAATCTCTGGATGCAGGCGCTGAACATAGAACGTCGTTTCCCGGCGACCCACGAAGAACTGCTGGCGGAATGCCGTGCGGCAGGGCAGCAGAAAGCCACGCCACTGATCCTGAAATACGGCCCCGGTGGCTACAATACCCTGCACCAGGATCTGTACGGCGAATGCTACTTCCCTTTGCAGGCGGTGTTTTTTCTGTCGGAAAGCGGTAAAGATCACAGCGGCGGCGAGTTTGTGCTGACCGAGCAGCAGCCCCGCGCGCAGTCACGGGCAAGGGTTTTACAGCCTGCTAAAGGAGATATGCTTATTTTTACAACCGCTTTCCGTCCGCTGAAAGGCAGCCGGGGATACTACCGGGCAGCTGTAAAGCATGGAGTAAGTACGGTACACAGCGGTGAACGTTATACGCTGGGACTTATCTTTCACGATGCGGTAAGCTGATGTGGAGGCATACGGAAATAACGCCCGGCGCGTTGCGCATGTATATACGAAATGGAAGGGTGCTGCTGGCCGGCAACCGGCAACTGAAGATATATGGTCAGCTGCGCTGTGCTTCGGGCAAACGCATGAAACGGGAGAACCGTGTGTTTTTTGCCTCCGTGGAAGAAGCCCGGGAAGCGGGTTTCAGGCCCTGCGGACATTGTATGAAAGCGGAATACATAAAATGGAAAAATGGACCTCTTCGGAAATAATATAGACGAACATACGAACCTCCTGCCACACGACGGTACCGTGCTGTATTACGGACGTATTATGCAGCGCCGTGAGGCAGATGAGTATACGCAAAAACTGTTGCAGGGTATCGAATGGAAGAACGACGAAGCCCTGATCTTTGGTAAACGTATGGTAACCAAACGTAAAGTGGCCTGGTACGCCGATGCCGATTTTGAATATACCTATTCGAACACCACCAAGATCGCCCTGCCCTGGACGCCCGATCTGCTGGCGCTGAAAGCCCTGGCCGAGGAGCGCACGGGAGAAACCTATAATTCCTGCCTGCTGAACCTGTACCACGACGGTTCGGAGGGAATGGCCTGGCACAGCGACGCCGAAAAAGACCTGAAGAAGGACGGGGCCATCGCGTCCTTCAGTTTCGGGGCGGAGCGCCGTTTCGGGTTTAAACACAAACACAGCGGCGAAGTTGTTTCCCTGCTGCTGGAACACGGCAGCCTGCTACTGATGACGGGCACTACGCAAACCTACTGGCTGCACCGCCTGCCGCCCACTACCAAAGTGAAAACTCCGCGGATCAATCTTACCTTCCGCACCATTACCGGGCTGGGGCGCTTCTGAACCGGCCTGTTCTCTTTCTTTTGAAGAACCTGAAAAGCCCCGGTCCAGTACGCAGGATCAGGCAATGGCTGGTTTTTATGTCACGAATTCCCGGAAATGCTGTCTATTTGTCAGTCAATTTGGCGTTTTTCTGACAAAAAATACATCCGGAGGCCGGTTTTTAACTTAGGCATGGTGTTTGAGTATCTGTATTTAAATTCAAAAAAAAACAGACGTAATTTATATGGGAAAGATTATCGGTATAGACCTCGGAACCACGAACTCCTGTGTGGCCGTAATGGAAGGTAGTCAGCCGCGTGTTATCGAAAACAACGAAGGCGATCGTACCACCCCTTCCATGGTGGCTTTTATGGATAATGGTGAACGTAAAGTAGGTAAGCCTGCCAAACGTCAGGCCGTAACGAATCCTACAAAAACAATATATTCCATCAAACGCTTTATGGGCAACGGATATTCTGAAGTGAGCAAGGAAATTGCGAACGTGCCCTACGAAGTGGTAAAAGGCGACAACAATACGGCGCGTGTTAAAATTGACGACCGCCTGTACACACCGCAGGAAATTTCGGCCATGATCCTTCAGAAAATGAAGCAGACCGCCGAAGATCACCTGGGCGAAACCGTTTCAGAAGCGGTAATTACCGTACCGGCCTATTTTAACGACGCACAGCGTCAGGCTACCAAAGAAGCCGGTGAGATCGCAGGTCTGAAAGTACTGCGTATCATCAACGAGCCTACCGCTGCCGCCCTGGCCTATGGCCTGGACAAACAGCACAAAGACAGCAAAATTGTCGTATTCGACTGCGGTGGTGGTACGCACGACGTATCCGTACTGGAACTCGGCGACGGCATTTTTGAAGTAAAATCGACCGACGGGGATACACACCTCGGTGGTGACGATTTTGACCAGAAGATCATCGACTGGCTGGCCGACGAATTTAAATCGAGCGACGGTGCAGACCTGCGTAAGGACCCGATGGCCCTGCAGCGTCTGAAAGAAGCCGCCGAAAAAGCAAAGATCGAGCTTTCGAACGCCATTCAGACCGAAATAAACCTGCCGTACATTACCGTGATCGACAATGTGCCGCGTCACCTGGTACGTTCGCTTACCCGCGCCAAATTTGAGCAGCTGGTGGCCGACCTGGTGGAACGCACCATCGCTCCCTGCCGTACCGCGCTGGAAAAAGCCGGTCTGAAAACAGCGGATATCGACGAGGTGATCCTGGTAGGTGGTAGTACACGTATCCCGGCCATACAGAGCGCCGTGGAGAAATTCTTCGGAAAAGCTCCCAACCGCAGCGTAAACCCCGACGAAGTAGTGGCCCTCGGTGCCGCTATCCAGGGTGGTGTACTGGGCGGTGAAGTGACCGACGTACTGCTGCTCGACGTAACGCCGCTTTCCCTGGGTATTGAAACCTACGGAGGCGTATTTACCAAGCTGATCGAAGCCAATACGACCATTCCTACCCGCCGCAGTGAAACCTTCTCTACGGCCAGCGATAACCAGACCTCCGTGGAGATCCACGTACTGCAGGGCGAACGTCCCATGGCTGCCCATAACCGCACCATCGGCCGTTTCCACCTGGACGGTATCCCGGTAGCTCCGCGCGGTGTTCCGCAGGTAGAAGTTACCTTTGATATCGACGCCAACGGTATCCTGAACGTATCTGCCAAAGACAAGGCCACCGGTAAGGAACAGAAGATCCGTATCGAAGCCAGCAGCGGTCTGAGCCAGGATGAGATCAACCGTATGAAGAACGAAGCGGAGGCCAATGCCGACGAAGATAAAAAAGAGCGTGAGCGCGTAGAGAAACTGAACCGCGCCGACCAGATGATCTTTGAAATGGAAAAACAGCTGAGCGAGCACGGCGATAAGATCCCGGCCGATCAGAAAGGCGCCATCGAAGAAGCCCTGAAAGAGCTGAAAGACGCGCATGCCGCCAAAGACATCGATAAACTCGACGGAGCTATGGATAAACTGAACCAGTTGTTCCAGGCCGCTTCTGCAGCCATGTACCAGAATGCCGGTGCGGAGCAGGGTGCAGCCCAGGACCCGGGTCAGCAGAACCAGGGCGGCGGCGGATCAGATAACGCTACCGACGTGGAATACGAGGAAGTAAAAGGGTAATTTACATCCAATATATATGTAAAAGCCGTCTCGCTGTCAGCGAGACGGCTTTCTTTTTATAAAACAATACGCTAATGAAAGCCGTTGAACTGGTGCGGGGCAATAACGGGTTTGAGCCGGTTCCGGCGGCAGTTATAGGTTACGCCTACCCAGTCGTTCATTTTAAGACCTAAATAGGTCGCCAGGGTAGGAACGGCCACTCCCAGCAGAGGAACGCCCACCTGCAGGTTTGTCCCCGGGTTGATGAGCGCGTTCACCAGGGTAATGGCCGGCAGCAGAATGCCGGTGTAGGCCAGTATCTTTTTGGCGCCGCGGTTACGCTTGCGCGGGAACAGCTTGATGCTCTGTATGTCTTCGTAAGGTGTAAAAAAGCGGGCTTCGAGGACCAGGCCCGAATCGCGCACATCGGTGATCAGGTAAGTATTTATCTGGTTCTCGTTGCGCAGGCGTATATGGATCTCATCGCCCACATTGAAATAAAAGCGTTTGCGGCCCGGCGGATCGAACGCGGCGGAAAGTGCCTGTGAAAAGGCGGCCTGGCAGCAAAAGCAAAGCGCGAAAAAAAGGAGTGTTCGTTGCAGGGTCCTTGTCATACGGGGCATTAACGCAAAAGGGGTCGGATTATTTTTTAAACTGGTCTACCCATTCGGCGAAAGTAAGCCTTTTCAGGGGGAGCTGTGTATTCTGGAAATACGTGTCCAGGTCTTTGTTTACCTGGAGTACCGCAGGTTCAGGCTCCGGTTCGGGCTCTGCCTCTTCGGTAAGGATGTTTTCTCCGGCCATCGGCTGAACGGGAATTTCAGCGGCAGGCGGCAGGTGATGCTCGGCCGCCACATCTTCGGCGGCAGTATGCATGTGTTCCCGGGCATACACCGGTTCTTCAGGCTCTACCTCCGGATGCTGCAGGACGGTTTCTGTCTCCGGGTGTATCCACATATCGCTGTGGCCGCTTTCCGTATATATTACCTCGGGTACCTGCATATCGTGATCTTCGGGCGCATATTCCGGTTCTTCGGTCTGCTGAATTTCCTCTGCAGGCACTTCCTCTGTCACTTTTTCAACCTCCCATTTGTGGGCCTGGATGAACTCCTGCGCCTCTTCTTTTTCCTGCGCCTCTGCCTGCTGACCGTAGTCGATGCCCAGTTTCGGCAGGGTGATCTCCTGGTATTCCTGCGATTCCGTTTTACGCTTTTCAGCAATTTCGGCAATACGGCGGCGGATCTCCTCCATTTTCTTTTCGGGATCTTCCTCTACGTGAATATGGGAAGTGTGCGTATGACCTTCTTCCTGTTTGGGTTCCGGGACAGCGGTTGCCGCCTCCGGCGCTTTTGCTTCCGGTTCCGGAACGGGCACATCGTTTACAACGGGCACGGTAACCTCGGCCACTTCCGCTTTTGTTTCTTCTTTTTTGGGCTGGTAATGGGTGTGCGTGTTCTCGGCAGCGATCGCGATCTCTTCCTGCTCCTGTTTTTCTTCGGCTGCTTTCTGTGCCTGTTGCTGAGCAAGGACCAGGGCGGCCTTCTTTTTGCGTTTGCGCGAACGGCGAACGGCAATAATGACCAGCAGTAATATGCAGATGATAAGCAGCCCTACACAGCCGGCCAGTGCATACAGCACGATCTCGGCATCTTTTTGAGGATCTCCGGTGATGTCGATCTTAACGGGTAACTCCAGGGCATGTGCTATTCTCATGGGCATTGCTGTTTTGGTCTGTGCTGTTTTAAGAGCGGTAAAAATACAAATTACAGAGGGAACGGGATTAAAATTAAAATTTTTGCCGGTATGTGCATCGTTTATTTTTCGACTTTTCGTATTTTACAAAAATCCCGGGAAAGGTCTACTGTATGCAGGCCTTACCCGTTTTATGTTATACCTAATTGTTATGTTTTTATGAAAGTTTCTCTTAAATCGCACGGGCAGGATAAGACACGGATCCGGAAATTGGTAAGGGCGCACACTATTAAAGAAGTTTTACTGATATGGGCGGGTATAGGCAGTGCCACACTCGGCCTGAAAGGTTTTTTGCTGCCGAACGGCTTTATGGACGGCGGGGTTACCGGAATTTCGCTGCTGGTAAGCCGGCTCACGGGTCTGGACCTTTCCATACTCATTATCCTCATCAACCTGCCCTTCATTTATATCGGTTCCAAACAGATATCCAGACAGTTTGCGGTCAAAACGCTCTGCGCGGTCATCGGTCTCTCGTTCCTGGTGCACTTTGTAGAATTACCCGAGATCACGCATGATAAACTGCTTATTTCCGTTTTCGGCGGATTTTTTCTCGGCGCAGGCATCGGCCTGGCCATACGCGGCGGCAGTGTGATCGACGGTACCGAGGTACTGGCGGTGTTCGTAAGCCGTAAATCGAGCCTTACGGTGGGCGACTTTATCGCGGTATTCAATGTGCTGCTTTTTGCTTCGGCCGCCCTGCTCATCGACCTGGAAACGGCCATGTACTCCATGCTTACCTACCTGGCAGCCTCCAAAACGGTCGACTTCCTCATCAACGGTATCGAGGAATACATGGGTATTACCATTATTTCGCCCAGGGCCGAAGAGATAAAGACCGCCATTATTGAGAACCTGGGTATGGCCGTTACGGTATACAAGGGAGAGGGCGGTTACGGAAAAAGCGGCCGCGTGGAAGAAGACCGCAAGATCATTTTTGCCGTGGTGACCCGCCTGGAAGTACAGAAACTGAAGGTGGAAGTGGAAAAGGTAGACCCCAAAGCCTTTGTGATCCAGCATACCATCAACGATACCAAGGGCGGAATGATCAAAAAACGGCCCCTGCATTAACACTGCGTTAAGCGGAAGGGCTGTAGTCCACCCGCAGACCTAATTTTCTTAGTATGAAGTGCCCGGCTTATTTTTGAATATTGGTTCATAAATAAACCGGGCTTTTTTTATCTTCGTATACTGCTCCAGAGCATGTCCAGTATCTGTTCGCGTAACAATTTGGTAATGGGTCTGCCGCTGTCTATGCAGTACTTGATGATCTCGTTACTGGCTCCCAGCAGCTGCCGCAGCATCAGTTCGCGGTCAATATCCTTGATAAGCATTTCATTACGGGCCGATCTCAGCATGTTCAGCACCGGGAGCGCCAGCTGTTCGATCTCTGCGGCGGTCTCCGGGTAGAGGTAGGAAGAACGGTAGAACTGCTCAATGAAGATCATTTTCTCCGGGCTGCCGTAACAGAAGTCGATGTAATTGATCATACTCTTTTTAAACGCCGTAAAAAAGGGATCGTCCGTTTCCACGTCCTGCATCATAGCGGTGTGTATCTCTGCCTTTACGTGCAGCAGCAGCGCATTGATGAGGTCTTCCTTGTTCCTGAAATACAGGTACACCGTACCCGTGGCCACCCGGGCCTCCTTTGCCACCACGGCCATCTTTAATCCGCCGAAACCGGTACGCAGTACACAGCGCAACGTGGCGTCGAAAATGGCCTGTTTTTTGTCTCCGCTCTTCGTTCTCGTCACCTTACAAACCTATGAATAAAAGTTCATTTTTTATGTTAAAATATTTATATTCAGTTGTTTTTTAATAGTGAAGTGCCTTTTTTGAGAAGCCGGAACCCTTTGCCGGTGGGCTGTCGGGCTTTTTGTACATTTACGCGGTTTTTATATGGAAACGCTCCGGCAATATATACGGTCTGTGGCTCCCCTGGAAGAAGAAGCCTGCCGGCGGCTTGCCGCCTGTTTTGAGCCGGTGGTGTACCCGCGCGGGCATCGTCTTTTCAGTGCGGGCAGGACAGAGACCCGGATGTACTTTCTTGAAAAGGGCATTGCCCGGGCTTTCTGTGATTCGGCAGACGGCGAGGAACTCAGCTTCTGGTTCGGCATGGAGGGTGATATCGTACTTTCGTATAACAGTTATATCCACAACCGGCCCGGCTACGAGCACGTGGAACTGTTGGAAGACAGCCGTCTCTGGGCCGCTTCCATCGAAGACGTACGTAAACTTTACCTGAGCGATATAGACATTGCCAACTGGGCCCGTAAACTGGCCGAACAGGAACTGATCCGTACCGAGGAACGTTTTATTTCCAGGCAGACGGGAACCGCCCTGGAGCGCTACCGGGAGCTGCTGCGTACCCAGCCCAGGCTGCTGCAGCGTGTGCCCCTGGGGCATATTGCCTCGTACCTGGGCGTAACGCAGGTGACCCTTAGTCGTATACGCGCCGAGGTGCGTTCATTATAATTTCAGAACCAAACGGAAAATATGAAACTGAAAGGAAGAAGAAAACTGGTTACCTACCTCAATATCCTGGACCAGCCGATCCGGTTCAGTCCCTTTGTGTTCAGCCGCCTGTTTTTATTGTGGGCTCTACTGGGACTCACGGGCGGTCTGATCGCCGGTATGTATTGGGTGGTGCTGGAAGCTTTAACGCATTGGCTGGGTATTTTTACGGGCTGGCAGGTGATACCGGTAATGGCCGGCTGCGGACTGCTGGCGGGTCTGGTGATCCATTTTATAGGAGACCCCGGCGAGATCCACCTTATTGTGAATAATATACGCTTTAATAAAGGCAAACTCGAGCCCCGGAACAATCCTTCCATGATCCTTTCGTCCCTGCTGTGCGTGGCCTCCGGCGGAAGCCTGGGCCCGGAAGCCCCCCTGGTGCAGGTAACGGGCTCCACAGGTACCTGGCTCGGGAAACTTTTCCGGCTGAAGGGCGAGGAACTGCGCTCCCTCAGCATCGCAGGCATGGCTTCGGGTTTCACGGCCCTGTTCGGCGCCCCGCTCGGTGGCAGTCTCTTCTCCCTGGAAATACTGCATCACAAACATGCCGTGGAATATTACAAGGCCATAATCCCGGCCCTGGTGGCCAGCTGTTTCAGCTACCTGGTGTTTGCCTTCATCATACACCTGGGACTGGGGCCGGTCTGGAATTTATCTTCGTATACGTATTCGGGCATCTTCGATTTTGCCTATGCCATTGTTTTTGCCATTGCGGGTACGGCCATGGGCTGGATCTTTATTTTCTGCACCCGGTTCTTTAAATACCTGTTCGAAAAACGGCCGATACCCATATATATACGTACCCTGGCAGGGGGCCTGCTGCTGGGTATTATTGCCTTCTACCTGCCCATTACTCGGTATTTCGGGCATCATGAGATCAACGAACTGCTGTCGGGGAACTTTCCTTTGCAACTGTTGCTGGCCATACTGGTCTTTAAGGTCATTGCCATTTCCATTACGGTAACATCAGGCTGGAGAGGCGGTTTTATCATACCCCTGTTTTTTGTGGGCACCACACTGGGGCTCATCATTCACCAGCTGTTTCCGTCGCTGAACCTCAGCCTGGTCATTGTAAGCTGTATGGCAGCCATCAATGCCTGCGTTACCCGCACGCCCATGAGTACCACCATACTGCTGGCCACGCTTACCGGCTTCGGGCATTTTGTCCCGATCCTGTTTGCCAGCTTAACCGGCTATTTCCTGGCGCCCCGTATCCCCTTCATCCGTTCCCAGATGTAAGGATCAATCCTCCTCCGGGTCCTTTTCTTTTTTGAAGCGGTCGAAGTCGATGTTGAACGAGAAGCCGGCCGCGATCACATCGGCATATTCATTGCCGGAGAACAGGCGCATGTACGAAATATCGATCTGGAAGCGGGGCCGCGGACAATAGGTGAGCCCGATATCGAAACCCGGCTCAAACCCTGCCTGCGTGCCATAGCCGAAAACCTCGGCAAAGGGTTCCCACTGTTTCACGGTGTACGAGAAGCAGGCTGCGTACTGCAGCGTATGCCGCATCTGGTTGCCGCCCCACCAGTAACTTACATTGTAATTGATGCCGAAGGGACCGATGTTGTTCATAAAATGCAGCACCACTTCGGTCTGTAACAGCCCGATCTGCGGATCGCGCAGTTTCTGCAGCGGGTACACCACGTTCACACCTACCGACATGGCCGGCCGGGCCCTGCGGGCGTTCATGATGCGTATCTTGGTACCGATGGCGCCGGCATCCTGGTTTTGTTTGATGTTGTTGCGGATATACCGGATGGAAGAAGGCTCGTAATTGAGTGCAAACCGGAGTTCGGCGCGGTGGTGCGGGCTGTACCTCAACAATACGGAAGGGAACCAGGTCTCGGAAATGCCGAATTTGGGCGAATACGAGAACCCGAACTCCGTTTGTAAACTGCGGGGTGCGACCAGGAAGGGATAATCGGCTACCCCCGGCCTGTCGAAGCTGCGGGGAATGGTATCTTTAAATACGGGCCTGGTCCCGGCCTTCGACTGGGCCAGACCCGTACTTGTCAACATACACAATATCAGTAGCGCGCAACAGTTGCGGAACACCGCCTTAGAACATGAACGTGAGGCGTATCCCATACATTTCGGTTCTGCCTGTATACGCTGTCTGGCCGGGCCGCTGGTACAGTCCGACAAAGCCCTGGTTGGTAACCGCATGTACACGCAGCATGGCGTGCGGGCCTGCATCGATGTCCACACCTATGGCTGCATGCAAAGGCGCTTCAAAACGCCGGAAGCGATTGGTATACAGCGTGGTAAGGTTAAAGTCCTCGATGGCATAATACATATACGTACTTCCGCGGAAAAGCCAGTTGGGTTCTGCACCCAGCAACAGGCTGAACTGGAAACCCGGCAGCCATTTTTTAGGCGTTTTCAGTACCAGGGCCAGCGGAAAATCGAGCGAGTGCTGGCGCAGACGCATCCGGTACGTACTATCGTTCATGTTCGGATAGTTTATATTGTTCTGCAGCCTCAGACCGGCTCCGCGCTGCTGGTAACCGATACCCGCCGAAATACCGATGTAGTCGGTGAACATGTATTCGAAAATGGCATGCGCACCCAGGCTGGGTTTAAAATAGGTAGGCTGACCCAGTCCGCGCAGGTCTGTCCACACGTTCGAAAAGGAAAACCCGTAGTAAAAGTGCTTTACCTTTACTTTGGCGCTGTCCTGTTTGTCTTTATTCCTCTGGGCTGAGGCGGAGATCGTGATCATCAGCAGGCTGAGCCCTAACAGAATTTTTTTCATTGTCTTCTATTTTTTCACTCTGTATCGAACGGAGTGCGATTTATTAATTTTCAAAATCTTCTATTTCGGCAGCGTCGTGCGTGTCGTTACCGGATTTCTTCCATACCTTTTTTTCTACCCTTTTTTTGTTGAAAAGCTTGTAGATCACGGGCAGAATAAGCAGGGTAAGGATGGTAGAAGAGATCAGTCCGCCGATCACCACTACGGCCAGCGGTTTCTGTGTTTCGGAACCGATACCTGTGGACAGCGCGGCGGGCAGCAGACCCAGACCGGCCATCAGGGCGGTCATCACCACCGGGCGTATACGCGTAAGCGAGCCGGAAATAATGGCCTGTGCCAGCGGCAGGCGTTCGCTCAGGTTCTTGTTATACACCGAGACCAGGATCACCCCGTTCTGTACGCATACCCCGAAGAGTGCGATAAAGCCCACACCCGCCGAAATACTAAAGTTGATACCTGTGATCCACAGGGCCATGATACCCCCGATGAGGGCAAAAGGTACGTTCAGCAGTACGATACCGGCATCTTTGGCCGAACCGAACATGATGAACAGCCACAGGAAGATAAGCGCTACGGCGATCGGTACTACAATGGTAAGTGTTTTGGTGGCCCGCACCTGGTTTTCGAATTCACCGTTCCAGCTGATGGAATAGCCTTTCTGCAGGGAGATTTGTGCACCTACTTTCTGCTGGGCCTCGGCAATGGTACTGCCCAGGTCGCGGCCGCGTACAGAGAATTTCACCGGTACAAAACGCTGGTTAGATTCGCGGTATACAAATGCCGGACCGGTTTCGAGGCTGATATCGGCGATCTCGCGCAGGGGAACCCGGGTGCCATTGGTAGAAAGCGTGCCTTTGTGGCAGGGAACCAGTATTTTACCGATAGCGTCCACCGTGTTGCGGTACTGCTCCTGGAAACGTACGCGGATATCGAATTTACGTTCGCCTTCGTACTTGGTGGTCACCGCTTTACCCCCGATGGCGATCTCGATCACATCGTTGGCATCTTCCACGGTGGCGCCGTAACGGGCCATTTTCTTCTGGTCGAGTTGTATACGCAGTTCGGGCTGACCGATACTTTTAAAGATACCGAGGTCTTTTACCCCTTCGATGCCCGACATAATGGTCTTTATACTGTCGGCCTTCTGTTCCAGGACCCTAAAGTCGTCGCCGAAGATCTTGATGGCCATTTCGCCTTTTACGCCGGACACCGCCTCCTGTACGTTATCGGAGATGGGCTGCGAGAAACCGAAGATCATACCGGGGTATTTGCTTTCCATTTCGGTCTGCATTTCGCCGATCACCTCTTCTTTCGAAAGTCCGCGTTCCCATTCGTCTTTGGGCAGCAGGTCCACGAAGAACTCTACGTTAAAGAAACCGGTGGGGTCGGTACCGTCGTTCGGGCGGCCGTTCTGGCTGATCACCGAGCGTACCTCAGGGTACTTGCGGAATACCTGGCGCATTTCCTCGGCATTCTTATTGGCTTCGGTAAAGGAGATACTCTGCGGCATACTGGCACGTACGTAGATGGAACCTTCGTTCAGCTGCGGCAGGAATTCTGTTCCCAGTCCGCCGCCGATCAGCAGGCTCAGGGCCAGGATACCGCCGGCGATACCGATGCTCAGTTTGGGGCGGGCCATTACTTTGTTCAGCGCCGGTTTGTAAATGTTTTCCAGTCCGCGTACCAGCCTGTTCTCGCGTTCGCGTACGTTTTTGGAAAGCAGCAGTTTACACAGCAGCGGCACCAGGGTAAGCGTAAAGATAAGCGCTCCCAGCAGGGCAAAGCTCATGGTATAGGCCAGCGGCGAGAACATCTTGCCTTCTACTTTCTGGAAGGCGAAAATGGGCAGCAGGGCCGTAATGATGATCAGTTTAGAGAAGAGGATGGGGCGGCCCATCTCGATGGATACTTTGCGTACGGCGCCCAGCTTGGCAATGAGGTTGTAACGCTTCACGCCCAGCTCATGCTGCCGGTGTGCCAGGTATACGAATATACCCTCTACCATTACCACGGCCCCGTCGATGATGATACCGAAGTCGATGGCCCCGATGGAAAGCAGGTTGGCCGACATGCCCCTGAACCGCATACAGATGAAGGCGAACAGCAGGGCCAGCGGAATAATAATGGCTACGATCAGTGTAGTACGCCAGTCGAGCAGGAAGATGGTAAGGATGAATGTTACCAGCAGTACGCCCACGATCAGGTTTTCCATTACCGTGTGCGTGGTGTGGTTCACCAGGGTGGTACGGTCGTAGAAGGTGCTGATCTTCACATCTTCGGGCAGTACGCGCTCGTTCAGTTCGATGATCTTATCGTTGAGTTTCTGCAGTACTTCGCTCGGGTTTTCGCCTTTGCGCAGCAGTACAATGCCTTCCACCACGTCCTGTTCACTGTCGCGGGCGGCTTTACCCAGGCGCGGACGGTACGATTCCTCTACGGTGGCCACGTCTTTTATAAAGATGGGAATACCGTTCTTAACGTCGATGATAATGTTCCCGATGTCTTCGATATCCTTAACCATACCCAGACCGCGCACCACATAGGCTTGCGAGCCTTTTTCGAGTACGTCGCCGCCCACGTTGGCGTTGTTGTTTTCCAGGGCTTCGAACACATCTTCGGTCACGAAGTTGAACTCGTTCATCTTGAGCGGGTTCACATTCACCTGGTAGGTTTTTACCTCACCGCCGAAAGAAATTACGTCGGCCACGCCTTCCACGGCTTTCAGGCGCTTGTCGATCACCCAGTCCTGGATCTCTTTCAGTTCGCGCACCGTTTTGGTCTTACTGGCCAGGGTATAGCGGTAAATTTCGCCGGTAGGTCCGGAAGGCGGCTGAATTTCGGCTTCAATTCCTTCGGGCAGGCTCACGTTGCGCAGCTGGTTGGCCACTACCTGGCGGGCGTAGAAATCGTCCACCCCGTCGTCGAAAAGTATGGTCACCACCGAAAGTCCGAACAGCGAAACGGAGCGCAGGTTGGTCTTTTTGGGCACCACGTTCATTTCGGTCTCGATGGGAATGGTCACGAATTTTTCCACCTCTTCGGCGCTGCGGCCGGGCCACTGGGTAATGATCACCACGCGGGTATTGATCACGTCCGGGAAGGCCTCGATGGGCGTACGGTTGAAACTGCTTATGCCCAGCGCCACCACAATGGCGGTAAAGGCAAAAACAAACCACTTGTTCTTCAGCGAAAAGCTGATAACGGCATCTAATACTTTATCCATAGTTGCCGTTGTTTACTGGTTATTGATGGCAGAAGCCACAAAAAGGGCGCCCTGCGAAAGAATGATCTCGCCTGCGCGTACACCGTCAAGTACCTGTGTATAGTTTTTGCCGGTGCGGCCCTGTTCGATCTCTGTTTTTACATAGGTATCACCTTCTACCTTTATCACGTAGTTCTTACCGTTCTCGATGAAAATGGCCTGTGTGGGTACGTGCAGTGATCTGTTCACGTTCACAGGGCGCAGCGTAACGGTAGCGAACATTTCAGGACGCAGCAGATCGCCTTCGTTCTTGAGTTCGATACGGGCCTTTACGGTACGTGCTTCGGGGTCGAGCACGGTATTGATCTTGGTAACGCTTCCGGTCAGCACCATGTCGGGATAGGCCACGGTAACGATCTCGGCCATATCGCCCACGTGTATGCGCGACATATCGCTTTCGTATACATTGGCCAGTACCCATACGTCTTTCAGGTCGCTGATGGTAAGCATGCTCTGGCTGTTATCGGTACGGATCTGGGTGCCTTCGTTCACGTTACGTTCTACCAGGTAACCACTGATGGGAGCCGTTACTTTAAAAACGGCGTCGTTCTCATTGGCGCCGGCGCCGTACAGGCTCAGCTGGCGTTTCTGGGCCAGGTAGGTCTGCGTGGCATTGTTCAGGTCGCTGGTGGCTTCTTCCAGTTCTTTTCCGGATGCAAAACCACTGTCGTACAGTTTTTTAACGCGGTTAAAATTTTTCTCGGCCAGGTCTTTGTTGTTCTCGGCCAGGATAAATTCCGACTGGTAGGAGTTGATGTCCGTAGAGCTCAGGATGGCCAGCAGCTGTCCTTTCTGTACGTAATCGCCCAGGGAAACGTAGATACGGTCTACCGTACCGCTCACGATGGGGAAAATACGGATCACGTGATCTTCGTCGAAGCTGATCTCACCGGGAACGGTCAGCAGTTCTTCGTCGGGCATCATTTTTACGGTATCGGCCTTCAGCCCCTGTTTCTGGGAAGCCGAAAGGCTGATGCTGTTACTTTTTGGTCCGGCTGACGCCGCAGGCTTTTCTTTTTCTTTGCCTCCGCCGCAGGCGCTTAATAAAACACAAAGAATGGCCGGTATGATGGAATATTTCATAGTTATTTTAAAATTTCTTTTCCGATGTTAAAATGCAGGTTATTCACTGCGTCCAGGTATTGGTTCTTCAGTTCCAGGTATTGCAGCTTGGTATCGATATAGGCACGCTGAAAATCGATGAACTGTACCAGGCTCAGGTTCTTCTGGATATAGTTCTCTCCGGCTTCGCGGCGCATCTGTTCCAGCTCGCTCAGGAACGAATCGTTGAAGGTGCGTACCTTTTCGGCATAGGCAATGAGGCTGGCCCGGGAAGCGGCTACTTCGTTACCGAGCGTAAGCACCACCAGGTCGGAGTTCAGCTTCGACTGCTCGATGCGGGTGCGTGCGGCACGGATATTACCCTGGTTGCGGTTAAAGAAGGGGAGCGACATCTCGAAGGTCATACCCTGGTACGAACGGTAGTAGTTCGATCCCTTATCGTGCGGCTGGTAACCGAACTTCAGATCAGGCACGGCGGTCGACTTCTGCAGTTTCAGATCGCGTTCGTTGTATTCAATGTTTTTGATAGAGAGTTTATAGTCGGGGCGGTTGTCCGAAGCTATTTTCAGCAGTTCGGCCGGGTCCAGGCCGCTCACTTCGGGCAGTGCACGCTCTTCCAGTTCTACTTCGGTATCGGCCTTTATATTCAGCAGTACGTTCAGTTCACTTCTTTTCTGCAGCAGTTCGGCATTTACCATGGCCGAAGTGGCGTCGATCGTGAGTTTTTCGGCCTTTACACGCAGCTGTTCGTTCTTAGAGATAGCCCCGGTGGCCAGCATGGTCTCCGAAGCGCTGATCATACGTTCGTATCCTTTCGAAATACTGTCGTACAGTTCTTTTTTCTCCTGCAGCATCAGTACGTCGTTGTATACATCGCTCAGTTCATAGATCATGCCCCGCACCGCGTCCTGGTACTGGAGCTCGCTCATTTCAGCCCCGAGCTTGGCCAGTTTTACACTATTGGTGTGCTTACCGCTGATGGAGAAGATCTGTTCTACCTGTATCAGTTTCTGTTCCCCAAAAGAGAAATAGCGGTTGGTCTCAATGCTGTACATATCCGCATTCCAGAGGAAATAGGGATTGTTCCACAATTTTGCCTGTACCACATTGGCCTGGGCAATATCGATCTCATAGTGTGCTGCAAGTATGCCCAGGTATTGATCGAGCATACGACTTTTAGCTTCGGTATACGTGATCTTTGTCTGTGCAAAGGCGGGACCCTGCAGCAGAAAAAGCGCAACGAAACTTACGGCAGCACAAAGTTTTGCCGTTTTCATTAAATAAAAATTGAATTAAATGGAAAAATAAGATACCTGCATTACGCAGGGTAATGAGCAGAATTATGAATTCTGTACAACAATTCTAAATACGGATGGACCGTATAAGCAGAATAATGGAACATTTTTCGGCGACGCTACGATGTACTACCGAAGAATTACGGCTGGAAAGCCCGTGGAAATCTGAAAATAAAAGAATTATAAGGTCATCGGCACTGATAAACCCGCTGTCGCCGCCATAAATAGTGCTTCGGCGTTCGCGCTGGGGAGAATTCTGCCGGTGGTCTTCGGTAAAGTTGTAAATGATATTTTCTCCGTCACTGAGAGAAGGCATCAGGGTGGTATATATATCATCCGATGCTTCCAGGCAAACCTCCGACAAACCCTCGCTGAGTCCGTTCATGGCTTTGACTTCTCCCGCAAAGAAGAGGAAGAAACCTGCCAGTACCAGGTAGATGATATGCCGTAAGCGGTTCATGAAGAAAATTTTCAGTGGGCAAAGTAACGGAGAAAAAAACTACACTTGCAACAGAAACGTAAAAAATAACATCTCTGCTGCCCGAAATATTGTCCGTATCGTTAAAAAAAACACTTTTTATCATTTGTAAAAAAGAATGTTCCGGTATAAGCGGACCTTTGCCACGCAAAAAAAAACAGGATTATGAGCTGGATCATTCTTATTGTGGCAGGCCTCTTTGAAGTGGGCTTTGCTGCAAGCCTCGGGAAGGCGCGTGAAACACAGGGTGCCGAAGCGGCGCTGTGGTGGACCTCTTTTGTGATCTGCCTGTTCCTGAGCATGGCCCTGCTCTTCAGGGCTACCAGGGACCTGCCCATGGG
>JACVCJ010000028.1 GCA_016742095.1 Bacteroidia bacterium
GGCCTGTACTGTGCGGGCGACTGGGTGCGTATGCGTACGCCGGTAATGCTCATGGAAGCGGCCTGCACCAGTGCCCAGCTGGCGGCCAACGCTATACTGCGGCAGAACGGTTTGCAGGAGACTGCTCTTTTCGGGGTACCCGAAAAAGGTCTTCTTTCCTGAAAATCAATGCATAAATAGACTTCGTTGTGCGGTTGAAAAGATGAAAAAAAGGAGTTGTTAACCTTGTGCTAAAAGCCCTCCGGTTTCGCGATCTTTTTTATCTTTGCCCAATTTTTCTATAACAACGTATGTCAATAGATCCCAATAAATTTTTACAGGAAGGTTTAACCTTCGACGATGTGCTGGTGGTGCCGGCTCATTCGGAAATTTTACCGCATGAGGCCGATATCAGCTCACAGTTTACCCGCAACATCCGGGTAAATATGCCCATTATATCAGCCGCTATGGATACCGTTACCGAGTCCGAAATGGCTATTGCCATGGCGCGCGAAGGCGGGATCGGAGTGCTGCACAAGAATATGTCTGCCGAACAGCAGGCCCTGATGGTACGCAAGGTAAAACGTGCCGAAAGCGGGATGATCCTCGACCCCGTTACCCTCAAGGTGAACGCTACCGTGGGCAATGCCCTGGACATGATGGCCGAGTTCAAGATCGGCGGTATACCGGTGGTGGACGGTGAGAACAAGCTGGTAGGTATCATTACCAACCGCGACCTGCGTTTCGAAAAGAACATCCATCGCCCGGTAGAGGAGATCATGACCTCCGAGAACCTGATCACCACGCGCGAAATTCCCGATCTCAGCAAAGCCGAAGAGATCCTGCAGTCGTATAAGATCGAAAAACTGCCCGTGATCGACGCCAACGGAAAACTGATCGGGCTTATCACCTACAAAGACATTATCAAAGCCAAACACAAACCCCTGGCCTGCAAGGACCAGCTGGGCCGTTTGCGCGTAGCCGCCGCCGTAGGCACGGGCAAAGATACCTTCGACCGTGTGGAAGCCCTGGTACAGGCCGGTGTGGACGCCATCGTGATCGATACCGCACACGGACACAGCGCCGGCGTGATCCGCGTGGTGAAAGACATCCGCGATGCCTTCAGCCAGGTGCAGATCATTGCCGGTAACATAGCCACCGGAGAGGCTGCCATGGCCCTTGCCGATGTGGGTGTGGACGCGGTTAAGGTAGGTATCGGTCCCGGATCCATCTGTACCACCCGCGTGGTAGCCGGTATCGGTGTTCCGCAGCTTACCGCCGTTATGTCGGTGGCTACGGCCATCAAAGGCAGCGGGGTATCGGTGATCGCCGACGGAGGTATCCGTTTCTCCGGCGATATTGTAAAAGCCTTTGCCGCCGGTGCAGACTGTGTAATGGCTGGTAGCATGCTGGCCGGTACCGAAGAGTGCCCGGGAGATACCATCATTTTTGAAGGACGTAAATTCAAGACCTACCGCGGTATGGGCTCGCTGGAAGCGATGCAGCGCGGCAGCAAGGACCGTTATTTCCAGGCCGAGACCACCGATGCCAAAAAACTGGTGCCGGAAGGGATCGTAGGTCGTGTACCCTACAAAGGCACCGTGGCCGAGGTACTGTACCAGATGGTAGGCGGACTGCGTGCCGGTATGGGATATACCGGTTCCAAAACCATTGCCGACCTTAAAAATGCCCGCTTTATACGCATCACCAATGCCGGTGTGATCGAAAGTCACCCGCACAACATCGTGATCACGAGCGAGGCCCCGAACTACAGCAAATCTTTTAAGTAAAACTATCTGAATCTATAAACACAATGAAACTCAAGTACTCTTTACTGATTGCCGGCGTGGCAGGTATACTCGGCAGTGCTTCGGCACAAACGGGCGACCCTGTGCTGATGCGTGTCGGGAACGACAACGTAACGCTGTCTGAATTTGAAATGATCTACAAGAAAAATCTGCAGAAAGATCAGAAAATTACGCAGGAATCTCTGGACGAGTATATCAAGCTCTTCACCAATTTTAAACTGAAAGTACAGGCGGCCAGAGATGCCGGTATCGATACCGGGCGTGCCTTTGTAACGGAATATTCCGGCTACAGACGCCAGCTGGCCCAGCCCTACCTGAAAGATAAAGCCGCCGAGGAAAAACTGGCCCGTATCTATGCCGAACGCGCGGCGAAGGACGTACGTGTAAGCCATATCCTCATTAAAAGCAAAAACGAATGCGATACGGCCGCTGCGGCTAAAAAAGCACAGGAACTCACCGCCAGACTGAAAAAAGGCCTCAAATGGGAAGATGCCGTAGCGCAGTATTCCGAGGACGAATTTACCAAAGCGGCCGGCGGGGACCTGGGATGGTTCACATCGGGTATGTGGGCCTATGCCTTCGAAAATGCAGCCTACGGACTGAAGAACAACGAGGTTTCGGCCCCGGTGAAAACATCCTACGGTTATCACATCATCCGCAAGACCGACGAGCGTGCCGCCCGCGGCGAAGTGAAAGTGGCCCACATTTTTGTGGCTGCTCCTGAAAAAGACGCCGATGCCGTGGCCAAGGCCAAAGCCAGGATCACGGAAGCATACGATAAACTCACGGCCGGCGGTACCTGGACCGACGTACTGATGGCCTACAGCGAAGACCGCAACTCCATGAGCATGGGCGGCGAACTGCCCGCCTTCGGTATCGGACAGATGGTACCTTCGTTCGAAGATGCAGCCTATGGCCTCAGGACCGTAGGTGAGTATTCCAAACCGGTACAGACCAAATTCGGCTGGCACATCCTGCGCCTTTCCGAAAAGAAAACGGCTCCCACCTACGACCAGGATGCCGACGGATACCTGAAAAAAGTACAGAAAAGCGCCCAGCTTACCCGTATCCTGAACGATAATTTCACGGCCCGTATCAAGCCGGAAGTAGCTTTCAGCGAAAACCAGAAATTCTGGAGCGACCTGCTGGCCTCCATCGGAACGGGCAACGTACGTGTATCCCGCCTCGACAGCATTGCCAATGCGCCCCTGTTCAGCGTCGAAGGGGTACAGGTAATGTATAAGGATTTTGCCGATTACTTTAAACCGCGTGTGCCCCGCAACGGCGATATCAACTACTGCAGCCTGCGCGAAAAATACTATATGCCTTATGTACAGCAGAAAGTGGGCGAAGCCTACGAATCGGAGCTGGAGACCAAATTCCCGGAATACCGCGGCCTGATGAAAGAATTCAAGGAAGGTATGATGCAGTTTGAACTGATGAAGCAGAACGTATGGGACAAATCGGTGGAAGACACCGCCGGTCTGCGCGCCTACTTTAACCAGCACCGCAGCGAATACATGTGGGGCCCGCGTAACGAAGCCATTCAGTTCACTTCGGCCGACAGCAATGCCCTGGCCGCCCTGCTGCCTTCCCTGGATAAACTGGCTGCCGGTAAGACCAGCGTAGACAAACTGCTGAAAAAAGTGAACAAAAAAGAAACGGTGATCACTACCTCGGTGGTGCTGGAAGAAAAGACCGATAACGAAGGCCTGATCGCCACACACATCAAATCGGGACAGGTATCGCCGGTGTTCCGTTCCAAAGAGAACCAGAACGTACTGGTACTTACCACGGAGCGTGCACCCGAGCCGAAGGACCTGAAAGACGTAAAAGGCGCGGTGATCTCCAGGTACCAGGAATACCTGGAGAACGAATGGATCAATGTGCTGAAGGCCCGTTACCCCGTTCAGGTAGACAATAAAGTACTGTATAAACTTATAACACGTTAATGAAGCATACGGCGCGGACCTGTATACTCAGTTCTCTTTTCCTGCTGGTTGCCTGTGGCAGCGGGCCGGACAGGGGAGAAGTGGTTGCCCGTGCCGGCGATGCCGAATTATACGAAGCAGATCTGAAAGAGGCTGTTCCTTCCGGTTTGAACGAAAGGGACAGCCTCCTTTTTTTACAGGGCTACGTAACGCGCTGGACCCAGGAACAGCTTATCTATCAGCTGGCCCTGGAAAACCTGCCCGAAGAAGAAGCCCGCATCGATGAAGAAGTGCAGCAGTACAAACGTTCGCTCATGATCTTTGCCTATGAGAACGAACTGGTGCGCAAAAAACTGGACACTACCGTTACCCCCGCCGAGACCGAAGCGTATTTCAATGAACATAAAAGCGATTTTGCCCTGCAGCAAAGCATTGTAAAATACCACCTTATGATCTTCCCGGAAGGAGCCAAAGGCAGCGAAAAAGCGCTGAAACTGTTTGCTTCACCGGGTACGGAAGACCTGTCGGAACTCACCCGTTTCTGCAGCGAAACCGCATATCAGTGCAGCCTGGAGGATGAATGGTCGACCACCGAAGAGCTGAAAATGCAGGTAAAACCGCTGCCTGCCTGGCTGGAATCCAACAGCCTGGCCGCCGGTAAGATCTATCGTTTTACCGACTCTACACTCAGTTACGCACTAAAGATCAACGAACTTAAAATAAATAAGGATATTCCTCCGTTAGACTTCGTGAAAAATGAGATCCGGGAAATAATCCTCAATAAACGTAAAACGGTATTGCTAAATGCTATCCGTACGGATATTTTTACCGAAGCCGAAAAAAAGAAAACAACCGAAATATATCTGCCTCTTAAATAGATGAAAAAACTTTTTGTAATACTGGGATTCCTGTGTGGCATATCACTTCATGCACAGATCGTGATCGATGAAGTGGTGGGCGTGGTCGGCGCCGAACCGATCCTGCTGAGTGAAGTGGAAGAACAGGCCCAGAACGACTTTATGGAAGGACAGGTGACCGCACGCGATTTTAAAACGAAATGCGGCCTGTTCGAACGTCTGCTGTTTGAAAAAATGCTGCTGAACCAGGCCGAAAAAGATTCCCTGGTGGTAAGCGACGACCAGGTGGAAACCGAGATGGACCGCCGTATGCAGTACTTTATTATCCAGGCCGGCGGTGAAAAACAGCTCGAGGAATTCCTGGGACAGACCATCCCGGAGATCAAGAAGAACTTCCGCGATAACATCCGCAAACAGCTGCTGGTACAACAGATGCAGCAAAAAGTGATCGAGCGCGTAAAAGTGACCCCGGCCGAAGTAAAGGCCTATTTCAACGAAATTCCGAAGGACAGTCTGCCCCTCGTAGCGTCCGAAATAGAATACGCACAGATCACCATTCTGCCGAAACCTTCGGACGAGGCCCGTGCTGCGGCACGCCGTCATGCCCAGAAGATCCGGGAAGACATCGGCAAGGGCAGTTCCTTCTGTCTCAAAGCCCGGCTCGAGAGCGAAGACATCGCTTCGGCACAGAACTGCGGTGAGCTGGGTTTCCTGCGTCGCGAAGACCTGGTGCCCGAGTTCTCGGCTGCCGCCTTCCGCCTCAAAAATTCCACCGAAATATCCGAAGTGGTAGAGACCGAATTCGGTTTCCACATTATACAGCTGATCGAAAAACGCGGCGAAATGGCCAATTTCAGGCATATACTCATACGCGCCAAAGTGAGCGACGAAGCGCTGGACCTGGCCGCTAAACAGCTCGACAGTATTTCCATCGTACTCGAAAAAGACAGCCTGGCCTTTGCAAAACTGGCCGAAAAATATTCCAGCGATATGGAAACCCGCTTCAACGGCGGTAAAGTGGTGAACCAGCGCGCCGGCAGCAGTAAATTCAAAGACGACGAGCTGGACCCCTATGCCCGTATCGAGATCATGCCGCTGCAGCCCGGACAGGTAAGCCGTCCGCACGTTTACCAGATGCAGACCGGGCAGACCGCTTTCCGTATTGTTAAACTGCTTACCCGTTCGGCCCCGCACGTAGCCGATCTTAAAAACGATTTCCCGGTGATCGAACAGGCCGCCCTGGCCAATAAACAGGCCGACGCCGTTGCCAAATGGATCGAGAAAAAACAGGGAGAAGTGTATATTCGCATCGGAGATATCTATGCCGGATGCCCTTTTGACAATAACTGGAAACAGGAAAAATAACCAAAACGAAACTTACTCTATGTACGCAAACGATAAAGAAGCGGCCGATGCACTGGTCCAGAAATACCGTTTACTCAGCGACGAGATCGGAAAAGTAATTGTAGGACAGAAAGAAGTAGTAAAAGCCTCGGTAATATCCATTTTTGCCAACGGACATACCCTGCTGATAGGCGTACCCGGACTGGCCAAAACCCTGCTGGTGAATACCATTTCCGACGTACTGGGCCTGCAGTTCAGCCGTATTCAGTTCACACCCGACCTGATGCCTTCGGACATTACCGGTTCGGAGATCCTGGACGAGAACCGTACCTTTAAATTCATAAAAGGCCCGCTGTTTGCCAATATCGTACTGGCGGACGAGATCAACCGTACGCCGCCCAAAACACAGTCGGCCCTGCTCGAAGCCATGCAGGAAAAAAGCGTGACCGTTTCGGGACAGAAACACCTGCTGGGCCGTCCCTTCTTTGTGCTGGCCACCCAGAACCCCATCGAGCAGGAAGGTACCTACCCGCTGCCCGAAGCCCAGCTGGACCGTTTTATGTTCTCGGTAAATCTCGGCTATCCCACCTTCGAAGAAGAAATGAGCGTGGTGCGCAATACCACCTCCAATATACAGAACAAGGCCGGCCATATCCTCAGCGCCGACGAAATTCTCTATTTCCAGGAACTGGTGCGCAAGGTACCCGTTGCCGACAACGTAATGGAATACTGCGTAAAACTCAGTTCCAAAACACGTCCGGGCACCGCGCTGGCCACCGACCTGGTAAACAACTACCTTTCCTGGGGAGCCGGTCCGCGTGCCTCGCAGTACCTGGTGCTGGGCGCCAAGGCCCACGCCCTGATCTCCGGCAAATATTCCCCCGATATCGAGGACGTAAAAGCCATTGCCCACTACGTGCTGGGGCACCGTATCGTGCGCAATTACAAGGCCGAGGCCGAAGGCTACTCCGTAGAACGCATCATTAAGGAACTGTTGTAGGATGAAATTTGAAAAATGGCAGGGGACCGGTAACGATTTCATTTTCGTATATGACCCGGAAGCCGCATTGCAGCTTTCGCAGAAGGAAATAGCCATGCTCTGCCACCGCCGTTTCGGCATCGGGGCCGACGGGTTCATTGCCTGGCAGCTGATCGACAGTACTCCTTTCATGAAATACTATAATTCCGACGGACGCGAAAGTACCATGTGCGGTAACGGCGGACGTTGTTTTGCCGCTTATTCCGTGTACAATGAACTGGCGGCCATCGATATTCCCTTTCATTTTAACGCGGTGGACGGTCCGCACGAAGCCCGCATACAGAAAGATGCCGAAGGCCTGTACCGCGTGGAACTGAAAATGAGCGACGTGAAAGCGCCCGAACTCAACGGAAATGATACCATTCTCCATACCGGCTCACCGCATTATGTAATGCCTGTCGATGCCGCATTCCTGGAACGGGGATCCATTGTGGAAGCGGCCCGTGCCATACGCAATAACGATCGTTTCCGTGCCGAAGGCATCAATGTGAATTTTGTACATGCCGACGCCGGGGGAAACCTGCACATGCGTACCTACGAACGCGGTGTGGAAGACGAGACCTACAGCTGCGGTACCGGGGTTACGGCGGCCGCCCTGGCCTTTTACCCGGTGCTGAAAAAAGAACACGTATACGTACGCACGCCCGGTGGAAACCTCGAAGTCCGCTTTAAACCGCTCGCAGCCGGTTTTGAAGACGTATGGCTCACCGGGCCGGCGGCGCTGGTGTTCGAAGGCAGCCTGTAAATATGGTCATTTTTGCAGAAAGATACGCCCTGCTTGCTTTTCAGCAGTATCTCCGTATATTGATGCACCTTACACCATCTTATGAACCTGTTTTCCTTCCTGAAGAAAAAGAACGGGCCCATGACTTCCGGTGGTCCTGTACCCATGCTCCGTGTAAATGAGCGGGGCGGCGCTCTGCTGGCCTGCGGCGAACAAAACTGCGTATGGATACTGGCCCCTTTCCACGATATTGGCGCACCTGTATACGTAAAAGGCCCGGACGTGCCCGTAGAGGCCGTTATTGTACTGAACCGTCACCGCGAAGGCTGTCTGCCGCTCACTTCCTTTTTTGCCGCGGACGCTTCCCTGCCTGCGGGCGAAATTTACGTGAGCGATCCCGCCAACCCGCACGACTGGCACCCGGGCTATCCCGATCCGCAGGGTATAAATGCGCTGCTGACCGTAAGATCCCTGCCTCAGGAAATGCAGATCGGCGAACTGCGTATATGCTTTCACCCCGGCGACGGGTTTGTGAAAGTAGAACGGGTAAATCCACACAGTGGCTGTAAAACAGTGTTTTATGTGGGAACAGATATACGTTTTACCGAAGAAGAAGAAGGTACATTCGGTTCCCGGGAACTCTATTTCTGTGGTAATTTCGAAGAGCAGGGTTTCGAACATACGTTCAGAGCCATTGTCAATGCCGGGGTTTCCTCAGCGGCCGGTAAACTGCATATTTTTATGTGTCGTGACTGGATCCGGGGTAACGGCGAAAACTATATACAGGCTTTTAATCATATGGGTTTTACGGTGTACAGCAGCGGTGCGCCGGCTGCGGATATGAACTGAAGCCGTCATGTAACCCTGTGCCTGTATTTACGTATATGTATAAAAGTATCACCGTTTACTCAGGAAATGCCCGTTTACTAAAAAACGTATACTTGTCCGGCAATATGTCCTATCTTTCATATAAAATAGTTTCTCTATGAAATACCTGTCCACACTGTCCGCGCTTCTTTTCTGCAGCTTCTTCCCTCGTATTTCCCCGGCCCAGATCGTTTATACCGACATCGATCCGGAATACCAGGGCAGTGGGTTTAACCTGGACCTGAATGGCGACGGAACGAACGATTTCTATATCGGTGGGACCTTTGTTCCCGGGGGATCGGCTCTTCTTGGCGGTGGCGGAAAAGTATACTCCATTATACGTCTTGACTATGGTTACACGTTCAAGGGCGATCCGGGAGCGCCGCGTATATTTGAGAACGGGGATACCGTAGGTATAACTCCGGCTACTTTAGTGGGTGGCCAGGAATATTCCCGCCTGATGTTTGAGGAATACTGGAATTCCTACCCCTCCAACAACATAGGTCCCCAGACGCAGCATGTACAGCCCCTGGCCAATAAATACCTGGGACTGGCTATAGAACTGAACGGACAAAAGCACTACGGATGGATTAAATTCTCCAAAGTTTCTGTACCAAACGGTCTGGACTGGCTCATTTTTAAATCGTATGCCTTCAATACCGTGCCGGATAGTATGATCGTTATCCAGGACCCTAACTCCGGTAATGCGGATGAAGAAACGGATCCGGTATATGTACCGGCCACATCGGGAGGAACTCCGGCAATGCCCGGCGAAGATCCTGTGTATATGGCGTATCCCAATCCCGTGAAAGCCGGACAGGCCATACATATTTCCCGGCATTCGGATGTGAAGCGCCTCGATGTACTGAATATGAACGGCAATACCATTTTTACACGTACATACGGAGCCGGTACCAAAGAAATTCACTTTTATGAACCGGGCCTTAAAACCGGCACGTACCTGATGCGTATCATCTACGCGGATAACGAAGAGGTGCCTACCGTACACCGTATTGTAGTGGAATAGGGAAGCCCTTTGTATACAGGTCCGGTAAATTTTGTATGATTTTTGTAGAGAATTATCGTATATTTAATTAAAATATTTCATCCTATGAAATACCTGTACGTTCTATCCGCCGTTCTTCTCTGCAGCTTCTTCCCGCGTGATGTCCATACGCAGATCGTTTATACGGACATCAACCCGGAAATCAGGAATAGTCTCAACCTGGACCTGAACAATGATAGTATTAACGATTTTATTATAACGTCTGATTTTGCACCCGCAGGATCAGCTCTTCTCGGTGGAGGCGGCACACACTATTCCATGATCCGTCCCTATAGTAATTTTGTGCTGCAGGATAGTATAAGCGGACAAATGAAAATATTCGAACATGGAGATGTAGCAGGCGCCGGACCGGGTGTTTTTCTCTTTGGAGGCGATTATTATTACCGCCTTATGTTCGAGAGTTACTGGAATTCATACCCTTCGAACAGTATCAGCGACGAAAAGCAATACGTGCAGCCCGTTGCCAATAAATACCTGGGACTGGCTGTGAATGTGAACGGACAATTGTATTACGGATGGCTTAAATTTTCCAAAGTATCTGTACCGAATGGTTTTGACTGGCTTATTTTTAAGTCCTGCGCCTTTAATACCGTTCCCGGTGAACCCATTGTGATCGACGATCCCCGTCATGGTGATGAGGCTGAAGAGACCGATCCCGTATATACACCGGGTGTACAACCTGCGGAAGGAGCGGGCCTTGACCTGTATCCCAATCCGGTAAAAGCCGGGCAGACCATCCACCTTACACGTCTCTCGGATGTGGCCCGGCTCGATGTGATCAATATGAACGGTACTACCGTTTTTACACGTACATACGAAGCCGGTACCAAAGAAATTCACTTTTACGAACCGGGCCTTAAAACCGGCACGTACCTGATGCGTATCATCTATACAGATGCCGAACAGGTGCCTACCGTACACCGTATTGTGGTAGAGTAGAAGCTCTTATAATCCGAATATCTTTCTCAGGTAGGGACTCAGGAACACGCCGTCGGGGTCCTGTGCGGCACGCTGGGTATGAAAAGCGTCCCATTGCGGATAGGCATTCCGCAGGTAAGCCGATGTACAGGTGTGCATTTTGCCCCAGTGCGGGCGGCCGCCATGTGCCTGGAAAATAGCCTCCATATCGCGGAAATAGCGCGTATTGTCCACACCCTTGTAGGCATGGCAGGCAATATAGGCCGAGTTGCGCTTATGGGCCGGGCTCAGGTACATTTCGTCCTCTTTTACAAAGCGGTTCTCGATCGGGAAATTGATGGGGTATTTCTCCCTGCCGAAGCGGGCCGTCAGTTCCTTCATCACGTCCTTATACTGCGCCAGGGGCACGTTGTATTCCATTTCGGTGAACTTTACCAGGCGCTGCGTGGCAAATACATTGTGTGCTTCTTTTACTTTAGTTTCCTTGCCTATAAACGCTGCCGTAAGTCTTGAAACGGCCGGGGCTGTGGACGGGAAGGTTTTTGCCACACCGCAAAACAGCCCGAATACGTGGTTCTCCAGCAACACCTCGTCTACCCAGGCTTTCCAGCCCGGTGTATGCGTGGCGGCAGTGGTTACCGCATTGCTGTACTTGGTTTGCGTATAGGGCGTATACGGCAGCCAGTAGAACTCGAAGTTACGGTTTTCATGAATATACGTTTCCAGCTTGTTCAGTACATCGCCGAGCCGTTCTTTTTTCTTTTCCAGGTGCAGGTTATAGGCGGGTACGCAGCGTAATTTTATACGGGTAATGATGCCCATGCTGCCCAGTGAGATACGTATACTGTTGAACAGGGCTTCGTCAGCGGCGTTGCAGGTAATGATCTCGCCCTTGCCGTTTACGAATGTAATTTCTTCGATCTGGGTACTGATATTCCCGAAGCTGATGCCCGTACCGTGCGTACCGGTGGCCGTAGCGCCGGAGATCGACTGTACATTGATATCGCCCAGGTTCTCCTGCGAAAGTCCCATGGCAAACAGATCGGCCCCCAGTTTTTTCAGTTTGGTGCCGCCCTGTGCCCAGGCGCGGTTCTCTTCGGGAGCAGGCGAGGTCTGCTGCATCCTGTCCAGGCTCAGGCTCAGCTGATCGGTGGCACAAAGTGCCGTGAACGAATGCCCGGAACCGATGGCCCGGATGTGTTTGCCGTTTTTGCGTGCGCGCATCACCAGGTCGGCAACCTGTTCTTCGGTTTCGGGATACGCAGTTTCGGAAGGGTTCCAGTGGATGTTTTCGGCCCAGTTTTTCATAGTGTTGTTCAGTGAAAGTCAAATCCTTCGCCGCGGTACGTGGGCCATTGGTCCATGAGTCCGCCCGAACGGAAAACGTGCAGGGTATTAAAGTGTTCGCAGAGTTCACCGGCTTTGGCGTGGCGCATCACCACAATGCCGCCGGGTTGCAGCAGGTTGCCGGTATAGAGCAGGGGCGTCTGTACTTCGCCGGCGCCTTCGTTCTTAAGCAGGGTAGCGCTTTTTGGGCGGTATACCTGGGGCGTTTTGGCCGTATCGGTGGCGCCGGAGGCAATAAAACCGCCGCTCTGGCAGGTATATATGTCCGGGGCCGGATTGCGTGTTACACGCAGCACAAAACCGGCTGCCGGTATATGGCGGAACTGCCGGTAACCATCGAACAGGTGCGACTGGAAATAGCCCGAGCCTACCGTTACTTCGGTCACGTCCTTTTCGAGGCAGGTGCTTTCGATACTGCCCGTACCGCCTCCGTTCACCTCGATATTGCGGCCGGTACGGCGGCGTATGAGCGCTACGGCTTCCCGGCGGCGTTCCGCAATTTTAGGCAGGGAACGCTTTTTCAGGTAGCGGATAATGCGGTTGTACATTCCTTTACCCGGTACATTATCGGCAATGCCCGCCACCTGGGCCTCATAACCCATGGCGCCCCATATTTCGAGGCGGGGACACAGGTCCAGCTGATCCAGGAAACGGGTGAGCGCTTCGGTATTGTTCAGCGAAGAACGGAAAACCCCGAAATAAACTCCCGGGAAACGTACGGACATGTCCAGGTCGATGCATATACGTACCGTATGGTCCTCGCGGGCGGCAATATCCTGCAGCAGGCTGATGTGTTCCGGCCGGTCGGTCATAAACAGGATGAGCGCCCCGGTCTCTTTCATAGCCTGTATGGCTTCGCTGATCTGTTCGGCTTCCATGCAGGGATACCCGCACAGGATATTTTTAAAACCGCGGCGTGCCAGCATCACCGATTCGGCGATGGAATACGACATAATACCGGCAATATGTGGCTGCTGTCCGGCAATGTACTCCAGCGCCCGACTATTACGTATACTCTTGGAGGCGATGCGTACGGGCATATTGCCGCAACGCTGCGAAATACTCCGGATATTGGCATCCAGGGCGTCCAGGTCGAGCCAGGCCAGCGGCAGGGTACGTCCCGAAAAAAGGGCTGAAAAACGTTCGTAGGAATGGTCCGTTTCAGGATGTGTGGTCATATACGATCTTCCAGTTCGATTTAATTTTTCTGAAAATAAGGGTGAATCGTCCGCCTGCAGAGGGCGTTTCCGGGTAACTGAGGTTCCAGGCGCCGCTTACAATGGCCCGTCCGGCCCCGGCACAGGTGATCTGCAGTTCGCTGAACTCCAGGGTACCCATGGCTTCTTTGCCCGGGTAGGCCTTCTTATAATTATCGAGCGTCTGCTGCCAGCCGGAGGTCACTTTTTTGCCGCTTACAAAGCGCAGTTCGGGCCCTGTACTGTAACCGGCCATAAATCCTTCGATGTCGCCCTTGTTCCAGGCCTGCTGCTGCATACTAAGCACTGCCTGCACTTTCCGGGTACAGGAACAGGCCGCAGAGGCATGAAGAACAGAAAACAAAAGAGAAATGAACAGGAAAGCGGTTATTCTTTTCATGGTAAGTTTGTACAGCCAAATTAAAAGAATCCGCTGCAAAAGCCAATACTTTTATTTAATTTGAAGCGTTAATACGTATGTATATTTGTTTTTAACAAATTTTCACTAAATTTACCTCATTAAAAAACATCGGGAATGAAGCGAGTGTTGTGTGTATACGGTCTGATTTTAGCTTTGGGCGCAGGTTCTGTTCATGCGCAGTTTGCACGGGTAAAACGGCCTAAATTCAGCCTCGGCGCTGCGGCCCGCGTTCCCTACCTGGTGTCGAACGAGGCACAGCGTAAGGCCTTCCGGGGGATCATTGCCACCGGGCTCAGCTATAACTACGAAGTTACGCCGAAACTCCGCATCGGGCTCTTTACCGATTATTCCTATTACCAGTCGTTCATTCCGCGTAACATCTACCAGGAAATGCAGACCCGTAACCTGAAACTGCACCTGATGGCGGCCGGTCTCAACGTAAGTTATGATTTTGTGCTCAAGACCAATGAGCGCTGGGTATTTACCCCGGAGATCAAGGTGGGTTACGCCTATGCGCTGTTCACCAACCTGAACAACGGTCTGCAGGATTCTACCCAGTTTGCCAGCCGCGATATCAAGGAGAAAAGCGGGGTTTCGGCCTCCGCCGGACTCAGTGTGTTCCTGTACGCCAACGAACACCGCATGCAGGGCGTGGGCCTGTACATCGGGTATAATTACACCGGCTACGAGTTTAAAAAGACCGATGCCAATATCACACCGAACAATTCCGGGGAGTTTTACTTTATAAAGGATAATGGTCCTACCATGGGCCTGCAGTTCGGCTTCAGCTTTATTATGAAGTTCGGCGGCGATAACAAAGGCCGCAGCAGCGATTACGATTTCGAAGAATAAGCTTATTCGCTTTCGGCAAACTGCAGTTCGATCAGCTTGCGGTAGGCCCCGTTCTCTTTTTCCATCAGCGAGTGGTGACTGCCCGTCTCTATGATACGGCCCTTTTCCAGTACCAGTATTTTATCGGCATGGCGTATGGTGCTGAGACGGTGGGCAATGATGATACTTGTGCGGCCTTCGGTAATTACTTCCGTGGCTTTCTGTATCAGCAGTTCGCTTTCGGTGTCCACACTGCTGGTGGCTTCGTCCAGGATGAGTACCTTGGGCTTGTGCACGTACGCGCGCAGGAAGGAGATCAGCTGTTTCTGTCCGGCGCTGAGCAGTCCGCCGCGCTCACTCACATGGAAATGATAGGCACCCGGCAGGCGCGAAATAAATTCATGCGTACCGATCTGTTTCGAGGCCTCGATCACTTCTTCCTCACTGATGTGCGGATTGAACAGCGTAATGTTGTTCAGGATGGTGTCTGAGAACAGGAATACGTCCTGCAATACTACGGAAACGGAATGATGCAGGCTGTTGAGGCTGTAGGATTCTATTTTTTTACCGTCGAGGTAAATAGTACCGGAATTGTATTCGTAAAAACGGCTCAGCAGGTTGATGATGGACGTTTTTCCGCTGCCGGTGGCGCCCACCAGTGCAATTTTTTCGCCGCGGTACGCATCAAAGGAAATACTATTGAGTACGTAATCCTCATCGTTATAGGCAAAATGTACATCGCGGAACGAGATATCACCGGCAATATTCCCGGCGTCTTCGGTGCCGGTATCTTCGATCACGGGATTGCTGTCCAGGATGGCAAAAACGCGTTCGGCGCTCACCACGCCCATCTGCAGGGTGTTAAAACGGTCGGCAAGCTGACGCATAGGCCGGTACAGGATGTAGATGTACAGTACAAAAGAGATGATAAGACCGGGAGAGGCTTCGCCGCTGGCAGACTGTGCCGCTACCATTTCGCCCGCAGCATACCATACCACCAGGCCGATGCTGATGGCCGTTATCACTTCTACCACGGGGAAAAACACGGAATAGTACCAGATGGAACGTATGTGCGCCTTGCGGTGCTGTCCGTTGATCTCGCGGAATTTCTTCATTTCCTCGTCCTCGCGGCTGAAGATTTGCACAATGCTCATGCCCACCACGTGTTCCTGTACAAAAGCGCTGAGTTCGGCCACCTTGTTGCGTACTTCGCCGAAGGTCTTTTTAATGCCGTTCTTGAATACATTGGTGGCGATCACCAGCAGGGGAACGGGGATCAGGGTAATGAGTGTCAGTTTCCAGTCCTGGTATAGCATTACGCCTATTACCGTGAAAATTTTCAGGAAGTCGGCCAGGATCTGCAAAAAACCTTCTGAAAAAATACTGGCGATGGTTTCAATATCACTGATGACGCGGGTAACCAGGGTACCTACGGCGGTATTATCGAAATATTTCAGTTTAAAGCGGTTCAGGTGCCGGAACAGCTGCGAACGTATGTCGCGGATCACGAACTGGCCCAGCTGGTTGCTGCTGTAAGTGCTGAGGAACTGCAGGACCGATTCTGCAAAAAGCAGGGCTACCATCCAGCTTACCATGATCAGCAGTTCGCGGTAATTACCGGTGAGTATGGTATCGTCGATGGTCTGTTCGACCAGGTAGGGACGTACGGGAGATACGGCGGCGACCAGTAAGGTGATGCTTACCGCTGTGTACCAGAGACCTTTATAGGGAGAAACGAAACGGAACAGCCTTTTTAGCAGGCTGAAATCGAATGCGTTACCTGATTTTTTTTCTGCCATAGAATAGAGCAAAGATAGCCATATTTATGCGTGGCCGGCTCATAAACAGGGGCAGATATGCTTAAAAAATGGTTAAGTTCTGAGGAATACCCTATTGGGGGTTCATGGCATTCCAGCGGTTGGCATTGGCCCCGTCGATCTTGTTCATGATCCTGATGAGGTCTACAATTTCGGGCTTGGGAGCGTCTTTCATCAGGTTAAGGGCTTCGTCGCGTTTGGCGTTGAGCGCGATATACAGCAGGTACGAACTGGCTTTCTGTTTGTGTATCTCTTCCAGTCTGGCCAGCGCCTGGAAGGCCAGGGGACGTTTGGCGTCGAAATCGCTGAAGAACTGGTCAAAAGCGTTACGGTGATAATCGTACATGAACGTGCGGAAGGGCTCATAGGCCGGACTGGTGATCTCTTCGATCATTACCCAGCGGGAACGCAGTTTGTTGCTTTCCAGTCTCCAGCCTTTTTCGGCAGAAGATACCTGGGCCAGCTGCGCGATCTGCATGGCCTTGTTGAAATACGGAGTACCGCCCAGGGGCGAGAAAGAATCGTAGTCCAGCCCGATGATCATATAGGCATAGAACGACAGTATGGAACTGAGATTGTTCAGGTAGGTGGTGCTGCTGTAGTCGAATACCTGGTTCAGCTGGTATACGATGGTAAAATCTTCGTCGAGCACGTTGAGGATCGGTGTGTAATAGCTGCTGCCGTATACCGGGCGGCGGGAGGTAACCGTAAGCGAACCGGAATATTTACCGTCGCTGGCCGAGCCTGATTTCAGGTTGAACAGCAGGTTGCACTCGATCTTTTCGTATTGTTCGTAGGTCTCCGATGTCCATTTGGTGTTGTTCAGGAAATTGGTACACTGGCTTTCGAGGGCCGACCAGATGCTTTTATCCACGTTGGCGATCTCGCCGCCACCGGTTATGCTTACTTCCACGCGGGCCTGCAGTTCCTGTGCATAGCTTTGCGAGAGCCCGGCCAGGCTCAAAAGGCCGCTAAGACATATATAGGAGAGACTTTTTTTCATTGAATAAACCACTTTTCGAGGGTATTAACGATCAATTCGGCAATTTTATTTTTGGGGGCCAGCGGAAAATCCGCACGGCGTTCTTCCTTACCAAAAATAGTAATTTTATTGGTATCTGATTCAAACCCGGCGCCCGGGTCGTTCAGCGAGTTCAGTACGATGAGGTCGGCCTGCTTTTTTTCCAGCTTTTTACGGGCATTCTCTTCTTCGTTGTCCGTTTCCAGGGCAAAACCCGCCACAATAGTACCTTTTTTTCGGTTGGCGCCGCACCAGGCCAGTATATCCGGGTTCTTCACCAGTTTTATTTCGGGTATCTGTCCGTCTTTCTTTATTTTTTGCGTGGCGGGGTTCTCTACACCGTAATCGGCTACGGCGGCGGCACAGATAATGCAGTCCATATCGGCGGCGCGGGCTGTTACGGCCTCGAACATCTGCACGGCGGTCTCTACGTCTATACGCTGAATGCTGTCGTATTCCTGGCGTATGCGCGAAGGTCCGCAGACCAGCACTACTTCGGCGCCCCGGGCGGCCAGGGTATCGGCCAGGTGTATGCCCATTTTGCCGGAACTCCGGTTGCCGATATAACGCACCGGATCGATGGGTTCATAGGTAGGTCCGGCCGTTATGAGTACTTTTTTCCCGGCCCAGGTCTGGGTGCCGGCAAAGAAATCCTTTACAAATTCCAGTATGTGTTCGGGTTCGGCCATGCGTCCTTCTCCATCGAGTCCGCTGGCCAGTTCGCCTTTTTCGGCGGGGATCACCTGGTTGCCGTTATCGCGCAGTTTCTGCAGGTTGGCCAGCACCGAAGGATGTTTGTACATGTCCAGGTCCATGGCCGGGGCTACTATTACCGGGCATTTGGCCGAGAGGTAGGTGGTGAGCAGCAGGTTGTCGGACTGGCCGTCGGCCATTTTGGAAAGGGTGGAGGCCGAAAGGGGAGCAATGAGCATCAGGTCGGCCCAGAGCGCCAGTTCCACATGATTGGTCCATTCGCCCGTTTCGCTGTTGAAGAGGACCGAATGTACGGGGTTCTTCGACAGGGTGGACAGGGTAAGCGGCGTTACGAAACCGGTGGCATTGGGCGTAAGTACTACTTTTACCTGTGCCCCGTTCTTAACAAAAAGCCGCACCAGATGTGCGGCTTTATATGCGGCGATGCTGCCGCTAATTCCTACTAAGATCTTTTTGTTTTTCAACTGCATGCTGAAAACAGCGGGCTGTTATTTGTTGGCGTCTTCCTCGGCTTTGCGGAAAACGATCTCGCCTTCCAGCCATTCCTGGATGGACAGCAGGCTGGGTTTGGGAAGTTTTTCATAATAGCGTGAGATCTCGATCTGCTCGCGGTTCTCGAAAACTTCTTCCAGTGTATCGGTATGGCCGGAAAATTCTTCCAGCTTTTCGTTCAGTTCTTCTTTCAGACGGGTATTGATCTGGTTCGCTCTTTTGGAGAGAATGGTCACTACCTCGTAAATGTTACCGGTCGGCGCCTGGATACGGGCGGTATCACGGGTAACGGTTGTAGGCGAAGCCTGTAATTTTTTGAAGTTGCTCATCGCTTAATTCTGATTTAACTTATCCTTTTCTTTCTGGCACAGGTTAAAGATCGCTTCCGCTTCTTTCAGGCGTGCAGATTCTTTGAAACGGTCTGCAAAGTTATAATAATATTTGATTGCCTCCTCATATCTTTCTTTCTTTTTCTCGTCTACGCTGTTCTGGGCGTATTTGTAGGCCGAAAGCACCAGGTAGTAGCTGGCTTCGGCATCGAGGCGGGAGTCCGGAAAGGAGTTCAGGAAGGTTTTAAAGGCTACGATGGCCGAGTTGTAATATTCGATATTGTACCAGAGCAGGGCGCTGTTAAAGCTCTTCACCTCCAGTTTTTTACGCAGGGTCTCGATCAGTTCGTTGCAGGCGTTCACCCGGCCGCTGTTCGGATAGCGGTTCACAAAGGACTGCAGTTCGGCAATGGCGCCGATGGTGCTCGACTGATCCAGCTGGCTGCGCGGAGAATCCTGGGCCAGGCAGTAGCCGCCCATATAGGCCGCTTCTTCGGCGTATTTGGACAGGGGATAGGTGGACGTAAAGTTCGACAGGTAATAATAAGCCGTCTGGTAATCTTTTACCCCGGCATAGCACATGGCGTACATATAATACACGTCTTCGGCATCTTTCTGGCCGCGTACGTATACCATGGTCTCCTCGAGCAGGGGCAGGGCCTTGCTGTAGTTTTTTTCCTCGTAGTACCTTTTGGCGTACTCGTACTTCTTTTTAAAGTCAGACCCTTTCAGCACCGACTGGTAGCTGCTGCAGGACACGAAAAGCAGCAGTGCGCTCAGTGCCGGGACGATATGAAGTTTTTTCAGCATATTTTTTTATAAGTGATGTGTTGATAACGCAAAGTTCCCAAAATTGTTATCTTTTATTTTATTTCTAATTTTGCGCAAAAATAGGATAAATAAACATCAAGTATGGCGGATCTTTTTGATAAATTCAGAAAAAACATGGGCCCACTGGGCCGCTTAGCCACTGTGGCTCACGGTTATTTCACCTTTCCGAAGCTGGAAGGAGATATCGGAAGCCGTATGAAATTCCGGGGTAAGGACGTATTGGTATGGAGCCTGAACAACTACCTGGGCCTGGCCAATCACCCCGAAGTACGTAAGGCCGATGCCGATGCGGCGGCGGCGTACGGGCTGGCATACCCGATGGGTGCGCGCATGCTTACCGGGGAAAGTAATTTCCACGAAGAACTGGAAACGGGCCTGGCCAGACTGGTGGGCAAACCGGCCGGTATGCTGCTTAACTATGGTTACCAGGGCTGTATGTCGGTGATCGACGCCCTCGTAAGCCGTCATGATGTGATCGTGTATGATGCCGAGTGTCATGCCTGTATCGTGGACGGCGTACGCCTGCATGCCGGTAACCGCTTCGTTTTCCAGCATAACGACATGGAAAGCCTGGAAAAACAGCTGCAGCGTGCCGAAAAACTGACTGAAAAATCAGGCGGCGGTGTTCTGGTGATCACCGAAGGTGTATACGGTATGACCGGTGAACAGGGACGTATCGCCGATATCGTAAGCCTGAAATCGAAATACAATTTCCGCCTGCTGGTAGACGATGCCCATGGTATCGGTACCCTGGGTGCCAAAGGCGGCGGAGCCTGCGAAGAGCAGAACGCCATCGAAGGCGTGGACATCATCTTCGGTACCTTTGCCAAATCCTTTGCCCTTACAGGCGCCTGGGTGGCCGGTGAACCCGACATCATGATGTACCTGAAATACAACGTACGTTCACAGATCTACGCCAAAACCCTGCCTATGCCGCTGGTGATCGGTGCGCTGAAACGCCTCGAGATCATGAACCGCAGCACCGAGCAGAAAGATAAACTGTGGGCGGTGGTGAACTCCCTGCAGTCGGGCCTGCGCGAAGCCGGTTTCGACCTGGGCAAGACCAACTCCTGCGTTACCCCGGTAATGATGCACGGCGGCGAGAACGAAGCCTCCAACCTGGTGGTGGACCTGCGCGAGAACTACGGTATCTTCTGTTCGATGGTGATCTACCCGGTGATCCCGAAAGGTATGATCCTGCTGCGACTGATCCCGACCGCTTCGCATACACAGGAAGATGTGGAATAC
Organism: Bacteroidia bacterium; assembly: GCA_016742095.1. Taxonomy (GTDB): domain Bacteria; phylum Bacteroidota; class Bacteroidia; order CAIKAF01; family CAIKAF01; genus JACVCJ01. The sequence continues at coordinate 20,781 of JACVCJ010000028.1, forward strand.
ACCATCCGTACCTTCAAAGAAGTGCGCGATAAACTGGCCAACGGCGGTTACGACAAGGAACGTCCGGCATCCCTGCTGGCCGAGCTCCAGGCCAAAGCCTAAACAACGGATCGTAATTTAAAACCAGATAAAAGCCCCGGTATCACAGCCGGGGTTTTTTAGTATAGATACAAAAGAAAAACCGCTCCGGGAAGAAGCGGTTTTTACGTTCAAGAAGGTTTATCTGGTTAAGATGATCTACTTGTTCCGGAGGGCGTCGCGGATCTCCATCAGCAGTTTCTCCTCATTGGTCGGTTCCGGCGGAGCGGCAGGCGTTTCGGGAACCGGTTCGCGTTTCAGGCGGTTAATGCCTTTTACCAGCATGAACAGGGCCAGCGCCACAATGGTAAAGGAAATGACCTGTGAAATAAAGTTCCCGTACTTGATCGCCGTACCCGGGACCGTAAGCTGGGCCAGGTCGGTAAGATTAGCGGCTTTCAGGGCGGGCGTCAGTATCGCCGGGGTGATGATATCATCCACCATTGATTTAACGATTCCCTGGAAGGCGCCGCCGATCACTACACCGACCGCCAGATCGATCACATTGCCCTTAACGGCAAATTCCTTGAATTCTTTAATAAATCCCATACCTAAAGGTTATTTGTTTTCTGCAAATATATTCGATTTTCGTTTCACACCTATAATTATTACTTTCGCTGCGTAAAAACTGTTTAGTCTATGTACGATGTAATTGTATTAGGTAGCGGTCCGGGTGGTTATGTTGCTGCCATCCGCGCTTCACAGCTCGGGCTTAAGACCGCTGTGGTTGAAAAGGAATCCCTGGGCGGTATCTGCCTCAACTGGGGTTGTATCCCTACAAAAGCCCTTCTTAAAAGTGCCAACGTAAAGGAATATATAGATCACGCGTCGGAGTACGGCCTCAGCGTGGAGGGCGCCTCTGCCGATTTTCCGGCCATCATTAAACGCAGCCGCGGCGTGGCCGAAGGCATGAGCAAAGGCGTACAGTTCCTGATGCGTAAGAACAAGATCGACGTTATTGCCGGCTTCGGAAAGCTGCTGGCCCCCGGTAAACTCGAAGTGACCGATGCCGACGGCAAAAAAGCCACGCATTCTGCCAAACACATTATTATTGCTACCGGTGCCCGTTCCCGCAGTCTGCCTGCCATCCCGCAGGACGGAAAACGTATCGTCGGCTACCGCGAGGCCATGTCCCTGCCCGAACAGCCCAAATCCATGGTGGTAGTGGGCAGCGGAGCCATCGGCTGCGAATTTGCCTATTTCTACAGCACCCTGGGTACTAAGGTAACGATCATCGAATACCTGCCGAACATTCTGCCTATCGAAGACGAAGAGGTGAGCAAACAGCTGGAGAAATCCTTCAAAAAAGCCGGTATCGAGGTGCTGGTGTCTACTTCGGTAGAGCAGGCCACGGCCGGTAAGAACGGTTGTGAAGTAAAGATCAAGAATGCCAAAGGAGAAGCACAGACGCTGGAATGCGACGTGGTGCTTTCGGCCGTGGGTATACAGACCAATATCGAAAACATCGGCCTGGAGACCCTGGGCGTTAAAACGGACAAGGGACGCATCCTGGTGGACGAGTTCTTCCGCACCAATATCCCCGGCGTATATGCCATCGGCGACGTGATCCCCGGTCCCGCACTGGCACACGTGGCCTCACACGAAGGTATCGTATGCGTAGAGAAAATTGCCGGCAAGAACCCGACCCCGATCGACTACAACAATGTACCTTCCTGCACCTACTGCTACCCCGAAGTAGCTTCGGTAGGCCTTACCGAAAAAGCCGCTAAGGAAGCCGGTTACGAGATCAAAGTGGGCAAATTCCCCTTCTCGGCTTCCGGGAAAGCCAGCGCGGCCGGTGCCAAAGACGGGTTCGTAAAAGTGATCTTCGACGCCAAATACGGCGAATGGCTGGGTTGCCACATGATCGGCGCCGGCGTTACGGAAATGATCGCCGAAGCGGTCGTGGCCCGTAAACTGGAAACCACCGGGCACGAGATCATTGCGTCCATGCACCCGCACCCGACCATGAGCGAGGCCGTAATGGAGGCCGCCGCAGCTGCATACGGCGAAGTTATTCACCTGTAGTATGTGCGGAATAGCCGGACTTTTAGCATTCCATTCCGGTGCCCGTAACTGGGAACCTTCCCTGGACGCGGCATTGCAAAAATTATCATACAGAGGGCCCGATGCGTCGGGCTCTTTTTTTTCGGGCCCCTTCGGCTGTGCACACCGCCGCCTTTCCATCATTGATACGGATGCAGCGGCCAATCAGCCTTTCCGGGACGAAAGCGGGCGCTACGTGCTGGTGTTCAACGGCGAAATTTTTAACTATGCCCAACTGAAAGAAGAACTGCTTTCGCCCCTGGGTATCCGTTTCCGTACCCGAGGCGATACCGAAGTGCTGCTGTACCTGCTGATCCATTTCGGCCCCTCGGTACTGAACCGCCTGCGCGGTTTCTTTGTCTTTGCCTTTTACGATACCGAACGGCAGGAGCTGCTGCTGGCCCGCGATCGTTTCGGGCAAAAGCCGCTCTGGTACACCCGGCAGCAGGAATTCCTGGCCTTTGCCAGTGAGTTCAAGGCCCTGAACTGCTTTCCGCTGAGCAAGGAAGCCGATCCTGTTTCGTACGAGATGTTCTTCCGGCTTTCTTACCTGCCGGCGCCGTATACGCCCTTTGCCAATATCCGCAAGCTGGAACCGGGGCATTACCTGCTGATGCGCCCGGGAAAAGAACTGTATAAAAAAAGCTGGTATACACTTCAACTGCCCGAAACACCTTCGGAAATGAGTTATACCGAAGCCCTGGACGCCGTGCGCCGTTCTGTTACAGAAAGCGTATCGTACCGCCTCGTGGCCGATGTACCTACGGGCTCGTTCCTGAGCGGCGGGGTCGATTCCGCCGTGGTCTCGGCCGTAGCGGCCTCCCTGCGCCGTGGTTTTTCATCCTTTTCGCTTTCTTTCCCCGACATGCCCTATATGGACGAAAGCGCCTATGCGGCAGAAACGGCGGCCTTTATCGGTACCGATCACCACAGCATACCGGTGGGGCAGGCGCAGATGGAAAACGCCCTGGAAGAAGTACTCGATTATACCGACGATCTGTTTGCCGACAGTAGCGCCATTGCCGTGCACGTGCTCTGTAAGGAGGTGCGTCGTCACCTGACCGTGGCCCTGAGCGGCGACGGCGGCGATGAGATATTCGGCGGTTACCGCAAACACAAGGCCCTGCTCATGGGGCGTAAACTGCATATGCTGCGGCCCGGGTTTGCACTCCTGTCGGCCCTTTTACCTGCGGCAGCCGGTGCGCGGACCTCGGGTACGGCGGACCGTATACGAAAAGTGGTGAAATTCTCGCACATGGCCTCGCTGGACCTGGCTTCCCAGTATGCCTATACGCTGGAATGGTTCCACAGCGATTTTACACGTAAACTGCTGCCGAAGTCGCATACCGAAGCCCTTACCGACGATCGTATCCTGGATTACCTGTCGCCCGAAGGCAGCTATCTTTCCCGCATCCTGCTGGCCGATGTGCACAGTGTGTTACAGGGCGATATGCTGACCAAGGTGGACCTGTTTTCCATGCGCAACGGTATGGAAGTACGCAACCCGCTGCTGGACCACAGCCTGGTAGAACTGGCCTTTAGCCTGCCCGACGAATACAAGATCGGCGGCGGTATGCAGAAGCGTATACTAAAAGATGCTTTCCGCGATATGTTGCCTCCCACACAGTTCAACCGGCCTAAAAAAGGCTTTGAGGTGCCGTTGCAGCTCTGGCTTACCGGCCGCTTCAGCAAACAGATGAAAGAAGAATGGCTGAACCGCGAAACCATTGAACGGCAGGGCATACTCGACCATGCATATATACAAAAGCTGATCGCCGAACTGGAAACGGGGCGCTCGGCCGACGCACATTTTGCACTCTGGAATGCCATCGTATTCACAAAATGGTTTACTTTGTACGCCTAATTCACCATGCCAGATGAACACGAAACCGAGGGTTTTGCGTATATTAAACCGTTTTAATGTAGGCGGGCCGGTATATAACGTTACCTACCTGAGCCGCTACATGGAACCGGAATTCGAAACCCTGCTGGCAGGCGGAAATGCCGGTGAAAATGAAGAAAGCAGCCTGTACATTCTGGAACAGAACGGCATAAAACCCGTACTGCTCGATGAAATGCAACGCTCGGTGAGCGCCCTGGGCGATGTACGTTCCTACCAGCGTATCCGGGAGCTGATCCGTGAATTTCGTCCGCATATTGTGCATACCCATGCGTCCAAAGCCGGTGCCGTAGGCCGTATGGCGGCTTTCCACGAAAAAGTGCCGGTCGTGGTGCATACTTTTCACGGGCATGTTTTTCATTCCTATTTCAGTAAAACGCGTACTACGGTCTTTAAACAGATCGAGCGTTACCTGGCGCGCCGTTCCGACCGCATTGTGGCCATCAGCGATAAGCTGAAACACGAACTGGTGCAGGAACACGGCATCACCACTGCCGACAAGGTAAGTGTGGTGCCCCTGGGTTTTGACCTGGAACCTTTTACCCGGGACCGCGAAGTCCGGCGCAGGGCCTTCCGGGAAGCCTGGAACATTGCGGAAGATACCCTGCTGGTGGGACTCGTGGGCCGTATGGTGCCGGTAAAGAACCACCGCCTGCTTACAGAAGCCGCCGCTGCCCTGAAACACAGAACGGGCCGTAACGTGCAGTACCTGCTGGTGGGCGACGGGGAGAGCCGTAATGCTATTATTTCGGATATTCAACAACTCGGACTTTCGTATACATATAAAGAACCTGCCGTTCCGGGTACGGATTTTGTACTGACCTCCTGGCAGCAGAATACGCCGGATATTTACGCGGCGCTGGATATAACCGTGCTCTGTTCGTTCAATGAAGGTACGCCCGTATCGCTCATCGAGGCACAGGCCGCGGGAATACCCGTGCTGAGCACGCGTGTGGGCGGCATCGAAAATGTGGTACGGGAGGGCAGGAGCGCCCTGCTTACGTCCACCGACAGCGCGGCGTTTACCGAAGCCCTGTACAACATGCTGAGCGACGATGATCTGCGCAGCCGTATGGCAGGGGCCGGACGCGACTTTGCCATGCAGCATTTTCATTATACCCGCCTGGTAGACGATATGCGGCAGCTGTATTATGAACTGTTGCGGAAGAAGGGACTGGAATTCCCTGTTCCGGGTAAAGAAATTTATCGTTAATTTGTAGAGATAAATGATGCGCAGAATATATATTCCCTTATTGATACTGGTGTTGGGCACGCTCAGCAGCTGTAAGACCTTTTATCCCTCGGTGATGTTGAAAACACCCCGGGACTACGAATTCCCGCCTGTTCCGACCAACGTGGATTCGCAGTACACCGTGGGCATTAACGATGAACTTTCGCTGGAACTCTATGCCAACGATGGTATCCGGATGATCGACGTGATCAATTCCGGCGAAAAGGGCCAGCAGGGCAGCAATGGAGAAACGCTTACCTATCCCGTGGAGTACGACGGCACCGTAAAGTTCCCCGTGATCGGCCGCATACGCCTGGCCGGGCTCACCATGCGCGCGGCGGAAGATACCATACAAAAACTCTTTGCCAGGGTATACAACGATCCTTTTGCACGGCTTAAAGTACTTAACAAGCAGGTGATCGTATTCCCCGGAAGCGGGGGAGCAGCCCGTGTGGTGCGGCTTACCGAGCCCAATACCACGCTCGTTGAAGCCCTGGCCGAAGCCGGTGGCATTACCAAAGACGGCAAGGCATACCGGGTAAAACTGGTGCGCGGCAGCTACGATAACCCGCAGGTATACCTCATTAACCTGCGCACGTTGCAGGGCCTGAAAGACGGCGACCTGGTACTGCAGCCCAACGATCTTATTTACGTGGAACACCGCCCCTCAAGCCGTGAGGCCATGACCGAAGTGATGCCCTGGCTGGCCAGCTTTACTTCGCTGCTTGGGCTCGGACTTACGATATACACCCTTACTAAAATCAAATAAGGCTTGAAAAAGAAACCGATACCGCAGATCAACCAGGATTTCGATCCCAAACTGGTAATGTTCGTTTTACGTAACAACCTGTTATGGGTATTCCTGGCATTCGTGGTATGTGCCATGCTGGCCTTTCTTGTTCTGCGCTACACCAACCCGATCTATACCAGCCGCAGTGAGATACAGCTCACCAACGACGAATCGGCCAGTTCCATCTTCAAAGAGGAAATGGTCGCCTATCCCAGCGAGAATCTGGCCAAGGAAATAGAACTGCTGCGTTCGCCCGTGTTCCTGAGCCGCGTGGTGCGCAAACTTCCGCTGGACGTAAGCTATTACAACGACGGCCGTTTCCTGGACCACGAGGCCTACGGTTCGAACCTTTTTCATGTAGATTATCACATCCGCGATAATTCGGCATACGGCGTAAAATACAAGGTACAGATGACCGGCACCGGCAGTTTCGATATCGAGAACGACGTTACCAGGGAAAAGCAGAGCAGCCGTTTCGGCGATACCATTTCCTTTACCGCCGCCGACCTGGTGCTGAGACCGCAGGGCGCTTCCATTCCCGATGACCACGGTGAATACTACTTCGTGATCAACGACAGCAATGCCCTGGTACGGAATATCCTGTCCAAACTAAGCGTGACCATCCTGAACCAGGCCGCCAAGACCATCGAGATCTCCTATTCGGACAACAACAAATACAAGTGCAGCGATATCGTAAATGTGATCGCCAAAGAGTTCGAGACCTTTAACATGGAAAGAAAGCAGGACGGGGCCAATAAGATCATTTCGTATATTGATGACGCCCTGGTGCTGGTTACCGATAAGCTTACGGCCACCGATAAAGAACTGAGCGAAAATTTCGACGATACGGAGATCAATCCCTTCTTTGCCGAAAAGAAAACGGACATCGAGTCCCGGAAAATTGCCCGCTACCAGGACGAGACCCTGCGCCTGGAGAGCGATCTGGAAGCCCTGAACGAACTGAAGGGCCGCACCATCGGGAACCGTGACGACCTGATCGAGATACAGGCCATTATTGCCGGTACTTCGCTCGAAAAATACCTCTATAATTACCTGGCCTCCATACAAACGTCCTTTACCCGCCGCGAAGAACTGCGTTACAGTGCGCCGGAAGGCAGTCCCCTGCTCAGTGGTATCAATTACACCATCGATAACCAGGTAAAGGCCTTTGAGAACAGCCTGGAATCGGTGCGTCGCCTTACCCAGAAACGCTATGCCGAACTGGACAGTATTACCAAAAAATCCAAGGAAACCATTCCCTGGTTCAAAGATGCGGACGACACGACGAACATAGACCTGTCCAAGCTGAAACGCCTGCGTTCGGTGAACGAAAAGTACTTTAACCAGCTGGTGGAAAAACGCGCCGAAATGGTGTTCCTGCGCGAGGGTACCACGCCCGAGTACCAGGTGCTGGCCTTCGGACAGATCCCTTCGGAACCCAAGTTCCCGAACAAGCGCAACATCATCCTGATGGCCCTGGGGACATGGATCGCCTTTTCACTCGGGCTGCTCACCCTGCGTTATATTTTCCAGGACGAGATCCTTTCCCCGGACGAGATCAGCAAGTATACCGAAGCTCATATACTGGGCGTGGTGCACAAATACAACGAGAGTATCCCGGTATCACAGCTGGTGGTGAACAAGAATCCCAAGGGACTCATCGCCGAGGCCTTCCGTTCCATACGTACCAATATGGCCTTCCTGGACAGCGACAAGGGCAAAAAGATCATTTCCATCACCTCTACCATATCCGGCGAGGGTAAAACCTTTGTGGCCATCAACCTTTCCGGGATCATTGCCTACTCTAATGCCAAAGTGATCGTGATCGACTGCGATATGCGCAAACCCAAGATCCACGTGGGCTTTGAGGCACAGAACAGCAAGGGAATGAGTACGCTGCTCACCAACCAGAACACCCTGGAAGAGTGCATACAGCACAGTAAAATGGCCAACCTGGACTTTATTACAGCCGGTCCGCCGCCGCCCAACCCGGCCGAACTGCTTATTTCGCCAGCGATGGACGAACTGATACAGGAACTCACGAGCCGTTACGATTACATAGTGATCGATAATCCGCCGGCCGGTATCGTTTCCGACTCCATCGTGAACATGAAACGCGCGCATTATCCCATCTACATTGTGCGCAGCGGCTATTCACGCAAATTCTTTATCAACAATATAAACCGTCTCATCAGCGATAACGAGATCAGCAAACTGTCGGTGATCGTGAACGGGGTAGACTTCAGTAACCGGGCCAGCTACGGCATGTCCAACTCGTCGTACGGCTATGGCGTGTATACCTACGGTTACGGAACGGGCTACAATTCAGAACCCGGGTTCGGATATTATATGGACGAAAACTCTCTCAGCAGCTTTAAAGATCCTATACTGAGGCGTATTTTCGGCAGAAAGAAAAAGAAATGAGAGTAATACATACGGATATTAAGGACCTGCTGCTGTTTGAACCACGGATATTTGAAGATGAACGGGGTTCTTTTTTCGAAAGTTTTCACCAGGAACAGTTCGAAGCGGCTGCGGGACAGCACATTTTTGTACAGGACAACCAGAGCGTTTCGCGGGCCGGTGTGATACGCGGACTGCATTACCAGGAGCCGCCGCATGCCCAGGGAAAACTGGTGCGTGTGGTAAAAGGCGCCGTGCTGGATGTAGCGGTGGATATACGTAAAAACTCGCCTACTTTCGGGCAACATGTTGCCGTAGAGCTCAGTGAGCGCAACCGCCTGCAGTTCTGGATACCTCCCGGCTTTGCCCACGGTTTTGCCGTACTGGAAGAAGGCACGGTTTTTGTATATAAATGTACGGCCTTCTACAACAAGGATTCGGACCGTGTGCTGTTATGGAATGATCCTGAATTGAAGATAGACTGGAAAATTAATAAGCCCCTGCTGTCCGAAAAAGACAAATCGGGCGTACCTTTTCACCGGATTCAATCTGCTTTCTGATGCTGCAAGACTACCTGTATTCAGTAAAACCATTGCCCTTAGTGTTCTTTTCGGGCTGTATCCTGCTGGTGCTGACGCTCTTTTTTACCGTCCTGCTCAACAAGATACTCCTGAAATTTGCCACCAACCTGGGCGTGCGCGATAAAGACCAGATACAGGTACGCTGGAGCCCGGCCTCCAAACCTTCGCTGGGCGGAGTGGCCTTTTTTGTTTTTTTCCTGTTCTCCCTGCTCATTTACCTCAGCCTTTTTTACAGCCTCAGTTTTGTACGCATCGAGTACCTCTGCTTTGTGCTGGTATGCAGCATCGCCTTCCTGATGGGCCTGGCCGACGATGCCTACAATACCCGGCCCTGGCTCAAGTTTGCCGTGCAGTTCTTCTGTGCAGGCATCTTCATCGTTTCGGGCAATTACATCAAAACGTTCCCCTGGGAATGGATGAACTATGCGGTGACCATTATCTGGGTGACCGGCCTCATGAACTCCATCAATATGCTCGATAACATGGACGGCATCACCACGTCGGTATCCTGGGGCATCCTGTTCACCATCATCGGGCTCAATGTGTTCACCACCAATCCGTCCTGGTTCTACCTGTTCATGTCGCTGGGCGTTATCGGTTCGCTGTCGGGCTTTTTCTACCACAACTGGTTCCCCAGCAAAATGTTCATGGGCGATTCGGGCAGCCAGTTCCTGGGCGTATTCCTGGCCTGGCTGGGCGTTAAGTTCTTCTGGAACGGCACCGATTATTTCGGTGTACCCGTGCAGGCCAAGCAGATCCTGATGGCCGGCATGCTTTTTATCGGCCCCATTGCCGATACCACTACCGTAACCATTAACCGCATCATGCGTGGCATGTCGCCCTTTACGGGAGGCAAGGACCATACTACCCATGCCCTGGTTTACAACGGCTGGGCACAACGTCACGTGGCTTTCTTCTATCTTTTTATTACCTTGCTTTCCGGTACACTGGTCTTTACAGGTATACATCTGAACGCGGCCTGGAATCACTGGTATACCGCCGCCGGCTCGGTATACATACTGGCCGTAATGGTTTCGCTTTTTTTAACTACCAAAACCCGGGCCTTCAGGAATAATTTCAGGGCCTGAGCGTTCTGAATGATTAGTATGAATACACAACTCGTTAAAAATGTACTGGCCGGCACCGGTTTGCTAAGCATCGGGGCGGCGGCCGCCGTTTTTTTTATCTCCTCAACGGATAAAACAAAAGCCGTAACACCGCAGGAAAAGTCTGCCCTTGTATCGGTTACACCGTATATGCATGCGCCCCAGTGGTACAGCCATGACCTGGACCTGGCCGGGGAAACCGTGCCCCTGAACGATTTTGAAGTGATGGAACGGGTAGATCGCGAAGTGGTGAGCAATGTGTTCCGGGCAGGTCCCACGCTCATGATCTTTAAACGTGCGGCCCGCTGGTTCCCGGTGATCGAACCCATCCTGAAAGAAAACAATGTACCCGACGATTTTAAATACCTCTGCATCATCGAAAGCGAACTGGCCAATGTGGTAAGTCCGGCCGGAGCTTCGGGATTCTGGCAGTTCATGAAGGCCACGGCGCCCGCCTACGGCCTCGAAGTGAACGAAGAGGTGGACGAACGTTACCACGTGGAAAGATCCACGCAGGCCGCCTGTAAATACCTGAACGAGGCCTACCGTAAATTCGGCAGCTGGACCCTGGCCGCCGCATCCTATAACATGGGCATGGGCGGGGTAAATGCTAAACTGACCGAACAGCAGCAGCAGAATTATTACGACCTGTACCTGAACTCTGAAACACATCGCTACGTGGCGCGTATACTGGCGTTCAAGATCATTTTCTCGAACCCCGAAAAATTCGGTTTTAACGTGCGTAATGCCGATCTGTACCCACAGGTGGCGCTGCGTGAAGTAGAAGTGAACGGTCCGGTGCCCAGCTGGGTAGATTTTGCCAAAAGCAACGGCGTAAGCTATAAAATACTGAAGGAGCTCAATCCCTGGCTGCGTAAGGCTTCGCTGACCAACAGCAAGCGTAAGTCCTACAAAATAAAATTACCGGCCGAAAGCAGTTTCGGATACCAGGATGCAGTGAAGAATATCCGTATGCCGTATGCACACTGAGGCCTTCAGCCTTTAATGATGCGTATCAGCACAATGGTAAAGGCAATAAGGAACATCAGTATCGAAATACGGTTAATGCCATGCATGAAGCGGGTGTTCATATTGGCATCACTCTTCCGGAACAGGGTCACGGGATTCAGATAATGCAGCAGTTTCCTGAAAAACATAATACAAAGATACGTAAAAAACGGCTTCAGCGGCTTTTTTAAGCGGGCGAGCCGGGTTCTTTACCCCAGTTGTCCAGCGTTTCGTCCGGCCACAGGGTGGGGAAGAAGATACGGCGCTGGAAACGCGGCGGCAGGTACTTTTGCCAGTTGGTGCCCCCGGTAGCGGCAATATCTTCGGGATCTTTTTTCAGGTAGCGTGCGGCCGATCTCATGTGTACCATGGGCCAGCGCACGTTCACGTTCAGGTCAAATTCCTTCAGTTCGTTCAGCAGCGCTTCATTGGCACGGTCGGCTTCGTTCAGCTGCAGGTAGCGGCGCCAGACATTGTTCGTTTTCAGGCTGTCGGCCAGGTCGATGAAGGTTTCACGGTATTTGTGCTCGAACATGAGCAGGGTAAGCGTTTTTTTACCCGTGGCCAGTTCGGTGGCGCCGTGTTTCCAGTAGATGTGTGAAAAGAGCGTGGCGGTATCGGCATTCTGTGTCCGAAGCTCTTCGCGTACGTTCTTATCGGTAAGTTCGATCAGGTCGGTGGCGTAAAACTCGATCATGCGGTACTGGGCACTCTGGAAACCGCTGGCGGGCAGCAGGGCCATGCGGAATTTCAGGAACTGCTCCTGCTCCATACCCTGGATCATGATCTCGAACGACTTGGTGAGCGCTTCAAAATAACGGTTCACCCGGCTCATTTTCATGGTAAATTTATCCACGGGCAGCAGTTCGTTGCTGATCTGCTTCAGCTCATGCAGCGAAAGTTTGAAGTACAGTTCGGTGATCTGGTGATAGATAATGAAGATCAGTTCGTCGGGGATCGGGGTTTTGGGCCGCTGCAGCGAAAGCAGGGTATCGGTTTCGATGTAGTCCCAGTAGGTGGTCACATCGGAGTACAGCAGTCCGTCCAGGTACGAGAGCAGGTCCTGGCCCATGGCATCGTACTTCTGGTGCAGTAATTCCAGTTTTTCCTTAATTTCCGGGGTAATTTCCATTGTCTGAAAGCTTTTAGTTTATTACCTGGCTTTTTAGCCGAGTACAATATTCACAATTCGTTTGGGAACAACAATGACTTTTCTCACCTCTTTGCCTTCTTTCCAGCGTTCGGTACGCTCGTCGGCCAGTATGGCGGCTTCTACTTCGGCGGCGCTCATATCGGCCGGTAACTCGGCCTGGTAGCGGGTCTTACCGTTGAAAGACACCGGGTAATTGAAGGAACTTTCTACGAGGAAAGCCGGGTTGAACGCCGGCAGCGCTGCGTAGGAAATGCTGTTCTCATGTCCCAGTTTCTGCCAGATCTCTTCGGCCAGGTGCGGTGCAAAAGGCGATAACAGGACGGCCAGGGGTTCCAGTATCTCGCGTTTGCTGCATTTCTGCTCGCCCAGTTCGTTCACGCAGATCATAAAAGAACTTACGCAGGTATTGAAACTGAAACGTTCTACATCTTCGCCGATCTTTTTAATGAGCGTATGTAATGTTTTACGTTCGGCAGGCGTGGCCTCTTCTTCCGTTACCTGGAAGCTGTCGCCGTTGTGGTACAGGTTCCAGAGTTTACGCAGGAAGCGGTGTGTGCCCTCGATGCCGTTGGTATTCCAGGGCTTGCTCTGTTCCAGCGGCCCCAGGAACATTTCGTACAGGCGCAGGGTGTCGGCGCCAAAATCTTCCACCACTTTATCGGGATTCACTACGTTGTGTTTCGATTTGGACATCTTTTCGATCTCCACACCGCAGATGTATTTTCCGTCCTCAAGGATAAATTCCGCCTGTGCATATTCGGGGCGCCAGGCTTTAAAGGCTTCGGTATCCAGTTCGTCATTGCTTACGATGTTCACATCCACATGCAGGGCCGTGGTCTCATGCTGATCTTTCAGTCCATGGGAAACAAAGGTATCCGTGCCGTTTATCCTGTATACGAAATTGCTGCGCCCCTGTATCATGCCCTGGTTCACCAGCTTGCGGAAAGGCTCATTGGTGGGCACCAGCCCGTAATCGAACAGTACCTTGTGCCAGAAGCGGCTGTACAGCAGGTGTCCCACCGCGTGTTCGGTGCCGCCTACGTACAGGTCTACGTCTTTCCAGTATTTCAGGGCCTCGTTATCGGCAAAGCGGTTGGAATTGTGCGGGTCCATATAGCGCAGGAAGTACCAGGAACTGCCGGCAAAACCGGGCATGGTGTCCGTTTCCAGCGGGTAGCCGTCGTAGGTCCAGTCCGTCAGTTTGGCCAGCGGACTTTCCGGGCGGCCGGTGGGTTTAAAATCGTCCATTTCGGGCAGCTGCAGCGGCAGGCTTTCTTCCGGAACGGCGGTCGGTACGCCGTTCCTGTAATAGATCGGGAAAGGTTCGCCCCAGTAGCGCTGACGGCTGAAATTGGCATCGCGCAGGCGGAAATTCTCCCGGCGTGCGCCCAGGCCCCTGGCCTCGATCTCTTCCACGGCGCGGGTAATGGCGTCTTTCACGTCCAGTCCGTCCAGGAAGTCCGAGTGGATCACTTTGCCGTCTTTGGCCTCATACGCTTCGTCGGTCAGGGGAGAGCTGTCGCCGTCGGCCCCGGCAATAACGCGCGGAATTTCCAGTCCGAAGTGTTTCGCAAAACGAAAATCGCGTGCATCGTGCGCGGGCACGGCCATAACGGCACCGGTACCGTAACCGGCCAGCACGTAATCGCCTGTCCATATCGGAATTTTATTGCCGGTGAACGGATGTATGGTGTAGGAACCGGTAAAGGCGCCCGTAACCGTTTTTACTTCGGTCTGGCGCTCGCGTTCGCTGCGGTTCTTTGCCCAGTTCACATATTTTTCTACTTCTTCTTTCTGTGCGTCGGTGGTCAGCTTCTGCACCCACTCGCTTTCCGGGGCCAGTACCATAAAGGTTACGCCGAAAATAGTATCGGGGCGGGTGGTGAAAACTTCCAGCGTTTCGCCGTTCTCCAGGGCAAAATGTACGCTGGCTCCCGTGCTTTTACCGATCCAGTTACGTTGCATTTCCTTCAGTGAATCGGTCCAGTCCAGCTCGTTCAGGTCGTTCAGCAGGCGTTCGGCATAGGCGGTGATCCGCAGGAACCACTGGCGCATACGGCGGCGTTCCACCGGGTGTCCGCCACGCTCACTGAGTCCGTCCTTTACCTCGTCGTTGGCCAGTACGGTGCCCAGGGCCTCGCACCAGTTCACGTAGGCGTGGCTCTGGTAGGCCAGGCGGTATTTCATCAGCATTTCGCTGCGTTGTGTTTCGTGCATCTGCTGCCAGTCTTCGCCGCTGAATGTTTCGTGCTCATCGTGAAATGCAGATATACCTTCGGATCCGTCGTTCTCGAACAGAACCTCCAGCTCGTCGATGGGGCGGGCCTGCTGCAGCTCGGTGTCGTACCAGCTGCCGAACAGTTTCAGGAAGATCCACTGTGTCCAGCGGTAATATTCCGGGTCGCTGGTGCTGATCATGCGGTCCCAGTCGAACGAAAAACCGATGTTCTTTAACTGGGAAATATAGCGTTCTGAATTTTCTTTGGTGGTAACGGCCGGGTGTTTACCGGTGCTGATGGCGTATTGTTCGGCAGGCAGACCGAACGCGTCAAAACCCATAGGGTGCAGCACATTGAAGCCCTGCAGACGCTTGTAACGCGAAATGATATCGCTGGCAATATAACCCAGGGGATGGCCTACATGCAGCCCGGCCCCGGAAGGATAGGGAAACATGTCCAGTACGTAGAACTTGGGTTTGTCGGACGTGTCCGCAGCTTTAAAGGTCTTGTCCTCTTCCCAGCGCCGGCGCCATTTATCTTCAATTGCTCTGAAATTATATTCCATAAAACTGTGCCTGAATTTGCTGCGAAGATAAGCGTTCGCGGGCAAAAATCCGTGTCCTTTTCTAAATATCCGGGCACAAAAAAGGGGGACCCGAACCGTCGGATCCCCGCTGTGTCATATATCCGCAGAGGTGTTGCTATTTAGGTAACAGTACGCTGTCGAGGGAGTGAATAACGCCGTTGGACTGCATGACGTCGTACACACTGATGTTGGACATGCCGCCGTTCTCGTCCTTCACCATAATGTTGTGCGGACCGTTCATCATGAACGTGAGCGTGCCGCCGTTCAGGGCTTTGAGCGTGGCCGTGCCCATACCTTTCTTAATGAGTTTCGACAGTTCGTCGAACGTATAGGTACCCGATACTACGTGAAACGTAAGAATGTTAGAGAGGGCCTTCTTGTTTTCGGGTTTCAGCAGGGATTCTACGGTACCTGCGGGCAGGTTCTCGAAGGCGTCGTTGGTAGGAGCGAATACCGTAAAGGGGCCCGGGCCCTGCATGGTGGTTACCAGGTCGGCGGCCTGCAGCGCGGCTACCAGGGTAGTGTGGGCCTTGGAATTTACCGCGTTCTCCACGATGTTTTTGGCAGGATACATCTGTTCCATACCTACGATCACGGTTTTATCCATGGTTTGTGCCATGCTGCTGCCGGTAAACGTAAAAATGCCTGCTGCGGCCAGAACGGCCAGTCTGAGTTTCAGATTTTTCATAATTTCTTCTCTTTATTTGAAAACATCTACGCAGCTTTTTGAACTACGGATTTTAAAAAGAGAAAAAAAAGCAAAAAAAACTCCTCCCGCATGTGGCAGAAGGAGTGTATCTCTTTTGAAACAGGCTTATTTAAGCGCTGTAATGCTGTAATTGGTTTCTTTTACCGCTTCGGGGTGCACCAGTTTTTTAATGAGGTCGTCCGTTTTGCCGGCGGGCACCAGCCCAATCTGTTGCAGGCGGTTGAGCGTAGCCTTGAGTATTTCGGTGTCTACGCCGAATTTTTTGTTCCATTCCACCTCGGCATACCAGCGCGCTGCATCAAAATGGCCCAGTCCGAACTCGCCGGCCACCCATTCGATAAGCGTACCCGATCTTTCGAGGGACCAGGTTACGGTATGCAGTTCGGCAAAAAAGCTGCGCAGGGCTTCATAGCCCACTTCTTTTACAAAATCGTTGTGTACCACGATACAGAAAGAGGGCCAGGGCGTAGGCACTTCGCCGATACGCTCAAATTCGCCGTTCTGTACATACGGCATGGTAATGTACTTTTCCCAGAAGAAGAGATCGGCCCGGCCGTCGCGCAGCGCTTCCCGGGCTCCGTCCAGGTTCTTTACGATCACAAAGTCCTCTTCGGGGATCTCTATGTCCAGCTGTTTGGCCAGCACTTTCGGAATAAGATGCGAACCCGAAAGAAAACGGCTGATGGCGTATTTCCTGCCCTGCAGTTCGGGGTAGGTAATACCTGCGCCCGCACGGGTGTGTATGCCCCAGATGAGGGGACTGTCCACATAGAACTTTACGATCTGTGCCGGCACGCCCGCCAGGATGCCTGAAATGGCGCCTTCGGTAAGCAGGGTGGCGATCTGTAGTTTACCGTCGCTGAGATCCTGCAGCATAGCGCCTGTTCCGCCCGGGTAAGCTTTCCACCCGGCCGGGAACGTATTCAGTAATCCTTTCTGTAATCCGTAATAGAGGGGAATATTAAAGTGTTCCGGTACTCCCCCGAAAACGATGTTCTTCAATGTTAATTCTGATTAAATGCTACTACTTTCAAATACGTGCTGTTATCCTTGGTCCAGACAATAAATTTATACGGTACTTTTTTATGCGATATGGAATACCATTTTTCGCCTTTATCGGTCGTGCGCATATAATTGCTCTGCAGCGTGGTCAGGTAATCCGTTACGCGGGTGCCGCTCTGCTGGATCACCATAAAATAGGTCTCACATTTACGGAACAGCAGTTCACTGCCCGCTTTGGTCTCGCCGTTGTAAAACTCCGAACAGAAACCCTGTACCGTTTCCGATTTGTAATTGTTGAACTCGAACATATCGCGCACCACGTCCGGTTTGGCCAGGTAAAACTCTACCCAGTTCTCCTTGTTGAAAGCGGCTTCCTTGCCCCCGATGCAGGTGGCGCACTTTACAAAGGTGGGGTTCTGGGCGCTGAGCCCGGCACTGAACAGGAACAGAAGTCCGGCAACGAGAAAAATCTTTTTCATACACTATATTAAGCTAAATATTTCCCTACGATGGGCATACGTCTTCCATGACCGAATGCCTTCTGTGATATACGTAAAATAGGGGCTGTTTGTTTCCTTTTGAATTCTACTTTGTTGACCATGCGCAGGATACGTAAAACCAGCGCTTCGTCAAAACCCAGGGCAATGATCTCGTTGGGGCCCTGGCGGCGTTCAATGTACTGGTAGAGTATCGGGTCGAGCACGTCGTATTCGGGCAGACTGTCGCTGTCTTTCTGACCCGGCCGCAGTTCGGCGCTGGGCGGTTTTACAATGGAGTTCTCCGGGATGCGTTCGCCGTTGCGGTTCAGGAAGCGGGCCAGTTCGTACACTTCGGTCTTGTACACGTCGCCCAGTACGGAAAGGCCGCCGTTCATATCGCCATACAGGGTGCCGTAGCCCACGGCGTTCTCGCTTTTATTGGAGGTGTTCAGCAATATGCTGCTGAATTTGTTGCTGACGGCCATGAGCAGCGTACCGCGTATGCGCGACTGCAGGTTTTCTTCGGTAACGTCGGCGCTGCGGCCTTCGAACAGGGGCTGCAGGCTGCTTTCGAAACTTTCGTAGATAGAGCGGATAGGCAGCGTTTCATAGGGCATGCCCAGGTGTTCGGCCAGTTTTACGGCATCGTTCACCGAGTGGTCGCTCGAATATTGCGAAGGCATCAGCAGGCCCTGTACATTCGCGGCTCCCAGTGCATCGGCGGCCAGTACGGCGGTAACCGCGCTGTCGATGCCCCCGCTGAGGCCCAGTATGGCCTTGCGGAACCCCATCTTCTGAAAATAATCGCGTATGCCGCAAACCAGCGCTTCGTATATGCGTTCCGTTTTTTCCTGCGCCCGGTAGGGCAGGGCTTCGGAGTGTTCCGTATCAAAATAGAAAAGGTCCGTGGCAAAGGCTTTGCCGCGTGCGCAGATGTTCCCGGCTGCGTCGGTGGCCATGCTGTTGCCGTCGAAGATCAGTTCCGTCTGTGCGCCGGCGTAATTTACGTAGATCAGTGGCAGGTTCAGGGAACGGCTCCAGAATTGTACGGCTCTTTCGCGTTTTTCGAGGTGGTCGTAGGCAAAAGGCGAGGCCGAAATGTTGACGGCGATATCCGGGTTTTCGGCCGCCAGCGCCCGCATGGGCGAAAGGGTGTACATCAGGTCGTCCTCGATGTCCCAGATGTCCTCGCATACGGTAAGGGCGATCTTCAGGCCTTTGTATTGCAGGCAGGAAAAGTTGCGTGCCGGCTCAAAATAACGGTATTCGTCAAAAATATCGTAGGTGGGCAGCAGGGCTTTGTGTGCGGCCCCGGCAATTTTTCCCTCGTGCAGCAGCAGGGCGCTGTTGAACAGGTTCTTGCCCTCGATGTTCGGGTTTACGGTGGGCGCGCCCACAATGGCGGCAATCCCGTGGCAGGCATCGGCGATCTGCTGTACGGTCTGTTCGCAGCGGCGGATAAAATCGCTGAATTCCAGGAAATCCTGGGGCGGGTACCCGCATACGTTCAGCTCGGGAAACACCACCAGTTCGGCTCCCGCAGCGCGGGCTTCTTCTATATTGTGCAGGATCGTGCGTGCATTTCCTTCAAAATCGCCGATCACCACATTGATCTGTGCCAGTGCAATCTTCATAGTTAAACCTTGTATAGAGCGCCTCCGATGGAGTTTCGCGAAGCCCCGGTAACGCTCGATAAAATATTGCTTTTGTCCTGTAAATATAAGTATCCGAGGAATGCAAACAGCAGGGCCTCCTTAAAATCGACCGTCTGTGTATCAGGAATGATGCAGTTTTTGGTCGTATTGGCCTGTATGCGTTCCATCAGGAAGGTATTGTGTGCGCCGCCGCCCGTGAACAGTATACGTTCGCCGTTCACCTGCTGCAAAGCCCCGGCCGTACGCCGTGCAATGTGTTCGGTAAAGCTGCGCATAAAGGT
This sequence comes from Bacteroidia bacterium, assembly GCA_016742095.1. Classification (GTDB taxonomy): domain Bacteria; phylum Bacteroidota; class Bacteroidia; order CAIKAF01; family CAIKAF01; genus JACVCJ01. The sequence goes on from JACVCJ010000028.1 coordinate 40,008, forward strand.
CTCGGTGTCGTGATCTTTCAGGTACATAAAAATGTTGCGGTTCACCCATTCCGCGCCCAGGGAACGTGCGCCTTCTTCTTTATAAAAGGGCAGGTTATCGAGCCAGAGCAGCAGTTCTTCGTTCAGTTGTCCGCGGCGTGCAATATCGCCGCCGGCATCGTACGACTGTCCGAAGGTAGCGGCCAGGCGGTTCAGTACCATATTGCAGGGGCAGATGTCAAAGCCCCGCCGCAGCCCGTCTGCATCGTCGTACGACAGATTGGCGATGCCGCCCAGGTTCACGCTGGCCGAATAATCGCTGAACAGCAGCTTATCGCCGGCAGGCACCAGGGGAGCGCCCTGTCCGCCCAGGGCCACATCGCCGCTGCGGAAATCACAGACCACCGGTATACCCGTGAGCTGTGCCAGCACGCCGCCGTTGCCGATCTGCAGGGTGTAGCGGTTCTCCGGACTGTGAAAGACCGTGTGCCCGTGCGAAGAGATATAATCCGGTTTTTGTTTGTCGCTCAGAAAGTTATTTGCGATCTCTGCAAAGAAACAGGAGAGTCCGAAATGCAGTTCGGCCAGCTCGGGACCGGTCAGATCGAGGGCATTCGATAATTTCCAGGCGATATTTTTAGGATAGGGAAATGTCTGGGCGGCCTCTATTTCGTAACTGTATGAATCCTTGTTGTTTGTAAATCTGCAGAGGGCCAGGTCCACGCCGTCGAGCGAGGTTCCTGACATTAATCCTAATACACGCATGGTAAAATTTTTATCTTCGCCGCAAAAATAAGGGAAGGAATGTTAAAAAAAAAGAAGGAAAAATGTTATGCAGGCATACGTTTTGACTTTTATTTTAATCCGTACCTTTGCAATACATTTTAATCTGCCATATAATGAAATTTGAGTTCACGGAAGAACAATTAATGATTCAACAGGCGGCGCGCGATTTTGCACGTGAAGAACTGCTGCCGGGCGTAATTGAGAGAGACGAAAAACAGGATTTCCCTGCAGAATTGCGGGCTAAAATGGGTGCCCTGGGCTTTATGGGTATGATGACCGACCCGGCCTACGGCGGCAGTGGTCTGGATACTTTGTCGTACGTACTGGTGATGGAAGAACTTTCCAGGATCGACGCTTCGGCATCGGTAATCATGTCGGTGAATAACTCCCTGTATGGCTGGGGACTGGAGAAATTCGGCAGCGAGTTCCAGAAAGAAAAATACCTGACGCCCTGTGCCAAAGGCGAAAAACTGGGCGCTTTTGCCCTGAGCGAACCCGAAGCGGGCAGCGATGCCACTTCGCAGCGCACCGAAGCCATCGATATGGGCGACCATTACCTGCTGAACGGTACCAAGAACTGGATCACCAACGGTAAAAATGCCGATTACTACCTGGTTATTGCACAAACAAACCGCGAAGCCGGCCACAAAGGCATTAACGTGCTGATCGTGGAAAAAGATATGCCGGGTTTTGTAACCGGTCCCAAGGAAAATAAACTGGGCATCCGCGCGTCGGATACCTGCAGCCTCATCTTTACCGATGTAAAGGTGCCGAAAGAGAACCGCATCGGCGAGGACGGTTTCGGATTCCGTTTTGCCATGAAGACGCTCGACGGCGGACGTATCGGTATTGCCGCACAGGCCCTGGGTATCGCTGCCGGTGCGCTGGAATTCTCACTGGCCTATGCGCGTGAGCGTAAAGCGTTCGGTAAGCCCATCCACGACCACCAGGCCATCGCTTTTAAACTGGCCGATATGGCCACCCGCCTCGAAGCCGCGCGTATGCTCGTGTACAAAGCTGCCTGGCTGAAAGACCAGGGCGAGGATTACAGCGAAGCCGCCGCCATGGCCAAAATGTATGCCAGCGACCTGGCCATGTGGGCCGGCGTAGAGGCCGTTCAGATCCACGGCGGTTACGGTTATGTAAAAGAATACCATGTAGAACGCCTGATGCGCGATGCCAAGATCACCCAGATATACGAAGGTACCAACGAGATACAGCGTATTGTGATCAGCCGCAACCTGACCCGCTAAAAAAAGCATATACATAGATGAAAGTCTCGCTACAAGCGGGACTTTTTTTGTACGGTAATGTGCAAAAGTTATTGTGAATTAAAATTCATTTTATTCGGCACGGTACGCAATAACGTATTCATTATAAATAGAATACTGTATCGTAAAGGTGTCTTCGATACCGTTTGTGGACACATCGCAGCGGATCGGGGAACCGTCCAGCCGGAAGGGACGGATGCGGAAGCCCTCGTGGTAGTCGATAAAGCCGGCGCCGTGTATTTTGTATACCACTTCCTTTACACTCCAGCAGGTAGTGATGTAGGTCACTTTCTCGGCATCGGGCAGCGCATTTACAAAATCCAGTTCGTATGCATTGAGGAATTTTTCCTTTAAACGCAGCACCCGATCTTCAAAATGTTGTACATCGATGCCGCAGTGCAGCTTTTCGGAATACTGCAGGGCTACGATGTTGCGGCTGTGGCTCACCGAAATGTGTCCCGGCAGGCCGATGAGCCGGGGCTGTCCGCTTTCGTCGTTCACGATACGCAGGTCTTCATTCTGCAGCATTGCCTTCAGCAGGAAATCGGCCGCGGCCTTTTCGGTACGGCGTTTGGCAGATCGCTGCCCGGTGGCCTCCAGCACGGGATCGGGAAGTGCGAGTGCCGCACTGTCTACGCTGGCCACCAGGAAAGGCGCTTCGTTCCCGTAACCCGGCACCCGGATATGTTGTACGGCCTCCTGCTGCACCTTAGTTCACTTTGGCTTTGGGCAGTAAACCGGCCCGGATCATGTCCTCCGCGGCCTTTTTTGCCTTTTTTTCTTCTTTTTTACGCTTTTTCTCGATGTTCTCGAGGCGTTTTTTAATGGTATTCACCGCCGTTTTGAATACGGGAAATACCTTGCGGGCCGTTTCGTTATTCTCGTCGAGCAGGGGGTTGATCTCCGTGATCTCGAAGCATACCAGGCGGGGATCCTTACAGAGCCCTTCCAGCAGTTTGGTTACTTCGCGCAGGCTGAAACCGGCCGTTACCGGTGTGCCCGTTCCGCGGATAATGCTGCTGTCGATACTGTCCACATCGAAAGAAATATACAGCACATCGCAGTGTGCCAGGTAGGCCAGGGTCTCGTCCACGATGGCCTTTACCTTTTTGGAACGCAGTTCTTCCACCGCGATCGTTTTTACGTTATTAAGACGGATGTACTCCGTTTCGGGCTCTTCCATATCGCGTACCCCGATGTACACCAGGTCCCGCGGCAGTATCTTGGGACTGATGCCGCCTACGTTCTTCAGGGTTTCCCAGTATTCGTGCGTGCGGTCATTGGCCAGGGTGTTCTGCGCCATGGGCAGGTTGTCGATACCCAGGGAAGCCGCCACAGGCATGCCGTGTACGTTGCCCGAAGGAGTGGTAAAAGGCGAGTGCAGGTCGGCATGGGCATCGATCCAGATCACCCCGACCCGTTTTTCGGGAAAGGCCATTTTAACGCCGGCGATCGATCCGCCACCGCTGGAATGGTCCCCGGAGATCACAACGGGGAAGTGCCCCAGTTCAATTTCATCGTGTACGGAACGCGCCAGCTTCTGGAAAACCTCCACAATACCGCGTATCCGCTTGGCATGCGTACGTATGGGATCTTTAAAAAGCAGGCGGGAACTGTCCCGGATCTCTTTCCGTTTGAATTTTCCGAAGAAGTTGCTGCCGTATTCCAGCGAGGCGATCTTGAGCGCATCGGGACCCAGGCTGGCCCCGCGGGTACCTGCTCCGAGCTCTGATTTCACCTCTATCATTTTCATCTTTTTCATAACCGTTTCTTACCTGCGTATGAACGCAACAATAATTTAACAAAAAAAATACCCTTATGTATTTCCCAGAAATGCAGGTTAACTACATTTGCACCAAAATAACATAAGCAGTACACTTACATTTCAGGTTTATTTCGCCAAATGAAGAACAAATACCACAACCTCATTTCGCAAACATTTGATTTTCCGCAGGAAGGATTCAATGTGATCGATAACCAGCTGTATTTTCATGATATCCCATTAATGGACATCATTAAACAGTACGGAACTCCCCTGAAAATTTCCTATCTTCCAAAGATATCACAACAGATCCAAAAAGCCAAACGCTACTTCAAGGTGGCCATGGCAAAGGTTGATTACCAGGGAGATTACACCTATTGCTACTGTACCAAAAGTTCGCATTTCAGCTTTGTGCTGGAAGAAGCGCTCAAGAACGATATACATATCGAGACCTCTTCGGCCTATGACATGGAGATCGTAAAAGAGCTGCACAACCGCGGACTGCTGAGCCGCGATAACTACATCGTATGCAACGGTTACAAGCGCGATCTCTACAAAGAATACATCTCCGATCTCATCAACGACGGATTCATCAATCTTATTCCGGTACTCGACAATAAGAACGAACTCGATTACTACGAGCAAAATATAGAGAAAAAGGCCAAGATCGGCATCCGTATTGCCAGTGAAGAGGAACCGAAGTTCGAATTCTATACCTCGCGCCTGGGCATCCGCTATAAGGATATTGTGCCCTTTTACCTGGAAAAACTGAAGGGGAACGATAAGTTCGAGGTGAAAATGCTGCACTTTTTCATCAATACCGGTATACGCGACACGGTTTACTACTGGAGTGAGCTATCCAAGTGTCTTAAAGTATACTGCGAACTGAAGAAAGTATGTCCTTCGCTCGATTCACTGAACATCGGCGGTGGTCTGCCCATTAAGAATTCCCTGAGTTATGAGTTCGACTACGAGTATATTATACAGGAAGTGGTGGCCCAGATCAAAGAATTCTGTAACAACAACGGGGTAGAAGAACCCAATATCTTTACCGAGTTCGGTTCCTTTACCGTGGGCGAAAGCGGAGCTGCCCTGTATTCCATCCTCGACATCAAACAGCAGAACGATACCGAGATCTGGTATATGATCGACAGTTCGTTCATTACCACACTGCCGGATACCTGGGGCATCGGCCAGAAGTTCATTATGCTGGGCATTAACCACTGGGACAAGGAATACCAGCGGGTGAACCTGGGCGGACTTACCTGCGACAGCCAGGACTATTACAATTCGGAAGCGCATATCTCCCAGGTGTTCCTGCCGAAAATAGAGATCACTCCGGATGAAGAGCCGCTGTACCTGGGCTTTTTCCATACGGGAGCCTACCAGGAGAGCATCGGCGGCTACGGCGGTACACAGCACTGCCTGGTACCCGCGCCCAAACACGTGATCATAAACCGCGACGAGGACGGGGAGTACTATACCAGCATTTTCTCTAAGGAGCAGAGCTGGAAAAGTATGCTGAAGATCCTGGGATACTGATCAGTACAACACATTATAGCGTATTTTGGCCTCCGGGCGGCCCATGGCATTGTAGTGCCACCATTCAAAGGGTTGCTGCCGGAACCCCGCACCCAGCATTACCTTACGCAGTAACAGCCGGTTGTTTACCTGTTCCTTCGTAAGTTTACCCTGCATCAGCAGTGTTTTTTCCATATACGGATAGGCCTCGGGCCCGAAATGATCGAATGTGGTGCCCATATCCAGCACGTTCCCCGAAGTATCGGCCAGGGCTATATCTACGGCGGCCCCGTAATTGTGCACCGAATGGTTCTTGGGATTGGAGAGGTAACGGCCGCGCTCATTCAGTGAAATATGCCGCAGGGATGCCCACATGCGTTCCTGCACGGAAACCGGGCGGGTGCAGTCGTAAAAGACAAAGCGGAGCTCCGGGTTCTCTTTTTTAAGCAGGGAATCGGCCACACGCAGTTTGTCCGTTACTACCGGCAGCAGGTGACAGGCGCAGTAGGGGCCGTAGACATCGGTTGCAGTGAAATTAAGCGTATCGGAGTACTTTATATCGATATACGCGTCGGGAACCGCGTCGAGTACATTTACCAGTCCGTGTTTTTCGAAGGTACCATCGGCCCGGCGGGTCTCTTCTACCTGCTTTAGTGCCTGCTTCAGCGCCTTAAACTGCGCCGGACCGGCATAGGGAGAAGGGGGCTGGCTCAGCAGTGCGCTTAGATATGCCTGTATAAATACGGTACTTATATTCATGAAACAGGCGCAAAAATAGGAAAAATAAAAAAGGTCGTCCCGCTTACAGCGAGGCGACCCTGTGTCTTTTTAGTCGTATAAGGACTATTTAGCTTTTTTGCAAGCGGGGTTCAGCAGCATGTTGTTACGGTAAGTGTCCCAGCTGATGCCACCAACTTCTGTGTAATCATCTTCACAGATCTTAGTTGTCTGACCTGAAGATGTACACTCGATGCAATCAGCACCTGCACATGAAGACATTCCGAAAACGATTGTAGCCGCAGCTGCCAGAATGAAGAGGTTCTTTTTCATCTCTTTTAAAGTATTTAATTGGTTAATGCAGCAAAAATAAATGGAAATAGATAGCTTCCAAAAAAAATACACTTAAAGAGATATGTAAACCTTTAAAAGCGCTTGTTTAATAATCTAACTTACTAATTAACAGTTATTTGG
>JACVCJ010000029.1 GCA_016742095.1 Bacteroidia bacterium
CATAAAACCCGGAAAAATTAAACCCCGCGGGGCATTTTCGGTTTTTCGTGACCCGTTTGCTTCACCCCCGCCCGCCCAAAGCCTGTTTTCGTCGTCCGGCCCGGGCCCCTGGAACAGGTGCAGCACCGCCGTATCCTGCTGCCTGCGGGCGACTGGCGTGAACCGGACAGCGGCCGTTTCCGAAGCGATATACAGATCATTACCAAAGTGCCGCCACATACGCCCTTCGGTATCCTGGAAGAACATGCCGGAGAACTGGAGATCGATGAAACGCCCGTGTTCTTTTCGGGCATCCGTTACGGCAGTTTCCTGAATTCGGCCGGGATAGCCACCGATCCCGGCCGGGGCCGCCTGCTGCTGGTAACCGGCATTGCACAACCCGAACCGCTTAAAAAATACCTGAAAGACGCGGGTATTCTTTTTACACATATGTCATACCCCGATCACCACCTGTTCAGCGATGCCGATATACGGAAGATAGAAGCAAAATTCCGGGCCGAAAAATGCGCCTACGTACTTTTTACCGAAAAGGATTTTGTACGCCTGGGCAACAGCTGGCCCGACGATATTCCCACGCTGTACCTGCCCGTACAGGCCGAAATACTGAAAGATGCCCGGGGTTTCGATCTGCGCATGCTCTCTTTTGTGCAACGCTTTTTTGCTTCCTGAGCCCGTTCCTATGATGAAAAGAACCGCTTATGGCACCTGCCGTGCATTTGTTCGGACACCGCATGCATTTTCTGGCCGCAGCAGGTATCTTTATCCTGCAGGTATTCTGTCCGGCCCTGAAAAAACGACGGCCTTTCTCCATGCTATGAACGCATTGTGTAACGTAATTCTCCGTTTCCGGCGGGCAGTGCTTTTTTTGCTGCTGCAGACGGTATTGCTGCCGCTGCATGCGCAGTTCGAACATTATATCTCGCTCGGGAATCGCGAGGGGATGCCTTCCAACAATATTTACCAGCTGCTCGAAGGTACAGACGGTTTTATCTGGATCGGTACCAACCGGGGCCTGGTGCGCTATGACGGCCGTACGTTCCGCGTCTTTACCACCAGGGACGGTCTGCCCACCAATGATATCTGGCAGATGGAAATTACTCCCGACGGTAAGGTCTGGTTCATTTCACGCAGTAAACGCTGGGGCTATATCTGGAAAGACCGGGTATATAGTTTCCAGGCAGCGGAAGGAACAATTCCTTCTTCTTCTTTTTTTTTCATTGACAGGGACAATCTGCGTTTTGAAGGCGGAAAAAGGCAAAACACGCTGCTATCCGGAATATTTGCCCTGCGGGATAATGTGTGGCAGTTCGAGGACAGCCTGGCATACCCGGAAAGTATCCGGGGCGTGGGACTGGATATGCGCGGCCTGATCCTGCCGGGCCGAAAAGTGATGTACACAGGCACGGACCCGGTGTATATAACAGACTTTGAAAATAACCGGCTTTTTACACTGCGGAATAAGGGCAACGGGCCCATGCTTACCTCGTTTCGTGAAGTAGGCCTGGGCCGCTTATGGGACGGGTACCTTCTGATGTATATGAGCAGGGAGTCGGCCACCCTGTTTAACCTGCGGGATAAAAGCTTTGTCTCACGTAAACTTTTCGATTCCAGTGAAACCCAGGTTTTCCAGGGTTTTGCAGAATACCAGCGCTACGGCGCTCATTATTTCCAGGGAAGCAAGTACAACCAGTTCGTTATTGTAGACAGTAACCTGAATTTTATCGAAAAACACAACTTCCCTGAAATATACCCGGCTGCACATATTTTAAAAGACCGCGGGGGAAATTACTGGATGGCCGGTCCGCAGGGAGGTCTCACCGTATTCCCGCATTATTCCCTGGATGTACAACGGTATTTCAACGGCGAAAAAGTGACGATCGTCTGCCAGACCGGGAAAGAACTGATCGTGGTGGCCGGCGGTAACACACCGTATGTACGTACCAACGGGGATACACTCTTTAAACGGATAAAACATACGATCGACTTTGTGATCAGTGTGAATTCCTACGCGCCGGAAAATCTCTATTACATGGGCGGACGCCTGGGAACCCTGTACGGGAACGATCTGCATAACCTGCGGGAAGTAAGATATACCTATGTAAATGTAAAGAGCGGGTTACGTTTACCCGTACACCCGAACATTAAGGATATGATCCGTCTGCCCGACGGTAGTTACATGGCCTTAAGCGGGTCCCGGCTGCATTTTTTTGACAGGAACCTGCAGACCCGGTACGATATTGTATACGGACCCGGGCGGCATTATATATACGGAGCCCGTAAACTGCTGTACTGGAATAATACGCTTTATATAGGCGGAGACGGAATGTACCGCCTGCATAACGATTCGGTGCAGGTGGTGCCGGGTCTGCCCGAAAGCATGCAGAAGGGAATCCTGTACCTGTTGCCTTTCAGTAAAGAGTACATGCTGGTAGGTACCGATGGTTCGGGAGTGTACCTGTACGATGGGGCACAACGGGCCATTCCCGTGGCCGGCAGCGAAGGTTTTGTGATCAATAAGATCGTACTCCGCAACCGTGCCATGTGGATCGCTACCGACAACGGAGTACACCGCATCGAAGCCGGTCCGGACGGCCACAGCAGTTACCTGGCCGAATCTTTTTATATGGAAGACGGCCTGCTGAGCAATAACGTGAACAGCATCGACTTTACGGGAGATACGCTCTGGGCCGCGCACGACCAGGGCCTGGTAGCGCTGAACCTAAGCCGGGGAAAATACCGTACGTCCATACGTCCGTTCCTGGATACGCGGGACATCTACCGCATCAACGACAGCACGTATGCACTTACCTACGGCGATCTCGAAAACATCGAACTCGATTTCGGGGTGCTGGCCCTGCCCGTGCAGAAGTACATGACCTATTCCTTTAAGCTGGGAGAGAACGCCGGGTGGTTCACATCGGCCACCACCACGCTGTCTTTGGGAAAAATGAACCCGGGAGAACAGTATATTTATTTCCGGGCCGCCGATCAGCACGGGAACAGCGGTCAGTTTCGCCTGCTGTTGCAGGTACGTCCGCTCTGGTACCAGACCTTCTGGGCAAAGGCCGGCCTGGTGCTGCTGATCATACTGCTGGCCACCGGTGTAACACTTTTGCTGCGCCTGCGTGCCGAACGTCGCCAGAAAGCGGCCCTGAGCCTCAAAGGCCGTATGTCGGAACTGGAACTGCAGGCCCTGCGTTCCCAGATGAACCCGCACTTTGTGTTCAATTCGCTGAATGCCATCCAGTTTTTTGTGATCAAGAACAAGGTGGAACTTTCGGAGGCCTACCTGGCCAAATTCTCGAAGCTGGTGCGTATGTTCTTTGAATATTCACGCTACGACAGCCTGCTGCTGGAACAGGAGATCGATCTGCTGGAGCGTTACCTGGAGATCGAAAAACTGCGTTTCGAGGATAAACTCAGCTATCGTGTAGAAGTAGACGAACGGATTGATACCGAAGAAATGGAAATTCCGTCGATGATCCTGCAGCCGATCGTGGAAAACGCTGTAAACCATGGTATATTCCACAAGAGAGGGAATGGCCGGGTAGAGGTCGTTTTTACGTATATAAATGATAATTCCGTGCATGTGCAGGTAAAGGATGATGGCGTAGGCATTCATGCAATGCGGGAAATGTACCGGAACGACACGAGGAACTACCGCTCCAGATCCTCCGAAGTATTAAAGGAACGCCTGAAAATTTTAAGTGAAAATAAATTGTCGAAATGGCAGGTGAAGTATTCGATCCGGGACCTCGGTGAGGAAGACCCCGGGCTTACCGGAACACAGGTAGACATCGAGTTTATATACAAAGCAGAAAGGGACGCCCGATGAAAAAGCGCCTTTTCTTTCTTTTCAGCTGCTTTTGCCTGTTGTTTCCCCTTTACGGACAGTTTGAGCATTACATACGCTTCGGTACGCGCGAGGGCCTGCCGAGTATGCATATATACCAGCTGCTCGAAGATACCGAAGGGTACATCTGGCTGGCCACCAACCGCGGCGTGGCGCGGTATGACGGTCGTACCTTCCGGGTATTTAAAACGGCAGACGGCCTGCCCGCCAACGATATCTGGCAGCTGGAGATCACGCCCGACGGTAAGGTGTGGTACCTCTGCAAGAGCAAACGCCTGGGCTATATCTGGCACGATAAGGTGTATACATACCCCATCGAAAATGCGGAGTTTTATGGATATACCTTCTATATCGGGCAGGACCAGATACGGCTTCATGGCCGGAGCGGGAACTATGCCGGTTTCCTGGTCCTGGAGAACGGTGCATGGCGCATAAAAGATACCCTGGACCGCCGCATGCAGATCCTCTTAAAAACACTGAGTTTACAGCTCCCGGGTAAGCGCTGGATGATCTTTGAGGAAGATTCGGTGTACGTTAACCGGGAGGATAAAGAAAATTCCGCCGGGAGACACCTGTTCACCTTCCGCGATCTCAGTACACGCCCCCCTGTAAACCCTCCCCTGGGCCTGGGTATATGCCGTACCTGGAACGACAGTATCATGGTGCGCAGTGCCGGGAATATGATGAGTATTTTTGACCTGAAGAAGCACACAATGGTGAGCGCGGATGTGATCTTTGGCCGGGAGCCCGACTTTACCTACCAGTTTACGCCTGAATTCCAGCGCTACGGCGACCGCTACATACAGGTAAGCCGGTACAATGAATTTTCGATCGTGGATAAAGATCTGAATATCGTCGAAAACCACCGGATGCCGAAGATATTCAGTGCCGCCCATATCCTGAAAGACCGCGGCGGCAATTACTGGATGGGAGGCCCGCGGGGCGGACTGTGTGTATTCCCTTCCTATTCCGGCCATACACGGGTATTGTTCCCCGGCAAAAAAGTGGGATTTGCCGAATGGGTGAACGGCCGTTTCTTTATTCATGTGCAGGCGGAAGGCCTTTACCTGTACGATCCGCAGAAAAATACATACAGGAACGTGGTATCGGATAAAGACGGCCTGTACATGGCAGGCTATCACCCGGCGCTGAAAATGTATTATGTGGCCGGAGATCATTACACATGGTCCGGCAAAGACCCATACCGGCTCGAAAAACGTGCATACCACCAACGCTGGCACAATGGAAAACGTATACAGGTTATACCGAGTTTCAAGGATATTATACCGCTGCAGAGAGGGTTCGCCACAGTAAGCGGTTCCGCCGTTTTCTTTATGGACAGCCTGCAGCGTGCGGAACATGATCAGGATAAGATCCCCGTGAGCCGTATGATCAACGGGGGGCGCCGGATCATCCACTGGAAAAACAGGCTGTATGTGGGCGGGAACGGACTGTATACACTGAGGAACGACAGCCTGGTGATGCTGAGCCCCCGGAATGAGACAAAGGCCAACATCATTTTTATGGCTCCGTTCAACAGCAATTACATGATGCTGGGTACCGACGGCGGTGGCCTCTACCTGTACGACGGGCAGAAAGACCTGCGCTTTGTGGGCGGAACGGAGAACCTGGTGATCAACCGGGCCCTGCTGCATAAAGGCGATCTGTGGCTGGCCACGGACAACGGGGTGCACCGGATACGCCCGGCAGCAGATATCGGCGAAAGCCGCCTGCTGGAATCGTTTTACGAGGAAGACGGCCTGCTGAGCAATAACGTGAACAGCATGGTCTTTATGGGCGACACCCTCTGGGCCGCACAGGACGAAGGACTCGTGGCCATCAACGTACAGCCCGGACGTTTCCGGCGCCGTGTAAAACCGTACTTCAACACCCGGGATACGCACCGCCTGAACGATTCGACCTATACGCTCACCTACGGCGACCTGGAGAACATCGAACTGCACTTCGGCGTACTTTGCCTGCCCGCACAGGGGCACTTTGTCTACGACTTTAAACTGGGCGAGGAGTCGGAATGGTTCCGTTCTGCCGGCACTACGCTCTCCCTGGGTAAAATGAGCCCCGGTGAACGCATGGTCTACTTCCGGGCCACTGATCAGCACGGCAACAGCGGCCAGTTTCGACTGCTGCTGCAGGTACGTCCGCTCTGGTACCAGACCTTATGGGCAAAGGCCGCACTGGGACTGTTCATCCTGCTGCTGGCCGTAGGCATCACCCTGTTGCTGCGCCTGCGTACCGAACGCCGGCAGAAAGCGGCCCTGCGCCTCAAAGGCCGTATGTCGGAACTGGAACTGCAGGCCCTGCGTTCCCAGATGAACCCGCACTTTGTGTTCAACTCGCTGAATGCCATTCAATTTTTTGTGATCAAGAACAAGGTGGAACTTTCGGAGGCCTACCTGGCCAAATTCTCGAAGCTGGTGCGTATGTTCTTTGAATATTCACGCTACGACAGCCTGCGCCTGGAACAGGAGATCGACCTGCTGGAGCGTTACCTGGAGATCGAAAAACTGCGTTTCGAAGATAAACTCAGCTACCGGGTAGAGGTAGACGAACGGCTCGACACCGAAGAAATGGAAATACCCTCCATGATTTTGCAACCTATTGTGGAAAATGCCGTAAACCACGGTGTATTTCATAAAAAAGGCAATGGAAGCGTATGGGTATCGTTCATATATATAGATGAAAACACAGTGAAGGTAGAAGTACGGGACGACGGCATCGGGATCAATGCCATGAAAGAACTGTACGCTACCGAAACCCGCAATTACCGCACAAGATCGTCAGAAGTATTAAAGGAACGCCTGAAAATATTAAGTGAAAATAAAATGTCGCGCTGGGAAGTCACGTACAGCGTCCGGGACCTGACCGATGAGGACCCGGCGCTTGCAGGTACCCGGGTAGACATTACCTTTATCTATAAACCAGCAAAATAACACTACATGAAAATACGTACCATACTCATCGACGACGAGCCCAAGGCGCTGGCCATACTCGAAGAAAAGCTCGCCCGCAGTTTCGGACAGATCGAGGTCGTGAAAAGCTACCGCGATCCCGAACAGGCGCTCGAAGAACTGTCCCGCATTTCCCCGCAGCTTATATTCCTGGATATTGCCATGCCACGCATGAGCGGCTTCGATTTCCTGGAACGCATTCCCGACCCGAAATTCGAGATCATTTTCGTTACGGCCTTCGGCGATTATGCCATCGAGGCCATTAAGCACTGTGCCATCGGGTACGTGGTAAAACCCATTGTGAACGAAGAACTGGAAACTGCCGTAAACAATGCCATGCGCAATATCGAGCGCAATACCACGCAGCAACAGAACGATTACCTGCTCAACAACCTGCGGTCCGAAGAGGGAGAAAACAAAAAACTGGTGATCCCCGTAGACGATGGCCTCATCTTTTCGGAGTATAAGGACATTGTACGTTTTGAAGGGGAAACCGGTTATACCCGCATTCATTTTACCAATGGCAGCAGTATCCTCAGCGCGTACAACATCGGGTATTACTACAGCGTGGTGAGTAAAAAGGTGTTCTTCCAGGTGCATAAATCGCACATTGTGAACATCAGCCATATTACCCGCTATTTTAAAGACGGACTTATCGAGCTGCGTAACCAGCACCAGGTGCCGCTCTCTCGCCGTAAACGCGACGAATTCCTGGCCATATTCACCCGTTAAATAATATTGTACAGGTCTGTATAAAAAAAGCAGCTCTTCCGGAAGCTGCTTTTCGTATACTATATTGTGGGGTTATCGTCTCCGTATATTCGGATTGTAGAAACCTCCTGGATTCTGCTGTACTTTCTTCATCTGCTGTTTCAGGAACTTGATCTGCTCATCGACCATGCCCGATTTATTGTATTTCTGGGCGTCGGCCAGCAGGCGCTCGGCTTCCTGTTTGCGGCCTTTGGCCACGGCAGAGGCGGCCAGGTTCACATAGGCCACGGCTTTATCGTGATCGAAACGCAGGCCCAGGCTCAGCGCTTTTTTCATGAGTGTTTCGGTATGGTTCACCCCTTTTTCGGCCTGTGTAATGGCGCAGAGGTAATAGTAATAGCCGCGCTGACTTTTGTGCAGCTGGCTTTCCGGGTTTTTGATCTTTGCCAGCCAGCGGGCGCCACCTTCGATGTCCTGTTTACGCATACGCCACAGTACCAGCAGTATGTATTCGTTAAAGAAAAACAGGAAAACCGGGGGAGCTATAGCCAGCAGCATCAGGATGCCCCAGCCGATATCGCCGAGCACGAACCAGGTTACACTTCCGGCCAGGAACAGACCGGCAATTACGAGTTTTAAAAAGTTAGGCATAATACAAAAACTTGCTGCAAAGGTACGTGTTCCGTTGCGATTCTGGAAATGAATACCTGCTGAAATAAAGGTTAATTACTTTCCCTCTTGATGAAATGCGAGAACATGGGAACGGAAAGGGTGCTTAAAAGGTGGTATGGCAAAATTTGATTCCATTTTATAAATCTATGAAATTTTAATCATGATTAAAATTTTAATCAATGTTGAAATGTATTTTAATTTTTGCTGCGTCCTACGCGGGCCAGTCCCAGGCGGGCCATTTCGTGATCTTCGTTCACACGCAGGGCGGCTTCGTAGTCCATGCGGGCGGCGGTCTTATCGCCTTTCAGTTCGTAGGCGTACCCGCGGTGGTAAATGGCGTCGGCATAGCGTACGTCGGCACGTATGGCGTCGTTGAACCAGAAAATGGCGCTGTCCTTCATGTTCAGGTCAAACAGGTAGATATAGCCGATGTTGTGCATGGCCGCCGGGTTGCGGGAAGAAACCTTCAGCATATTGCGGTAGGTACTTATGGCCGCTTCGGGCTGCCGGTTCATCTGGTAATAATAGGCCAGTCCGTAGTAAGCTTCACCTTTGCCGGGATTGGTCTGTATGGCATTCTGAAAATAGGTGGCCGCCAGCGGATTGTTGCGGTTCGAAAAAATGGTGCCCAGCAGCATGTAGGCGTTAAAGTACTCGGGGTCGATCTCCACGCAGGTCTGCAGGCTGGTAATGGCCGTATTGGTATCGCGCATTTCGGCATAGGCCAGTCCTTTCAGAAAGTAGCCCTTGCTGTTGTACGGTTCTTTTTTGAGGGCGCGGTTCACATAAGCGAACATCTGTTCGTAATCTTTCAGGTAGAGTTGCAGTTCGCCGAATTTCAGCAGGGCTTCGATGTTCTCGGGCTCCAGGTCCAGGGCTTTTTGCAGGCAGGCCTTGGTTTCGTCGGGTTTGCGCACCATCATGTTCAGGTCGCCCAGCAGCAGGTAATATTTGGCTTTGGTGCTGTCCAGGCGTATGGCTTTCTGGCAGTCCACAATGGCCGAGGCCGGGTTTTCTGCATCAAAATGATACTGGGCGCGGGCAAAGTAGTTCTCCGGGTTATCGGGATCTTCCCCGATCAGCAGGTCCAGGTTGCGCAGGGTGCTCAGCGTATCGTTCATCGGGTTCAGTTCCCCGCTTTTTTTATTGCCGCAGGATGAGGCCGCCAGCAGCATAAAGGCGCCGGCCGCCAGAAACAGTGTGGTGTATAAAAGTCCTTTTTTCATAATTCTCCGGTTTCCCTGAACGCAAAAGTACTATTTTCTGCGCGCTGCGACTCCGATAAATTTCAGGCTTTGTCGGAAGGTTTGGCCAGGTTCACGAACCAGCCTGCGATTCCTCCCAGTATCACATAGGCCGCAAAGAAGTAAAAACCGTTGTGCAGCTCGGCCTGGAAACGGATGTCCTTACCGCTGAACGAACCGGCCACCAGGAAGGCGATGAGTATACTCACGGCAAACACATCGGCCATGGCCCATTTGTTCAGGAACTGGAACAGCCATACCAGCACGGAATTGGGCTTTTTTACAAACAGCTGGTACACATAGCCGCTTACCTTCACATTGGGCACAATAATGCCGAAAAGCGTAAGCAGGGCGGCCGGCAGGGTATAGCCATTCCTGAACAGGTCTGAAATGGTGCCCAGTATGCTGCGGGTCTCGTCCAGCACCTCGGTATCGAAGAACAGCATGCTGGCGCTGGCCTTAATGGTCATAAAAGGCAGTACCCAGCCCAGTACCATCAGGGTTTGGGAGGCCAGGATAAAAAAGAGCGCGATCTTGGCGGAAAAATTCAGTTTCATAAGTATTGTACGGGGTTTGTACGGATGCCGGTGGCCATGGCGGGAATGCCCTGGAACTGGCTCTGTAGCTTTCGGAGGATAAGATCGATGGTATATTGTTCGCTTTCGTAATGGCCGATGTCCAGGAGCATCAGGCGCTCTTCGGCGTCGAAGAACTCGTGGTATTTTACGTCGGAAGTG
The DNA here is from genome assembly GCA_016742095.1 of Bacteroidia bacterium. GTDB lineage: Bacteria > Bacteroidota > Bacteroidia > CAIKAF01 > CAIKAF01 > JACVCJ01. The sequence goes on from JACVCJ010000029.1 coordinate 10,187, forward strand.
ATAAAGGCGTCGGCCCCGGATTGAAGGGCTTTGGGCAGCAGGAAGATACCGGATCCGCCGCATACGGCCACCCTGCGTATATGCGTACCCGCCGTGGCGGTGTATTTAAGCATGGAAAGGCCCATCTTTTCTTTTACATAAGCCGGGAAATCAGCCGCCGGAACGGGTTGGGGCAGTTCGCCGCTCATGCCGCTGCCCACCTCTTTGTGTGCATTGTGCAGGGGAATGATGTCGTAGGCGGGTTCCTCGTACGGATGTGCCTGCAGCATGGCTTGTACGGCGCTGTGCAGTGTATCGGTGTCCAGCAGCACTTCCAGCTGGTTTTCGGCAACTTCTTCGCGCACGCCGTTCTTTCCGATGTGCGGGTTACTGCCATCCAGCGGGCGGAACGTACCGGTACCTGCAGAACGGAACGAAGCGCTGTCGTAATTGCCTATGCGTCCGGCGCCGGCGCTGAACAGGGCTTCGGCTACCTTTTCCGTATCGTTCAGGGGCACAAAAACGCTCAGTTTGTAGAGCAGGTCTTTTTTCGGGGCCAGTATACGGGTGTTCTCCAGGCCCAGGCGGCGGCAGATCTCGGCATTTACACCGCTCTGCACATTGTCCAGGTTGGTATGGATGGCATAGATGGCTATGTTGTTGCGGATGGCCTTGATCACCGTACGTTCCACGTAGTTGCGGCCCGTAATTTTTTTCAGTCCGCCGAATACGATGGGGTGGTGGGCGATGACCAGGTTGCAACCCTTTTCCAGGGCCTCGTCCAACACGGCCTCGGTACTGTCCAGGCATACCATGATGCCTTTTACGGGCCAGGCGGCATCGCCGGTGATCAGTCCCGCATTATCGTAATTTTCCTGCCGGGAGAGGGGAGCCCAGGCCTCCAGTACCCGAAGTATGTCCCGTATAAGTATCATCTGATTCGTATTCAGTGGTTTATATTCTGTTTCCCGGAAAGGCGGGGAATTTATATCTTTGTACGAAGATATAAGAAAAGGAGCGTATGTCAGAACAGGAAAACAATCAGCAACTTAGCATTGAACTTACAGAAGATATCGCCGAAGGTATTTACAGCAATCTTGCTATCATCACGCACAGTCATGCCGAATTTATCATCGACTTTATAAAGATCATGCCCGGCATTCCCAAAGGGAAAGTAAAAAGCCGCATCATACTTACGCCGCAGCATGCCAAAAAACTGATGCAGGCCCTGCAGGAAAACGTGGCCCGTTTTGAGTCGCAGAACGGTACCATTAAAGATATCGACGATATGCCGCCGGGGATCCCCATGAATTTCGGCGGACCGGTCGGTATGGCCTGATACGGCCTCAGGAGCAGGGCAGAAGGACAATCACAAGGAAAAAGGAGCGTGTATATTGAACAATGAAATTCATATTTTACCCGATGCGGTAGCCAACCGTATTGCAGCGGGCGAGGTGGTTTCACGGCCGGCAGCGGCTGTAAAGGAGCTGCTGGAAAACGCCATCGACGCCGGCGCCGATCATATCCGCCTGGTGTTTAAGGACGGCGGCAAATCCCTCATTATGGTGCAGGACAACGGCAAGGGCATGAGCGAAACGGATGCCCGGCTCTGTTTTGAACGGCATGCCACGTCCAAGATCAAGGCCCCCGACGATATTTTCTGCATCACCACCAAGGGTTTCCGCGGCGAGGCCCTGGCTTCCATTGCGGCTATTGCCAAGGTGGAGCTGAAGACCCGCCGTAAGGAAGAGCCTGCCGGTACTTTTGTGCGCATCGAAGGCAGCGAACTGGTAAGCCAGGAGGCCTGCAGTATGAACCCGGGCACGGTCATCAGCATCAAGAGCCTGTTCTACAATGTGCCGGCCCGCCGCAAGTTCCTCAAGAACGATTATACGGAAACCAAGCACATCATCGACGAATTTGAGCGTGTGGCCCTGGCCCATCCCGGTCTGCGCTTCGAAATGCTCAACGGCGATAACGTGATCCACAAGCTGGAACCCGGTAACCTGCGCAAACGCATCGTGGAAATGTACGGCGCGGCCTACAACGACCGCCTGGTACCCGTAGAAGAGAGTACCAACGTGGTTACCGTGGGCGGTTTTATCCTGAAGCCGGAATTCGCCCGTAAAACGGCCGGCGAACAGTTCTTTTTCGCCAACAACCGCTTTATCCGCAGTCCTTTCCTGAAACACGCGGTGGACTCTGCCTTCGAAGGTATGATCCAGAAGGACCTGAAGCCGGGTTTCTTTATTTTCCTGGACGTAGCCCCGACGGAGATCGACATCAATATCCACCCGTCCAAAACGGAAGTGAAATTCAGCGACGAGCGCATCATTTACCACATTCTGCAGAGCTCGGTCAAGAAAGCGCTCGGTAAGTTCAATATCGCTCCGGCCATGGATTTTGACCGGGATACGGCCTTTGACCTGCCTTACAGCAAGGAACTGTCGGAACTGAAACAGCCCTCCATCGGGTTCAACCCGGATTACAACCCTTTTCACCAGGAAGAAAAACCTGCGAAAAGCGGCGGCACGGGTAATGTTTCCGGCTGGAAACCACAGGAACGTACCGAACGGGAACAGCACAATGCCGAGAACTGGAAGAGCCTGTACGAAACACCTTCGTTCGACAGTTTTGAAACCGGTGGCGATCAGGCCTTTACTTTTCCTGCGGCGGTCGATTTTAAGGCTCCCTCGTTCCAGTGGCTGCAGACCTATATCGTTACCACGCTGAAATCCGGACTGGTGGTGGTAGACCAGCACCGCGCGCACCTGCGTATCGTATACGAAAGGCTGCAGGCCGCGGCAGAATCACAGCAGAGCGCTACCCAGCAGGAGATGTTCCCGCGGGTGTTCGAATATACCCCGGCCGATTTCGAGGTACTAAAGGAACTGATGCCCGTGATCCGGGAGCTGGGCTTCGATGCGGAACCGTTCGGGACCAGCAGCATGGTGCTGAGAGGCATACCGGCCGGCAGCCAGGACACGGACTTTGCACAGGTCTTCGACGAAATGATCGAGGCGAGGAAGTTCAACCGGGAAGATATGCTGCAGTTCCGCGAAGTGATGCTTCGCAAGCTGGCAGCGGGAATGGCGCTGAAAAGAGGGGTGCGGATGAACACGGCCGAAATGGAGACCCTGCTGGCCGATCTTTTTTCGACCTCGAACCCGAACGTGACGCCGGATGGCAAGCCGATCCTTGCCACGCTGACGAGCGCATTTTTAAAGGAAAAATTCAAACTTTAGCAAAAAAATGTGTGTTGAAAATCAAGGTATTTCAAAAAAAAGTAGCAAAAAGTAGACGGAACTATTTGGTACTATTTAAAAATTTGTACATTTGCAGCCCGTTTAACGCGGGGGCTTCTTAAGAAAAGCCGATGTAGCTCAGCTGGTAGAGCAATTGATTTGTAATCAATAGGTCGGGGGTTCGAGTCCCTTCATCGGCTCAGAATGGAAGTTGGGGAGATACCAAAGCGGCCAACTGGGGCAGACTGTAAATCTGCTGATTTTTATCTTCACAGGTTCGAATCCTGTTCTCCCCACAAAAGCGGAAGTAGCTCAGCTGGTAGAGCATTAGCCTTCCAAGCTAAATGTCGCGGGTTCGAATCCCGTCTTCCGCTCGAAGGTCTCCGGTAAAACGGAGGCACTCATAAGGCGGGGTATACCCGTCTAATTGTGTTTAGGCCGTTGTAGCTCAGGGGTAGAGCACTTCCTTGGTAAGGAAGAGGTCGGCAGTTCAAATCTGCTCAACGGCTCGAGGTTATTGAAAAGAAAAACAACTATTAAATTGCAAAACAATGGCAAAAGAAAAATTTGACAGGTCCAAACCACACGTAAACATCGGTACAATTGGACACGTTGACCACGGTAAAACCACACTGACAGCTGCGATCACAAAGGTTCTGGCTGATAAAGGTTTATCACAGGCCCGCTCTTTTGATTCAATCGACAACGCTCCGGAAGAAAAAGAACGTGGTATCACAATTAATACTTCACACGTAGAGTACGAAACTGAAAATCGTCACTATGCACACGTTGACTGTCCGGGTCACGCCGACTATGTGAAAAACATGGTTACCGGTGCTGCCCAGATGGACGGTGCCATCCTGGTGGTAGCTTCTACCGATGGTCCGATGCCGCAGACACGTGAGCACATCCTCCTGGCCCGTCAGGTAGGTGTTCCCAAGATCGTTGTGTTCATGAACAAAGTGGACATGGTTGACGATCCGGAACTGCTTGACCTGGTTGAAATGGAGATCCGTGAGCTCCTGAGCTTCTACGATTTCGACGGCGACAATACACCGATCATCCGTGGTTCTGCCCTGGGTGGTCTGAACGGAGAGCCTAAATGGGTTGATACCATTATGGAACTGATGGCTGCCGTGGATTCATTCATTCCGCTGCCTCCGCGCGATATCGAAAAACCGTTCCTGATGCCGGTTGAAGACGTGTTCACGATCACAGGTCGTGGTACCGTTGTTACAGGCCGTATCGAAACAGGTATCGTTAACGTGGGTGATCCGCTGGAGATCATCGGTATGCAGGAAGAGAAACTCACTACTACCTGCACAGGTGTAGAGATGTTCCGTAAACTCCTCGACAAAGGGGAAGCCGGTGACAACGTAGGTCTCCTGCTCCGCGGTATCGACAAATCAGATGTTCGTCGTGGTATGGTTATCGCCAAACCGGGCAGCATCACTCCGCACACCGAGTTTAAAGCTGAGGTGTACGTACTGAAAAAAGAAGAAGGCGGCCGTCACACGCCGTTCCACAACAAATACCGTCCCCAGTTCTACCTGCGTACGACTGACGTAACAGGTGAGATCGAACTGCCGGAAGGTCGTGAGATGGTAATGCCGGGTGATAATGTAACCATTACCGTTAAACTGATCGTTCCCGTAGCTATGGACAAAGGTCTGCGTTTCGCTATCCGCGAAGGTGGCCGTACCGTAGGTGCCGGTCAGGTGGTGGAAATTATCAAGTAATTTTCAGATAATACTATAGGGATAAGGTGTGCTGCTTCCCGCGGCACACCTTTATTACCCTAAATTAAGTTCTTTAACTTACGGGCATAGTTCAATGGTAGAATAGCGGTCTCCAAAACCGTTGATCTAGGTTCGAATCCTGGTGCCCGTGCAAACAATAATTCAGACGAAAATGTCGAAAGTTGTAACATATGTAAAGGAAAGCTACGATGAACTCGTAAACAAGGTATCCTGGCCTACCTGGTCAGAACTGACGTCCAGCGCCATCATCGTACTGATAGCTTCCCTGTTGATAGCTCTCGTTGTGTTCCTGATGGATACAGGATTTAAATATGTGCTGGAGCAGGTATATAACAATTTGTTTCAGTAATACTAACCTTTCAGGAAGATGAGTGAGAAAGTGATAAAATGGTACGTGGTACGGGCCATAAGCGGGCAGGAGAAAAAAGTGCGCGACTATGTGGACCTTGAAGTACGCCGTGCCGGTTTGTCTGACCTCGTAAGCCAGATCCTGGTACCCGTTGAAAAGGTATACCAGATCCGTAACGGCAAAAAGGTCAGCAAAGAACGTTCGTTATACCCCGGGTATATCCTGATCGAATGCGCCCTCACAGGTGAGCTGCCGCACGTGATCAAGAATACAACGGGGGTGATCGGTTTCCTGGGATCGGAAAAAGGGGGCAACCCGGTACCGCTCCGCCAGTCGGAACTGAACCGTATCCTCGGTAAAATGGACGAAATGTCCGAATCGGCCGAAGATATTTATATCCCGTTCGTGGTGGGAGAGTCCGTAAAAGTAACCGACGGACCGTTCAACAACCTGAGCGGGGTGATCGAAGAGATCAACGAAGAGAAGAAGAAACTGAAGGTAATGGTGAAGATCTTCGGGCGCAAAACGCCGGTGGAACTGAGCTACCTGCAGGTGGAAAAAGAAGGATAAACAAGGATTTATTAATTAATACATAAACGATCACAAATGGCCAAGGAAGTATCTGCAATGATCAAATTGCAAATTAAGGGAGGCGCCGCGAACCCATCGCCGCCGGTAGGACCTGCTCTTGGTGCCAAAGGTGTGAACATCATGGAGTTCTGTAAGCAGTTCAATGCCAGAACCCAGGATAAAGCAGGCAAGGTTTGTCCGGTAGTTATTACCGTATATGCTGACAAGTCTTTCGACTTTATCGTGAAAACACCTCCGGCAGCTATTCTGATCAAGGAAGCCATCAGCCTGAAAACAGGTTCGGCCGAATCGAACAGAAAGAAAGTAGGGACCATTTCATGGGACAAGATCCGCACCATCGCTGAAGAGAAGATGCCGGACCTGAACTGTTTTACAATTGACGCTGCCATGCGCTTGGTTGCAGGAACGGCAAGAAGTATGGGTGTTAACGTAGAAGGCGGTACCGCCCCTGCTGAAAAAAACTAATCGGAGGAAACAGACATGGCAAAACTGACTAAAAACAGAAAGAAAGCGATCGCCCTGGTTGATGCCAACAAGGCTTATGACCTGAGCGAAGCTGCCGAGCTGCTGAAGAAGATCACCTTCGCAAAGTTCGATGAGTCCGTAGACGTAAACGTTCGCCTGGGTGTTGACCCGCGTAAGGCTGACCAGATGGTACGTGGTTCCGTTCAACTGCCGCACGGCGTTGGTAAGACCGTACGTGTACTGGTACTCTGTACTCCTGACAAGGAAGAAGAGGCTAAAGCCGCCGGTGCCGACATGGTAGGTCTGGACGACTATATCGAGAAGATCAAACAAGGCTGGACAGATGTGGACGTAATTATCTGTACGCCCAACGTAATGGGTAAAGTAGGTGCCCTGGGCCGTATCCTCGGACCCCGCGGCCTGATGCCGAACCCGAAAACGGGTACCGTTACGCTGGAAGTAGGTAAAGCCGTTACCGATACCAAAGCCGGTAAGATCGATTTCAAAGTGGATAAGACAGGTATCGTGCATACTTCGGTAGGACGCGTATCTTTCCCGGTGGAGAACATTGCGGACAACGTAAAAGAGTTCATGACCACCGTTATGAAACTGAAACCGAGTTCATCCAAAGGTACCTATGTGAAAAGTGTTTTCATCAGCACGACCATGGGCCCTGGTATTAAGTTGGATTCCTCTAAATTTTCTGCATAATTTAAAACCGTAAAGCTATGACAAGAGAAGAAAAAAAGCAGGTAATCGACGGTTTAACGGAATCACTCGGTAATCCCGGTGCGGTTTATCTGGCCGACTATACAGGGATGTCCGTAGAGGTAACACAGAAATTGCGCAAAGAGTGTTTTGAAAAAGACATTACGATGCTGGTAGTAAAGAACACGCTGCTGCAAAAAGCGATGGAAGCTTCCGGTAAGGATTTTTCCCCGCTGTTCGCCCAGCTGCACGGAGCTACGGCCGTTATGTTCTCACAGAACAATAACTCGCCCGCAAAACTTATCAAAGGCTTCCAGAAAACATCCGATAAATTAAAACTCAAAGGTGCATATGTAGAAGAATCCTGCTACGTAGGTATCGAGCAGCTCGAAGTTCTTGTAAATCTGAAATCCCGCGAGGAGCTTATCGCCGATGTGGTGGCTCTGCTGCAATCTCCGATCAAGAACGTTGTGGGTGCTCTACAGGGAAATTCAGGCCAGAAAATCGCCGGCCTGGTGAAAGCCCTCGAAGAAAAAAAGGCGTAAATAAACTTAAACAAAAAATTAAAATTTTAAATTACAATTAAAATGGCAGACGTTAAAGAATTAGCAGAACAATTAGTTAACCTTACCGTTAAAGAGGTAAACGAGTTAGCTACAATTGTAAAAGATGAGTACGGAATCGAGCCGGCTGCTGCTGCTCCGGTAATGATCGCCGGCGGTGGTAACGCAGGTGGTGGCGAAGCTGCTGCTGAGAAAACATCTTTCGACGTAGTTCTGAAAAGCGGTGGCGCTAACAAACTGGCCGTTGTGAAGATCGTTAAAGATATCACAGGTCTGGGTCTGAAAGAAGCCAAAGAACTGGTAGACGGTGCTCCGAAGCCGGTTAAAGAAGGTGTTAGCAAAGAAGAAGCCGAGTCTGTAAAAGCTCAGCTGACTGAAGCCGGCGCCGAAGTTGAGGTGAAGTAATCCCGGTTGCCCGGAAAAATATCGGTGGGCTTCTTTCCAGTTTTGGTAAGAAGCTTCCGCCGTTTGTAGGAATCGTTCTTAAATTTCTTGCAAAAAACCAATTGAAAACTACCTGTTGCGGATTCTGCCTGTCCCCGGACCGGCAATCCGCAGCGGTGGTTTTTTAAAGCTTAAAAATTAAAACAATTTTAGCCTTGGCTCAAAATAAAGAACAAAACCGTATCAGTTTCTCTTCTGCCCCGAATGTGGCAGATTATCCGGATTTCCTGGATTTGCAACTGAAATCTTTCAAGGATTTTTTCCAGCTGGAAACAACCCCTGAAAATCGTACGAACGAAGGGCTCTTTGCCGTGTTCTCCGAGAACTTCCCGATCACGGACGCACGTAACCAGTTCGTACTTGAATTCCTTGACTATTACGTAGACCCGCCGCGCTACAGCATCGATGAGTGTATCGAACGCGGGCTTACCTATAGTGTGCCTCTTAAAGCTAAATTGAAGCTTTATTGTACGGACCCTGAACACGAGGACTTCGAGACCATCGTGCAGGACGTATACCTGGGAACTATTCCTTACATGACGCCCAAAGGTACCTTCGTGATCAACGGGGCCGAGCGTGTGGTCGTATCCCAGCTGCACCGCTCACCGGGTGTATTCTTCGGACAAAGCCGCCACGCGAACGGAACCAAACTGTATTCCGCCCGCGTTATCCCGTTCAAAGGTTCATGGATCGAGTTCGCCACCGATATCAACTCGGTGATGTATGCCTATATCGACCGTAAGAAAAAGTTACCCGTGACCACGCTGCTGCGTGCCATCGGTTTCGAAACGGATAAAAGCATCCTCGAGATCTTCGACCTGGCCGATGAGATCAAAGTGAATAAATCGACCATCAAGAAATACGTAGGCCGTAAACTGGCTGCACGCGTTCTGAAAACATGGATCGAAGACTTCGTGGACGAAGATACAGGTGAGGTAGTGTCCATCGAGCGTAACGAAGTTGTGCTCGACCGGGAGACCATACTTGAAAAAGACCATACTGATCTGATCCTCGATTCAGGCGTTAAAACCATTATCCTGCACAAGGAAGATGTGAACGCCGGCGATTATGAGATCATCTACAATACACTGCAGAAAGATACCACCAACTCAGAAATTGAGGCGGTGGAACACATCTATCGCGTACTCCGTAATGCCGAACCACCCGATGAGGAAACGGCACGCGGCGTACTGGAGAAACTGTTCTTCTCCGATAAACGTTACGACCTGGGTGAAGTGGGCCGTTACCGTATCAACAAAAAACTGATACTGGATACGCCGATGGATACGCGTGTACTTACCCGCGAAGACATCATCGCCATCATCAAGCACCTGATCCAGCTGATCAACTCCCGTACCAACGTGGACGATATCGATCACCTGAGCAACCGTCGTGTACGTACCGTAGGCGAACAGCTGTACAACCAGTTCGGCGTTGGTCTGGCCCGTATGGCCCGCACCATCCGCGAACGTATGAACGTACGCGATAACGAGGTATTTACGCCGATCGACCTGATCAATGCCAAGACCCTGTCTTCGGTGATCAACTCCTTCTTCGGTACCAACCAGCTGAGCCAGTTCATGGACCAGACGAACCCCCTGGCCGAAATTACCCACAAACGTCGTTTGTCGGCACTCGGTCCCGGTGGTCTCTCCCGCGAACGTGCCGGTTTCGAGGTTCGTGACGTACACTACACGCACTACGGTCGCCTGTGTACCATCGAAACCCCGGAAGGTCCGAACATCGGTCTGATCTCTTCACTCTGCGTATTCGCCAAAGTGAATAACCTGGGTTTCATCGAAACGCCGTATTATAAAGTAGAGAACGGTAAGGTAAAAGTGACCGAGCCGATCTACCTGAGCGCCGAGGAGGAAGAAACGTCGACCATCGCGCAGGCGGTAGAAAAGCTGGGCAAAGACGGCCTGATCCTGAACGATCGTATCAAAGCCCGCCAGGAAGCCGATTACCCGGTGGTAGGTCCCGACAAGATCGACCTGATCGACGTGGCCCCGAACCAGATCGCTTCCATCGCGGCTTCGCTCATTCCCTTCCTGGAGCATGACGATGCCAACCGCGCCCTGATGGGATCGAACATGATGCGTCAGGCGGTTCCGCTGATGAAGCCGGAAGCGCCGATCGTAGGTACCGGCCTGGAAGAACGTGTGGCCCGCGACTCCCGTATCCTGATCACTGCCGAATTCGACGGTGTGGTGGAATACGTGGACGCTACCACGATCTCCGTTCGCTACAACCGTACCGATGACGACCGTATCGTATCCTTCGACGACGATATCAAAACATACAACCTGATCAAGTTCCGTAAAACGAACCAGAGTACGGCCATTACCCTGCGCCCCAGCGTTATGAAGGGCCAGAAAGTGAAAAAAGGTCAGTCGCTCTGCGAAGGTTTTGCCACAGAGGCCGGGGAACTGGCCATCGGCCGTAACCTGAAAGTGGCCTTCATGCCCTGGAAAGGTTACAACTTCGAGGATGCCATCGTGATCTCTGAGCGCGTGGTTTCCGACGACCTGTTCACATCGATCCACATCGACGAGTTCATCATGGAGGTGCGCGACACCAAAATGGGTCTGGAAGAACTTACCGCCGATATCCCGAACGTATCTGAAGATGCTACCAAAGATCTCGATGAGAACGGTATCATCCGCATCGGTGCCGAGGTAAAACCGGGCGATATCCTGATCGGTAAAATTACTCCGAAAGGCGAAAGCGATCCTACGCCGGAAGAGAAACTGCTGCGTGCCATCTTCGGCGATAAGGCCGGCGATGTGAAAGACGCCTCTATGAAAGCGCCACCGAGCATGTACGGCGTAGTTGTAGATAAAAAGCTGTTCTCCCGTTCGGTAAAGGATAAAAAAGCCAAAGCGGAAGAAAAACGCGAGATCGAAGTACTGGAAAAAGAGTACGATAAATACTTCGGTGAACTGAAGAAAAAAATGGTGGAGAAAATGGTGGCCATCCTCGATGGACAGACCTCTGCCGGTGTATACACGCTGCTTCGTGAAGAAGTGGTGAAAAAAGGTGTGAAATTCTCGGCCAAAGTGCTGGAGAAACTGAATTTCGTGGAACTGAACCCGGCCGACTGGACCAAGGACGACGAGATCAACACACTGGTAAAACTGCTGCTCCACAACTACTCGATCAAGTACAACGACCTGTACGGCGTATTCAAGCGCAAGAAGTACAACATTACCGTGGGCGACGAACTGCCTTCCGGTATCGTACAGCTGGCCAAAGTATATATTGCACAGAAACGTAAGCTGAAAGTAGGGGATAAACTGGCGGGCCGTCACGGTAACAAGGGTATCGTAGCCCGTATCGTACGCCGCGAGGACATGCCGTTCCTGGAAGACGGGACCCCGGTAGACATCGTACTGAACCCGCTGGGCGTACCTTCGCGTATGAACCTGGGACAGATCTACGAATCTATCCTGGCCTGGGCCGGACGTGAACTGGGTCTCAAATTTGCGACCCCGATCTTCGACGGTGCTTCCCTGGAACAGATCAATGATTACATGCGCCAGGCAGGTCTGCCGGAAAACGGCTCTACCTATCTCCACGACGGAGGTACGGGCGACCGCTTCCACCAGCCGGCTACCGTAGGTATCATTTATATGCTGAAACTTTCGCACATGGTCGATGACAAGATGCACGCCCGTTCCATCGGTCCGTACTCACTCATTACGCAGCAGCCCCTCGGTGGTAAAGCCCAGTTCGGTGGCCAGCGTTTCGGTGAGATGGAGGTTTGGGCCATCGAAGCCTTCGGTGCGGCCAACATCCTGCAGGAGATCCTTACTGTTAAGTCTGACGACGTAATGGGACGTGCCAAAGCATACGAAGCGATCGTGAAAGGCGACAACATGCCTACACCGGGTATCCCGGAATCCTTCAACGTACTGCTGCACGAGCTGCGTGGATTAGGTCTTAAAGTTTCGCTTGAATAATTAAATTGTAAAAACTAAAATCTCTGATAAGCCCATGGCATTTAAAAAAGAGGTAAAGGCTGAAAGCGAGTTTTCGAAAATAACCATTTCGCTTGCTTCACCCGAAGATATTCTTGACCGCTCCAGCGGCGAGGTCCTGAAACCGGAAACGATCAACTACCGCACCTACAAACCCGAACGCGACGGTTTGTTCTGCGAACGTATCTTCGGCCCCGTGAAGGACTGGCAGTGCGCCTGCGGAAAGTACAAAGGTATCCGTTACAAAAGCATCGTGTGCGACCGCTGCGGTGTGGAAGTGACCGAGAAAAAAGTACGTCGTGAGCGCAGCGGGCATATCCAGCTGGTAGTACCGGTGGCACACATCTGGTATTTCCGTTCACTGCCCAACAAGATCGGTCATCTGCTTGGTCTGGCTACCAAGAAACTGGAGGCCATCATTTATTACGAACGTTACGTGGTTATTCAGCCCGGTATACTGGAAAAAGACGGTGTAAATGCCGGCGATTTCCTGGCCGAGGAAGAATACCTGGACCTGCTCGAAAAATTACCGAAAGAGAACCAGTACCTGGACGAAAGCGATTCCAACAAATTCATCGCCAAAATGGGTGGTGAGGCCCTGTGGGAAATGCTGCGCCGCCTGGACCTGGACGAACTGTCATACCGCCTGCGTCACCAGGCTTACAACGAAACCTCGCAGCAGCGTAAACAGGAAGCCCTGAAACGCCTGCAGGTGGTGGAAGCCTTCCGCGATGCGAACTCCCGCGTGGAGAACCGCCCCGAGTGGATGGTGATCAAGGTGATACCGGTTATTCCGCCGGAACTGCGTCCGCTGGTTCCGCTGGACGGTGGCCGCTTTGCCACTTCCGACCTGAACGATCTGTACCGTCGTGTTATTATCCGTAATAACCGTCTGAAACGCCTGATCGAGATCAAGGCCCCGGATGTGATCCTGCGTAACGAAAAACGTATGCTGCAGGAAGCGGTTGACTCCCTGTTCGATAACAGCCGTAAATCATCGGCCATTAAAACCGATGCCAACCGTCCGCTTAAATCCCTGTCCGACAGCCTTAAAGGTAAACAGGGACGTTTCCGTCAGAACCTGCTCGGTAAACGTGTGGACTACTCGGCCCGTTCCGTAATTGTGGTAGGTCCCGAAATGAAACTGCACGAGTGTGGTCTGCCGAAAGATATGGCGGCCGAACTCTTCAAACCGTTCATCATCCGTAAGCTGATCCAGCGCGGACTCGTGAAAACGGTAAAATCAGCCAAGAAGATCGTTGACCGCAAAGATCCCGTGATCTGGGAGATCCTGGAGAACGTACTGAAAGGTCACCCGGTACTGCTGAACCGTGCCCCCACACTGCACCGTCTGGGTATCCAGGCCTTCCAGCCGAAACTGGTAGAAGGTAAGGCCATCCAGCTGCACCCCCTGGTGTGTACGGCCTTCAACGCCGACTTTGACGGTGACCAGATGGCGGTTCACGTTCCTCTGGGGAATGCTGCGATCCTGGAAGCCCAGCTGCTGATGCTCGCTTCGCACAACATCCTGAACCCGTCGAACGGTGCGCCTATTACCGTACCTTCACAGGACATGGTACTGGGTCTGTACTACCTCACAAAAGGTAAACGCAACACCAAGACCGACAAGGTGAACGGAGAAGGTATGACCTTCTACGGTGCCGAAGAAGTAACCATTGCCTACAACGAAAAACGTGTGGACCTGCACGCCTGGATCAAGGTGAAGACCAAGATCCGTAACGAAGAGGGCGAGATCGTGGACGGTATGATCGAAACTACCGTTGGACGTGTAATGTTCAACGAAGTGGTGCCGCCGACCATCGGCTTCATCAACCAGCTGCTCACGAAAAAGTCACTGCGCGACATCATCGGGGATATTTACAAAAATACCGATGTGGCTACTACAGCGGCTTTCCTCGACGATATCAAGCAACTCGGGTTCATGACTGCCTTCCGCGGAGGTCTGTCCTTCAACCTGAACGACGTTGTGATCCCTTCTGAAAAAGAAGAACTGATCGCCGACGCACAAAGCCAGGTAGACGAGGTGTGGTCGAACTATAACATGGGTTTCATCACGAACAACGAACGTTATAACCAGATCATCGATATCTGGACACACACGAACTCCAAACTGACGCAGATCCTGATGAAAAAGATCAGTGAAGACCGTCAGGGTTTCAACGCCATCTACATGATGCTTGATTCCGGAGCCCGTGGTTCCAAAGAGCAGATCCGTCAGCTCTCCGGTATGCGTGGTCTGATGGCCAAACCGCAGAAATCCGGCGACGTAGGTAACGAAATTATCGAGAACCCGATCCTTTCGAACTTTAAGGAAGGTCTGTCGATCCTCGAGTACTTCATCTCTACGCACGGTGCCCGTAAAGGTCTTGCGGATACGGCCCTCAAAACGGCGGATGCGGGTTACCTGACCCGTCGTCTGGTTGACGTTGCCCAGGACGTGATCATTACAGAAGAAGACTGCGGAACACTGCGCGGGATCGCCATGTCTGCACTCAAAAATAACGAAGAGGTTGTGGAAAGCCTGTACGACCGCGTTCTCGGACGTGTTTCCGTACACGACGTATACAATCCATCTACCGGTGACGTGATCATCAAAGCCGGTGAGGAGATCACCGAAGAGATCGCTTCCATCATCGAAAACTCGCCGATCGAAACCGTAGAGATACGTTCGGTACTTACCTGCGAAACCAAAAAAGGTGTGTGCGGTAAATGTTACGGACGTAACCTGGCCACAGGCCGCCTGGTGAACATGGGCGAGGCTGTGGGCGTGATCGCTGCACAGTCGATCGGTGAGCCGGGTACACAGCTTACTCTCCGTACCTTCCACGTGGGTGGTGTTGCGGGTGGTTCGGCCTCGTCCAGCAGCATCATCGCCAAATACGACGGTGTGGTAGAGATCGAAGAACTGCGTACCGTTACCAAAAAAGGCGAAGCAGGAAACGAAGAGATCGTGATCGGTCGTTCGGCCGAGATGCGTATCCTGGATTCCAACACGCGCATGGTACTTACTTCATCGAACATTCCTTACGGTGCTACCATCTATGTAAAAGACGGCGGCAGCGTGAAAAAAGGAGACCTGATCTGTGACTGGGACCCGTACAACGCCCTGATCATTTCGGAGTTCGACGGTAAAGTAGTATACGAAAACATCGAAGAAGGTATCACCTTCCGCGAAGAAAGCGACGAACAGACCGGTATCAAAGAAAAAGTGATCATCGAGCGTCGTGATAAGACCAAGAACCCGGCGATCCAGATCACCGACAAATCGGGCGAAGTACTTCGTACGTACAACATCCCGGCCGGTGCCCACGTGATCGTGGACGACGGTGCCAAGATCCAGTCCGGCGCCATCCTGGTTAAGATCCCGCGTTCTTCCGGTAAAGTAGGTGACATCACCGGTGGTCTGCCGCGTGTAACGGAGCTTTTCGAAGCCCGTAACCCGTCGAACCCTGCCGTGGTTTCCGAAATCGACGGTATCGTAGCTATGGGTAAGATCAAACGCGGTAACCGTGAAGTGACCGTTACCTCACGTACCGGCGAAGAGAAGAAATACCTGGTGAACCTGAGCAAACACATCCTGGTGCAGGAGAACGACTTCGTGAAAGCGGGACAACCGCTCACCGACGGCGCTACCACACCTACGGACATCCTCGATATCAAAGGACCTACACAGGTGCAGGAATACCTGGTGAACGAGATCCAGGAGGTATACCGTATGCAGGGTGTGCGTATCAACGATAAACACTACGAAGTGATCGTACGCCAGATGATGAAGAAAGTGCTGATCCTGGATTCCGGCGACACCATGTTCCTGGAAGGTCAGATGGCCAACAAGTTCGAATTCAACGAGGTGAACGATGCCCTGTTCGGAATGAAGGTGGTTACCGAAGCCGGTGACTCCGAAGTACTGAAACCGGGTCAGATCATCACAGCCCGCCGCCTGCGCGACGAGAACTCGATCCTGAAACGTAAGGACCAGAAACTGGTTGAGGTGCGCGATGCTGTACCCGCCACGTCTCAGCAGGTACTTCAGGGTATTACGAGAGCGTCTCTGCAGACCGACAGCTGGATCTCAGCCGCTTCATTCCAGGAAACGACCAAGGTACTGAACGAGGCTGCGGTACGCGCCAAGGAAGATACCCTGGAAGGTCTGAAGGAGAACGTGATCGTAGGTCACCTGATCCCGGCCGGTACCGGACTCCGTACGTATGAGAAGATCATCGTAGGTTCTAAGGAAGAGATGGCTACCGTGCAGCCGAAACGTTCCAAAGACAAAGTAACGAGCTAATATAAAAGAGGGGTAGTTGCAGAATTACCCCTCTTAATTTTAAACAATTAACAGCAGCGTGTTTGCATTTTTAAGTTTAAATGTATACCTTTGCGATCCCAAAAATAAATTAAGAAAGAAGAAACTATATGTTGGTAGTACCAGTAAAAGAAGGCGAGAGCATCGAAAGAGCTCTTAAGAAGTACAAAAAGAAATTTGAAAAAACAGGCGTTGTACGTCAGCTTCGCGAGCGTCAGCACTTTACCAAAAAATCGGTAAAACTGCGCAATGCCCGTCTGCGTGCCGCTTACCGCGAGCGCATGACCAGCGAGATCACTGCGTAATACAACGTATTATCATATTTGTAAAAAGCACCTCACAAGGGTGCTTTTTGCGTTTTAGCCGATCCGGACTGAATATTTTCAAGAGGGAAATACCCGGGGAAATTGTAAATTTGTGAAACGCCAAAATCACAAATAAATATGGAAAACGAACAGGCAAAACTTCTGGATGCACTTTTGTGCAGACTTGAGTCTCAGAAGCGGGGAAAACGAGAAGCCATCGAGTCCCTGCACTCCGCCGGAATCCTTACCAAAGACGGGAAACGTTTTACCAGACCCTATGCCAATCTCGGCAAAGCCGTAAAGGCGCTCAAAAAATAATGTACGATACCTGGCCCAACCTTATGCCCGGCTTTCACGGCTGTGATGAGTCCGTGCGTGACAGGCCGGTTTATCATCCTGATCCAGGGGACTTTTATAATTCTACTGGATATTTTCAAGAGGAAAATGCCCCGGAAAATTGTAAATTTGTGAAACACCAAAATCACAAATAAATATGGAAAATAAACAGGTAAAACTCCTGGCAGATCTTGCCCGCAGGCTTGCTGCTCAAAAGCGGGGAAAACGAGAAGCCATCGAATCTCTGCACTCTGCCGGTATACTTACCAAAGACGGGAAACGTTTCACCAGACCCTATGCCAACCTCGGCAAAGCCGTAAAGGCGCTCAAAAAATAATGTACGATACCCGGCCCAATCTTATGCTCGGCTTCCATGGCTGCGACGAGTCTGTGCGCGACAGGCTGGTTTATGACCCCGATGTGATACGCCGGAGCAAGGAAGTTTTCGACTGGCTGGGGCATGGTTTCTATGTATGGGAGAACAATTACGAAAGAGCCCTGCAATGGGCCGAAGACAAAAAGAAAAGAAACCCGTCCTTCGGAAAACCTGCCGTACTGGGAGTTGTATACCAACTCGATCACTGCCTCGATTTTACGGATACAGTCTATATACGGAACGTCGAAAGATGTTATGAACAGATGAAGTCCGATTTTGATATATTGGGCAGAACGTTGCCGCGTAATAGATCCGTTACCGGCGACGAACACCAGGACATGGTGATCCGGGAACTGGACTGCTCGGTGATCGAATACCTGCACGATAAAATAGACCGGGATATCCGCAGCGATATACAGCTGCGGGGTTACAGCGAACTCCGGCATTTTGATACGGTAAGAGGCCTGTTCACCGAAGGCGGACCAGCATTCGAAGGCGCCGGAATACGGAAAAAGAACCATATTCAGATTTGTATTCGTAACTTTAACTGCATAAAAGGCTTTTTTATCCCGAGAAAACGAAGCCCGTTTCCGCAGGGATAGGCTCAGACTCATGCCATTCTGAACAAAACCGCAGGCAATGACAGAACAGTTTCAGCAATATTCCGATCATCTGCTGCACGAAAAACGCTATTCCGTGCATACGCATACCGCGTACATGAAAGACCTGGAGCAGGTCCGTGACTTTTTTGCGGAAC
Source organism: Bacteroidia bacterium (assembly GCA_016742095.1). Classification (GTDB taxonomy): domain Bacteria; phylum Bacteroidota; class Bacteroidia; order CAIKAF01; family CAIKAF01; genus JACVCJ01. The sequence goes on from JACVCJ010000029.1 coordinate 28,372, forward strand.
AGCTCAACATCAGCGACTGGCATGAACTGAAGCCGGCCCACCTGCGCAGCTACGTGGTACACCTGGCCCAGGATGGGATGGAAGCCCGCAGCATACACCGTAAAATATCCTCCCTGCGCTCCTTCTTTAAATATTTTATGCGTTCGGGTTTTTTTACCTCGAACCCCGTACAGCATATTACCCTGCCCAAAATGTGTAAAAAGCTGCCCGTATTTGTGGATGAACAGAAAATGGAAACCCTGCTTGAGAAAGTATCTTTCGACGACGATTTTGAGGGAAAACTCCATTTTGCGATCTTTAACCTGTTCTATGCCACCGGTATGCGTCTGAGTGAACTCTGCAGCCTGAAACTCCACGCTGCCGACCTTTCTGAAGGAAACGTTAAAGTGCTCGGAAAACGTAACAAAGAGCGTTTAATCCCGTTAACAATAGAAGTAAGGGAGGTTTTATCCGCCTACCGTGAAGAGCGAAATAAGCTTCCGTCGGCCGACAGCGAATTTTTCTTTCTGCGGGAAAACGGGGAACCGCTTTATACAAAGTACGTATATCTTGTGATCAAAGCCGGGCTTTCGGCAGTCACCACGCAGGATAAAAAAAGTCCGCACGTACTCCGGCACACATTTGCCACGCATATGCTCAATGCCGGAGCCGATATCAATGCGGTAAAAGAACTGCTGGGTCACGCCGGGCTGGCCGCCACACAGGTATATACGCACAATACCCTGGACAAGTTAAAGAAAGTGTATAACCAGGCTCACCCAAGGGCCTAAAAACCTAAACAGAATATGAATGTTCAAGTAAATGTTTTCGACGTGAACAATGCCGATCAGCTGAAAGCGCATGTATCCAAACGGATCGAAAAACTGAAACACGTATACGACGAGATTTTAAGTGCCGATGTGGTGATCCGCAAGAACAAAGCGGTAGACCCCTCGCCTAAAACCGTGGAAATGAAAATTCATGTGAGCGGACAGGACCTGTTCGCCAGGAAAGAATCCGAAAAGGCCGAAGAAGCCATCGATGTGGCCTTCGAAGCCCTGAACAGGCAATTGATAAAGTTTAAAGAACTTAAAAAATAAAAAAGAAAAGGCTCCTTCGGGGGCCTTTTTTTTATCGTTCAGTATACGCTCGGAGCGCATGCTGTTTGCCCGCTCTGAGATGTATTATTCCAGCTGTTTCAGCAGGTCTTCCAGTTTCTCTTTCAGTTCCGCCACTTCGGCTTCCAGGGTACGCACCCGCTCTTCCAGGCCCGAAGATTGTACCCGAAGGGGTTCCTGCTCTTCTTCCCAGGCGCTGAGGTCGGGTTCGCCGTTCAGCAGGTGCATATAACGGGCTTCCTTTTGTCCGGCCTTACGCGGTAACTGCATCAGCAGGGGATCTTCTCTGGTGGTCATGGCTTCCAGTGTCTGCTGCACATGTTCCAGGGAATCGAACTCGAAAAGACGTCCGCTGTTCGATTTTATCTCGCCCGGTGTCAGCGGGCCGCGCAGCAGCAGCAGGCAGAGCACGGCTTCTTCGGCCGTTTCCATGTCGAGCACAATTCCGGCATTATGTTTAAACTTGATCACCCGGCTTCCGCCACCGCTTACCGTGAGTACAAGCCCGCGTCTTTTCAGTCCGTCGATGCCGATCTGTACGGTGGTCTCATCGTACTGTACCACCGGGTTGCGTGAGCTTTTCTGGTTGCAGGCCGTTTGTATGCCTTGCAGCGACATGGGATAATATTCGGGGGTTGATTTTTCTTTTTCCAGTAATACGCCTAAAACGCGGGTTTCCACGGGATCAAGGAGCAGATTTTCCATAGTGCCTGTATTGAATGAATCGATTGTTATGCAAGTATACTGAAGTTTCGCGAGGCATCCAACCCTGTGGAGTGTCCCTGTTGCAAGGGAAGAGAAAATTTGTGCGGCGCGGAGATAATCTGTACAGAACGTGTATATTTGAAGCACATTACTTAACTAACATGAGAATTCCTGCTCTGTGCAGCGCTTTGCTGCTTTTCGTATGGGGTTTCTGTATTCAGAGCGCCCTCGCGTCTGCTCCCGTCCAGGGAGGCACGCCCATTACCGTAACGGTACTTAACACGGCCAATGCATCCTGCCTGGGGATCAACAACGGCTCGGCTACGGTGACCTCTTCCGGCGGGACCGCGCCATATACCTACAGCTGGAGTCCTTCCGGCGGTATCGATTCGGTGGCCACGAACCTGGCGCCCGGCGTATATACCGTATTTGTGACCGATGCGGCGCAAAACAGCGGTATGGCTACGGTGACCATCGGTCAGAACAGCCCGGTGCTTATTTCTCTTTTGTCGCAGTCAGACCACGGAGGTTTTAATATTTCCTGCCACGGCGGCTCGGACGGCTCCCTGCTGACCACGGCCACAGGCGGACAGGCCGGCATTTATGATTCCTTGGTATACAATTACAGCGGAACGGTACAGACCTTTGTGGTGCCCGCAGGTGTACACGAGGTATTTATGAAAGTATGGGGCGCACAGGGCGGGGCCAACTGGGCCAATAATACCAATTTCGGCGGTTATGCCGAAGGTGGAATGAATGTGAACCCCGGGGATACCCTGCTTGTATATGTAGGCGGACAGCCTGTAGGTACGGCCGGCGGCTGGAACGGCGGCGGTGCCGGAGACGGTGGGGGAGCCGGCGGTGGCGGCGCTTCGGACGTACGCCATGGCGGCAATACACTCAATGACCGCGTAATTGTTGGAGGTGCCGGCGGCGGTGCCGGTTACTGGAGCAGCCTGCATGTAGTGGGCGGCATCGGTGGCGGACTTACGGGCGGTGATGGTTACCGCAATACCACCGTAGATATGGGCGGACTGGGCGCCACGCAAAGTGGTCCCGGTGCGAACGGAACCTGTGTATCGTTTAACGTAACGGCGCTGGCCGGAGCCTTTGGACTTGGCGGAACACCGCTGGGTCAGAACTGTGGTTGCGAAGGTTACGGCGGCGGTGCAGGCTGGTATGGCGGCGCAGGCAGCGGAAACTGCCGCGGCGGCGGTGGCGGTTCGTCTTACATCGGCGGACTTACCAATGCCAGTACCACCGGCGGACTGCGTGCCGGACACGGCCGTGTGGTCATTCAATATCCTCTGCCCGCATTTGCCTACGCCTATTCCTGGTCTTCCGGTATTACAGACAGTAATGCGACCGGGCTTGCGGCCGGAGAACATATACTTACCGTTACCGCCACCGGAGGCTGTACGGCCATAGATACCTTTACGCTTACCGAACCCGCAGAAATTACGGCCCTCACCAGTGCTACTGATGAGATCAACGGTAATGACGGCAGTGTGAACCTTTCCGTAAGCGGCGGGGTGGCACCCTATACCTTCCAGTGGTCGAACAACGCTACCACGCAGAACCTGAGCAATGTACCGGGAGGCGTATATACCGTACTGATCACCGATGCCAACCAGTGCACCCGAACGGCGGCTGTAACGGTAATGAGTCGTGTGGGTCTTGAAAACAGCGGTATTACGGCATTCAGCATGTACCCGAACCCGGTGTCGGACGATGTGTTCTACATCGATTTCAGCACCCTGCAACAGGCCGCCTATAACCTGAAAATAACCGATGTTACCGGCAGAACGGTATTCCTGAAGAACGGGGCACAGAAGACGGCCGGACCGGTAGCCGTGCCTGTAGGCGACTGGAAACCGGGTACCTATTTCGTAACACTCGGGAACGAAGGCAAAAAAATAACACGCGCCCTGGTAATTCGTTAAAAGGCGCTGGTCCATATAACATTTACCCGGTACGGAAGCTTTCTGTACCGGGTTTTTTATTCCCGGGAAAAGGATGTGCAATTGCGGTAAAAAGGTCGTAATTTTGCACAGGAAAAAAGGCATCTCAGGGATGCCGACGGAGAAAAAAATATGAAGTTCGAATTACAGTCCCCTTATAAACCTACCGGCGATCAGCCCGGTGCCATTAAACAGATGGTGGCCGGCGTGCAACGCGGAGAACGTTTCCAGACCCTGCTCGGTGCCACCGGTACGGGAAAAACCTTCAGCATAGCCAATGTCATTGAAGAAGTGCAGCGCCCCACGCTGGTGCTGAGTCACAATAAAACGCTGGCGGCCCAGCTTTATGGCGAGTTCAAGCAGTTCTTTCCGCAGAACGCCGTGGAGTATTTTGTATCCTATTACGATTATTACCAGCCCGAGGCCTATATACCGACCACCGACACCTATATCGAAAAAGACCTCTCCATCAACGAAGAGATCGAAAAACTGCGGCTCAGTACCACATCGGCCCTGCTCAGCGGCCGTAAGGACGTACTGGTGGTAAGCAGCGTTTCCTGCATCTACGGTATGGGAAACCCCGAAGATTTCTACGCTAACATCATCCGGGTGAAACGGGGCATGCGCCTGGGCCGGAATGCCTTCCTGCACAAACTCATCGATTCCTTATACTACCGCACCGAAACCGATTTTAAACGCGGTACCTTCCGGGTGACCGGCGATACGGTGGACGTGTTCCTGGCCTATGCCGACAATGCCGTACGTCTGTATTTCTGGGGCGAGGAAATTGAGATGATCGAACTGATCGATCCGTTTTCCGGCAAGAAAATTTCAGAACTGGACGATTTTGTGATCAATCCGGCCAACCTGTTCGTAACCACCCGCGAACGCCTGAAGAACGCCGAGTACGCTATCCGCGACGACCTTACCGCACAGGTGGAGTATTTTGATAAGGAACAGAAGTTCCTGGAGGCCAAACGCCTGAAACAGCGCGTGGAATACGACCTGGAAATGATCAAGGAACTGGGCTATTGCAGCGGCATCGAGAACTACTCACGCTATTTCGACGGCCGTAAGCCGGGCAGCCGCCCCTTCTGCCTGCTCGATTATTTCCCGGAAGATTTTATGATGGTGGTGGACGAAAGCCACGTGACCATTCCCCAGATACGGGCCATGTACAACGGCGACCGTCTGCGCAAGACCAACCTGGTGGATTTCGGGTTCCGTCTGCCTTCGGCGCTGGACAACCGCCCGCTGACCTTTGACGAGTTCGAGGGGAAGATAAATCAGATGATCTTCGTAAGCGCGACCCCCGGCGATTATGAACTGCAGATGACCCAGGGCGAAGTGGTGGAACAGGTGATCCGTCCGACCGGCATTGTAGACCCGGTGATCGACATTCGGCCGAGCGGCAACCAGATCGACGACCTGCTCGAAGAAATTGAAAAACGGGCGCATAAGGACGAGCGTGTGCTGGTGACCACCCTGACCAAACGCATGGCCGAAGAGCTTACCAAATACATGGCCAAGGTGAATATCCGCTGCCGTTACATCCACAGTGAGGTGGATACGCTGGAACGCGTGGAGATACTCCGCGACCTGCGCCTGGGCGTCTTCGACGTGCTCATCGGCGTAAACCTGCTGCGCGAAGGACTGGACCTGCCCGAAGTAAGCCTGGTGGCCATACTCGATGCCGATAAGGAAGGCTTCCTGCGCAACCAGCGTTCCCTGATACAGACCATCGGGCGCGCCGCGCGTAACGTGAACGGTACCGTGATCATGTATGCCGATAAGATCACCGACAGCATGCAGCGGGCCATCGACGAGACCGAACGCCGCCGCGAGAAACAGATACGATACAATGTAGAACATCATATTGTTCCGAAACAGGCCAAATCGGACAAGGAGCGCATCATGAACCAGACCATTGTAGGCAGCGCCAATAAGAACAAGGAGAAAAAAGGCGCTTCTTATGTACAGCCCGACGAGATCCGTGCAGCGGCCGAGGAAAGCAAAGTGGATTACCGCAGTAAGGACGATATCCTGAAAGCGGTCGAACGTACCCGCAAAGCCATGGAAAAAGCGGCGCGGGAACTGGACTTTATCGCGGCTGCCGAACTGCGCGACCAGATGTTCGAGCTGCAGAAACTGGCCGGGGAATTCAAATCCTGAAGAAAAAAGAACTATTTCCAGTATAACTAAATGAAAATTCCCTTATTTTATAAGGATTTTCTATTTGAAAGGAAAAATCCTGTGCGCTTATCCGGATTTTTCCTGTTTGTTTTTTAGTTTAACTTTAGTTACTTTGTGTTTGTGGATAAATTAAACCTGCCGCGAGGTATGGAAAGAGGTAACTATTATCCATAACATATGAAAGTAGCAAAAATGAGCATTGCCATACTGGCGATCGGAATGGCGCTGACTTCCTGCCGGAAAGGAGAAGACACGCTGCAAGACAACGTAGGAATTGCGAACATCGAGAAGGATTCGCCGTTGTATACCAAAGTGAAAACGTGGTTTCATGATCCGGGTGAGGAAGATGGGAGAGGAGAGACCTGGGGTTGTGTTGCGGAGCCTAGTAATTGCTTTTCCACTGTTGTCATCAAGCCCAAGGATCTTGTGGTATTTGACGATATCATCGATGCACTCGACGACAATGATTACGCCGAAGTGCTGAATATCGTACAGGCAAAAGGCCAGGAAGTAAAGAACGTGATCGGCCCTGACCTGCACGATGCACTACTGAACGGCACGCTGAAGCTGAGTTACAAGGGAGCCAGTCCTGACGGCAGCGGCGAAGATATGTACCTGCTGTTCACCGACAATGTAGGGAATATCGATGCGGTTATACCGGTCAGCAAGTAACAGTCAACACACAAACGGGGGCTGGGTAGCCTCCGTTTTCTTATTTTTTATACAGATGAGCGTACGCATACTATTTACATTCATTATAATCTTTTTCCTTGCCGCCTGTGGAAACAAAGGGCGGGTACCGGTCCCGCATTCAGACAAGCGCCTTGTCGCAATAGACAGTTTTGAAATTCGGACCGGTTTTACGCCCATGTATATGTATTCCGGGTATTTTGAGGAAAACGACAGCGGCTACCTGTTCCTGGCCAACCTGCTGGTGCACGATTCCATCCATTTTTATACGTACCCGGGCCTGGAAAAACGCAGGGTAATTCCCCTGAAAAAAGTTAAGGACCTTGGGTACGAGCTATACAATATCCAGGTGGCCAGCCTCGATTCCGTTATGCTCATGGGGCGTTATCACAATATCCTGTTTACTGTCGATGACAAAGGAAACATCGTCAACGAGCGTGACCTGGTTTCTCTCTGTGATGCCGATTCGTTTTATATAGATCTGGACCTGCTGCGGGGAGGGAACCAGAATATCTTTACATTCGAGGGTAAGCCCTATCTGCTGCTGAATGCGTCAAACAGCAGTATCAAGCCCTATCCTTCCGGTTCGCTGGAAGATGCATTCCGTTATTACGGCAGCCCTTACACGGACCCTATGCTTGCCCTCTATTCTCTTACAGAACACACGCTGCGACTTGATTCCCTTGCTTTGTTCCGTCCGCTGAATCCAGAAGGTAAGTTGATGACGGTACATGGTTTTTATGCATATACGCGCTTCCGTGATAAGGCGCTTATCCTTTCACACTACAGCGATACGCTGTATGTAGTAAACCCTGAGCATCTGCACCTGGAACGGAAAATCCCGCTCCGGTATAGCAGCACCGAGAGACTAAGCATTGAAACGTATCCGATTACAGAAAAGAACAGGGAAAATGCTTCAAACCTTTTTACAGAAGCTTTTCGCAGAGGTAATTATGTAAGTCACGTTTTCAGCGACTTTCGCGGTGAATACGCTTTTGTTGCCGTTATCCCGCCAAGAACAGAGAAACAGACGGAAGAAAAGGTATACAATGGACTGCGTTATCTTGTGTTTGATCATAACCTGGAACAGATCGACGAAGAGCATTTTTTCAATAGGACCACGAATGCAGGATTCGTAATACCCGTCAGCAACGGAATGTTGTTCTCTCTTAATACGCCCAACAACCCCAATTTTAGTGAAACCAAAGCCCGCTTTGCACTGTACCGTTATGAATAAAAGTATCTTCGTTTTGTTTACTGTCTTTCTGGTCGCTGCCTGCGGGAATAAAGAGGAATTACCCGTACCCCGTTCCGATAAACGCCTGCTGGCCATCGACAGTTTTGAGATACAGACCGGCTTTACGCCCTTCCATCTGTATTCAGGCTTTGTAGAAGTGGGTGACAGCGGCTATCTCTACCTGGCCAATCTCCTGGTGCATGATTCCCTGCACTTTTATACCTATCCCGGACTGAAAAAACGGAAAAGTATACCCCTCAAAACCATTATGGACAGGGGATATGAACTCTATAACATCCAAGTGGCCGGCCTCGATTCCATTATGTTCCTGGGCAGGTATCACAATATCCTGTTCACCATTGACGACAAGGGGAATATCATCAACGAACGTGATCTGGAACCTTTGTGTGATGCAGATTCCTTTCATGTAGACCTCGATCTGCTGAAGGGAGATCATCAGAACCTGTTTATGTTCAATGGTAAACCGTACCTGCTGTTTAATGCCGCAAACAGTGGCATTAAACCTCATCCCACCCGATCAACCGTAGAGATCGCACGCAAATTTTATGGCAGCCGTTACCTCGACCCTTCACTTGCCCTGTATTCCCTTACGGATGGCACACTCCGCTTTGATGATCTCGCCCTGTTCCGCCCCTTGAATCCCAAAGGAGAACTCATGCCGGTCAATATGTTCTATGATTATTGTCGTTTCAAAGACAAGGCGCTCATTACTTCCGCATATAGTGATACACTTTATGTGGTAAACCCTGAACATCTGACGCTTGAACAGACCATTCCGATGCGGTTTTCCGCAGTAGAAAAATTAGGCGTTCCTGCCACGCCGATCTCCCCGGAAAACCTGGCAAACTCTTCCCGGCTGTTTACGGAAAGTATGATGCAGGGTGGCTATCTCTGCAACCTGTTTGCAGACCGTAAAAACAATTATGTGTTTATTACCGCTCTGTATCCAGAAACGAAAGAGGATATTCAAAAGAAAACGTACAAGGGCGTTGCATTTATAATCCTTGACGAGAATCTGAAACAGATGGACGAGGAGCATTTCTTCCATCCAGCCACGGATGCAGGGTTCGTTATCCCCGTCAGCAACGGAATACTGTTCTCTCTGGATATGCCTGCGAATCCCAATTTTAGTGAAACCAAAGCCCGCTTTGCGCTGTACCGTTATGAATAAGATCATTCGTATATTCCTGACCACGTTTCTTCTTGCGTCCTGCGGCACGAAACCGGATGTGCGCACGGAGAAACTGAATGCCTACCTGGACGCGCAGTTCAGGACAAAAGCAGATACCACCTGGCGGGGGATCGTGGTGCTGACCATGAACGGCTGTTTTTCCTGCAATCGCTATTTCCTGGAAAGCATGACCAGGCAGCCGGATATTTCCGGCTATGCCGTACTCGTGTCCGCTTCACCGGGCACCATACCTGCCGGGGCATACGAAGGTAAACAGGCCGATACGGTATGGAAGGACTACCAGGACCGCTTTTACGATACGCAGCTGATGAAGTCCTCCGGGATCATATACCTGAGGCAGGGTGTTGTAGATACCATTGTGGACCTGCGTTCCGAAGGACTGGAACAGCAGGTGGAATATATGCAGAAGCGGTTTGCAACGGCGCAGGCTGATTTTTAATCCACCTGTTTTCAGTAAGATTTGGTATCTTGTCCTTTAAAACCTGATTGGATGAGAACGTTAATTTTACTGACATGTTCCCTGACCCTTATGCTCTTTTCCGTACGCAGTGCTGCACAGGTACAGGCTGTACATAACCCCGACGAAATCATGATCATGCTGAAACCCGGTTACGATTCCGGGCATTTCCTGAAAGAGATCAACAAGCGCGGATTCCTGGGCAGTTTTCGGGTAAAGCAGGTACTCTCGGAGCGCTATCGTCTTTACCTGCTGGGCCTGGACCCGGTAATGGGCGACAGCCGCAACTGGCTGGACGAGGTGCTGGAAAGCGAAACGGTAGCCCTGGCACAGCTCAACTACCAGGTGCAGCTGCGGGTAAATCCCAGTGATGCCGGTTTCGGCCAGCAATGGGGCCTGCATAACACCGGGCAGTCGGGTGGCTCCGCCGATGCGGACATAGACGCTCCCGAAGCCTGGGATATTACCACGGGCGGTCTTACGGCCCAGGGCGATACCATTGTAGTGGCGGTGATCGACGGCGGATTTCAGCTGACACACCCTGACCTGCAGGCCAATTATTTTAAAAACTGGGGCGATATTCCCGGCAACGGTATCGATGACGACGGGAACGGCTACATCGACGACCGCAACGGCTGGAACGCCTATAACAATAACGGTAATGTACCCAGCGACCAGCACGGCACGCACGTAGCCGGCATTATCGGTGCGCGCGGTAACAATGCTACCGGTGTAAGCGGCGTGAACTGGAACGTAAAAATAATGCCCATCGCCGGTTCCAGCGGAACTTCGGCTACCGTAGTTGCGGCCTATGCCTATGCGGCTACTATGCGCGAACTGTACAATACCACCAATGGGGCCAAAGGCGCTTTTGTGGTGTCTACCAATTCCTCTTTCGGCGTGGATTTTGGCCAGGCGGCCAGCTTCCCGATCTGGTGTGCGTTTTACGATACACTGGGTTCACTGGGTATTCTCAGCGCGGGTGCCGGTCCCAATGCCAATACCAATATCGATGCCCAGGGCGATATCCCGACCACCTGTCCGAGCAACTGGCTGGTGGCGGTTACCAATACCACACGTACGGATACACGTAACAACAGTTCGGGCTACGGAGCCATAAACATGGACCTGGGTGCTCCGGGTACTACTATTTACAGTACGGTAACGGGCAGCGGCTACCAGAATCTTACGGGTACTTCCATGGCTACACCGCATGTGGCGGGCTCCATCGGACTGATGTATTCTGCGGCCTGCAGTAAATTCATAACCGATTACAAAGCCAGTCCGGGTGCGCTGGCCCTGCAGATGCGTACCTACCTGCTCACGGGCGTAGACCCCATTACGGCGCTGGCTACCAATACCTCCAGCGGCGGAAGACTCAATCTACACAAGGCCATCCAGAATGTACAGACCTACAACTGTGTCGTAGAACCGCCCCCCGTAGCGTCTTTCGCGGCCAGCGGAACTACCAGCGGCTGTGCACCCCTGAGCGTAAGTTTTACCAATACCAGCTCGGGCAATGGCAATACCTATGCCTGGGTGTTCAGCGGGGGGAACCCGGCCACTTCCACGCAGGCCGGTCCCACGGTGAGCTACAGTACGCCCGGCACCTACGATGTACAGTTGAGCGTGACCAACGGCGGCGGTACCGATGTGGAACTGCTGAGCGGTTATATAACGGTGTTTGTAGTACCGGCAGCGCCTGTGGTGAGTGTTTCCGGCAATACCTTTACCTCATCGTATGCCACGGGTAACCAGTGGTACAACAGCGGCGGTGCCATTGCAGGCGCCACGGGACAGACCTTTACGCCCACGCAGGGAGGTTCGTATTACGTGATACACACTTCGGCAGACGGCTGCGTTTCTCCGGCTTCGGCGCCGGTAGCACCTGCGCTCGGCAATAAAGAAAATGTATACCAGGCACTGAACGTATTCCCGAACCCGGCCTCTTCGGTGTTGTATGCCGACCTCGGCGATCTGCCCCCGTCAGCCCTGAAACTGGTGGACGCCGCAGGCCGCAGTGTGTGGCAGAAAGCACAGCAGACAGGCCTCGTGAACGTACCGCTGGACGGGCTTTCAGCCGGTATGTACACCCTGATCGTACAGGGCGGGAACACACAGGGCAACTATAAAATACAGGTGGTCCGCTAAAAATATTTTACGCTTTCAGGAGATCCATGATGCATATGTGTTGCGGATTTCCTATTTTTTTGTCATTACTAATGACGAAAAAAATGGCAGATTCAGCTGTAAAGGGCCGTGGCGCACAGCACAACCCGGCAAATTCGTATCTCAAAAACCGCACGGAAGCCGATGAAGGCGAGGAACTTAAAGGCGGAGACACCGTATACCTGCAGGAAACGGCAAAGGGTATTGTAAACAAGGTGAACAGTCCCGACCTGCGGGATATGCTCAGCATGAATCCCTACCAGGGCTGCGAACATGGTTGTGTATACTGTTATGCCCGGCCCACGCACGAATATTACGGGTACAGTGCCGGTCTCGATTTCGAGAACAAGATCATCGTAAAACACAATGCAGCCCGTCTGCTGCGCGCACATTTCGAGAAGAAGACCTGGAAACCGGCGGCGATCTCCCTGTCGGGAAATACGGACTGCTACCAGCCGGCGGAGAAAAAATTCGGCATTACCCGGCAGATACTGGGCGTATGCCTCGAATACGGCAATCCGGTAAGCATTATTACCAAGAACGCACTTATCCTGCGAGACCTGGACCTGCTGCAGGAACTGGCGGCAAAGAACCTGGTGCATGTAGCCGTATCGGTGACCACGCTTAACGAAGACGTACGGCGCATACTGGAACCCCGCACGGTAACCGGGCAGCGCCGTCTGGGCGTGATCCGCGAACTGACGAAGGCCGGGATACCCGCTATGGTCATGGCCGCTCCGATGATCCCCTTCCTGAACAGCGACGAATTGCCCGAAATACTGAAGCAGGCCGCCGACCATGGCGCCCTGGAGGCCGGGTTTACCGTGGTGCGGCTCAACGGGCCCATCGGCGAAATATTCGAGAACTGGTGCGATACCTTCATCCCCGATAAAAAAGACCGCATCCTGGAACGTATACGCGAAATGCACGGCGGCTCCCTCGAAGACCGCCGCAGTCACCTGCGTATGAAAGGAGAGGGCGAATTTGCCCGTATCCTGGGCGATACCTTCCGGCTTTTCCGGCAGAAGTATTTTGAAGGACGGCAGCTGCCCGAATTCGATTATACACAGTTCCGCGTGCCGGGTAACGGACAGCTCTCCCTTTTTTAGACAGGAATAGGTTTTTACGGCTGAAAGTGCTTTTTTTGTATCTCTTCTTACAAACGATCCATGAACGTGCATTTTCTGAACGATAAAAAAACAGGCCTCCTCGTATTCATACTCTTACTGGTGCTGGTCTATTTTTTCCTGCAGTTTCATGTGATCGCCCTGTACGAACCCGGCGGCATTCATTTTATACGACAGGTGGACAGCCTCAATTTTATAAAGTATTACCGCGACCATGGTATGCAATTCTTCCATACCGGTTCCTACTGCCTCGATTCTACGGATGGGCGCGGGGCCTGTGAGTTCCCGCTGATGTACTATATGATCGCCGGTTATGAGAATGTATTCGGCGAGAACATCTTCCTGCTGCGCTGGGTATACCTGGCCATTACCACGCTGGGCCTCGTTGCTTTTTTCCGCGCGGTGAACGAACGCATCGCTTTCTGGCCCCTGGCCATTGCCCTTACGTTCATCCTGTACGGTTCGGTCATTATCGTGTATTATGCCAACAACTACCTGCCCGATACCTGCGCCTGGGGTTTTATGCTCATCGGGTTTTATGCGGCGGGCCGTTATGTGACCGGACAAAAAAAGAAATGGCTGCTGATCGGCTTCCTGGTCTTTACCTGGGCGGCCCTGCTGAAGCCTACCTTCCTGATTACCTACGGATCGGTCAGCGGTGGGCTGTTCCTCGATCATTTCCTGGCCAAACGGGGTAGTTTCCGCAGCTTTATCCGGCAATACGGCGCCTGGATGCTGGCCTTCGGGCTGGGTGTTGTGCTGGTACTGCTCTGGAGCCGGCATATCAACCTGTACAATCAGCAGTACCATAATTCCTATTTTCTTACCCAAACGGCCCCGATCTGGAAAGTGACCCCGGAATTCAAGGCCGAAGTGTTCGATTATGTGAGCCATTACTGGTGGGACAGCTATTATCCCAAACCGGTATTTTACGTGTTCGGCGTGCTGATCCTGGCCGGACTGATCGCCTATAAAAAGGCCGAAAAATGGCTGTACTTTACTTCGGTGCTGGCCTGGCTGGGCATGGGCCTGTACTTTATCCTGTTCTTTGCACAGTTCAAAGACCACGACTATTATTTTATGCTGGTGTCCTTTGCCTTTTTTACCAGCGCGTTCAACGGCGTACTGGCCTTGTACAACCTGCTTCCGAACCGCCGGGTACATGGCGTACTGGCTCTTACGCTGATCGGTTTTGCCATCAGCAGTTATATACAGGTAAAAGGCCGTATCGAATATCGCTACAACCTGCCCGACAACCTTTATTACACGGCCGTATACAACAAACTGCACCATTCAGAGGCATTCCTGCAGAAGGCCGGGGTAGACGCTTCGGTGCCGGTGATCGTGATGGTGGACCATGCCCGCAATACGGGACTGTTTGCCCTGCGCCGTTACGGATGGCCTGTTTACGGTACATCGCAGCAGGAATTCGAACGCCTGGAATCGCTGGCTAATTCCGAGTCAGACAAAGCCTGCCTGGTGCTTACCGGGGATTCCTTATTGCAGAAAACCCAGCTTCAGCCTTTCCTGGGGCAGAAACTGGGTTCTGAAAATGGGGTGAGTATCTTCCGCTTTGCGGATATGTACCGGGAACGTGCAGCGCAGCAGCGCAGTCAGCGGCCTTAAAGGTTGCTGATGTTGTGTCCCAGTTTATTCTTCTTGGTCTCGAGATAAAAACGGTTGTACTGGTTCGGCTCTATCTGGATGGCGATGTTCTCCACGATCTCCAGTCCGTAACCGATGAGGCCCACCCGTTTTTTGGGATTGTTGCTCAGCAGTTTCATTTTGTGTACCTGCAGATCGCGGAGGATCTGTGCTCCTACGCCGTAGTCGCGCTGATCGGCCTGGAATCCCAGTTCGAGATTGGCTTCCACGGTATCCATGCCCTGTTCCTGCAGGCGGTAGGCCTTCAGTTTGTTCAGCAGCCCGATGCCGCGTCCTTCCTGCTGCATATAGAGCACCACGCCTTTGCCGGCTTCCTGGATCATCTCCATACTTTTGTGCAGCTGAGGTCCGCAGTCGCAGCGGCAGCTTCCGAAAATATCGCCGGTAGCGCAGGAACTGTGTACGCGCACCATAATGGCCTCGTCGGGTTCCCAGCTGCCTTTTACCAGGGCCATGTGTACCTCGCCGGTAGTGGTCTGTTCGTAGGCGTGCAGTTCAAAATCGCCGTATTGGGTGGGCATTTGCACGATCTCGGTCTTATAGATCAGTGTTTCGTGCTTGATGCGGTAGGCCACCAGGTCGGCAATGGAAATGATCTTGAGATCGAAGCGTTCAGCAATTTCCATCAGTTCGGGCAGGCGGGCCATGGTTCCGTCGGCATTCATGATCTCTACCAGTACGCCGGCAGGTTCAAACCCGGCCAGGCGGGCAATGTCGATGGTGGCTTCGGTGTGGCCGGTACGGCGCAGTACGCCGCCGCGTTTTGCCTTGAGCGGGAAAATGTGGCCCGGTTTGGCAAAATCTTCCGGACGGGTGCCCGGGTCGATGAGTGCCTGTATGGTCTTGGCGCGGTCGTGCACACTGATGCCGGTGCTGCAACCCTTGCCGATAAGGTCGATGGAAACGGTGAACGGTGTGGCGTGCAGGCTGGTGTTGTCCTGGACCATCAGTTCCAGTTTCAGTTCCTCGGCACGGTCTTCGATGATCGGTGCGCAGATGAGTCCGCGCCCGTGAGTGGCCATAAAGTTGATGATCTCGGGCGTCACATTGCGTGCAGCGGTAATAAAATCGCCTTCGTTCTCGCGGTCTTCGTCGTCAACTACTATAATTACCTTGCCATTTTTGATGTCTTCAATGGCTTCTTCAATACTGTTTAATTTAAATTCGGACATACCCCGTTAAAAATTTGCTGCAAAGGTACTAAATAAATATGTGCCCTTTTATCAATAATTCTTATGGGCGCTGTGTACCGTGCAACATGGGAACGAACCGGAAATCGCCCATTTCGGTCTGTGTAAAGCTGCCGTCGGCCAGTTTTTCCACCAGGATCATCTTCTGCTGATCGCCTTCGCCGAAGGGGATGCTCATGAGTCCGCCCGGCGCCAGTTGTTCCAGCAGGGCTTCGGGGATCACGGGTGCGGCCGCGGTGATCACGATCTTCTGGAAAGGGGCGTATCCCGGCAGTCCTTTATACCCGTCGCCGAACACCATTTTGGGGGCATAGCCCAGTTGCGCGAGAAAGACCTTGGTCTTATCGAACAGTTCTTTCTGCCTTTCGATGGAATATACCTTTGCACCGCATTCGAGCAGTACGGCCGCCTGGTAACCGCTGCCGGTACCGATCTCCAGCACTTTATCGCCTTTTTTTATCCTGAGCATCTGGGTCTGGAAGGCCACGGTATACGGCTGCGAAATGGTCTGTCCGGCCGCAATACGCAGGGCCATATCTTTATAGGCCAGCTCTTTCAGGGCCGAATCTACAAAGAGATGCCTGGGTATCTTTTCAATGGCCTGCAGTACCTTTTCGTCACTGATGCCTTTATCTTTCAGGATCTGCACCAGTTGCCTGCGCATTCCCTTTTCCGCGTATCCGTCCTGAATCAACATAGTGCAAAAGTACGTTTCCTTTGGCATAGAACCGCTGCCTGTACATTGCATATTTAACAGTTTTCTGTTTAAATTGATTTCATTTTACGGCGCGGGGGTTCAGCGCGGCTTCCTACATTTGGGCAACAATTTTATGGAATGGCCAAGCAAATGAGAATCGGCGTGTGGGGTGCGGGACACCTGGGAAAGATACATCTTCGTATCCTGAAGGAACTGGATGCCTTTGAACTGGTCGGTTTTTTCGATGCCAGCGAAGAAGTGCGCCGTACCGTTTCCGAAAGCCTGGGCGTAAAGGCCTACGATTCGTCCGACGTCCTGCTCGAGGAAGTGGACTGTGCCGATATCGTTACGCCCACCCTGTACCATTACGAATATGCATCGGCCGCCGTGCGTCGCTTTAAGCATGTTTTTGTAGAAAAACCCTTTACCGATAATGTAAAGGAGGCCCGCATACTGCTGGACCTGGCGCACGAAGCCAAGGTGATGATCCAGGTAGGTCACGTAGAACGTTTCAATCCCGCTTTTTCAGCCGCACTGCCTTACCTGGGCAAGATCGGCTTTATCGAGGGGCACCGCCTGGCAC
>JACVCJ010000069.1 GCA_016742095.1 Bacteroidia bacterium
GTATAAGGTAGATTATGTGCTGGTGGGACACTCACACCTGTACGAAAAAGGCGAGAAGAACGGCGTAAAATACATTACTTCGGGCTCGGCGGGCGACGGCAGCGTAAATGCCAATGTGCAATATGCGAATCACCCGGAGATACAGCTTTCCATACTCGACAATGTATATGTAAAATTCTTTGTGAACCAGGATTCGGTACGTTTCAACGTCATCAATAAGAACAGCCAGCTGATCGATTCGGAGTTCAAGACCAAGGGCTATACACCGTATTCGGTACAGGCTACCGTAGTTTCCCCGGCCTGTAACGGAGCTGCGGACGGTTCGGCCTCGCTCAGCATACAGGGCCCGCGTCCGCCGTACAGCGTGCAGTGGTTCGACGGAACTTCCGGTAATACACATACCGGCCTGGCCGCAGGCACCTATTATGCCTACATTACCGACGGACTGGGTTGCGAAAAAGTGACCCAGGTAACCGTAACGGATCCCGTGTTCTTTTCTCCGGCCATACAAAGTACACAGAATTCCCCGGCCCGGATCTGTGCCGGACAGGACCTTACCTTACAGTGCGGTAACTTTGCGTCGTACCTCTGGAGCACAGGCGCGGTAACGCCTCAGATACAGGTGAGCGCAGCCGGTTCCTACACGGTGACGGTGACCGATTCGCTGGGTTGTTCCAAAACTTCGGCGCCGTTCGTGGTAACACTGCTTCCCGCTCCGGACGCACAGTTCAGCACGGGACAGAACGGCCTCAATTATGTATTTACCGCCCAGGACGCCAGTGCCGTTTCCTATCAATGGGATTTTGGTGACGGCACCCAGCTTACACATACCCAGCCGACCATTTTCCATTCCTATACGCAAAACGGCACCTATACCGTAACGCTTACGGTAACGAACGCCTGTGGCAGCGATGCCTATACGCAAATAGTTTCCTCATCGGTATCCCTCGAAGAAAAAGAACTTTTCCCCGTATCGGTATACCCGAACCCGGCGGGAGAGAGCGTATGGATAGAGGCCGAAGGTCTGTCGCGCGTGCAACTCTACGATATTTCAGGCAAATGCCTGCAGGATAAAGGTTTCAGCGGCGGCGGCAAGCAGCAGTTAGACGTTTCGGCATACGGTCCGGGCGTTTACTGGCTGCAGATAAGCGGCAGCAAAGGCAGTGTCATCCGTAAGATAAGCGTACAGTAAATACCATATACACCATAGACAAACACCTGTACGTTCAGAAGAGAGGATCCCCGCGGTTCTCTCTTTTTTATTGCCGGGATTTTACGAACTTCGTACAGACATGGACAAAGAGCAGGACACCGAAATATCGAAGAAAAAGCCCAATTACCCGCTGGGCAACGGTCTGCGCGGCTACCTGCAGGAATACGGCCGCGCGCGCACCCTGCCCGTGATGTACGAAGACCTGCTGTATTTCGAAGGTACCGTATCCGTATACGATAAGTACGGCAGGGACACCCTCTGGGAAACGGCCATGTACCGCCAGCCCGACCTCGCAGCACTGCACGAGGGTCTCAAACGGATCTATTCCATTCTGAAGGCCGGCGGCGAAAGCCCGGAACACATGCAGCACCTTCACATAGAGCGCATCGACTACTGTACCTTCGGTAATTCGCATCCGTTTCGTATACGCATCGTGAACAACTTCAACGATAACTACGACTATTTCTACATCAAGAAGGCCGATGCCTCCCGCGTGTACGGGCTGGAACTGGAACACATACTTTCGCCTTCACGCATGAACTATTTCACCGACCGTTCCACGCTGGTGGAAGAACATATTGCGGGTATCCCGGGCGATCAGTTCATACAGTCGTACATGGAGAACCCGGGCTTCAACAAAGTGCGTATCGCCAAAGAATTTGTAAAGTTCAACGAACGCTGTTTTGTGCGCCTGCTGGGCGATATGCGCAGTTACAACTACGTATTTGACATTACGCCCGATTTCGAGGAGGTGCAGTTCCGTATACGGGCCATCGACTTCGACCAGCAGAGTTACGAAGGCAAAAAGAACGTATACCTGCCGCAGTTCTTCAAGGAGAACAACCCGCTGGTGCAACTGGTGCGCGAACTGCTTTCGCCGGGCAATATAGAACAGTATAAAAAAGAGGAGAGGGCCCTGATCCTGCGCCGGAGCCAGGCCGCCCGCCAGCAGCTGAACGCCCTGCTGGAACACATGGAAACAGATACACTGTCGTCCCCGCAGAAACTGGAACAACTCCGCACGGAACTGGCTGCTTTTTATGCCGATAAAAGCTTCCTGGACTGTCAAAGTATGGGCGCCCTGGTAAAACGTTCGCTGGAACAGCTGTAGGTCCGTTCGTGTAAATTTTCTTATATTTACCCTATGCAAACAATGATGAAATACATTTCCGCTTTGGCATTCCTGCTTTTCCTGGGAACGGGCAGTGTCCTGGCGCAAAAGGCCGAGACCATACAGATCAAAACCCAGATATTCTGTGACCACTGCATGCAGTGTGAAAGTTGCGGCAACCGTATCCAGAACGCCGTATATGCCGGTAAGGGGATACGTACCGTAAAGGTGAAAGCTGCGGAAAACCTCATAGAAGTGACCTATAACCCCAAAAAGACCACGGCCGGCGATATCCGCAAGGCCATTACCGCTGTGGGGTTCAGCGCCGACGATCAGAAACCGTCTGCCACAGCGTATAGTAACCTGGATGCCTGTTGTAAACGCCGTTGATCGGGAGAGTTATGAAGAAGATACTGTTATTTTTTATTCCCCTGATGCCCCTGTTAACAGCCTGTAACGGGCTGCGTAATGAAACGGACAGCGTGATCGGTAAAAGCGGCGAAGTAGTGGGAAAATCAGCCGGAGAATTCTTTTCCGGGGTGGGCGAGGGTGTGGAAAAAACGCTGGACTGCAAAGTGATCCTGTCCGACGAGCTTAAAAACAAAGGACTCAGCACCGGCGTATACACGGTGGAGAGCTCTGTCGGCGGTGCCCAGAATGTGTTTACGCTGTACCTTATTTTTGCCAGGGATTTTTCAGGAGATGTACAGGCCCTTGTAAAAGATCCTGCAGGCGCCGAAAAGGGCCGCGTAACGCGTAGTATTTCCGATAAGGCGGGGAATGCCGGTTATACGGAATTCGCCTTTGATCCGCGTACCAATATCGAAAGTAAAAACGTGATCGAGCTGAGCCTGCTGAAATAAATACGTTTTTAGCGACTTATTTCCATTTTCAGCTGCATGTTCTTGATGCGCTCTCCGGACGTGCGTTTGAGTAGTGCCGGCACTTTGTCTTTTTTTACAGCAGCGTACGAAAAATGATCTTTCATTTCGATCAGTCCCAGGTCGTCTTTACCCAGTCCGCCTTTTTGCGACAGGAAGCCCACGATGTCCAGTTTACGTAATTTATCTTTTTTGCCTTTGCCGATGTACAGCGTCACAAACTCAGGTTCGGGCGGCAGGGGAGCATCCGCTTCCGGGATAAATTCCGGGGTATCTTCCGGCAGCCAGTCGGGACCGTTCTTGCCTTCTTCACGGAAGAAATAGGCCGAACCTCCGGCATGCATGCGTGCGGTGCGCCCGTTGCGGTGTATAAAGCTGTCCTCGTGCGGGGGCAGCTGCAGGTGAATGATCTGGCGTATCTCCGGAATATCGAGTCCGCGGGCCGCCAGGTCGGTACATACCAGTACCTGTACACTGCCGTTGCGGAATTTTACCAGGTTGCGTTCCCGCTCGTCCTGTTCCAGTCCGCCGTGAAAAAAACAATTCGGAATGCCTTTGCGGCGCAGGTAATCGCTGGTCTCTTCCACCTTTTCCTTAAAGTTACAGAACACGAGGGTAGAGCCGCCACCCAGGGTACAGAGCAGGCGAAAGAGCGAATCGGAAGCCGATCTTTCCACCGGTACTTTTTTCAGCTGCAGTTTACTCACCGGTGCTTCGGGCAGAAAATTGAGGTACAGCGCCTCCTGCATCTGTATAAAATCGGGCAGGTCGATGGCCTGTGTGGCCGAAGTAAGCATCCGTTTCCGCAGCTTCGGGAACTGGCTGCCGATAAAGCGCATATCTTCCTCGAACCCCAGTTCCAGGGCCTTGTCGAACTCGTCGATGATGAGCGTCTGCACGCCGTCGGTACGGAAGGTATTGCGGCGGATATGATCGGCCATGCGGCCCGGTGTACCTACCAGTACGGCCGGAGGATGCAGCAGGTTCTGGCGTTCGGTCTTCATCAGGTGCCCGCCGTAGCAGCTGTTGATCTTATAGCCGGTACGCAGACTTTTGAACACCTGTTCGATCTGCAGCACCAGCTCGCGCGAAGGGGCCATGATCAGGGCCTGCACCTTATTGCTGATGTTTGGGTCCAGGCTTTCGATCAGGGGGACCAGGAAGGCCAGGGTCTTGCCCGAACCGGTGGGCGAGAGGAGTACCAGGCTGTTTTCCCGCGGAAAATGTTCGCGTGCGGCCTGCTGCATGGGGTTCAGTTCACGTATGCCCAGCAGGGCCAGGTTCTCTTCGATCGTTTGCTTGGGATTTTCCTGCATGGGACAAAGGTACCCTAAATTTGGCTGCGGAGCTGCACGGCCTGTATTTTTCCGGGTAAAAGTGCCCTGAACATAATTC
>JACVCJ010000030.1 GCA_016742095.1 Bacteroidia bacterium
ACTTGGAAGATAGCATATATAAAACAGCACTAATCACTGGAAAAACTGAATATCGTAATCCTCAAGTTAGTAAGTCAGAAGCAATATCTTTAAGAGAAAGCTATTCTAATATAGAAAACTTTGAAGACTTATTAAAATTTGGGATGGGAAAAGAATCTCTTTCTCAACTTTTATCATACTTAAGTGCTAATGGTTTTAACCTTTCAAAAAAAGAAATTATTTCTGCTATTGACTTTATACCAGAAGAAATTGAAAAAATTTTCGACCAACTAGAATCTCGAGAAGAAATCGAAGAACCTGAATCAGAAAATAGTTTAGTTGAAGACATGTTTGAATAAAGCTTTATTCAGTTATTAATCGCTATACAAAAGATATAATTTTATAAAATTACATTCTGCAAATTATTTTCATTCAATTATCTTCACAACTAAAGATATATCGCTATAAAATAATATTATGTTCAGGGAACCGATCCAAATCATACGCCATCTCAGTCAGCATGCAACTCCCTGCCGATGCTATGAAGTCCTGGCACGCAAAGCCGCACTACCCTGTACCGATCATAAAATACTTCAACTTCCTTCTATAAAAAGTGTCGTGACCGTCAGTAAATTGGCTCAGCTTATCGAACTCTCCAGTGAGAACGTTATCAGGCTTATAGTTGTTTCTATAAGAAAAGCAAAATGCTTCTTTGCCAAAGAAGAACAAAGTCATCATCCTCCCCAAAGACCATGGATTTACTCGAACCGATGCACAAAGAATTCTGCGGTCGCTCTGATCAGTTACTGACCTCCTTTTCCAAGACGGAAGTCGATGTAATTCAGAGTTACTTCACACAGGCCATCACCTTTAGGCCCCTAAACCTGTGCCTCTCCGACGAAAAAAGCAGCGCCCATGCCAAATAAAACAAAGTATATACGTAGTTTCCGGGAATCAGACAACACACAGTTCTCCCTCGTCGGCGGCAAAGGAGCTAACCTGGGCGAACTCTCCCGTCTGTCCGGCATACGCGTACCCGACGGCTTTTGTATCACGACGGAAGCTTTTCAGCGAATGATCGCAGAAACACCCGCTCTGAATCAACTGCTGCATGAACTTTCCGGACTGCACAGCCAGGCCCGGGAACAGATCACAAAGCTCAGCACAGAGATCCGCCGCCGCATCGAAGAAACGCCCATCTCCGGAGATATCCGGGAAGAAATTGCGCAGGCCCTCTCCCGCTTCAGCGCACAGGAAGCCTTTGCCATCCGTTCCAGCGCCACCGCCGAAGACCTGCCCAACGCATCCTTTGCCGGTCAGCAGGACAGTTTCCTGAACATCCGCGGAACAGAGGCCATACACATGCATATACGCAAATGCCAGGCCTCCCTGTTCACGGAACGTGCCATCAGTTATCGCATACAGAACAGCTTCGATCATCGCCGGGTACAACTTGCGGTCATCGTACAGCAAATGGTCTTTCCGCAGGCTTCCGGCATACTTTTCACCGCCGATCCCGTTACGGGCAACCGCCGGGTCTCTTCCATCGACGCGGGTTTCGGGCTCGGCGAAGCCCTGGTTTCCGGCCGCGTAAACGCCGATACCTACAAAGTGCGCGAAGGTCGCATCAGCGATAAAAAAATATCCGTTAAAAAGTTCGCCGTCCGGGCCGCTGCACCGGGTGGTACCAAAGACCAGGAACTCCCCGCCGGACAACAGCAGCAACAAACGCTCACAGACATACAGATCCTGGAACTGGAACGGCTGGGCCGCCGTATTGAAGCCTATTTCGGTCATCCGCAGGACATAGAATGGTGCCTGGCCGACGGGTTGTTCTACATCGTACAAAGTCGCCCCATCACTACCCTCTTTCCCGTTCTCGAAGCGCCCGACACCGCAAACCGCGTATATGCATCCGTGGGACACCAGCAAATGATGACCGACGCCATGCTCCCCCTGGGCCTTTCCATGTGGCAGATGCTCGCCGCACGACCCATGCAGGCCGCCGCCGGACGACTTTTCATCGACGTAAGCGAAATGCTCTCAACCGAAAAAGGCCGGCAAATGCTGCTAAACACCCTCGGCCAGTCCGACCCGCTCACAAAAGATGCACTGCAAATCGTTATAGATCGTAATTTTATACAAATACAATCCGATGAGACCAACTGATCTTACAGGGCGTGTCCTCGCTTACAGCGAGACCGGGCTATCCGCTGCAAGTCCTCGCTCGTGCCTCGCTCCGGGCTTTCCGCTGCTATCCCTCACGCGGCGCCGGATCAGGGGTATCCATCTGCTTAAAAAATGTACGGCTGTTCTCCGGGGAATGACAACAATAAAAACAGGTGTGCTTTCTGCTTTTTTTATCCTTACTTCGTGTAATCAAAAAATAACCATGCAGAACCACAACCTAAAACCCGCTGAAACAGCTTTCCGCAGTGGCTTTTCCGACATAAACGGTCTCCATATGTATTACGAGATCTACGGGGAAGGCAAACCGCTGGTACTCATTCACGGCGGTGGCTCTACCATAGAGTCCAACTTTGGCAAAGCCATTCCTCTTTTCGCAAAGAACAGGCAGGTAATTGCGGTGGAACTGCAGGCCCACGGACGTACCAGCGACCGTAATGCCCCGCTCAGCTTCGAACAGGATGCCGACGATGTGGCAACACTTCTCCGGAACCTGGGCATTTCAAAAGCCGATTTCTTCGGCTTCAGCAACGGCGGCACTACCACCCTGCAGATCGCCATCCGGCACCCGGAAATAGTAAACCGGATCGTGCTCGGCTCAGCCCTGGCCAAAAGGAACGGCGTACCGGACTTCTTCTGGGGTTTTATGCAGCAGGCCCGGCTTTCCAATATGCCGCAACAGCTGCAAAAGGCCTACCTGGCTGTAAATCCCGACTCGGCCGGCCTCCGGGTCATGCACGATAAAGACGCTGCCCGCATGCTGGCCTTTACCGATATCCCGGAGGAAAAACTTCGTGCCATCAGCTGCCCTGCCCTTATCATCATCAGCGATAAAGACGTGATCACACCGGAGCATGCCCTGGAAATGCACCGGCTTATCTCCGGCTCCGAACTGGCCATTATCCCGGGCGGACACGGCGAATACATCGGAGAAATAACCACCGTAACGGAAGATTTCAACGAACGTACGCTCATTGTTCCGCTTATTGAAAAATTCCTCGATAAAAAGCCGGAATAATCGTAGAAAAAAAGTCTATGACAAACGAAACCGAAAAGCCGGAATTCTGGGAAAGCAGCTTTCTCGAAAAACAGGAAATGTGGGGCTTTGAACCTGCAAAATCTGCCCTGCTTACCAAAGACCTTTTCCTGCGCGAAAACGTTAAGCAGGTACTCATTCCCGGTATTGGCTATGGCCGAAACGCACAGATATTCCGGGACAACGGCATGGAGGTGACTGGCATCGAAATTTCAGCAACCGCTATTGAAATGGCCCGTAAACACTACGGCCCGGGTATGACCATTTATCACGGCTCCGTATGCGATATGCCCTTCGATAACAAGCGGTACGACGGTATTTTCTGCTATGCGCTCATTCACCTGCTGGACGCAGATCAACGGCAGAAACTCATCCGTGACTGTTATGCCCAGCTGGCAGAGAATGGCTGCATGGTCTTTACCATGATCACGAAAGACGCACAAACCTACGGCAAAGGCACCCTTATCAGCAAAGACCGTTACGAACTGCATCCTGGCGTACAGATGTATTTTTACGACCGCGAAGCCGTGCAGGCTGAATTCGGCGATTTTGGCCTGTTCGAAATTACGGAAGTGAATGAAAATTTCCCGTTCTTCATAGTGAAATGCAGGAAAAAGTATAGTTAACTGGAAAATATCCGGTTTAGCTAAACGTCTCCAAATACCGGCCGTTCATTTTCTATCTTTAACCGTAAAAACCATTCCGACCTGAACGATCACAAAATACCCTATCGAAAGAATGGGACTATTGTCCTATTAACAGGAACAGGGTTCTGAGAAAGAAAACCCTATAAAAAACAAAACCCGGGAGCTTGAAGTAATTCAGGGGCAACCGGGAACTGTATAGAGCAAATATACTGAAAAAACGAATATGTTGAAAACAACCTGACACTAATTTTTAAAATGAAGTTTACCGACTTTGAACCCCAAAATACGCTATCTTTAAAACATAATAGTCCAAGATGCACAAGACCACACTTTCCATATTGTTCCTCTTTCTCCTGAACGCTCTCCGGGCCCAGACCACTGTGAACGGTTCCTTTGTGCACGGCGGCATCACACGTACCTACTCGTTCTATGTGCCGGCGTCTTACGTTCCGGGCGAGGCAGTGCCCCTGGTGATCGGGCTGCACGGCCTCAGTTCCAGTGGCTCTGATTTTGCGCAGTACCGTAATTTCGGGCCTATTGCCGATACGGCCAACTTCATTGTGGCCTATCCCGACGGGTCCCTGCTCTTCGGCGTGCGGTACTGGAACTACGGTATCACAGGCTCATCGCCCGACGACGTTGGTTTTATAGAAGCGCTCATTGATACCATTTCGGCCCAGTATACCATCAACCCCAACCGCGTATACAGCGTGGGCATGTCCAACGGCAGTTTCATGAGCTATTACCTGGCCTGCCAGAGCGACCGTTTTGCGGCGGTGGGCGGCGTAACCGGCTCTATGTCAACCAGCATGTACAACTCCTGCGTTCCCGCGCATCCCACGCCGGCCATTCACGTACACGGTACCGAAGACCCTACGAATCCCTACGACGGAACGGCCAGCATGACGGCCATCGAAGACCTTGTACAGTTCTGGGTGAACCAGAATAACTGCAATACCACGCCCCAGATCACGTCCGTGCCCAATACGAATACCAGCGACGGCGCCACGGCCGAACATTACCTGTACAGCGGAGGCACCGACGGACATACCGTAGAGTTTTTCAAGGTGATCGGCGGGGAACATACCTGGCCCGGATGCCCGATGCCCGGCTCTTCGGACGTAACCTGTATGGATTTTGACGCCCGCGTGGAAATATGGCGTTTTTTCAGCCCGTACGAACGCAGCGGCAGCAGCTCCCTGGAAACCCATAGCAAGGGCGACTGGCTTAAGATGTACCCCAATCCCGCACAGGATATCCTGAACCTGGATGCCGGTGAACGACTTATCAACACCGTAGTGATCATGGACATGAAGGGCCGCGTGGTAAAAAAACTGCGCGGACAGGCCATTCAGCAGGTAGACATCAGTACGCTGAAGCCGGGACAGTATACAGCCGCCATGAGCGGCAAAGACTTTCACATAGTAAAAAAACTAACAATACTCTAAAAGAACGTACGTTTAATGGAAACGAACGAAATAGCGACACCCGGCACACTTGCTGCCGCATAAACTTTTTACGCATGCAGGAATTTCACAGGCAACCCGAAGCCGATCCCGCCATTGTCAGCGAACTGATACAGCAGAGCGAAGACGCGCTGGACCTGTTAAAGCAGCAGATCCGGCCTCTCTCCGGAGCCGCATTATTTGCTTTTATCCGGGAAGATATTGCTAAAATGAAGCAGGGCAATCTCTTTGGTTCGCAGAATATGCAGGCCATCCTGACCGGTATGAACGCCAGGAACCGGGTCAACGAAAAAATGTACGAATGGCTGGGCGAAAAGAACGCGGCCGATACCCTCCTGCAGTCCGTACCCGGGAATATTACATCGCAGATGGGCCTGGAACTGCTCGATCTGGCCGATGCGGTCCGGCCTTATCCCGAAGTGATCACATTCCTTCAGCAGACAAAAAAGGACGATCTCATGGCGGAACTGCCGTCCCTGAATGGCGGCAGACAGGTCAGGGAAGCCATCTCTGCGTACCTGGAAAAATACGGCATGCGCTGCGCCGGGGAGATCGATATTACCCGCAGCCGCTGGGCCGAAAAGCCCTCTACGCTTATTCCCCTCATCCTGGGCAATATCAAAAACTTTGCCCCCGGGGAAGCCGCACGAAGGTTTGAACAGGGCCGGCAGGAATCGGAACAAAAAGAACGGGAACTGCTGAACCGCCTGGAACAGTTGCCCGACGGAAAAGAAAAAGCAGCGGAGACCCAACGGCAGATCCGGTTGCTGCGCAGTTTTGCCGGCTACCGCGAGTATCCCAAATACAACATCGTAAGCCGATTTTTCGTATACAAAAAAGCCCTGCTGCACGAAGCGGAAAAGCTCTTCCGGGCCGGCGTTATCCGGGAAAAAGAAGACGTTTTCTACCTCCGCTTTGAAGAGTTCTGCCAGGCCGTAGAGACGCAGACAGTCGATCCGGAACTGATCCAGCGGAGAAAAGAAGAACAAAGCATATACGAAAAACGCAGTCCGCCGCGGCTTATCACCTCCGAAGGAGAATGTATCTCCGGCGCCTACCTAAAAGGGGACCTGCCCGCCGGAGCGCTGGCCGGACTGGCCGTTTCTTCCGGCATTACCGAAGGCCGGGCCCGTGTGTTGCTGCACATGGAAAATGCCAAACTGGAAAAGGGAGATATTCTTGTTACCACTTTTACCGATCCCGGCTGGACGCCTCTTTTCGTATCCGTAAAAGGCCTGGTGACCGAAGTAGGCGGACTCATGACCCATGGTGCCGTTATTGCCCGGGAATACGGACTGGCCGCCGTTGTCGGGGTGGAAAATGCCACCACGCTCATTAAAGACGGGCAGCGTATCCGGGTGAACGGGACGGAGGGTTATGTAGAAATACTGTAGATCGACACTACAAGGTTTTTCTTCGGTTAAATTCGGCCCGCTGGTCGTATACTTCTGCCGTTTGTATATATAGTTTTATACTTTTGCGCAGCTTCAAGCACAACTGATCATGGCCTCCGGTTTTTTTGCAATTTTAGACGATATAGCTTCCTTAATGGACGATGTGGCCGCCACCAGTAAAATGGCCACACACAAAACAGCAGGCATCCTGGGCGATGATCTCGCCGTGAATGCCGAAAAAGCCACCGGGTTTGTGGCCTCCCGTGAGCTGCCTGTACTCTGGGCCATTACCAAAGGCTCTTTCCTGAACAAGCTCATCATTATACCCATAGCCCTGCTGCTGAATACATTTCTGCCGGTAGCCGTAAAAGTTATACTCATACTGGGCGGCTTTTACCTGGCCTACGAGGGCGTTGAGAAAATTGTGGAATACCTTTTTCACCGTAAACACGCCGGACACGAAGCGCCGGCTGCACCTGAAGAAAACAGCGCTGCCACGGCCGAAAAGACCAAGATACGCTCGGCCATCATTACCGATTTTATTCTTTCCATCGAAATTGTGATCATCGCGCTCAGCACCGTGCTCGAAAAAAGCCTGGCCATACAGATCCTTACCGTTTCTGTTACGGCTCTGCTGGCTACCATCGGTGTGTACGGCATCGTGGCGCTCATCGTACGTATGGACGACGCAGGTTATAAACTCATAAAACGCTCCGGGAACAAAGGTTTCCTGGCAAATGCCGGTAAGCTGCTGGTAAAGGCCCTGCCACTGGTGATCAAGTTCCTGGCGGTTGTAGGTACGCTGGCCCTGATCCTGGTTTCGGGCGGAATTTTCGTACACAACATCGAAGCCCTGCATCACGTGCTGCCCGAACTGCCCTCATTCGTGCGGGAGATCGCCGCGGGCCTGCTGGCCGGTGTGATCGCCCTGGTCCTGATCACCGCCGTTAAAAAGCTGTTTTCCCCCTTTCGCAAAAAAGCCTGATCCGCTCCCCTTACACCTGCCGGGATACCCTACGTACGGAGGCGTAGCGGAACAACAGACCGGCAATAAAGAACAGGCCGGCAAAAAATCCGCTGATGCCCAGTATCTCTGTAGCCGAACCGCCGGAATAACGCTGCATACCCGTTAAGAGAGCAATGCCTGCCAGCAGTACCAGTAACAGGGACGCGGCATACATGGTACGTTCCATCCCGGCCGCCTTCATACGGGCGCGCAGCGTACCGGCGATCAGTACAGGTATTACTACCATATACATCAGGTTGGCCGCATTGGGCCCGCTGCCGATGAGTCCCACCGCCAGGTTGGTCCAGATCATCAGGAACGCGGCGCCTAACGCCAGCGCGGCTGCCAGACGGTATACCCGGTTTACCGGTCCGCGGCTGAGCCATACATAGGCCATTCCGGTGCCTGCTATCAGTGTGCCCATGACCAGGAAATCGGCAGGACTCCAGTTCACTTCTGTACTGAACTGCATGGCCACAAGAGGTACCAGGAGCATAAGTGCGGTTACCAGTGCCACGATCCCTGCCGCCCGGGAAAATTTCTGCTGCTTTTTCATAACATGAATTCTTTTGATCTTACAATTCAAAAGTACTTTGCATTTCAAAGTAAAACAAAAAAACGGTCGAAATTTTATGTTAAAGTGCTTCTATGCAGGATCAGACGGGCTATCCCGGCAAATAATATTCCCGGGGAACAAAAAAATCCTGCGGATAAAATGTACGTAAACAAACGTTTCCTTTTTCCACAACCTGTAGCATCTGCACCACACTCCGGCGCCTGAAAATGTCGTTCGTTTCAGTATTCCATATCGAAATAGCTGAAATTACCGCGGTCCCGGTACTTTTTGCTGAAGGCCACCATCAGGTATTGCCCGAAGGTCTTCAGGTAGCCCTGTTTCAGGAAGCGGCGGTTGGTCGTATATACATAGGTATTACTGATGCGAAATTTACGCGGGGCCACACGGTGCGTAAGGTCCCAGTCCTCGCCCAGGGCGATCTGTTCGTTAAATCCGCCCAGGCGCCTGTAGGCTTCGTTGCGCATCAGGATGAACATACCGGCCCCGAAGGCGCCAAACAAACGTGTACGTGAGGCCAGACCGTGCGCAGCCCAGAGCAGGCGGTCGAGCCAGCGGGCATTTCGGCAGCGTATATAGGTGGTTACCAGGTCCAGCCGGCGCTTTTCGGCCAGTTGCAATGATTTTTCAATGGTATCCGGCTCTCCCAGTTCGATATCGGCATCCAGGAACAAAACGTAACGCGAACATGCATAACGTGCGCCCTGATTACGCCCCACGGGGGGCAGTCCTCCCGGCACCACCTGTATGTTCAGGTGATCGCTGTAGCGGCCGATCACATCCAGGGTACGGTCCGTAGAACCGGCATCCGCAATAAATACAGGGGTTTGCGGGTTCACACAGGTTTGCCGGGTAAGTGACTCCAGCATTTTTCCGATATAGCCCTCTTCATTTCGGGCCGGGATCACGATCGTAAGCATTTCTGTTCTCATATATCATCCGTTTTGGGTTATCTTGATCTGTGTACGGCTGATAGAGGACCTCTACGTAAAAGGATACAAAAACCAGGCCAGTGCGTTTCGCATGCACTTCTGCCCTTTCCCCAAAAGAAAACCCGCCCTGCTGTTAACGGGACGGGTTCCATAGACAAACAAAATAGCTTACAGCATTTCCAGGCTGCGCTTCACAAATTCGGTAAGCGCCTCGCCCTTCAGCAGGTTTTTATTCAGCAGTCCCAGCTGGAACACGTGACGGGCCACCGATTCCTGTTTTGCCGCGTCCGTTTCGAGCGAAAGGCGGATAAACAGGGGGTGATTGCTGTTGAGCAGTACTTTGTAACTGCCCGGAAAAGCGCCCATGAAACCGCCGCCGCCCACGGCCTGCATTTCCTGCATACGGCGCATAAATTCGTTTTCGGTGATAAGCACGGGAGCGTCTTTTTCGCTCAGGGCCGCAAATTCGAACTGGTAGCTGGTATCGCCGGCCACTTTTTCGAATACGGGTTTCAGCTGTGTCTTCTGTACTTCGGTAAGTATCTCCGGACGGGCCTCTCCCTTGTCGATGATCTTATCCAGTGCATCGCTGTCCACGCGGGTAAAACGCGTTTCGGGATACAATGCTTCCAGTTTGCTGATCACGTGTGCATCCAGCGGTGTATCGAGTAACACAACATCGTAGCCCTGTTCGCGGGCGCCTGTGATATAGGCGTGCTGGGCCACCGCATCGTTCGTATACAGTACGATGAGTTTTCCGTCTTTATTTTTCTGTTCCGTGCCGATCTTTTCCATGTATTCCGGCAGGGTAAAATACGCGTCGGAAGTGGCAGAACGCAACAGGAAAAAGTCTTTGGTGCGCTCGGCGAACTTTTCGTCGGTAACCAGTCCGAAATTGATGAACAGTTTAATGTCGTTCCATTTGCTTTCGAGGTCGGCCCGGTTGTTCTTACACATATCGGCCAGTTTATCGGCCACCTTTTTGGTAATGTGATTACTGATCTTTTTTACATTCGGATCGCCCTGCAGGTAGCTGCGGCTCACGTTCAGCGGTATGTCCGGACTGTCCATCACGCCGTGCAGCAGGGTGAGGAATTCCGGCACGATGCCTTCCACGCTCTCGCTCACAAATACACGGTTGCTATACAGTTTGATCTTGTTGCGCTGTATCTCCATACGGTTCTCCATCCGCGGGAAGTACAGGATACCGGTGAGATTGAACGGGTAGTCCACATTGAGGTGAATATGGAACAGCGGTTCTTCAAAACTCATGGGATACAGCTCGCGGTAGAAGTTCTTGTAATCCTCGTCGCTCAGTTCATTCGGTTTTTTCACCCAGGCCGGTTCGGTAGAGTTGATCTGCTCGTCTTCCAGGAAAATAGGCACGGGCAGGAACTTACAGAATTTATCGAGCAGTTCGCGGATGCGTTCTTTGTCGAGGTATTGCTCGTCTTCGGGATTCAGGAAGAGTTTCACCTCGGTACCGCGTTCTGTTTTTTCAATCTCTTCGAGGGTATATTCGGGGCTGCCGTCGCAGGTCCATTTCACGGCGGGCGCACCGGTATACGATTTTGTAGAGAGTTCTACTTTCTGCGCCACCATAAAGGCCGAGTAAAAACCCAGTCCGAAATTACCGATGATGCCGGCGCCCTCGGTGCCTTCGTATTTACTTACAAACTCTTTCGCACCGGAAAATGCGATCTGGTTAATGTATTTCTCTACTTCATCGGCGCTCATACCCAGACCGGTATCGCGGATGGAGAGCGTTTTATTTTCCGTGTCGATCACTACGTCGATGCGCAGGTTGTCGATATCGCCTGTATTTTCGCCGCGGGCCGCCAGGGTTTTCAGTTTGGTGCAGGCGTCGGTGGCATTGGATACCAGTTCGCGCAGGAAAATTTCGTGCTCGCTGTAGAGGAATTTCTTGATGATCGGAAAGATATTCTCCGTTTGTACACTGATGTTTCCGGTTTTCATAGTCATAGTTTACTGTATAAATTACCGGAATGACGTCTTCAAAAAAAATACCAAACCCGGCCAAACTGACAAATTGTCAATGGGTGCGAATAAAACACCGTCGTTTCAAAGCAATGTCCAACAGAAAAAAACTGAGTTCCGGCTTAATAATCGAACGAACTGTCCCTTAATTTGTTCCGGTAACTGTTGAAAATGGCCGATTTAGATACGAATCCCTGGTACATACCCTGATCGACCACCGGCAGGTTCCAGGCCCCGGTCTTGTCAAACTTCTTCATCACCTCGTCCAGGCTGTCGTTCGATGATACCAGCGCCGGCGGCTGCACCATCAGGTCCCTTACTTTCAGGGCCTGGTTGGGTTCACGGTCAAAGATCACGGCCCGTATGGAATCCAGCAGGATAATGCCCTCCAGTTTACCGTAATCGTTCAGTACGGGAAATATATTGCGTTTTCCTTCGGAGATCTTCTGTATCAGTATGTCCAGGCTGTCGTCCGGCCGCACCGAAGGCAGACCGGTTTCAAGGATGGTATACACTTTCATGCTGGCCAGTATGGTCTGGTCGCGGTCGCCCGTAAAGGCCCTGCCGCTTTTGGCCAGCTCTTTTACGTCCATGGAATAGGGTTCGAAATAGCGCGACATGGCATAACTGATCGAAGACACGATCATAAGCGGGATCATCAGGTTATAGCCGCCCGTGATCTCGGCAATAAGGAAGATGGCCGTCAGCGGTGCATGGTACACGCCGCTGAGGATACCCGCCATGCCCACCAGGGTAAAATTGCTTTCGGGCAGTTTAAAATCGAGCAGGTTGAAAAAGCGCGACAGGAAAAAACCGGCGTAGGCGCCCACGAAAAGCGAAGGGGCAAAATTACCCCCGTTACCGCCGCTGCCCAGGGTGATACCGGTGGCCAGGGCCTTGAATATCATGACAAAACCCACGAAAATGAGCAGTACCCATTCGTTGCGGCCGAAGCGCTCCAGTACGCTGCCCTCGATCACGTTGCCTGCCTGGTTATCGGCCAGCCAGCGGATGCTTTCGTAACCTTCGCCAAATAAGGTAGGAAATACGAAAATAAGCGCCGCCAGTGCCGAACCGCCCAGTACGGACTTTTGCAGGATGCCGAATTCCCGGTCGCGGAAATAATGCTCTACCCGGGTAAAGAAACGGGAGTGGTACACGGCCACAGTCCCGGTAAAAAGGCCCAGCAGCAGGTAAAACGGCAGGTTGGAATAATTAAAGTCCTGTGTGGCCTTGAAATTCAGCAAAATATCGCCGTGCAGTATGATATTGGACACCAGGGCGCCCGTAGCTGCTGAGATAATAAGCGGAATAAAGGCCGAAATACTGATATCGAGCAGCAGCACCTCGATGGCAAAAAGTACCCCGGCAATAGGCGCATTGAAGGCCGCACCGATACCCGCCGCCGCACCGCAGGCAATGAGCAGGATGCGATCTTTATACGAAAGCTGGTAGCGCTGGGCAAAATTGCTGCCGAAGGCCGCACCGGTAAGGGCAATGGGTGCCTCCAGTCCGGCCGAACCACCGAGACCTACCGTGAGCGAACTGGTAACGATATGTCCGTACATGTGCTCGCGGGGAATGATACCCGATTTGTTGGCCACGCTCTCGTGAACAAAACCCACGCCCTTGCGCAGGCGTCCCTTGAAAAAATAACGGACCACCAGCTGGGTAAAAAGGATCCCCAGTAAGGGCAGAAAGAGGTAATAATAGTTGAAATTGGCTCCTTTATTGAAGGTAGCGATCACAAATACCCAGTGTACAAAGGTTTTGAGCACGATGGCCGCCAGGCCCATGGAAAGGCCGATGACCACACTGGCCAGGAAAAGGAACTGCCGGGCTGAAAGCCTCCCCTGGATAAACCGCACAGACTGGAAAAAGAAATTACTTTTCGGAGCTCGCATGCAGCAAAAGTAGACATTCCGGGCCGGGCATAAAAGAAAAAAGCCACCCGCAACGGATGGCTTTTTCCACACTGTATTTTTAATTATGCGTTCACGGCCGCTTTGGGAGCCCCTTCCAGGATCTCGTCGTTAGCGTAGTCTGCATATTTCTCGAAGTTCTTTTTGAACAATCCGGCCAGTTTCAGCGCTGCGGCATCGTACGCGGCAGTATCTGCCCAGGTACCACGCGGGTTCAGCAGTTCAAAAGGCACGTCCGGACAGCTGTTCGGCATCGACAGTCCGAATATCTCGTGCTGTGTATACCCCACGTTGTCCAGTTCGCCGTTAAGCGCGGCAGTGATCATGGCACGGGTATATTTAAGCGACATACGGCTGCCCACTCCGTAGGCGCCACCGCTCCAGCCTGTATTGATAAGCCAGATACGTACGTCGTTCTCTTTCATTTTTTTACCCAGCAGTTCGGCATATTTGGTCGGATGCAGGGGCATAAAGGCGCTTCCGAAGCAGGCGGAGAACGTTGCCTGGGGTTCGATCACACCGGCCTCTGTACCAGCCACCTTAGCCGTATATCCGCTGATAAAGTGGTACATGGCCTGGCCCGGGGTAAGACGGCTGATGGGCGGTAATACGCCGTAGGCATCGGCCGTGAGGTAGAAAATATTGCGCGGAACCGGTCCAACCGAAGGTGTAACGATGTTGTCGATGAAATCGATCGGGTACGATACGCGGGTATTTTCGGTAATGGACTTATCGGCGTAGTTCACTTCGCGGGTGCCCGGATGCAGCCCGATGTTCTCGAGCAGGGCGCCGAATTTAATGGCGTTGAATATCTGGGGTTCTTTCTCGGCCGAGAGGTCGATGCATTTGGCATAGCAGCCGCCTTCGAAGTTAAAAACGCCGCGATCGCTCCAGCCGTGCTCGTCGTCCCCGATCAGGGTACGGTCCGGGTCGCTGGAAAGCGTGGTCTTACCGGTGCCGGACAGGCCAAAGAACACGGCCGTGTCGCCTTTTACGCCGATATTGGCCGAGCAGTGCATGCTCAGTACGTTTTTCTGATGCGGCAGGATAAAGTTCAGGGCCGAGAAGATCGATTTCTTGATCTCACCGGTATAGCCTGTACCACCGATCAGTACAATTTTTTTGGAAAAGTTCAGGATGGCAAAGTTATGCTGACGGGTACCGTCCACAGCCGGGTTTGCAAAGAAACCGGGCGCATTGATGATGTGCCATTCCGCCTCAAAGGTCTGGATCTCTTCGTCGGTAGGACGCAGGAACAGGTTGTAGGCGAACATATTGCTCCAGGGATACTCGGTTACCACACGTACGTTCATACGGTACTCGGGATCGGCACATACAAAGCTGTCGCGTACGTAGATGTCTTTTCCCTGCAGGTAAGCGGTCATTTTCTGCTGCAGCTGGTCGAACTTTGCTGCATCAAACTTAATGTTAATATCACCCCACCATACTGCGTTTTCTGTAACTTCGTCACATACAATAAAGCGGTCTTTGGGAGAACGGCCGGTAAACTCGCCGGTTTCCACCGCAAGTGTTCCGTTTTCTGTAAGGAATCCCTGGCCCAGGATCAGTGTTTCTTCGGTTAATTCTGCCGGTGAAGCATTCCACCAAATACTGTCCACATTGCAGATGCCCAGGTGGTCAACACTCGCGTTCGGGCTCTTTTTGCCGTATTCTGTCATATCGTATTTACTGAGAATTTAAAAATAAAGCGCAAAGGTAAGCAAAGCAAAAGCACCTTACAAATACCCTCCGGCGAATTTTCGCACAGGAGATTAACAATTAACGTTAATACTCATATTCGGCGCTCCAGTACTCATAGTTGCCACTGGCCCGGATGCGGCGGCTCTCTTCGATCATTACGTCGAAAACCAGGGCGTTCAGCTTCTCGCTGAGGCTCTTACGGGTTACGTCGGGGATATAGTTAAAGTTTTTCACCTCGATGTCTTCCTCCGGCGACCAGACCACGATCTTATAGGTCTGCTCCGGCGAATAGTTCTTTTCGTCCAGTTCGCGGAACACATAAAAGGTGGTCTCCCCGAAACGCTGGGTCTCTTTCAGTTTATATACCTTTTCGTCCTTCTTCTCGTCTTCGTCCTCGCCGTAATAGTAGGAATTACCTTCCGAGGCCAGCAGGTAGGCATTCAGGAAGCGCAGGGTGTCTATCGACTTAAGGCGGCTCCGGTTTTCGTCCTGCTGCAGGAACTCATAGGCCATTTCGGCCGATTTCTTGTTGTACAGCAGTGAATCCACGTAACTGGAGTCCATAATGCCCCCGAAAACGATCTTATTTTCGATCAGCGGCACGTAATAACCTGTGAACTTGTAGGTTTTAATTTTGCGCAGCTGGGTCAGCAGCTTTTCATCCGTGCGGAAATGGCGGGCAAAGGGCAGCATGGTTTCCAGGTTGTTGCTGATCCCGGCCTTTTCCGGGTCGAGTATATTGCCCGAGATATCTTTACGCAGGGCCATCATCAGATCGTCGTAAATAATGCCGTGGTAGGGTTTCAGCTGTTCCCAGCTTACGTAACTGCTGTCGAGCGCACGGGCCGTAACCTCGTAAATATGGGATTTAAAGTCTTCGTAACGGCTGAATTTCAGGATGTCCGGGAATACCCTTCGGGCAACCGTATCATTGGTGGCGCAGCCGTGGAACAGGGAATACGTGGCTCCGTACGAATAGTCGTACTCATTGCTGTTCATAAAGAAGGGGTTCTGTTTGAACAGTTCATAACCCTTGCTCAGGCTTTCGGCATGGTGCCGTGAAGTGAGTCCGTCGATCAGCGCCTCCTGGAAATCGGCCGTATCCACCCAGTTGTTGTAAAGTTCGGTAAGCACCGCCGCACGGCGTGTATCGTAAAAGGATGCATAAATAGTAATAAGACGTTTTTTAAGTTCGATCTCTTTCTTGCCCGTTGTGGCCCGGCGGATGATACGCTCTACCTGGGGCATGTCCGAAGCGGAGAAATTACCCGAATTCATATAGTAGTTTTCGTTCTTATAGTATTTAATGAGCGAGGAGTCATTGGCCTCGATGTGGTCCAGGATAAAGCGGCCCTGTTTTACCAGCGGGTCGAACTGCAGGGTATTGGTATCGGGCAGCATCTCGAAATTGGCGATCACCTTCTGCGACCAGGTGTCGCGCTGGTCTCCGGGCGCATAGGTAAGCCAGGAGAAACAGTAGGTCTTGTTGCCCTGGTGCATCATTTTCAGGTGCAGCTGCGGATATTCGGCGCCTTTCAGGTGTACATGAGCGGCCATGGAATAGCGTTCGCCTTCCTTTTTCAGTTCTTCTCTACTCAAAACCAGCTCTTTATCACGAAGACTGTCTTTGGAATGGGGCAGGATAAAATCTCCCCAGTGGAACCGGCCGAAATTTTCAAAGCCGTATACCTTTTCGTCGATGATGTTATCAAATATCTTATGCAGGCTGTCCACGTAATCGTTCACGCCGTACTTCACAAAATCCACGCTCATTACGCGGTGTCCCACGCGGTCTTCGAGGTAGAACTGTTTGTCGTCGCGCTGGTACACCTTCAGGTCCTTCTCATCCTCGTCATAGCCCATGTCCCAGAAACTGTAGCTGTTTCCCGAGGATGAACCCTCCGGCTTCTGCAGCACGGTCTTCGTGCGGAAATAGGACGTACTGTCGGTCACTTCTTTTTCTTCGTTCAGCACCCAGTACGAAAAGTCGCGGGTTACCAGCGAAGAAACGGCACTGCGGGTATCGCTCTCGCTGCCTTTGGCCAGGAAACACCAGTAATCGGGCGCTTTGGCGCGGATCTCTACGTACACTTTCAGTTTGGGATCGTAACAACTGGCTACCCCGCTGCCCGTCTTGTATTCCGTTTTTACCTGTGCCGTATTTATTTTCAGGTTGTTCATTACGCCCTGCAGGATCAGTGCGGCGTCTATGCTGTCTTTTTCGAGTGCGTCAAAATCGGAGAAGCTGCGGTGACGGGCATAGATATGCATACCGTCCTTCTTGAACAGGAAGTTGTGACGTACGGATACGTTCACCACCTGTCCGTCGCTGTTCATCTTGTTGTCGCCGGCCTCGGTAAAATTGTTCCAGGCCGTTTTCAGGTCCTGCTTATCGTCCTGTACTACCTGGAAGGACTTAATGAGCATTTTGGCTATCGGGCTGGCCATGTAGGACGGTGAGCCCTGCAGTTTGTAAAAAATGATGTGATAGGGCGCCAGGATCACAAAGCGCTGTTCCTGGTTGCCGCTGGGCAGTGTGTTACGTATTTCGAACGCCGGGTTACCAAACAGGCTGCTTTTGCTGGAATAGGTGATCTTGCCCGGGATGCTCTCGGAGATCAGGGAATCCATCTGGGCGTGCATTTTGTAGGGATCGTAATCCAGGAAAACGCCCCCGGTCTGCAGCACGTCGATGATCAGGAAGGCTCCGTTACCGAGGTCCAGGCTGGTATAGGACGAAAAATACGGCGAGTTCATTTCAATGACCGTACCCGGCATTTTACTGCGGATACCGTCGCCCTTGTTGGAGGCAAAGTCTACCATCCTGGGCGGGGCGATCTTCTGCTCCATCTTGAGCACCGACGATTTTTTCACGTGCTGACTGTTCATCACCACCGGTGTGAGCGAATAGCCTTTGGTACGCAGCATTTCGATGATGCCCTCGTTCCCCGGCAGGTGTGCGGCGCCGGCGGCGGCAAAAATGGTCTTTCCGCTGCGGATCACCGAATCGATGGTATTGGCCATCATCTCGTTGCGCAGGTCCAGCATGTAACGGCGGTACATTTTAGACTGGGTAAGATTGTTGAGCGAGTCCAGCATGCCCAGGCGTCCCGAGCGGTACGCGTCCTCGATCTTGTTCATGGCCACGCGGCGGATCTCGTAGCTCAGTTTACGGTCTTTGTCTTCCGGGGCTTTATCGGCCTGATCGGTCAGTTTGCGCGCTTTTTTAAAATCTTCGAGGGCCAGGGTCGGCTTCAGGAATTTCTTAGAAAGCTGGTAAATGTACATATCCAGGTAGGTACTTTCTTCAAAGCCCTCGTTGCCCTGCTGCTTGCGGAACAGGAAATAGTTGATGGCACGCGGGTCGTACGCCATAAACTCCATAATGTCCTTTACCTTGTATTCGGGCAGGCTGAACACGCTTTTATACAGTTCGCGGGCCGATTGTACCTCGTACCCGGAATACAGGTACATGGGATATTCTTCTGAAAAATAGTTACGCACCCACTCTTCCGGTTCCAGTTCCAGTGCGGTTATATCGGTATTCTGTATGGCCTGGTAGAAGGGATCGTCCAGGTGAAAGGCCACCCGGTTGCTTACGTGCATGGAACCGAACAGGTACGAGGGTTTGGCGGCGCCGGGCGAACGTACTTCCCACAGCAAAGCGGGATATTTATCGGCAACCTGGGTGTAAGCAGCTAAAAATGAACACAGGAAAACAAATAGTGAGAGGATTTTTTTCATATTGCGGGATAAGATCATTGAGTGCATATGTAAAAACGAAAAAACAAAGGTTGGTTATATACGATTTAAAAAATTTAAGATGCAAATGTAACGTATTTGTATCAAACCACATATAGTGTCTGCCCGCAAAGCAGAAATAGCCCCGGATAGAGCGAAAAAAATTATTGTTTTTTCTCTAAAATACGATCGTATCTCTGTAGCTGTGTAAGGTGCCGAAAATGCCGTACCCGTTACTGATATTGGAGTAGATCGGGGCCGGCTGTGAAAAGATGCTGCCCTTGTTACGCAGGTATTTGGCATACGTAAGCGCGTACTGGTAATATTCGGCCGAAGTGTGTTTTAACTCTACGATCAGCTGAAGACTGTCGTGATGGTGAGCCGCGGAAGGCCGTATGCCGCTGTCGAGCCAGATCATATCCGATACGCCGGAACTGAGGTAGGAATCGCTGAAATAGAGTCCTCCGCACAGTTCACGGTCGTTGTATTCGGCATTCCAGGCGCTGCGTACGCAACGGGTGCTCAGTTCCCACACGCCCTGTTTGTTCAGGCGGTAACGGTACAGGCTCAGCTGGTACAGATCGCCCGGGGTGGAAAGATCGCCGAACTGTACGCCCACGCGGTAGGTATCACGGTTATCCTCCACACTGAAAGCCGTATCCAGGATCAGCTGCTGTATAGGCACCTGCACAGGCACACAGGACGTACCGCTACTCAGCAGGGGATAAGCGCCGTAGCTGCCTTTTATGGAATAGCATTTGCCCGCCTGTGGAAACGTGAACTGCCGGGCAATGTACAGGCCCAGCGAGTCTATGTACATCATGCTGTCTACCAGGGTCTCGTTTTCGTATATAGCCAGGCGCGCTTCTGCATAGGGCAGTACCGAGGACGTATCGAGTATGCCCTTGCTCAGATCGGCATAGGCAATAAAAGGTAAGGCCGGCGTTACCAGGGCATTGAGCACCGGTTTCTGCACGGCGGAAGGCAGCAGGTCGCTCTCATCCTTTATGCAGGAAGCAAAAAATACGATCAGCAGGTATAGACAGTATCTTTTTTTCATTTTTTCCGGCTTTTCTGTTTTATGTCCTGAAACTTCATACCATAGCTGAAAGCCGGGATCACCGGGAAAAGAGAGAGTTTTTTCAGCATAATATTTCCGTTGTCGTTATCGATAAAATAGAGAAAAGGATTATTGCGGCTGTAGGCATTGTATACCCCTATGGTCCAGGTACGTATGCCCCATTTTTTGGTCTTGCGGAAGCTAACGCCCAGGTCCAGGCGGTGATAAGCCTGCATACGGAAGTTGTTGCGGCTCTGTATATCTTCGGCATTGGCCCCGCCCTGCATCAGCAGCGGAATATCCGTTACCGATACCGAACCGCTGTAGGCCGTTACGGGCAGGGTTACCCAGTTGCCGGTACCGTACATCCAGGAGGCCGAAAGAGATATACCGGGCTTTATGTCCCAGGAAAACACCACATTAACTCCGTGGCGGCGGTCGTAACGGTAGGGGAACCATTCGCCCCCGTTTATTTCGCCGAATCTGCGGTAACTCCAGGAGAGCGTATACCCGATCCAGCCGCTCCATACCTTGCCGGTCTTACGCAGCATGAATTCGGCTCCGTAGGCCCGTCCTTTACCGCGGGCGGCCAGGTCCTGCCAGTCGGCATCGTTTACGAAAGCGGCCCCGTCCACGTATTCCAGTACGCCGTCTATCTGGCGGTAGTAGCCGTCCAGTGAAAATTCCAGCCGGGCGTCTTTTACCGGGTAATAGGCCGAGATGCCCAGTACGGCCTCTTTGGAACGCTGCGGCGCTATTTTGGGCGTGGCAGGCACCCACAGATCGGTGGGCAGCCCGATACCAAAGGTACTAAGCATACCGATGGGCTGAAACATGTGAGAATAGGCGGCTTTCACGGCCCAGTTCTCCGAAGGTGTAAAGGCCAGCGAAATACGCGGCTGTACGTCCCAGTAAAAGCTCCTTTTCACCTGGTAAGCCACACCGTGTACCCCGATGCCGGCCTTCAGGAAAGAGGCCACACGCCATTCGTCTTCGGCAAAAGCGGTAAGATCGTGTCCTTCGTATACCGGTGTGCCCGGCGGTGGAACGGCCTTGGGCGGGTCTGTGGTCACGGAAAAGGTATTGCCGTCGGCCAGGTTGCGATGATAGATATACGATATACCGGCACGTACAAAATGATTTTTATGCGGACGGCCGGAAAACGTAAGCTGGGCATGATGGTCGCGTATACGGCTGAAATAGTTGTTCACCGAGCCGCTGCGCGAATCGTCCACGTAAAAAACCCGGATAAAGGATTGCTGGGTGCGGTAATCGAAATCGGCCACTCCCAGGCGCGCCGTCATATTCCAGTCGGGGTTCAGGTTGTGTTCCAGGGTTACACTGCCCAGCAGGGTCTGCCAGCTCATATCAAAAATAAAGCGGGTCTCTTCGGGGTCCTGTTCGCTGGGATTGATCACCCTGCTGTTGATGCGGTCGAAGCCCCAGTAGCCGGTAAAGCGGATGCGGGTCCGGTCTGAAAAACGGTGAAAGATATGCAGGTTGGCGTCGTAAAAACCGAAACCGGGTTCTATGTTCTCT
The DNA here is from genome assembly GCA_016742095.1 of Bacteroidia bacterium. Taxonomy (GTDB): domain Bacteria; phylum Bacteroidota; class Bacteroidia; order CAIKAF01; family CAIKAF01; genus JACVCJ01. The sequence continues at coordinate 21,183 of JACVCJ010000030.1, forward strand.
TCGATGAGGTTCTTACGGCCGTTGATCAGCTTCATTACCGGTTTGGCCCAGAGATTGATATAGCTGGCCCGCGCACCCGCCAGGTACGAGGTACTTCCCTTTTTCAGCGGCCCTTCGGCAAAGCCTTTGGCCGTAAGCAGCCCGATATTGAATTCGGCATTGTGCTTCTGCAGATCGCCGCTGCGCACCTGCAGGTCGGTCACTGCCGCCAGCCTGCCCCCGTAACGGGCCGGCAAGCCGCCTTTCATCACCTCTACCTGTGAAATGGTCTCGGTATTGAACAGGGAGAAAAAGCCCAGGATATGTGCCACATTGTAGAGCGGAATACCGTCGAGCAGTACCAGGTTCTGATCGGGCGAGCCTCCGCGGATATACACGCCCATACTGCCTTCGGAGCCGTTACTGACGCCCGGTGTAAGTGTAAGGGCCCGCATGATATCGGTTTCGCCGAAAAGCGCCGGCAGTTTCTGAATTTCGGCCATTTGCAGATTCACCACACCGGTCTGCACTCTTTCGGTAACCAGCTGGCGCTCTGCACGTATCTGCGCCCCGCTGAGGTTCTGGCTCTGCAGACTTACATTGATGACCGTATCCCGGCTTGCGTAAAAGGATACACGCTGAGGTTTGTGGCCCACATAACTAAAAACGATGCTCAGGCTATCGGCCGGCAGTCCCTGCAGACTATATTCGCCCGAAGCGCCGCTGCTGGTGCCTTTGCCACTCCCGGACACGTAAACGGCTGCGCCCGGCAAAGCCTGTCCCTCCTGGTCGCTTACCCGGCCGCTTACCTGTACCTGTGCCATAGCGGAGCCTGTAAGGCATCCGGATAAGACAAGTGTAAGCCAGGCCGTTTTCATGGCTTCAAAAATACATTTTTATTTATGCGGCCGGGGCATTTGTTTCAGGCTGACTCCCATATTTTTATCTCTTTATCGTCCGAGCCGGAGACCAGGCATTTTTCTTCCGCGATATATAACAGAGAATTAATACTGGCCCGGTGTCCGCCGCCGGCCCTTTCGATGCGTCCGAGAAAACTTCCGTCGACGGCCGACCAGAATTTGATCTTACGGTCGCGCGAGGCAGATACCAGGCGCTCTCCCGGCAGCATCAGCAAACGATATACGGCATAATTGTGTGCGGCGATCTCCCATTGCATCTTCCCCTCCGGGTCCCATTTGCGGATATGCCCGTCCCGGCCCGAAGTATAGAGATATTCGCCCGAAAAGACCAGTCCGTACACGGATGGATCGTGCGCCTGCCAGCTGCTGATCACCCGCCTGTCTGCAAGGTTGAGCTGTGTTACCATACCTGCTGAATCGCCGATCCAGAAATGATCAGCGTGCAGAACGGCCGTACGCAGTTTGGCCCCGGATATCTTTATACGGTCCCGCAGGCTGAAATCTGTATTTATAAGGGCCAGCACGCCGTTACCACCGAGTGCATAATAACCTTCTGCATCGGGCAGGATACCGACCTGGAATACACCGCCTTCGAGGTAAGAAAGATGATGCATTTCCTGTTTTAAACCCAGGTCCAGTACGTGGATACCGCCTTTTTCCGTGCCGGCCAGCAGGTAACGCCCGTCGGCAGAAAGGCAGAGTGAAAATACCGCTGCCGGCAGCATGGCCAGGGCGCCTTTGTTCTCACCGCTTTGCAGGTCCCAGAGGGCAATAATACCATCGCCCGCCGCACTCAGTATTCCGGCTCCGGGCATCCAGGCGAGGCTGTAAACAGCTCCGCGATGGCCCTGCAGGGTATGCTTAAGGCGTAACGGCATTCTTTTTATCTTCAATGGCTTTCAGGGCCCAGCCCAGCGCCATCTGCAACTGTTCGTCGGGAGTAAGTTCCGAATTGTCGAGCACCATGGCGTCATCGGCCTGGCGCAGGGGATCTTCCACACGGGTGGAATCGATCAGGTCGCGGGTCTTCAGGTTCTCGCGCACCTGGTCCATGCTCACGTCCTGGCCTTTGGCACGTTGTTCCTCAAAGCGGCGCAGTACGCGCACTTCGGTATCGGCGGTCATAAATATCTTCAGTTCGGCATCGGGCATTACCACGGTGCCGATGTCGCGGCCGTCCATCACCACGCCTTTTTTCTCTGCCATGGCACGCTGCGATTTGTGCAGTTTGCGACGTACGGCCTGTATGGCGCTCACCGGGCTTACGAGCGAGGCCACGTCCTGCGAACGGATCTCTTTTTCTACGTTCTTTCCGTTCAGCACCACGTCGGAACGGCCGGTTTCCTTATTGCGCTCAAAGGTAATATCGATCTCGTCCAGGCGGCGTGAAATTTCGTCCACGTACAGCAGTCCGTCCTTTACCAGGCCTTCTTTCATGGCAAACAGCGTTACGGCACGGTACATAGCGCCCGTGTCCAGGTAATGGTAATGCAGTTTACTTGCCAGAGCCTTGGCCAGCGTGCTTTTGCCGCAGGATGAAAAGCCGTCGATGGCTATGGATATTTTTATGTCTTCGTTGTTCATTTAAAACCAGCCTGATTTTCGTTTGGACCGGGAACCTTTCAGTCCCAGTACGCCCAGTATACCGCGGGTAACCTCCCGCATTACGGTATTGCCCACCTGGCGTACCATGGTGTTCCTGCTCATTTTTTCGAGCATTCCGGGTTCTTCCTTTTCCTTTTTGGAAGCGGTATCTTTTGTTTTTTCCGTTTGGGGTTCCGTTGCCTCCTGTGCCGCCGCCTCCAGTTTGGCGCTCAGTATCTCGTAAGCGCTTTCGCGGTCCACCGGCGTATTGTACCGTGCGGCCAGTTTACTCTGTGCCACCAGTGTATCGATTTCTACCGGCGCCAGTACGTCCATGCGGGTCTGCGGCGCGCGCAGCATTACGTGTACCAGCGGCGTGGGAATACCTTTTTCATTCAGGGCCGTACAGAAAGCCTCCCCGATACCTAAGGCCGTGATCAGCTCATCGGTCTTGTAAAAGGCAGATATGGGATAATTCTCCGATGCTTTTTTAATGGCTTTGCGGTCTTTTTCGGTAAAGGCGCGCAGGGCATGCTGTATCTTGAGCCCGAGCTGACTGAGCACGGAATCGGGAATATCCTGTGGATTTTGTGTGCAGAAAAAGATGCCTACCCCTTTGGAACGGATCAGTTTCACCACCGTTTCCAGTTGTTGCAGCAGCGCTTTGGATGCTTCCTGGAAGATCAGGTGCGCTTCATCGATAAATATACAAAGTTTGGGCTGTCCGGCATCGCCTTCTTCCGGGAATTTCTGGTACAGTTCGGCCAGCAGGCACAGCATAAACGTGGAGAACAGGGCCGGACGGTCCTGCATATCGCTGAGGCGCAGGATGGAAATGATGCCCTGCCCCTGCTCGTCGATACGCACCAGGTCTTCCACTTCGAAGGAAGGTTCCCCGAAAAATGCGTCGCCGCCCTGCTGTTCGAGCGAGGTAATGGCCCGCAGCACGGCCGAGGCCGATTGTGTGGTAATGAGCCCGTAGTGCTCCTTTATCTCATTTTTGCCTTCGTCCAGCGAATACTGGATCAGTTTACGCAGGTCTTTAAGGTCGAGCAGGGGCAGCTGCTTATCATCAGCATATTTGAACAGCAGGCCCAGTATACCGGCCTGTGTATCGTTCAGTTGTAAGATCTTGGCCAGCAGCACGGGGCCGAATTCGCTTACCGTGGCACGCAGGCGTACGCCTTTTTCGCCGGAGATGGAAAGCAGTTCCACCGGGGCATTCCAGGGACGGTAAGGAATATCCAGCAGCTTGTGTCGTTCTTCAATTTTGGGATTAGAAGTACCGGGTGCCGCCAGTCCGCTGATATCGCCCTTGATGTCCATCATGAGCACCGAGACCCCGTTCTGGGAAAGCTGCTCGGCCAGTACCTGCAGGGTCTTGGTCTTACCCGTACCAGTTGCGCCGGCCACCAGTCCGTGCCGGTTCATGGTGCGCAGCGGTATATGTACACGGGCCGTGGGATGTACACTGCCGTTCCATATACCTGCACCCAGGACCACAGAAGGTCCCTGGCATACGTAGCCTTCACGGATATGCTGTTCGAAGTCGTTCATACACTGGGCTTATTTTTCGGCTAAAATAAGATAAATCCCGCACTGTTTTATACCGGGAAGCCGGGTTACGCGGCTCAGGCCTTTAAAAAATTGGCGATCATGGTCTTGCCCAAAGGCGTCATAACGCTTTCGGGGTGGAACTGTACCCCCCATATGGGCAGCTGCCGGTGCCGGAAGGCCATGATCCCGCCGTTCGTGTCTTCGGCGCTGACCTGTAATACGGCCGGGAAATCTTTTTTACGGAGCGTCCAGGAATGGTAACGGCCCACGGAAGTTTTCAGCGGTATATCGCGGAAAAGCGGATCGGCAGGGTCTTTGATGTAGATATCCGTCTGTTTGCCGTGCATCACGGCGGGCATATTCTGCAGTTCCGCACCGAAGAACTGTCCCAGGGCCTGGTGCCCGAGACATACGCCCAGTATTTTCATCCGGTCGTGATATTCCATGATCAGTTCCGGCATAATACCGGCAGCGGCGGGCAGGCCGGGACCGGGCGACAGCACCAGGGTATCGAATGCACGGGCATAGGCCGGCCGGATCTCATCGTTGCGGCGGACCTCTACTTCTACCCCTTCGTGATGGCAGAAATAATGGTAAAGATTATACGTAAAGGAATCGTAATTATCGAGCAGGAGTATCCGCTGCATCGGGTCTGTTATTGTTTTTTCAGCATAAAATGGTCCAGGCTCCACACGTACATCAGGATGCCCAGCAGGGGCAGCACGGCCAGGAACTCGAGTCCGCCGAACATATTGTAGCCTGCGTACATGGCGGCCGCGCCCAGCAGCACGTTCACGAGCGCGTACAGCACAAAACCGGCGCTTTTACGGCGTTTCATAAGCCATATACCGGCCATGGCCAGCAGGGAGGAGATACCGATGACGGCCACTACATTGTATACGTAACCGGACATCTGTGAGGTTACCGAAGCGCTGTGCATGATGCTTTTAACCCCCGCGGCGCCTACTACCCTGGAAGCGATCAGCTCCGGGTTGAACAGGCCCAGCAGGCAGAATGCCATTTTGGCTGCAAAGAACAGCAGCGAAATACCAAAAGCCACTTTGAATTTCATGCGGCAAACCTACTAAAAATTCCAGGGCAAAGCAGGTGCCGGCATAAAAAATGAAAGCGGATGCTTAAAAAACAGGTTTTTAGCGGGGCTGACCGAAGGTTAAAATTAACTTAAAACAGGGGGCCGGGCGCAGCAAAATTTTGTACCTTCGCCATCCGAAAAAGAACAGGTCATGACAGATCACACAAACGATCCTACACTGGAATCCTGGGTAAAAGGCGCCCGCGATACCGATTTCCCGATACAGAACCTTCCCCTGGGTATTTTCAGCACCTCCACCCTTACGCCAAGGGCCGGTATGGCTATCGGGGAATACATAGTGGACCTGAACGCCCTGTATGAAAAAGGTTTCCTGGACGGACTGAACCTCAGCGGCAATGTGTTCGCACAGCCGGTGCTGAACAGCTTCCTGGCCGGCGGTCACACACGCTGGTCGGCCCTGCGCCGTATCGTTTCGGACCTGCTGACCGAGGGCAATGACACCCTGCGCCCGCATGAGCAGAGCGTACTGGTACCGCAGTCCATGGCCCATATGCACCTGCCCCTGCAGATACCCGATTATACCGATTTTTACAGCAGTATGGAACATGCCTCCAACGTAGGTAAGATGTTCCGCCCCAATATGGAAGCCCTGCTGCCCAACTGGAAACACCTGCCGGTGGGTTACCACGGCCGGGCATCCAGCATCGTGGTGTCGGGCACCGATTTTCACCGCCCCTGCGGACAGACCATGAAAGACGGCGACGAAAGACCGGAATACGGGCCTACGAAACAGCTGGACATTGAGCTGGAAATGGCCTTTGTGATCGGGCAGGCCACGGACATGGGCCGACGCATACCTACGGGCTCCGTGCGCGATTTCGTATACGGACTTTCCCTCTTCAACGACTGGAGCGCCCGTGACATTCAGCGCTGGGAATACGTGCCCCTGGGCCCCTTCCTGGGCAAGAACTTCGCTTCTTCGCTGGCCCCCTGGATCGTTTCGCTGGACGCCCTGGAACCTTTCCGCGTGGAAGGCCCCGAACAGGACCCCGAAGTACTGGACTACCTGAAGACCAGCGGTGCGCAGAACTACGACATAGTACTGGAGGTATACCTTACCCCGCAGGGCGGCGAACCTTCGCTCATCTGCACGTCCAACCACAAATACCTGTACTGGAACATTGCCCAGCAACTGGCGCACCATACCGTGAACGGCTGTCCCGTAAGCGTGGGCGACGTATATGCATCGGGGACCATCAGCGCCCCGGACGAGAACGGTTTCGGCAGTATGCTGGAACTGAGCTGGAAAGGCACAAGACCCATACAGCTGAAAGACGGAAGCACCCGTACTTTCCTGCTGGACCACGATACGATTACCATCAGAGGCTACTGCCAGGGCAACGGCTACCGGATCGGATTCGGTGAAGTTACCGGCACCGTTTTACCGGCTTTACCTTAGTACGCGTTTATCCGGCACAAAATTTGCAGGATAGATAGGAATTTGTTATATTTAGTATTGAAAAGGTATTTGCCAACTATTCATTAAATATGGGAGACATGAGTAATCAGATCATGGACGCCACGTTAAACCTTCGTGAGCACTTAAAAACGCATTTCGGCTTCGACCAGTTCAAGGGAAAACAGGAAGAGATCATTAAAAGCCTGCTTGACGGGAACGATGTGTTCGTCATTATGCCCACCGGCGGAGGTAAGTCGATGTGTTACCAGCTGCCCGCGCTCATGAGCGAAGGTACGGCCATTGTCGTTTCGCCCCTGATCGCCCTGATGAAGAACCAGGTGGACAGCATACGCGCTTTCGGTTCCACTGAAGGCATTGCTCACTTTTTTAACTCTTCGCTCACCAAGACCGAACGCGACCGGGTAAAACACGATACCCAGGCCGGCGTTACCAAGATCCTGTACGTGGCTCCCGAAAGTCTCACCAAAGAAGAGAACGTAGAGTTCCTCCGCAGCATCAAGATATCCTTCTTTGCCATCGACGAAGCGCACTGTATCTCGGAATGGGGACATGATTTCCGCCCGGAATACCGCCGCCTGCGTCCCATTATCGAAGCCATCGACCGCGTGCCCATCATTGCGCTTACCGCTACGGCCACACCCAAGGTACAGCTCGATATCATCAAGAACCTCGGCATGCAGGACGCCCTGGTGTATAAAGACAGCTTTAACCGCAGCAACCTGTACTACGAGATACGTCCGAAACGCAACGAGATCAAGGAGATCATCACCATTATAAAGCAGAACAGCGGCAAATCGGGCATTGTATACTGCCAGAGCCGCAAAAAGGTGGAAGAGATCGCCCAGGCCCTGCAGATCAACGGGATCAATGCGGTGCCCTATCATGCCGGTATGGACGCCAAAAGCCGCGCCAAACACCAGGACATGTTCCTGATGGAGGAAGTGGAAGTGATCGTAGCCACCATCGCCTTCGGTATGGGTATCGATAAGCCGGACATCCGCTTTATCATCCACCACGATATTCCCAAAAGCCTCGAAAGCTATTACCAGGAAACCGGTCGCGCCGGCCGTGACGGAGGCGAAGGCAAATGCATCGCCCTGTATTCCTACGACGATATCGTGAAACTGGAAAAACTGCTGTCGGGCAAGCCCGTGGCCGAACAGGAGATCAGTAAACTGCTGATGCAGGAAGTGATCACCTTTGTGGAAAGTTCGGTATGCCGCCGCAAGACCCTGCTGCACTATTTCGGCGAAGAGTACGACGAACGCCAGTGTATCGCCTCCGGCGGATGCGACAACTGCAATAACCCCAAAGTGCGCTTCAACGCCAAGGACGACCTGGTACTGCTGCTGCAGACCATACGCGACCTGAAGGACAACTATAAATCGAAACACATTGTGGACGTACTCTGCGGCCGTGTTACGAACGCCATTAAGACCTACCGCCACGATACCCTGCCCTGCTTCGGCGAAGGCGAGGAAAAAGGCGAAAAACACTGGAACGCCGTTATACGACAGGCCCTGGTGAACGACCTGCTTACCAAGAATATTGAACGCTACGGCACCCTGGTGCTCAGCGAAAAGGCCGAAGCCTTCCTGGCGAAACCCTACGATATCGAGTTCTTTAAAGACCACGATTACCAGACCGAAGGCAGTGGCGACGACGGCATTATCTCCGGCGGAAAAAGCGGCGGTGCGCTCGACGATACCCTCATGGGCCTGCTGAAAGACCTGCGCAAAAAGATATCCAAAGAGAAGAACCTGCCGCCCTTCGTGATCTTCCAGGATCCTTCGCTGGAAGAAATGGCCACGCGCTATCCCATCAGCATGGAAGAAATGAAAGAGATCTCCGGCGTGGGAGAAGGCAAGGCCGCCAAGTACGGCAAACCCTTCGTGGACCTTATTGCCCATTATGTAACGGATAACGACATCGACCGTCCGCAGGACCTCTTTACCATGAAGAGCGCCGCCGGCAAAAGCGACCTGAAAGTGTACATTATACAGTCCGTGGACCGCAAAATGCCTATGGAATCCATGTCCAAGGCCAAGGATATGACCGTGAAGGAGCTGCTGCACGAAATGGAATCTATTGTAAATACAGGCACCAAACTGCACCTGGACTACATTATCCGCGAAATGATGGATAACGACGAACAGGAAGAACTCTTCGATTTTTACCGGGAAACCGAAAATGCCGACCTCGAAGAGGCAATAAAAGAGTATGGTGACGTTTATAGTGAAGAAGAACTTCAACTCGTACGTATAAAATTCATTTCCGATCTGGGCAACTGATATGATGAAACTCCGGGCCGAACGACTGGTAAAAAAATACAAGACCCGCGTGGTGGTGAACTCCGTATCTTTCGAGGTACAGCAGGGCGAAATTGTAGGGCTCCTGGGTCCGAACGGCGCCGGAAAGACCACTTCCTTTTACATGACCGTAGGCCTTATTAAACCCAATGAAGGCAAAATATGGCTCGATAACCGCGAGATCACCGAGCTGCCCATGTTCAAAAGGGCCCGCCTGGGCGTAGGCTACCTGCCCCAGGAAGCCTCCGTGTTCCGTAAGCTTACCGTGGAAGATAACCTGCGCGCCGTGCTGGAAATGACCACCATGACCAAGGCCGAGCAGAAACACAAGATGGAAAGCCTCATCGACGAATTTCACCTGAACAAAGTGCGTAAAAGCAAAGGAGAAGTTCTTTCGGGCGGGGAACGCCGCCGTACCGAAATTGCACGCGCCCTGGCCGTAAACCCGAACTTTATCCTGCTCGACGAGCCTTTTGCGGGGGTAGACCCCATTGCCGTGGAAGACATACAGAGCATCGTATATTCCCTGAAACGTAAAAATATCGGGATCCTCATCACCGACCACAACGTACACGAGACCCTGACCATTACCGACCGGGCCTACCTGCTTTTTGAGGGTAAGATCCTGAAAGAAGGCAGCGCCGAAGAACTGGCCGAAGACGAACAGGTACGCCGTGTGTACCTGGGTCAGAATTTTGAACTGCGCCGCAAAGAATTTAATTGATCCCAGCTATGCTCCGTGCCTTTTTCAACAGGTATACGCAAACCCGGTACAGGTATCTGTGGGCATGGATCTGCACCGGTATTGCCGGCGGAGCGCTGTTGCTGCCCTTCCTGGTAACGGAAGGCCTGTTCCTGGACGGACTTGTGTACGCTACCGTGGCCCGCAATATGGCCCAGGGTTCCGGCACGTTCTTCATCCCGCTTTTCGAGGCCAATATGCATGTTCCGTTTTTCGAACATCCGCCGCTGGTCTTCTGGCTCGAGTCCCTTTTCTTCCGGGTCTTCGGTGACCATTTCTACACCGAAAAACTGTATTCCCTGTGCATGGCCGTATTAAGCGCCGCCGGCATTGCGGCCAACTGGCGCCTGCTTTTTGCCCGTACCGAAAGCGCCGCCCTCGGGTTCCTGCCTGTACTGCTCTGGATCTGTATACCCACCGTACACTGGTCGTACCAGAACAATATGCTTGAAAATACCCTGAGCGTACTGGTGTTGTGGAGCACCTGGTTCAGCATAAAAAGCATACAATCCGACAAGATCGAATACATTTTCCCGGCAGCCGTCTGCATCTGGCTGGCCTTCCTGAGCAAGGGGCCCGTAGCCCTGTTCCCGCTGCTTACCCCGCTGTTCTATGGTATTGTTCTCAAAAAACGGCGCCCGGGCGGAGCGCTGGTATCCACCATACTGCTTATGCTCTTTACCTCTGCCACCGGCGTGCTGCACCTGAGCATCATGCCCGATCTGAACATCAGCCTCAGCCGCTACCTGCATCAGCAGGTATTTCCTTCCATGCAGAACATGCGCGAGGTTACCACATCCAACCCGGCTACCATACTGCTGTTCCTGCTGCGCGAACTGGCCATACCCGCCGCGCTGGTGCTGGCCGCCTGCCTGCTGTGTTTCCGCGAACGTATCTTTAGGGATAACAACCGCAATATTTTCTTTTTTCTGCTGCTTACCGGCCTTTCGGCTTCCCTGCCGCTGATGGTCACCCTGAAACAGCGCAGTTTTTACCTGCTGCCTTCCCTTCCCTATTACTGTATGGCCCTGGCCGTATTGTGCGCACCGCATGTACAGGCACTGCTGCATAAAAAATACGGAGTAAGGGGCCCGGCCCTGCTGGCACTGGTCAGTCTTCCCATACTGCTGGTGGTCACCGGCATGCGCTGGGGTAAAATAGGCCGTGACCAGGACCTGGTGCACGATATACACCTGGTAAGCACCTACATGAAACCCGGCGAGATCGGCAACCTGGAAGAGGGACTCTGCAGCGACTGGAGCGTTTTTGCCTACAGCATGCGCATAGGCCGCATCAGCTGGACCTGTGGCAACAGCGACCCCTGGTACCTGGCCGAACACGATACCACTACCCATGCCGGCCGGCCGCTGCGCCCGGTAGATGCACCCTTCCGGAGCCTCAAACTGTACCGCGCAGAAAAATAAGGTCCGCCTGTAACAAAAAGGCCTGCTCCTGCGTTCATTCCTATATGCTTCTGTCCGTCCCGTCTTCACGCCGGCTCATTGCCATGCTCAGCCTCCTGCTTTGCGTATACACGGCTCCCGGCGGACATGCACAGATGAATGCCTGGCAGTATTTCCGGGCAGACAGCACCGGCCTGAAGGTAAAAATGAAGCGCAGCCTGAAGAATTACCCGCGGCTGGCACAGCAGCTTACCGCACACCTGGAGGGCGATTCCTCGAAAGTACGCGCCATTTACGTATGGGTAGCCGATAACCTGAGCTACGATCTGAACACCGTAAAAAAAGACCTGGAATACACCGTGCGCTCCGGCCGCGGCGTTTGCTGGCAGTATTCGGATATTTTCTGCAAACTGTGCGAACAGGCAGGTATTCCCTGCAAGACCGTGAAAGGCTATGCCAAGACCACCCTGCTGGACCTGGGTAAAAAACGTACCAAAAGCCGGCACGCCTGGAACCGTGTACAGCTGAACGGCCGCTGGGAAGCGGTGGACGTAACCTGGGCCTCGGGCTACCTGGACCCGGAGACCAAAAAGTTTAAACGACTCGTGAACGGTCACTGGTTCCTGGTGAACGACAGTGTTTTTGCCAGCACGCACAATGCGGCCAACGAATATGCCTCCCTGGAACCGCTGCGGGTAAGCGATTCGGCATTTATCCGGAAGCCGCTGCATATCTATTACGAACCCCGGCCCGATATCATTTACACGTCCCTTTCAGACGGTATCCTGAGCATTCCGGCCGATAAAGACAGTTTCGATATACTGATACGTACCAACAAGAATGTACCCGCAGACAGTTTTTACGTACAGACCGGGCGCAACCGGCAGCTGTACCACATCATTCCTGAAAGAACGGAACTGAATACGCTGCGTTTCCGCATCCCGGGTAACCTGCCCGGCCTGGGACGCCAGCTGGGGCTGTACTTCTCGGGCGACCTGATCATCGCGTACAAACTGGAGTAAAACAAAAAATCCCGCCATAAGCGGGATTCCTGATTTTTGTGGCGTGAGGCGGGATCGAACCGCCGACACACGGATTTTCAGTCCGTTGCTCTACCATCTGAGCTACCGCGCCATCACATTGTTTCAGGTGAAACGGGCTGCAAATGTAACGCTTTTTATCGTATCGCAAATATTTTTTCCTTTTTTTTATCTTTGGAGCCCTTTTGTTATTGATAATGAGTAGGAAAATTATTCTGGATATCGGCAATACAAGACTGAAACTGGCCCTGCTGAACGAGGCACTGGAACCCGGAGAGCCCGTAACAGCCCCCCTGGAAGAGCTGAACGGCGTACTGCAGTCCTTGCATATACGTAATGAGGACACACTGGCGGTTTCCAGTGTGGCGGCGCTGGACGCAGAACAGGAAGCCCTGCTGCAGTCCTTTCCCGGCCTGCTGCGGGTGAACGGGTTAACGCCTGCCGGTCTGCACATGGGTTACGAAACGCCGGAGACCCTGGGCCCGGACCGTTACATGGCCGCCGCAGGCGCTTTTTTCTCACAGGAACAGGCCCGGAATACCCTGGTGGTGGATTTCGGTACCTGCATCAAATACGATTTTGTTTCGGCAGATAAAACCTATATGGGCGGCGCTATTTCGCCCGGCTGGGACATGCGATTTAAGGCCATGCATACTTTTACGGGCAAATTACCGTTATTGGAAATCGAACCCGGTAAGGAAAGCCCCTCCTTTATTGGCAAAAACACTCTACAAAGCATGCATAACGGCGTTTCAGAAGGAATTACGGGAGAACTGCTCCACATGATACGGCAGTATCGTGCCGCCTGGGACGGCCTTTCCGTTTTTTTTACGGGCGGATATGCCGGAGTGTTTGTCAATAAGATGGAAAATGACATCTTTGTGCGCCCAAATTTAGTTTTATCGGGTTTGGCGCACGTAATTCGGTTTAACCAAAAGTAAATGAACAAAGGCATCAGACGGATCTTAACCACCATTTTGGCAGGCGCCTGCATTACCGTAGCTTCTGCACAGTATGGTAACGTGTACGATACATATTCACAGTTAGGTGTAGGCCGGGTTTCCGGCAACGTACAGGCCGGTCAGATGGCTATGGGCGGTATCGGCGCTGCCTATGTTACCACCGATCTGGTGAACTACAGCAATCCCGCGTCCTATGCTCATTTCCGTAATATCATGCTTACGTTCGGCGGCGAGTACAACAGTTATTCACTCATCCGCGGGAACAGCCGCACCGGGCTGGCCGGCGGTTTTTTCAACCAGTTTGCCGTAGGCGTTCCCATTTACATAAAACGCAAACCCACCATGGGCATCAGCTTCGGCTATATTCCCTATTCACAGGCGGGTTATGCCTTTACCATGAACGATGCAGTGGCCTCGCCCGAAGATACCATCAATGTGAACCTGAACTACCAGGGCAAAGGCGGCGTAGACCGTATTTACCTCGGTTACGGGGCCACGGTGGCCAAAGGGCTTTCTCTCGGTATCAACGGCAGCTTTTATTTCGGCAGTCTGCTTACCGAAAAGAACAGCACGTCCGAAGCTACCGGCTTCCTGAACACGTCCTGGGAACAGAACCTGCGCATCAGCGACTTTTCGTTCGATGCCGGCCTTATGTATACCGACACCATCAGCGTGCGCGATTCCCTGGGGCGTAAAAGACAAACTCCCTGGTTTATTACGGCAGGCGGTACCTACAGTTACGGGAACCGTATGCGGGCCAAAACCACCATTCTGGGCAAATATTTCACAAGTACCGATATTACGGGCACACCCTACCTGATCGACACCCTGCTGTACCGCGAGCGTTCCACGGTGCGCTTCCCCTCTACGTTCGGCGTGGGATTCTCTTTCGGGAAAATTAACAATTTTTTAATTGGTACGGAATTCCAGTACCAGTTATGGAGCCAGTTCCGCAACAGTAATGGTCAGGCAGAACCTTATTTTTCAAATAGTTACACCGCAGCACTGGGTGCAGAATATACGGCAAACAAACCCAAGGGCTTCTTCAATAAGCTTACGTACAGGGCCGGTTTCCGCTACGGAAATTCATACGTGGCCCCCCTGGGCACTCCATTTTCAGAATTTGGCATTAGTTTTGGAGTAGGTTTTCCTATAATAATCAACGCTCTTTTAAAAGACGAAAACAGCCGTGTGATCTCGTCCATGCTGAACCTGGGCGTAGAGTACAGCTCCCGGAGCCATCCCGACCCCACCATAACCCGGATGAACAGCTGGAGGGTTGTTTTATCGTTCAACTTAAGAGAACGCAGATTCTATAATTATAAGTTTAAATAAGAAATACGGAAACTGTTATGAAACTGAAAATGAATGTAAAGAACTTCGTAGCCGTGTGTGCAATGGGCGGTCTGGGTCTTCCCGCTATTGCCCAGGTCGATTCTGCGGAGTGTAAAAAACAGTATTCTTTATTTAATGAATACTACCGTCAGAAAAACTATGAAATGGCCCGTGAGCCCTGGAAGTACAGCTTCAACAACTGTGAGGACATGTACCTGGGTACTTACGTATATGGCGTAGTTATGTATAAGGACTTTTATAAAAAAGCCGCTGACGACGCTGCCAAAAAAGTAATGCAGGACAGCCTGGTGCTGATCTATGACAAATACCTGGCCCAGATCGAAAAGAATCCGGGCAAACACCAGGAAAAATACTGGAGCACCGGTCAGGTACTGGCTGCCAAGGCTACCGATCTGCAGGCGATGGACAAGGACAACTACGAGCTGACCTACCCGCTGTTTGAAAAAGCGCTGGCCCTGAACGGTAACAATACCTCGGCCAATGCGGTGTCTATGCACATTTACGCGGCTGCCCTGATGAAGAGCAAAAACCTGATCGAGTGCGACAAGATGGCCGATCTGTACCTGTCACTTTCCGACGTGGTGGACCATAACTTCAATGCCAGCAAAGACAGCTCCTACCTGAAAGCCCAGGCCAACCTGGACAAACTGGCCGAGAACTGCCTCGACTGCACCATGCTGGTAGAGAATTTCAGCAAACAATTTGAAGCCAGCAAAAAAGACACCAACTGGATCCGGAAAGCCGCGTCCCTGCTCGACAAGAAAAAATGCCTGGCTAAAGACGAGCACATCAATAACGCTACCGTACTGAGCATCTACGAGATCGACGCACAAAACCGCCAGTCGGCCGATGCATTCTACAAGCTGGGTATGCTGTTCTATGCCAAAAAAGATAACGGCAAAGCCGAAAGCTATATCGAAAAAGCCGCAAACCTGGAAACCGATAACGAGAAAAAGGCCGATTATACCTATATGCTGGCACAGCTCAATTACCAGAGCGGCAAATCGTCTACCGCACGCGACAATGCACGCAAGGCGGCCGGCCTTAAACCGGGCTGGGGCGATCCCTACATCTTTATCGGCGATATGTATGCCGGTTCTTACGGTAAACTGAGCGACGATCCCTGCGAAAAGGCAGCTCCGCTCTGGGCTGCAGCCGATAAGTACAACTATGCCAAAAGCATCGATCCGTCCTGCGCCGAAAAGGCCAACCGGCAACTGGGGCGCGTACAGGCCAACTATCCTACAAAGGACCAGCTCTTTTTCGACTGTCCTGATAAAAAAGAAGGTACGGCGGTAAGCGCCGGCGGCTGGATACAGGAAAGCACAACCATCCGTACACGCTAAGATGCGTTCCGGCAGTACACATAAAATATTCCTCAGTAGCCCCGGTATGCCGGGGTTACTTTTTATGTTCATGGCCCTGACACTGTTCAGCGCCTGTACGCATAACACGCTCGAAGAAATAAACCGCCTGAAGGAAAAAGACAAGCAACCCCTGCTTACCGGCGTGGACGTGGTGATCGAATATACCGACAGCGCCACGCTCAAGGCAAAGCTTACCACTCCCATGATGCGCGAATTCCCGCGGCCCGACAACTATACCGAACTGCCCTACGGTGTGTATATCGAATTTTATAACCGCAGCGGCGGTATCACTTCGCGGATGCAGGCCCGTTATGCCACACACAATAAAAACAACGAAATGATGGAGGCCCGTCAGAACGTAGTGGTGGTGAACGAAAGCGGCGAAAAGCTGAATACCGAGAAACTGCTCTGGGACAATGCCCGGAAAATTCTGACCACCGACGCCTTTGTACAGATCACCAAGAAAGAAGAAATTCTGTACGGCGAAGGGCTCGAAGCCAACGAGAGCTTTACCAGATACAAGATCCTGCGCCCGCAGGGAAGCTTCCGGGTTGAAAATGCCCCGGACACACGCTGAGGACGATCGCTGTTCTTCGGCCTTTCAGCGCCAAATACACAAAGCTGAAACTGCTCCCGACAAAATACGTACATTTGCGGCATGAATGACAAACTGATACGTTTTGCCCGCATCGTAGAATGGATATGGCTTATTTTCGGCTTTATCTTTATCGGCCTTACCATCTGGAAGATCAATACGCTGGGTACTTCCCGGGCGGCCATTTATTTTATGTTCCCGGTGATCGCCTTTGTCATGTACTACATGCGCCGCCGCCAGCGTATACGCCTGGAAAAACAACGCCGGGAGTTCCTGCAGAAACAACGTGACAGCGAAGAGGCCTAAATGTCAGTTTGTCACCGAAGCAGCGGCGTCATACCCGAAAAAATGGCAGAAACCGGGCTTTGGCATGAATTGTGATGCAGGCAGGATATAGAAATTCTAAGTAATAGATTAAAACAAAACATAACGAAGAGTATGGCTATTAACATTAAACCTTTACATGACCGGGTAGTTGTAAAACCGGCAGAAGCTGAAACCAAAACCGCTTCAGGCATTATTATTCCCGATACCGCCAAGGAAAAGCCACAACGTGGTGAAGTTGTAGCTGTAGGCGACGGCAAAAAGGACGAGCCTGTGACCGTAAAAGTAGGCGACGTGGTACTGTACGGCAAATATGCAGGTACCGAGATCCAGATCGAAGGCACCGAATACCTGATCATGCGTGAATCTGATATTTACGCGATCGTTTAAGTATAAGTAGTAATTAAGTTATTTAAGACAGAGATATTATGGCAAAAGAAATATTGTTTCAGGGAGATGCCCGCGAAAAACTGAAAAAGGGCGTAGATACACTGGCCAACGCCGTTAAGGTAACCTTAGGCCCCAAAGGAAGAAACGTGATCATCGATAAAAAATTCGGCGCACCTGCCGTGACCAAAGACGGTGTAAGCGTTGCCAAAGAAGTGGAACTGAGCGATCCCGTGGAGAACATGGGCGCCCAGATGCTGAAAGAAGTAGCCAGCAAAACGGCCGACGTAGCCGGTGACGGTACCACTACCGCTACCGTTCTGGCCCAGGCCATCGTTACCGCCGGACTGAAACACGTTACCGCCGGATCGAACCCGATGGACCTGAAACGCGGTATCGACAAAGCCGTTACAGCCGTAGTAGCCGAGCTGAAGAACATGAGCAAGGAAGTAGGCGACGACCACAGCAAAATTGAACAGGTGGCCTCTATTTCTGCCAATAACGACGAGACCATCGGTAAACTGATCGCCGAAGCCATGCAGAAAGTGGGCAAAGAAGGCGTGATCACCGTGGAAGAAGCCAAAGGTACCGACACTTACGTAGACGTAGTGGAAGGTATGCAGTTCGACCGTGGTTACCTGTCTCCGTACTTCGTGACCAATACCGAAAAAATGGAAGCAGAGCTGGACAACGCCTTCATCCTGATCTACGATAAAAAGATCAGCAGCATGAAAGAACTGCTCCCCATCCTGGAAAAACAGGTACAGACCAACCGTCCCCTGCTGATCATTGCCGAGGACGTGGACGGCGAGGCCCTGGCTACCCTGGTGGTGAACAAACTGCGAGGTTCCCTGAAAATTGCCGCGGTTAAAGCCCCGGGCTTCGGTGACCGCCGCAAAGCCATGCTCGAAGACATCGCCATCCTGACCGGTGGTACCGTGATCAGCGAAGAGCGTGGTTACAAACTGGAGAACGCCGACCTGAGCTTCCTCGGTCAGGCTGCCAAAGTAAGCATCGATAAAGACAATACCACCATCGTGGAAGGCGCCGGCGCCAAAGAGGCGATCCAGGCCCGTGTAAAAGAGATTAAAGTACAGGTTGAAAATACCTCTTCGGACTACGACCGCGAAAAACTGCAGGAGCGCCTGGCCAAACTGAGCGGCGGGGTTGCCGTACTGTACGTGGGTGCCGCTACCGAAGTGGAAATGAAAGAGAAAAAAGACCGCGTGGACGATGCCCTGCACGCTACCCGTGCCGCTGTGGAAGAAGGTATCGTACCGGGCGGCGGTGTGGCCTACATCCGCAGTTCTTCGGCCCTCGACAGCCTGAAAGGCGAAAACGACGATGAGACCTTTGGTATCAATATCGTACGCCGCGCCATCGAAGAGCCCCTGCGCCAGATCGTGGAGAACGCCGGACTGGAAGGCAGCATCATCGTACAGAAGATCAAGGAAGGTACGGCCGATTTCGGTTTCAACGCCCGCAGGGAGGTTTACGAGAACCTGCTGTCTGCCGGTGTGATCGACCCGACCAAAGTATCGCGCGTGGCCCTGGAGAACGCTTCATCCATTGCCGGTATGCTGCTCACGACCGACTGCGTACTTGCCGATAAAAAAGAGGATAAGCCCATGATGCCCCCGATGGGCGGCGGCATGGACGGAATGATGTAAGATAATGCGGTCTTTAAACAATAAAACGGAAAAGCCGGGCCGCCTCGCTTACAGCGAGGCGGCCCGGCTTTCTACATATAGCTCCGTTCGCCCCCCGTTAAATAAAATACAGGAACGCCAACTAAACATCTACTTATCAGCAGGGTATTAAAAATCATATATAACCCGGACAAATACTCGATAAAAGCATACGATAATGAATTACATCCCTACACTTGTCCGATAAGGAGGTAAGGCCTGATCTGCTTAACGTATATTTGCGGCCTGTCACAACTCACACAGATATGAAAAAACTGCTGCTCACACTTCTTGCAACCATCCCTCTTGTCCTTTTTTCGCAAACCATTACGGTAGTACAACCCAACGGCGCCGAAATTTTGTATCCCTGCCAGGTATATACGGTAAGCTGGAGTACCTCGGGCGCCGTTTCCGGGTATTACGACATCGATTATTCACTCGACGGAGGAATTATATGGGCTTCTGTTACAACCAATTACCTGTCTCCCTCCAAAACCTATGCCTGGACCGTACCCAATGTACATTCGAATACCGTGCTGATACGGGTAAAAGATTCACAGAACGGGGTTATTGTAGACCAGAGTAATTCTTTTTTCAGCATCAATATACCGGTTACGGTTACTGCACCAAACGGCGGAGAAACACTCACTCCACTCTCCAATGCCACGATCACCTGGAACGCACAGGGTACCAGCAATACCTATAATATCGCCTACTCACTGAACAACGGTGGCGTATGGACTACGATCGTATCTAACTATAACTCTCCCGGGGGCAGCTATACCTGGACGGTTCCCAACAGCCCGTCCACCAGTTGCCTGGTGCGCGTGCGGGATGCCGTAAGCAGTTGTATGTTTGATGTGAGTGACAGTACATTTACGATCGCGCCACTCTCCCCCCTGCTTATTTACCCTAACGGAGGCGAAAATTTTAGTGTAGGACAACCTGTAAATATACTCTGGGATAAAAACACATTTTACAATAATGTACGTCTCGAATACAGCCTGGATAACGGACTTACCTGGATCAGTATTGCGACCAACACACCTAATGACGGCAGCGAAAGCTGGGGTCTACCCTACCTCCCTGAAAACCGGGCTTATACACAATGCCTGGTAAAGGTCAGTGACAGCAACAACCCCAACCTCAACGATGTAAGCAATGTGAGTTTTAATATTCGCAAACCCTTTACCCTGACCAGTCCTAACGGAGGAGAAACCCTTACAGGTTGCAATGCTTTCCAGATATCATCCTCGCTCTATAGCTACGGGCTTAATAGCTGGTCTATATATTATTCCCTGGATAACGGCAGTTCCTGGCAAACCATTGTAAACAACAATAACAGCCCAAGCTACCTGTGGTCGGTTCCAAATTCATTAAACAGCAGCCAGGGCCTTATACGTGTGGTAAACAACAATTACCCGCAATACTCAGATACCAGCAATGCTACTTTTAACTTTACCACCAGTAACGAAATATCGCTTACCGCACCCAATGGGGGTGAAATACTCAACTCCGGGCAAAACTACCTCATCAGCTGGACAAACGGACCCAATGTGTCCGGAGCGTATACGATTACCTACACTTCCAGCGCCGGTAATGGTACCATAGCTAACAATATTACAGGGAACAACCATATATGGACCGTACCCAACCAGCCAGCCACGAACTATATCATTACCATAAGAGACCAGGCTAATTCCTGTAAACACGACGTAAGCGACTCCACCTTTACTGTATTACCCCTGGCACCTAAAGTTACCTACCCCAACGGGGGCGAATGGTTTAACGGCGGCCAGACCATAGCGATCACCTGGGACCCTGCCACGTACTACAGTACCCAGGTACGTATCGAATATTCCGACAACGGCGGACTTACCTGGAATCTGCTCACCACCACCCAGTCCAGGACTTCGGGCTCTTATAAC
>JACVCJ010000031.1 GCA_016742095.1 Bacteroidia bacterium
GGGTATGCCTGTACTGTGTGACACTGCGGTTGTTACTATTAACGTAACACCGGTAAACGATCCTCCGGTGATCGACCTGCCGAACGTAAGTACCCCGGAAGATGTACCGGTAACGATCTGTTCACCGATTGTGGACGCCGATGCAGGCGATACCTTCACGGCTTCGTTCTGCGGTGGCCCATATAATGGAATATCTACGACTCCGGTAGTATTCAACGGCCAGGTATGCATTACGTATACACCTGCTGCCAACTACAACGGTACGGACAGCGTTTGCATCGTAGTATGTGACCAGAACGGCGCCTGCGATACCTCGGTAAGTGTGATCACCATTACCCCGCTGAACGATCCGCCGGTAGCGAATAACGACAATGCCAATACCGGTTCTTCCACGCCGGTAGTAATTAATGTTACGCCGAACGATACAGACATCGACGGAAACATCGATCCTGCTACGGTAACCATTACCAATGGCCCGGTAAACGGCGGTTCTGTGACCATCGATCCGGTAACGGGTGCCATTACCTATACCCCGGGTCCGAATACCTGCGGTACCGATCACTTTACCTACCAGGTTTGTGACGACGGTACTCCGCTGCCTGCACTTTGCGATACCGCTGTGGTGACCATCACTATCAGCGACACCGAAGCGCCCGTGATCAGCTGTCCGGCTTCCCTGCCTGCCTTTACGGCCTTTGCAGACATCTGCGGATACCAGATAAGCGGCTCGGCACTCGATGCCACGGCCAGCGACAACTGCGGTGCAGTGACCCTGACACACAACTATTATGCCTGGGCAAACCCGAACAGTCTGAACGGCGCTACTTTCCCGGTGGGAACAACGGTAGTGACCTGGACGGCTACGGATGCCGCGGGTAATACTTCCAGCTGCAACATCAGTGTAACGGTGCAGGACCAGACGGCTCCGTCCTTCCTGAACTGTGCTTCCGGTGCGGTTTATACCGTAAGTCTCTTCCCGGATGACTGTGAAGGTGGCGTGATATGGCCGATCCCCGTAGCTATGGACAACTGCGGCAGCGTAACCGTAACACAGACCTCCGGTCCGGCACACGGCTCCCTGCTTACGGTAGGTTCCTATGTAATTACGTATACGGCTACCGACGGCAACGGCAATTCCGACAGCTGTTCCTTCACTATTAATGTGATCGACACGGAAGATCCTACCATTACCTGTCCGGGTAATATCATCGCTGCCAATACCGATCCGGGTACCTGCAGCTGGACATCTCCGGCCGGTTCCCTGACGCCTCTGCTGGTTACCAGTAACTGTGCGGCTACCGTAGGCTGGTCTGTTCAGAATCCTGACGGTTCCGTAAATACGGGCGCCTCCGACATCAGCGGCTATGCGTTTGCAACGGGACAGTCCGTAGTGACCTACACGGTTACCGAAACGGCCAGCGGTCAGAACTGGAGCTGCTCCTTTACCGTAAACGTGGCCGACCACGAAGCTCCTGCCATCAGCGGATGCCTGGGCGATACCACGATATCCACCGATGCCGGTCAGTGCGGCGCGGCCTTCAGCTGGACGGCCCCGGTAGCTTCGGACAACTGTACGCTCAGCAGCTTTACATCTACACATACCCCGGGTGCTGTGTTCCCGGTAGGTACCACCACGGTTACCTACACAGCGGTGGACAGCTCCGGCAATACCACTACCTGCAGCTTTACTGTAACGGTTAACGATACAGAGGCTCCGCAGATCAGCGATTGTCCGGCCGATATCGTTGTATCCAACGACAGCAGTCTCTGCAGCGCAGCCGTTAACTGGACAGCTCCTACAGCTACAGACAACTGTGGTGCTACGCTCAGCGTAAGCTCCAGCCACCAGCCGGGCGATGTGTTCCCGGTAGGTTCTACCGTAGTGACCTATACCTTTACCGACGGTGCGGGTAACCAGCAGGTGTGCCGCTTTACGGTAACCGTAAATGATACGGAAGCTCCGGTCAGCCTGAACTGTCCTGCCGATATAAACAGCTGTAACGAGTACATCAGCTGGACGCCTCCTTCCTTCAGCGATAACTGTAGCAGTATCCTGAACATCAGTTCTAATTATACGCCGGGTTCCCTGTTCCCCGTGGGCAGTACCCTCGTGATATATACCGCTACGGATGCGGCCGGTAACAGCAGCTCCTGTTCCTTCTACGTACGTCGTTCGGCCATACGCCTTGCCGCTGCCGGTCAGAACGTACAGTGCGCCGGTGCTGACGATGGAATAGCCGCTGTGATCGTAGACAACGCCATTGCTCCGTTCACGTTCGACTGGAACAACGGCAGCTCATCCGACTCGGCATGGGCGGGCCTGGCCCCGGGTACCTACACGGTGACCGTAACCGATGCCATCGGCTGTTCGGCCATGGCCAGCGTGACCATCACAGAACCGGAACCGCTGCGCCTGGGCATCACTTCGGTGAGCAATGCCATCTGCGGACTGGAAGACGGTACCATTTACAGCGAAACGGCTGGCGGTACCGAACCTTACACGTACCTGTGGAGCAATGGCTATGCCGGACCTGTACTGATCGCCGAAGCCGGTAACTACACCCTGACGGTGACCGATGCCAACGGCTGTACCGATACGGCGAACGTGGACCTGAACTGCGACTTTAAAGTGCCGCAGCTGGTATCGCCCAACGGCGACGGACACAACGATACCTGGACCATACCGGGCATTGAACTGTATCCCGATGCGGTGGTGGAACTGTACAACCGCTGGGGTAACCTGGTGTACAAGGCTTCCCCTTACCTGAACGACTTTGCCGGTTACTCAAACGGTATGGCCACGATCGGAAACCAGAAACTGCCCGCAGGGACCTACTTCTATGTGATCATTCTGAAAAAAGGAGAAAAAGCCTACCAGGGTTACATAGAGCTTACCTACTAAAAAAGACGCAGGCCCGTTGGGTTTGTCCGCCGGGCCTGCTTTATCATAACATTTTGCATAAAATATAAACAGCATTATACAATGAAAAAACTGGGTTTAATGGTTTCACTGATCTTACTCTCCCTTTGCCGGGCAGACGTATTCAGCCAGACCGAAGAGCAGGTATCGCTCTACATGTTTAATCCGTTGCTTTTCAACCCGGCCTATGCAGGTACGCGGGGTTCCATAAACCTTGTGGCCAGCGGCCGCTTCCAGTGGGTGGGCTTCGAAGGCGCCCCGCGCAGCCAGTTCCTTTCTTTCAGTGCGCCGGTAGTGGGGCAGAGCCTGGGACTGGGTTTCCACCTCAGTAACGACCAGATCGGTGCGCGTAGCCGTACTTCGGCCTTTGCCGATATCTCCTACAGCATCAAACTCAACCGCAGGGACCACCGCCTGGCCTTTGGTATGAGCGGCGGAGCCGACTGGCAGGTATACAATTTCTCGCGCCTGTACACCACCGATCCGGGCGATCCGGCATACGGATATTACGCCAGCCGCGTACGTCCGAACTTCGGAGCGGGTATCTATTACTACGGCGAGCGCCATTACTTCGGGATATCGGTGCCGCGCATGCTGCGTAACCGCCTGGGCAACCAGGATATCGGCGAAAACCTGCAGCGCCGCCACTTTTACGTGACCGCCGGTTATGTATTCAAGATCAACAGCGTGGTGGACTTTAAGCCGAGCACCCTCGTGAAGATCTCAGAGAATGCACCGCTTACCTTCGATCTCAATGCCAATTTCCTGTTCCATAAAACCCTGTGGGTAGGTGCCATGTACCGCTTCCACGAGGCCGTGGGTCTGAATATGGCCGTGATCGTTAAAAATACGGTAAGCATCGGTTATGCCTTCGAACTGCCGGTAAACGGTATGGTGAACGCCCGCCAGTGGGGCAGCCACGAGATCATGGTAGGCTTTGACCTGCGTACGAAGAAAAAACCTGTCCGTTCACCCCGCTATTTCTAATCAACAAGCAAGCATCATGAAAAAAGTATATATATACGCATGTGTATTCCTGCTGGCTTCGTCGGCACAGGCCCAGACGGCACGCAGGAACCTGGCCGAGCGCTATTTCGGACTCCTCGACTATACGGCGGCCAGCCCCATCTATAACGAACTGGCCCGCAAGACCGTTAAAAAATCGGGCAAGGGCAGATCGGCCGACTGGGAAGTGGTACGCAAAGCCGCTCAGTCTGAATTCTATACCCGCGATTACGGCAAGGCTTCGGCCTGGTACCAGTCGCTGGTGAACGGAAAAGCTGCGGTTGCTGACGATTATACCATGTATTTTGAAGCGCTGCGCTACCAGGGCAAATACGATGAGGCCGCCGCCGTGCTCCGCGATATGAAAGCCCAGGGACACGAACTCGGTACCCTGAAGGAGTATGAGCGCAACCTGAACTACCCCGTGTACCTCATGCGCGACAGCACACGCTATACCGTAAAGGAAATGCCTTTCAACAAAGGACTGGGCGATTTTTCACCGGCCTATTACGAGGATGGGCTCATTTTTGTCTCTACCCGCAAATCACAGGCCCTGATGTCGAAATACGGATGGGACAACACCGGTTACCTGAACGTGTATTATGCCCGTCCGAAGAACGGCGAATACCGTAAAAAGGCAAAACTGCAGAAGAAAGAACTGAAGACCCGCGAGCACGACGGCCCGGTGTTTTTCAGCAAAGACAACAGACAGGCCTTTATTACCCGCAACCGTACCGAAAAAGACGTGCGTAAGGGAACGATCGTGAACCTGAGTTTATACATAGCCGAAAAAGGTACCAACGGTAAATGGAGCGTTCCGCAGCCCTTTGCCTACAATTCAGCGGTGTATTCCGTGGGACACGCGGCCCTTTCTCCGGATGAGAAGACCCTGTACTTTGTAAGCGATATGCCGGGCGGACAGGGTGGAACCGACCTCTGGATGTGCCGCCGTGAAGGCAACGGCTGGTCGGCCCCGCAGAACATGGGCAAGACCCTCAATACCGAAAAGGACGAAATGTTCCCCTTTGTGGCCGATGACGGTACGCTGTACTACGCATCCAACGGACTGGCCGGTCTGGGCGGACTCGATATTTTCGAAAGCCGCGCCGGCAGCAACGGGTTCATGGCCCCGCTGAACATGGGTTATCCGCTCAATACCAAAGCCGATGATTTTGCACTGATCACCCGCGATAATAAAACGGGCTACTTTTCTTCGGACCGCCGCGGGTATACCGACCGCGTAATGGGCGTGGAAATGCGCCGCGTGGTGCTGGAAGTGGAAGGTACCGTAAGCGATAAGGACGATCCCGCCAAAAAACTGGGCAATGTACAGGTGGTACTCCGCAACAAAACCTTAGGGGATTCCACCGTCGTATACACCGATTCCCTGGGGAATTTCACCTTCCCGCTGCTGAAGGACTGCGATTACGAAATTGCCGGTACCAAAGAGAACTTCGACCTGGTAACCCCGGCCACACTGAGCACACAGGGTAAAAACACCTCGGAAGTGCTGCGTGCCGACCTGCAGATGGAAGACAACACTCTGCCCAGGGAAAGAGCGTACCGCATGCTGTTCGTAGTGAAGGACTGCAGTACCGGGAATCCCGTTCCGAACGCCGAAATGAGCGTGAAAGAAGAAGGAGGTAATGAGAAGAAGTTCTATACGTCGAATGCCGCAGGCGAGATCGAGATCCTGAAAACGGAACCCGTTGTACAGGGCGAAGCGCTGCAGCCGAAACAGTGGAAATACATCATAGAGAACACGGGCGCCGGTTTCTTCCCGGAGACCAAGAAAATGGCCTTTGAATTCGGCAATACAGAGCCCGGTGCGGAAAAACGCAAGGAGTTCGTGCTGAACAAAGACGTGTGTTTCAACCCGATCAGGGAAAATGCCGTATTCGAACTGAAAGATATTTACTATGATTACAACAAGGCCACTCTGCGTCCGCAGAGTATGGTGGAACTGGATAAAGTGTACGATTTCCTGAAACGGAACCCACAGATCAAGGTGCAGCTGTCTTCGCACACCGACAGCCGCGGTTCCGACTCGTACAACCTGAGCCTGTCGCAGCGCCGCGCCCAGAGCTGTGTGGATTACCTGATCAAGACCAAGGGTATTTCTGCCGAAAGCCTGGTAGCCAAAGGGTATGGCGAAACCATGCTTGCCAACAAATGTGCCAACGGGGTCAAGTGTACCGATGAGGAACACCAGGCCAACCGTCGTACCGAGATACGTATTTTAAAAGTACAATAACGCGTTAAGTGGTTAGAGAAAAAGAGGCCGGACCGGGCGTCTGCTTTTGGTCCGGCCGATTTTGGAGGGGAGGTCCTGGGAAGACCTCCCTTTTTTTTGTGCACAAAAAAAGGCTCTTACGGTTACCCGTAAAAGCCCTATATATAAAAAAAACAAGGTACTTATTTTACAAAACCTTTCGATGTGATGTATTCCGCGATCTGTACGGCATTGGTAGCTGCGCCTTTACGCAGGTTGTCCGAAACGATCCAGCAGTTGAGGGTATTTTCGCGGGTTTCGTCGTAACGTATACGTCCTACAAAGGTATCATCTGAATCTGACGCGTGCAAGAGCGGCATGGGATATTGCAGGTGTGCGGGGTCATCGATCACCTTTACGCCGGGCGCTTTCTCAAGCAGGCTGCGGATCTGCTGCAGGTCAAAAGAATTTTCAAATTCGATGTTCACACTTTCGCTGTGGCCGCCCATTACGGGTACGCGTACGCAGGTGGCCGTAAGCTTTATGGAATCGTCGCCCATGATCTTGCGAGTCTCGTTCGTCATCTTCATTTCTTCTTTGGTGTAGCCGTTGTCCATAAAAATGTCGATCTGGGGGATCAGGTTCAGGTCGATGGGGTAGGGATAGGCCATGGCGCCCGCCACGCCTTTACGTTCGTTCTGCAGCTGGTCTACGGCTTTTTTGCCGGTACCGGTCACGCTCTGGTAGGTGCTTACCACCACACGGCGTATGTGCAGCGCTTCATGCAGGGGTTTCAGCACCAGCACCAGCTGTATGGTACTGCAGTTGGGGTTGGCAATGATCTTATCCTCGGCGCTCAGCACATGACCGTTCACTTCGGGTACCACCAGCTTTTTCGTCGGGTCCATGCGCCAGGCCGAACTGTTGTCGATCACCGTGATACCGGCTTCGGCAAATTTCGGGGCCCATTCCAGCGAAGTGCTTCCCCCGGCTGAAAAAAGTGCGATGGCCGGCTTTCGCTCTATGGCTTCCGTAGCCGAAACCACCGTATATTCCTTGCCCCGGAAACGTACCGTTTTTCCCAGGGAGCTTTCACTCGCCACGGGGATCAGTTCACTCACGGGAAAGTTCCGCTCTTCCAGTATCTGTAACATTTTCTGACCTACCAGCCCGGTAGCGCCTACTACGGCAATTTTCATTTTTTATGTAATTTTTTTAGTTTTTATTGAAATGCGTTCCACCCGCCGGCCGTCAGGTCACTTACGCGGCCGTCCGGGGTTTCGATCTTAATGCCCTCCGAAGCGGCGCTCATGTAGCCGATGATCGTAATATCGGGACTTTTCGAGATCTTTTCGTAGTCGCTCTGTTTCAGGGTGAACAGCAGTTCGTAATCCTCGCCGCCGTTCAGGGCCGCCACGCCGGGGTGCACCTTCAGTTCTTCGAGGAAGGAGGCCGCCGAAGGGTCAACCGGTATGCGGTTCAGGTAAATATGCGCTCCCAGCCCGGATGCTTTGCAGATATGCCCGATCTCGGAAGCGAGTCCGTCCGAAATATCCATCATGGCCGTAGGTTTAATGCCCATTTCGGCCAGTGCGGTAATAATGTCGATGCGGGCTTCGGGTTTCAGCTGGCGTTCCAGTATATAGTCATTGCCGCTCAGGTCGGGTTGTACGGCCGGGTTGTCCTTGAATATCTGTTTTTCACGTTCCAGCAGGCGCAGCCCGGCATAGGCCGCTCCCAGGTCACCGGTCACACACAGCAGTTCGCGTTCGGCGGCCCCGCTGCGGTATACGATCTGTTCTTCATCGGCATAACCGATCACCGTGCCGCTGAGTACCATACCGCGTATCGAAGAGGACGTATCGCCGCCGATGAGTTCCACGCCGTACTTTTCGCAGGCCGCATGTATGCCTTTGTACAGCTCATCTACCGCTTCCACGGTGAATTTAGCCGAAAGCGCAATATTCATCAGCAGTTGCGCCGGTTTTACGTTCATGGCCAGCATATCGCTGAAGTTCACTACGGCGGCCTTGTAACCCAGGTGTTTCAGGGGTACGTAGGCCAGGTCGAAATGTACGCCTTCGCACAGCAGATCGGTACTCAGCAATACCTTTTTACCCTGCGGATCGGTCACCGCACAATCGTCCCCGATGCCTTTTATCGTCTGTTCGTGTACAAATTTCTTCGTTTGGCCGATACGCTCTATCAGCCCGAATTCGCCTATTTGCTGCAGGTTTGTAAGTTCCGGATTCGTTTCTTCGATCATCTTATTAAAAATTTCTATCCCTTATTTAGGGGAATTGACTACCTTTGCACCGTGGGAGTTTATTTAGACTGATTCTAAATAATATTCCCCTTCTTAAAAACACAACAAAAGTAACGCATTCATTGAAATGATTACCGTTTCTGATATAGCAAAAGAAAAATTAGAGGAACTGCGCCGTGCCGAAGGGCATGCCGAGTCGGCTTTCCTGCGCGTAGGCGTGGAAGGCGGCGGTTGTTCCGGGCTTACCTACCAGCTGAAGTTCGACGATGAAATGAAGGCTGACGATAAGCTGTTCGAAGATAAAGGAGTACAGATCGTAGTGAGCAAAAAGAGCTTTTTATACCTGGTGGGCACCGAGCTGGACTTCAGCGACGGCCTCAACGGCAAAGGCTTTCAGTTTAAAAACCCGAACGCTACCCGTACCTGTGGCTGCGGCGAAAGTTTCTCGGTTTAACATTACAACGGTTTCTCCATGTCAGACTCGAATAAAATAATAGACCAGGCCGTCAGTTCCGAATACAAGTGGGGTTTTTATACCGATCTTGAGAACGATACGGCGCCTCCGGGCCTCAGCGAGGACACCATACGCTTTATCAGTGCCCGCAAGGAAGAGCCCGGGTGGATGCTCGACTGGCGCCTGAAGGCTTTCCGCGCCTGGGAACAGATGACGGAGCCGGACTGGGCACACGTTCAGTACCCGAAGATCAATTACCAGGACATCATTTACTATTCGGCGCCCCGCAAAGGGCCCAAATACAACTCGCTCGACGAGGTGGACCCCGAGATCCTGGAAACCTTCAATAAACTGGGGATCTCGCTCGAAGAACAGAAAGTGCTTTCGGGTGTGGCCGTAGACGCGGTGATCGACTCCATTTCGGTAAAGACCACCTTCCGCGAAAAACTCAGCGAACTGGGCATCGTATTCTGTTCCATGAGCGAGGCAATTAAAGAATATCCCGAACTGGTAAAGAAATACCTGGGTTCGGTAGTGCCCGTGCGCGATAACTACTTTGCCGCACTCAACTGCGCCGTGTTCAGCGACGGTTCTTTCGTATACATACCGAAAGGCGTACGCTGCCCGATGGAACTGAGTACCTATTTCCGCATCAACGCCATTAATACCGGGCAGTTCGAGCGTACGCTCATTGTGGCCGACGAAGGCAGCTATGTAAGTTACCTGGAAGGCTGCACCGCCCCCATGCGCGACGAGAACCAGCTGCATGCCGCCGTGGTGGAACTGGTAGCCCTGCGCGATGCCGAGATCAAGTACAGCACCGTACAGAACTGGTACCCCGGTAACAAGGAAGGCAAGGGCGGTATCTACAATTTTGTGACCAAACGCGGTATCTGCAAAGGCGATAACAGTAAAATATCCTGGACGCAGGTAGAGACCGGTTCGGCCGTTACCTGGAAGTACCCCAGCGTGATCCTGAAAGGCGATCACAGCATCGGGGAGTTCTATTCGGTGGCGCTGACCAATAATTTTCAGCAGGCCGACACGGGCACCAAAATGATACACCTGGGCCGCAATACACGCAGTACCATCGTGTCCAAGGGTATATCCGCCGGTAAAAGCAACAACAGTTACCGCGGACTGGTAAAGATAGGCCGTGAGGCGGAAGGCGCGCGCAATTTCTCACAGTGCGACAGTCTGCTCATCGGCAGCACCTGCGGCGCACATACCTTCCCGTACATCGAATGCGATAACCCTTCGGCCAAAGTGGAACATGAGGCCACTACCAGCAAAATTGCCGAAGACCAGCTGTTCTACTGCAACCAGCGCGGCATCAATACCGAAAAGGCCGTAAGCCTTATCGTGAACGGTTATTGTAAGGAAGTATTTAACCAGCTGCCCATGGAATTTGCCGTGGAAGCACAGAAATTACTCAGTATCTCGCTCGAAGGCAGCGTGGGATAATATATACAGGAAAAAAACAACACGTTACACATCATGCTCACTATAAAAAATTTACATGCATCCATCAATGGCAAGGAGATCCTGAAGGGAATCAACCTCGAGATCGCTGCCGGCGAAGTGCATGCCATTATGGGACCCAACGGTTCCGGAAAAAGTACCCTGTCGTCCGTGCTGGCCGGCAAGGAAGACTATGAGATCACACAGGGCGAAGTGATCTTCCGCGGTAAAGATCTGCTGGAACTTTCGCCCGAAGAACGTGCCGGCGAAGGCATTTTCCTGGCGTTTCAGTACCCGGTGGAAATTCCCGGTGTTAGTATGACCAATTTTATGCGTACGGCGGTGAACGAAGTACGTGAGTACCGCGGTCTGGACGCACTGGACGCCAAAGCTTTCTTGGCGCTGAGCAAGGAAAAACAGGCCCTGGTGGAACTGGATAAAAAACTGGCCGGACGTTCAGTGAATGAAGGCTTTTCGGGCGGTGAGAAAAAACGCAACGAAATTTACCAGATGGCCATGCTGAATCCCTACCTGTCGATCCTCGACGAAACGGACAGCGGACTCGATATCGACGCCCTGCGCATCGTGTCCGAAGGGGTGAACAAGCTGAAAAGCGCGGAGAACGCCTTCCTGGTGATCACGCACTACCAGCGCCTGCTCGATTACATTGTGCCCGATTTTGTACACGTACTGTACGACGGCCGCATTGTGAAAACGGGACCGAAAGAACTGGCCCTGGAACTCGAAGACAAAGGCTACGACCACATTAAAAAAGAAGTAGAAGCTTAATCCGGTCCTATGCTTACAGAAACACAGGTAAAAACCGCCGGATGGGGAAACACGGAAGTGCAGGCCCTGCGTGCCCGTGCCCTGGCCTTTTTTGAGGAAAAAGGCCTGCCCGAGGTGAAGAACGAACTGTATAAATACAGCAATATACAGCGGCTGTTTACGGAGAACGGCTTCCGCGAAACGGAGCTGAAGACCGCAACAGATACGCTGAGCCTGCCGGAACTGCCTTTTGCCACTTCCGGTACACTGGTACTGTACAACGGCGTATTTCAGCCGGCTTTGTCCGTACTGCCCGCGGGCGTGGAAGTACAGGCCGCCGGAACTATACTGAACGGTTCGCTGGCCGCACAGACCTTTGCCCTGCCCGAGCCCGATGCGGTGAAAGCGCTGGCCCTGGCTACGGCTTCCGAAGGTGTGGCCCTGCTTATCGGGGAAAACGTACAGGTTGCAAAACCGCTCCTGGTATTTTCGTATACAGATGTGGAAGATGCGTCCTCGCTGGCTTCCCTGCATGTGCTCACAGCCGGTAAAAATGCGTCGGCCTCTGTACTGATGCTGCACGCGCACGCTGCGGAAAAACGTTTCTTTGCGCAGCAGGTATGGCAGTATTTTACGGCCGAAGGAGCCGCCCTGCGCGTGTACGATATGCAGAACGAAGGCCCGGAAAGCTACACCATTAATCATTTTTCGGCCCTGCAGGCAGCGAACAGCACTTTTTCGCTCACAACCTCCAGCACCGGTTCTGCCTTTATGCGCAACAACGTGCGTGCTGAACATGCCGGCGAAGGCTGTCACACCGAGCTCAACGGGCTTTTTATGCCTTCGGAAGGGCAGCACATCGATAACCGCACCTTTGTAGGGCACATGTTCCCCAACTGTACCAGCGACGAGCTGTACAAAGGCATTGCCGCTGCGAACGGTAAAGGCGTTTTCAACGGGAAGGTTTACGTGGCCCGCGATGCCCAAAAGACCAATGCCTACCAGAGCAACAAGAACGTACTGCTGAGCCGCGAGGCCACCATCAATTCCAAACCCGAACTCGAAATTTATGCCGACGACGTAAAATGCAGTCACGGCAGCACCACCGGTCAGCTCGATGAACAAAGCATTTTTTATATGCAGGCCCGCGGCATACGCCAGGCCGAAGCCCGTAAACTGCTGCTGCTGGCCTTTGCCAACGACGTGTTCGAACGTATTCCCGATATGGAATTGCGTGCCTTTTTTGAAACAGAGGCCGGACAACGTTTTGCCGCCCTGTACAGGAGTCGTTAAGCAGCGGCGGTTCGTCGCCCGGAATAGAGTGTATATCTAATTTAGGCCCCTGCGTTTGGCAGTGGGGCTTTTGTTTTGTTACTTTATACTTTGGGGAAGTCCTCAACACGAATTCATTATTTTATCCGGAATGAAAAAGATTTTTTTAAAAGTATCGATGCTTGTCTACCTGTTCGGCGCAGGCATCACGGTATTTGCCCAGGATGTGGACAAAGCCGTTTTAAACTGGTATAACACCAAAACGCCGGGAATGAACACCGAAGCCGCCTACAAAATGGTGAAGAAACAAACCCCGAAAACTGTGGTAGTGGGCGTGATCGACTCCGGTGTGGACATCGAACACGAAGACCTGAAAGGCCAGATCTGGGTGAACGAGGACGAGATCCCGGGCAACGGTATCGACGACGATAAGAACGGCTATATCGACGATGTACACGGCTGGAACTTCCTCGGAACGTCCAACAACGAGAACCTGGAATACGTACGTATCTATAAGAACGGCAAAGCCCGTTTCGACGGTAAGACCGCCGAAGAGATCAGCGCTGCCGATAAAGCGGATTTCGCCCTATGGGAAGAATGCCGCGATAAATTACAGATCGAAAGCATCGAAGCCAAACAGGAACTGGAAGGCATACAGATGCTGCAGGAACAGCTGCTTCCTATGCTGCCCACCCTGGTAAAAGGCGCCCTGGGCAAGGAATCCTACACGGAAAAAGACCTGCTGAAATGGAAGCCGAAAGACGATAATGCCAAACAGATCCGGGGTCTGGCCCTGATGGTGGAAACCGGTCAGCTGAGCAAAGAACGCCTGGACGAAGGTGTAAAACAATACCAGGACCGCCTGGCCTATCACCTGAACCCCGATTTCAACGGACGTACGCCGGTAG
This sequence comes from Bacteroidia bacterium, assembly GCA_016742095.1. Taxonomy (GTDB): domain Bacteria; phylum Bacteroidota; class Bacteroidia; order CAIKAF01; family CAIKAF01; genus JACVCJ01. Next base: position 13,267 of record JACVCJ010000031.1, read on the forward strand.
GCGATAACCCGGACGATTTCAGCCAGGTACGCTACGGGAACAACGATGTGGAAGGCGCCGATGCCCTGCACGGTACACACGTTTCGGGTATCATCGGAGCGGTACGCGGTAACGGTATCGGCGGCGACGGTGTGGCTGCCCCGGTCAGGATCATGTCGCTGCGTGCCGTACCCAACGGCGATGAATACGATAAAGACATCGCCCTGGCTATTCGCTACGCGGTAGACAACGGCGCCAGCGTCATCAATATGTCCTTCGGAAAATCGTATTCCCCGCACCAGAAAGAAGTATACGATGCCATGAAATATGCCGAAGAAAAAGGCGTACTGCTGGTACACGCGGCCGGTAACGACGCGGCCAACCTCGATAAGGACCCGAATTTCCCGGCGGTACGTTATGCATTCCAGACCGAAGACCTGAAGAACCTGCTCACGATCGGGGCTTCAACCCGCGATGCCAAAGGACATCTGGCCGCATCGTTCTCCAATTACGGCAGCGGTTCGGTAGACGTATTTGCCCCTGGTTTCGAAATTTACAATACCGTTCCGGACAACAAATACCGCGAGCTGGAAGGCACCAGTATGGCCGCACCCATGGTTTCGGGCGTGGCTGCTTTCCTGAAAGCGTATTTTCCCGATCTGTCCATGTTCGAGATCCGCGACATCATCCTGAAATCGGCCACCCCGATGGGTACCACCCAGCAGACACTGCCGGGTACCGATGAGCAGGTGCTGTTCTCGCAGATGAGCCGCAGCGGTTCGGTAGTGAACTTACAGAATGCCGTTAAAATGGCCCAGGCCATGAGCGTAAGCAAATAAGAAAAAAACATATTTCTTTAAAAGGCCGGCCCGCAAAGCCGGCTTTTTTTTGAACTTTGTGTACCATGATCTCAAAACCGTATACCATTCCGCGTACGGCCGAAGCCTGCTTCAGTACGGAGCCTTCGGCAGAGATACGCAACGTATGGCTGCTGCTGCACGGGTACGGACAGCTGGCCCGTTATTTTATCCGGCATTTTGAACCTTTTTTTACCACGGATACCCTGTTTGTGGCCGCGGAAGGTCTTTCCCATTTTTACCTGGAAGGGACTTCGGGCCGGGTAGGCGCTTCCTGGATGACGAAACACGAACGGGAACGCGATATCCGGGACATCGGGGCCTGGCTGGATATACTGCAGCAGGACATAGCCGCATCCGTACATCCGCAGGTGCGCTGGAACGTGCTGGCCTTTTCACAGGGCTGCGCCGTGGCCCTGCGCTGGCTCTATGCCTCACAGCTGCGGCCCGCAAAAGTGGTGCTCTGGGGCGGTACCCTGCCGCACGACATCGCTATGCCCCAACAGCAGGCCTGGCTCAACAGGACAGAGCTGCATATCGTGAACGGCGACCAGGACCCTTTTCTGCAGAACGTGAACCTGACCGATATCCGTAAGGTATTCGACGGGGAACAGATACGCTACACATGGCATACCTTCGGCGGCGGACATCAGCTGCACGAAGACACGATCAGAACACTTATTCAGGACTAAAATTTGTAGGTTTGTACGTATGGAAACAGCCGGAGAAAAACAGGGACCAGGCCCGCAACCTGCGCGTTCGGGCGAAATAACCATCAACCGCGTACTGCGCTGGGTGATCGTGGGTGTAACCGTTGCGGCCATCCTGTATGTACTGTGGTATTTTGCCGACCTGGTGGGCTATATTCTTATTTCCGTAGTGCTCTCGCTCATCGGTAAACCGCTCATGAACCTTTTTGAACGGGTACGTATCGGTAAATACAATATCCCGAGCTGGATCGGCGCACTGATCACACTCAGTATCATGTGGACCTTTATCCTGGGCATTGTGCTGGCCGTGGTGCCCCTGGTAGGCAGCCAGGTGCAGAAATTCTCGGAAGTGGACAGCAGCGCCATCCTGTCCACCCTGCAGGGCCCGGTAGACAATATGGTACACTGGCTCGAGGATAAGAACATCCATTTCAACAACAACGTTACCCTCGAAGAGTACATCAACGAAGAACTGGCCGACCTGATACAGCTGGAAGCCTTCTCCAATATCTTCGGCACCATTTTCAGCTTTATGGGCGACCTGGGCGTGGCGTTCTTCTCCATTTCGTTCATCACCTTCTTTTTCCTGCGCGACAATACACTGTTCTACAAGGCCATTCTTTCGGCCACACCCAGCCGTTACGAAGACCAGGTGAAAAACATCGTACGCGACAGCCGCCGCCTGCTCACCCGCTATTTCGTAGGTATATCCATACAGATATTTCTTATTTCGCTCTGTGTCACCATCGGGGCGCTTATCTGCGGACTGCCCATTACCCTGGCCGTGACCATGGGGCTGGCCGCCGGACTTTTCAATATCATTCCTTACGTAGGGCCTATCCTGGGCAGCGCGTTCGGCATCTTGCTGGCACTCAGCAACAACATTCACATGGATTTTTATACAGAGACCATGCCCCTGATCATTCACCTGATCATTGCCTATTCCATCACACATGTGCTCGATAACGTACTTTTCCAGCCCATCATTTTTTCCAACTCCGTAAAAGCCCACCCGCTCGAACTTTTTCTCGTGATCATTGTGGCCGGTAACCTGGCCGGTATCGTAGGCATGATCCTGGCGATACCCGGTTACACCTTCATCCGCATCATCGCGAAGCAGTTCTTCAGTAATTTCAAGATCGTTCAATCTTTAACCCGCAATATCTGATGCGTGCTGCGGCATCCAAAGTCACTATCCGTATCCCCGACGATATTATGGGCACAGGCCTTATGGGGTACGGCATCACTACCAATATCGTACAGGGCATCGAGACCGACCTGCACGTGCGTACGGCCTGTTTCGAAGACGAGCAGCAACAGCTTTTCCTGTTCGTACATGCCGAGATCGGGCTGATGTTCCCCGAACTGAAAGAGACCCTGCTGGCGGCACTGGCCGATCCGCGGGTAACGGAACAGAACCTGATGCTGGTAGCCCAGCATACACACAGCGGTCCGGGTGGTTATACGCATTTTCCGTTCTATAATTTTACGCTGGGCGGTTTTAAACCCCATGTGTTCGAAGCCATTTCCGAAGCTATGCTGGCATCGGTAAAGCAGGCCCTGGCCGGGCTGAAACCGGCTGTACTCGAACAACAGCGCGAACGCATCGCCGACGAAATGCCCATCGGGTACAACCGTTCGCTGCGGGCTTACCTGCGCAATCCGGCCGCGGAAAAACTGATGCCCGACCAGACCCACCTGGCCTTTGAACGGGCCATGGACATCTGGAACGTCCGCGACACTTCCGGGAAGTACATCTTCCAGATCAACTGGTTCGGCGTGCATCCTACGAGCTGCGGCAATAATTTTAACCGCATCTGTTTCGATAACAAAGGCTATGCGGCCGAACTGCTGGAACGGGAGCGGGGCGACGGTTTTGTAGCCATTTTCGCCCAGCAGCTCACCGGTGATGTATCGCCGAATTACCACGGCCCCGACCAGAAACTGATCCGCAATACACGCAAGCAGTTACAGAACGCCAAAGACAACGGGGCCCTGCAGTACGAAGTGGCACGTTCTTCCTTCCTGCAGCCGGCGCCCATGCCCAATGGCGATAATAAAATTCAATTCAGACTAAAAGAATTCAATTTAGGGTCTTTGCCGGTGGCCGCGGAGTTCAGCAACGGAGAGGCCGGAGCGGCTTCGGTATCTGCTGCGCACGGTATGGCCTTTATACAGGGAACGCCGGTAGACGGTCCGGGTATTCCCGTGGCGCTGGGTAAACTGGCCTCACGCTGGTTCAAACCCCTGGACCCGGGCAATTTTCAGTATCCCAAAGTACCGGTGCTGGAATCGGGTACGGGCAAAGTGGCCGGCACCAGCGATCTTAGTAAATTCAGGATGCTCGGCCCCTTCGAAAAGACTATGCAGGGTATACTCTGGCATAAAAAACAGGGCCTGCTCGAAAAACTGCCCTGGACGCCCGCCATACTGCCTTTGCAGGTAGTACGCCTCGGGCATACGGCCATCATCGGGTTCCCGGGAGAGATCACCACCACGGCCGGACGTATCCTGCGCAGTATGTGCCTGGAGGCTCTGCGGCCCGCCGGTGTGGAAAAAGTGCTTATCTCCACCTATGCCAACTCCTACTTCGGTTACTGTACCACCTACCACGAATATATGGAACAGGCCTACGAAGGCGGCCACACCGTATTCGGACGACATACGCACGGAGCCTTCCTTACTGCCTATAAACAACTTATACAGGAATTTATTTCGGATGGAAAATAACGCATTACAACACCAGATCGCCTGTGTGGAAGAATTTCACACGGCCTTCGGGATCGAGAACAACCAGCGCCCCGTGGGCGACCTGGGCCTGGAAGCGGCCATGCTGCGCTACGAACTGATACGCGAAGAGAACGAGGAATACCTCGAAGCCTGCCGCAACAAAGACATCGTGGAAATTGCCGATGCCCTGGGCGATCAGCTGTACATTCTCTGCGGTACCATTCTGCGTCACGGCCTGCAACACGTGATCGAAGACGTGTTTGACGAGATACACCGCAGCAATATGAGCAAACTGGGTGCCGACGGCAAACCTATTTACCGCGAGGATGGTAAGGTGCTGAAAGGCCCGGATTATTTCAGACCCGACATAGCACGTATCCTGAGTGAAAAAACAGGCGCATAGTACGTATATACGCGATCTGCTGGAAGAAGCCGTGCTGAAGTACAACCGGCCCGGTTTTATCGAGGATGATCCCATTTCGGTGCCGCACCTGTTCACGAAAAAAGAAGACCGGGAGATCAGCGGCTTTTTTGCCGCCACCCTGGCCTGGGGACAGCGCAAGACCATACTGGCCAATGCCACACGCATTGTACGTGTGATGGACATGCAGCCGCACGATTTCGTACTGCATCATTCGGCGGCCGACCTGAAAGCTTTTGTGGGTTTTGTGCATCGTACCTTTAACGATTCAGACCTGCTTTTCTTTATACAGGCCCTGCGCAATGTATATACGAAAAATGGCGGACTGGAACCGCTCTTTGCCGAAGGACTGCAACGCACGGGAAATATGAACGATGCCATCGGCTATGTAAAAGATGTGTTTTTCGATACGGAACACCTGCCGCGCAGCCGCAAGCACGTTTCCGATCCGCGCAAAGGTTCGGCTGCCAAACGCCTGCACATGTACCTGCGCTGGATGGTGCGTAAAGACGATGCCGGGGTGGATTTTGGTATATGGAACAGCATACCGCCCGCATTACTGATGCCGCCCCTCGACCTGCACAGCGGACGGGTGGCCCGCCGTCTGGGACTGCTTACCCGCACACAGGATGACCGCCGTGCCGTGGAAGAACTGTACGCACGCCTGGCTGAACTGGATCCCGAAGATCCGGTCAAATACGATTTTGCCCTGTACGGACTGGGCGTTTTCGAAAAGATGAAGTAGTCCTCAGACCAGGAAGGACAGCAGGAAACCGATGGCCACCGTGGACGCTATACTCACCAGGCCCGGCAGCATAAAACTGTGATCGAATAAAAATTTGCCGAATCGGGTACTGCCCGTACGGTCGAAATTGGCGGCGGCCAGCAGGGTAGGATAGCCGGGGATCACAAAATCGCCGTTCACCGCGGGGAACATGGCCAGCAGGTAAGGTACGGGTATGCCCAGCGCAATGCCCAGGGGCATCAGGGCCCGTGTGGTAGAGGCCTGCGAAAAGATAATGGCACTGAAAATGAACAGGGCCCCCACGAACAGGAAGGGATAATGTGTCACGAGCCCGGAAAGCTGCGCCTGCAGGCTGTCCATATGTTCATGGATGAACGTATCCGTAAGCCATACCACTCCGAAAATAGAGACCATCGCTTCCATGCCGGCACGGAACACGCTGCCTCCCGAGACCTGCGCGGGCGTCACCCGTGTAAGCAACAGGATAAGAGCGGCCGCGCTGAACATCACCAGTTCGATCAGCAGGGGCATGGCCAGTGGCGTACTAACTCCCTTCACATCCGGGAAATGGGGCCGTATGGCCGGTAGTATGCCCAGCAGGGAAACGGCGATCACCGCCAGTGCAAATACCAGTACCGAAAGTTTCGCTTTACGGTCGGGACGGTAGCCCGCGTAACTCACCGGGGTAATGTGTTCCGGATCGCGGTATTCACGCAGGATGGGATCTTTATCCCAGGATCTTCCTTTATTCCACATAAAAAGCACACCCACCAGGCTGCCCAGGAAGGTGGCGGGAATGCACACGGTAAAAATGGCCTCCAGTCCGAAGCCTTTGGGTTCTATGAGCGCGGCCAGAGCGGCGGTGGCTGCGGAAACGGGACTCGCCGTAATAGCCAGGTGCGAGGCAATGACCGACATGCTCATGGCCCTTTCCGGGCGTATTTTTTTATGGATGGATACTTCAGCGATCACCGGCAGCAGACCGTAAATAATGTGCGATGTGCCGGCAAAAAGCGTAAAAAGATAGGTGACCACCGGGCCCAGCAGCGTAATAAAACGCGGGTTGGAACGCAGCAGCTTTTCGGCCAGGAACAGCAGGAGGTCGATGCCGCCTGCGGCCTGCATGGCTCCGGAAGCCAGTACCACGGTCACAATGATCAGCATTACGTCGATCGGGGCCTTGCTGGGTTCCAGTCCGAAACCGAAAACCAGCACCAGGGTACCCAGGGCGCCCATGAGACCCAGCCCGATACCTTTCATGCGCACCCCGGCATAAATGCAGCCGAGGATCAGTAAGGTCTGTAACACCGTAATCATTGCATAAATAGAAGGATAAAAAATCAGAAAACAAAAAACAGCCGTGTTAATACACGACTGTTCCTTAGTGGTAAACCGGGCCTAAGGGTGGGCCTTTAGTGGTAATATACCGCGCCGGTAATGATATGCTGTTCTTTTACAAGTATGTCTAATTTCTGATTGTACAGATCGATGCTGTACCGCAGTTGTTTTTCGGCAACACGAAGGGCGCTGTTACAGTTGTTCGTATCGGCCTTTCCGCAGGAACGGAGGGCGGGTTTGTAGGTGCTTTCGATCAGTTTGCAATAGGTAAGCGGAACGTTCATGCCCGATTCACGTATATACGAAAAATCCTCGTCGATCTCGGTTTCCCGTATCTTGTCGAGCGAACGTTCGGCGCTACGTTCCAGCAGGAGCAGCTGTTCGGCTATTTTCATACTGTCGCCTTCGGCACAGGCCTGTCTGAATTTACGGTCGGCATCCATACAGGCGTCCATCTGCTCGGCAATACTGTCGCAGGCCAGGGTAAGTGCCGCCTTGTTCGGAGCGCAGGAAATTCCGGCAAAACAGGAGAGGAAAAGGAGCAGGGACAAGCGTTGCATCGGACGTATGGTTAGGACATCAAAAAAACGGGATATGCCCGTCCCGTTCAAATAAAAATGCTGAAATGCTCCGGGAAAAGGGTGAACTACATTATATGCAGGGTGAAAGTCTACCGGAATATTTTAAAGATCGTAAGGAAAATGATCTTCAGATCGGTGAGAAGGCCGGCTTCGCGGATGTAACGGAGGTTCAGCTCCAGTTTGGCAGGCATGATCTCATGAATATACGTATACTCCGGGTCGCTGCTTTTACCCAGCAGTTCGTTTTCGTCCATGTATTCGATGCTGGCCCAGTCGGTAAGGCCCGGCCGCACGCTCAGTACCTTTTTCTGTTCGGGCGTGTACAGGTCTACATAGCGTTGTACTTCAGGCCGCGGGCCTACAATGCTCATATCGCCGCGGATGATGTTCAGCAGCTGGGGCAGCTCGTCCAACTTGTATTTACGCAGGAAATAGCCTTCGCGGGTAATGCGGTTGTCCCGTCCGCCGATGGTGATGAGGCTGCCTTTATCGCTCTGCGGGCGCATGCTGCGGAACTTAAAAAGAAGAAAAGGTTTGCCGTTGCGGCCTACGCGCTGCTGCCTGTAGAAAACGCCGCCCTTACTGCCCAGTAAGATCACCAGGGAGATCAGCAGGAACAGGGGACTCAGCAGGATCAGCGCCGGCAGGCTTGCACAGATGTCAAACAGTCTCTTCATGCACAATGCCCAGTTCTTCTTCCACACTTTCGATCACGGCGTCCACCACCCAGTTCAGCTGTTCGTCGGTAAGATCGTAGAAAACGGGCAGGGATATCTCGCGGCTGTAATTGTCCAGGGCTACGGGGTAGGCATCTATGGAGTATCCCAGGTTCTTATAGGCGGTCATCATCGGCACGGGTTTAAAGTGCACATTTACACTGATGTCCCGGTCGAAGATCTTTTGTATGATGCGGTTGCGCTGTTCGATGCTGATGTTGCGGATACGCAGCGGAAATACGTGGAACGAAGAGGTTTTCTCCGCCGTTTCGTATTCCGGCAGTTCGGCCCATTCGTGTTCGCTGAGGCAGGCGGTATAAAAATCGAAGATGTTGCGGCGTTTTTCCAGGGTATCTTCGCTGTAACGCTGTATCTCTACCAGGCCTATGGCCGCGTGTATATCGGTCATATTGCATTTGTAACCGGCTTCGAGCACATCGTATTCCCAGTTGCCTTTCCGGCCGAATTTGGCCATGGCGTCCTTGCTTTGTCCATGCAGGCTCAGGCGGTTCAGGATAGCGTATATTTCGTTGTTGTCGAATGCTTCAAAATTCAGGGCCACAGCGCCGCCTTCGGCCGTGGTCAGGTTCTTTACGGCATGAAAGGAAAAAGCCGACGCGTCGCAGAGTGAACCGGCCGCCTGCCCTTTGTAAATGGCTCCAAAACTGTGGGCGGCATCGCTCAGGACCATGATACGGCCCAGGGTTTCCTGCTCGCGGGTATGCGGACGGAACTGTGCGCGGATATCCTCCCGTTTTACCAGGGCGTTCAGGGCTTCGTAATCGCAGGGAAGCCCGGCAAAATCAACCGGTATGATCACTTTGGTGTGCTCCGTAATGGCTTTTTCAACAGCCTCCACGGATATATTGAAATCGTGTGCGTTCACGTCCACAAATACCACGCGGGCGCCGCAGTGTACCACCACGTTGGCCGTAGCGCAATAGGTGTATACAGGAACGATCACCTCATCGCCCGGACCCACGCCAAACCAGCGTAGTACCAGTTCCAGGCCGGCGGTGGCACTATTGAGACAGATAGTCTTTTTGTTGCCGCAGTATTGCGTTACTTTTTCTTCGAGCAGCCTGGTGCGCGGACCCGTGGTGATCCAGCCCGACTGCAGGGCGGCGGTTACTTCCTGTATGATCTCATCATCCATTCGCGGAGGGGAAAAAGGCACTTTCATACCGCAAAGATATTACTTCTTTATTGATATGGGCCTTCTGCCGGATAATGTGCCGGGAGTGTGTATTTTACCAGATATTGATGCTCTGACTGAGCTCTGCGTCGCCGCGTACGCGCATGTGCAGTTTCGAAGGAATAAAACTGCGGCCTTTGTATTCAGGCTCCGCCGAATAGCTCAGTTCTTTGTCCTGCTCCAACAGTTCTTCCACCATGGTGTCGAAACGGGCTTTCAGCTCCGTGACCACGGGCAGTACGTACAGGATATTGTGCGGGGCGTCCTGTCCGCCGAAATTCAGGGGCATCAGGTACAGTTTGGCCAGTACATTCTGTGCATACAGCTGCTGTGCCTTTTCAAGACTGTCTGTTTCAGAGAAATCGGGAGCTGTATTGCCCGGTTCGAAGGAATTATGACTCATCGGTAATTCTGCGTTAAGCGAATATATGAAAAAAACACTGCGGGGGTCGTTCAGCTCCGGGCAGCCGCGAATTTCAGGGTAATGGCGATCTGTGCCATATGGTAGATATCGTGCTGGATGAGTCCTTCGGCGATCTGTCCGAACGTATGTCCGTCGGGGATGCGCTGTTGCAGGAAGCTGTCGTCTTTTTCGTTCAGCAGTTCCGCCAGTTCAGCGGCCTCCCGGTAGAAGGTGTCTTTCAGGGTTTGCCAGCCGCCTTCCCGGCGCAGGGTCTCGTTGTCCTTCCAGTTTTCCGGACTTTCCATACGCAGGGCGGGCGTTTCGCCCCGGAAGCGCTGCAGTCCGGCCCGGCGCCATACCCGCAGGTGCGAGATCAGTTCGGCCGTGCTGTGCAGTTCGGGCAGCGGTTTGGCAAAGGCCTGTTCTTCCGTAAGCCCGTCGATCAGCTGCCGGAGATCGTTCCCCAGCCAGTTCTCACCCCGCAGTATCTCCTCCTGGCTGCGGACCAGTTTTTGAATGGTATCGTTTTTCATACACTACGCTTCTGTTTCAAAGGTAGCGAAAATCGTACGCGCTATACCTGTTTTTTAAGACAGAGCAGGTGCGAAAGCAGTACCATCGGCACCACCACAGCGGGCAGCAGGGTATAGGGAAATTCCAGTATGGCCCGGTTGGGTTGTTCAAAGGCAAATGCCTGCACGGGCAGGGGAGAAGAAAGAATGGCGGTAACTACAATGATGGCCAGCAGTACCACACCCGCTATATTCCAGAGCCGGAAGAGCATGCCGCCGGGTTGTGTTTTACGTAACAGAAAATACAGCAACAATACCAAGGCCGTAATCCCACTCAGGATATCGAAATTCCAGCCTTCGAAGGTCATACCGCGCGGAATGCTGCCAGCGAGATACAGGCGGTAGAGTACCAGCTCCACCGGTATACGTACCGTATGCAGGGCCAGGAGTGCGGCGGGCCGTATACGTGATACGTCCAGGCTGCGGTACAGGTATACCACAATAGCTATGACAGGCAGCAGTACCAGCAGGAAGCGCGGGGGCATGACATCCGTATCCCTGAAAAAGCCCGTGTAGGACAGTACGCCGCAGAACAGGGCCCAGGGAATAAAAACGAAGAGCACTTTACGGGCATTTCCGCTACCATAACAGAAGAGTATAAAAGTGACCGCAACAATAGAAAGAAAGCCGGCTTCAAGCATATACGCCTTTTGTTTAATTGTGCATTAATGTCTATTTTCTGAACTGGCGCAGGTGATGGTCGGTATGCTTATATACGTAAATACCTACCTGTTGCGCGTCCATAGAGCCAAAGAACGGATGTACGAAATACGGGTTGTTGTAGTCTGCATATTTTTCAAGCAATGTGAGCCATTTCTGTTTTTCGGCTTCCAGGTCTCCGTTTCCGTTTATTTTGAGTTCGGGGTGAGTGGGCTGGTTTTTCTTCAGCGGAGCCTCGTTTTTCAATATGCTTTTCAGGGCCATACCACCGAAAATACGTCCTGCGAACAGGCGTTTGTAGCTTTTCATACCGAGGAACATCTCTTCGCTCAGGGTACAGTGCCGCAGCATCTGCCAGGCGTTCATCTTTCCCCATTGTGCCTTGTCTGTGGCCTGCAGGCGGCTGATCCGGACATACAGTTCCTGTCGGGTCTGTTCGTCAAAAATGCTTTGCATCGTGTTGTGTATTAAATTACACTGCAATAGTAGGGTGGATATCCCGTCTGTTTCTTGTCATAGGACAGGAAATCATTTTCAGGATCCCCGGGCAATCTCCCGCCGGATCCGGCTCAGCGAAGTATCCGTGATCCCCAGGTAGGAAGCGATCTGTTTCAGGGACACATTGCGACAGATCTCCGGCTTTTCGCGCAGCAGACGTTTATAACGTTCCCTGGCCGGGTCTGTGATCATCGATATGCTCTGGTTTTTCAGTTCAACATAGCTTTGTACCAGCCGGGTACGCCCCGCCTCCCGAAAGGCCTCTATCGTGTGAAATAGCCGCTGAAAGGTCTCAAAATCGAGCTGCCAGCAGGTACAGGTGCTCAGGGCCTGTATGTGCTCACGTGCAGGACTGCGCAGGAAAAAAGAGGTCCAGTCGATCACGATATCACCACTCGTATAAAAGCCCGTGCTGATGTCCCGGCCTTCGGTATCGGTGGCGTAGGAACGCGCAAGGCCGCTCTCCATAAAATGATAATACCGGGCTGTTTTGCCTTCTTCCTGCAGGTGATCGCCTTTGGCAAACCGCACCTGGCGGAAGGCTGTGATGATCTCTGCCTGTTCTGCTGCCGAGAAGGACGGTGTGGGAAATACACGACTTAAAAAATGGGCTTCGGTCATACGGCGGAAAATGGGTCTGAATATAAGGAAAATGTTTCGTGGGTCTTCGGCTGCGTGTGCAGCACCTGTGATAACTACGGCTTCCGGCCGAGCAACTGCTCAAAATCAATTTTTTCAAACTCGTATTCAAGCTGCTTCATTTCCCGGCAGTAGTTCACAATGATCGGGAAGTTCCTGATGTGGTCGGCGGCTACCATCAGGCGGTAATAACCGGGCCCGGTATATTCATCCGCATCGCTTTCGAATACGGCCAGGCGCTTCTCCGCATCTATCATATGTATACGCAGTTTTGTGCGGAAGTTGTCAAAAGCGGTAAGCCGCAGCTCCCAGGTATTGAGGGCCGGACTGCCTATACTGTCGATCCGGCTGGCATATGCCCCGTCCATATTGAATTCGATCAGGGTAGTGTCGCTGATGATCAGCCGCGAGTTATTACCCCAGTCGCTCGGCGCATACAGGTAGTACTTTCCCTTATAGGCCCGCAGTTCGCACCATTGCCGGGGCAGGGTCTTGGAAATGCTGCGTTTCCGGATGCCTTTCAGCGATACCAGCGATTCCCGGTAGGATGCAGAATCCCAGTCGCTGAACGTAAAATCGGCAATGTACCCGTAATACTTTGAATCCTTATGATCGTCGATGTAAATGGCGTGGTACACATCGTCCACGTATTCGCGCTGAATAAAAACCGTATCGGCCTGGGCATACAGGAACCTGCCGGCGCTGATCAGCATGGCAGACAGCAGGAACTTTCTCATACAAATATCCTTGTTCGTAAACATCTCTGAAAGATAAACGCTTTTGTATAAAAAAGAGCGCCGTATCTGTTAATTATTGTTTAGCAAAGCTTTAAAATCGGATGTATCGAAACGGAATACAGTAGGAATCCCCATGTCTTATTGCATAATTCGTATGAAAATTTGATTCATATACGTTTTTAATTCGTATATAAATTAGGTGCTCTGATGTTTGAATGCTTCTTGACAAACCGGGCCAGCGTGAACCCTTTTAAAAATTTTACAGTTGTGTCAGGTCTTCTGTGCCTTGTATCCCCGTTTGTGTAGGAATTACTGGAACTACCGGTTCTTCCCGTATTTCGAAGAGCAGGGGCTCGACGGCGGCATAGTCACGCACTACTTTTATGGCCAGCAGGGCCAGGGGAATACCGATCAGGTTGCTGACCATCCCGATCTGGGATGCGGTAATGAGCTGGTTAACGGTCTCGGCTTCGAGCGTGACCCGGAATACCAGCTGCCCCATGAAATTATTGATGATCCACAGGGCCCACCACCAGCCGAGCAGGGAAGTGTTCAGTTCCTGTGCGCCATGGATTCCCTTATCCCCGAGTACTTTCCGGGTCTTTTCGTACAGCTCTTTCATGATCTGGTAGGGCATGTACAGGCTGATGAAGGGCACAAACCAGGCGCCTGCGGCCCAGCCTTCGGTCTGACTCAGGAATTTTACGCGCTGGTGCAGGTTGTAATAGGCGCGGCGGAACCACATAATGAAGGTAACGGCCGAAATGATGTACGCCATAATGAAAATAATGCCGATCACCTGTTCGCGCAGGTCGTTGAGCGAGGCGGCCTCATCGGAAACGTTTTCTCCGCCCGAAATGGCATTGAGCAGGTTGTACTGGAAGAATCCCGAAATAAAGGAGGCGATCTCGAGGGCAAACATGGTCCAGAGCAGGATAACGGCCGCCTGGGCCCGGGCTTGGTTAGGGCGTAACTGTTGCATGGTGGTGTGATGGTTTGTTACTGCAAGTATAAGGAACGTAGGCTGATAAGCAAATTTTTACAGCATTTTCCTCTTGAAGTTCACTGCTTCTGTACCGATTCCTCCAGTTCGCGGAAAGGAATGATGGTCTTTACCCCGTAATCGCGTACGGGCCAGGACTGGATAATGGTTTCCACCTGTATGCCCAGACCCTGTATGGCTTTGTAGAGGCCTTCCTGCCGTGCGCCGGCTTTTGCGGGCGGACCTTCTTTCGGGATCCATACCAGGTCGTCCTGGAACAGCAGTTTTTCCTGCGGAAAGTAATACAACAGGTAATCATCTGTATGCTGCGAGGCATTGCCGATGAAGTAAATGATCATTTCATAGCCGCCTTCGCTGATGCGCAGACTGTCTTTGACCAGCTCTGTTCTCAGGGGTTTCGGTTCCTGTTGCAGTTTGTCGGGTTGCAGGGTATGCGGGGCCCTGGCAATGTACTCAACGTATTCTTTGTTGACATCAGAGCAGATGATCCGGGCGCCCTGGTGTACAAACGCACGCAGTCCGCCCAGGTAATGCGGGTGATGATGCCCGAAAACGAAGTATTTGACCGGTTTGCCCGGGGCGATCTTTGCCGCTTCGGCCAGGATACGTTCCCCGTTTTCACTGTTGAGCGGCGCCTCGGCCACCAGCAGGAAATGGTCGAACTCCACCAGCAGGGAACGGTCGTCGGTATGTTCCAGTTCGATAAAGTGAATACGATCGTTGTATTTTTCCGTACGTATATTTATTTCTTCCAGGGGCGGCTGCCAGAGTGCGTAATCGTCGGGCGGCGTTAGTAAGACCGGGGCTTTCTCACGCAGTTCGGCCCCGTGTACCTGTATTTCGTCCGTTAGTTTCCCGTTGTACTTTTCCACACGTATCTTCCGCGGGTAATGCAGTTGTCCTTCCAGCTGTGCGTAATCTGAATAATACAGGGTGCTCAGCACATCGCCGTACAGATCGTCGTGTTCCAGTATGCTGACCTTATCCAGAAGACGGTCGCTTTTTCGTATATACAGGCTTATGTGGCGTCCGTTCAGAACGCTTTTGTATACAGCATATCCGGCAGGCGCATCTTTACTCTCTTCTATTTCTTCGGACAGGAAGTGCTGCAGCAGCAACACAGGCGTGTAACGGGCCAGTGTGTAGGGTTGTTCTTCCAGCATACCTTGTGTAACGGGTACCTGACCGTCTGTGCCGTAATCCTGGTACAGGAGCTGCCCGGAGCGATAATCGCTCAGCGAAGTGGCTTTTCGTTTTCCATCGCTCAGGGTATCGGCCTTTGTAACGTGAAATACGCTGCAGTACATATCGCCTTTGCCCGTATAAATGCTGGCCTGCCAGGGCCGGAAATTGTGGTCGAGCTCATGCAGGGATTCGGTATACCCGAAATGCAGGTAATTCAGTTGCAGCGGCATGGCCATTTTCGTATAGCATTCGCTGAGAATGCCCGCGCGGAGCTGCCATGCGGAGAGAAGTACCGTACAGAGTGTCAGGATGTATTTCATAGCGTTACAGTTTGTTATGCAATGCAATGCTATGTAAAGAGTTCTTAAAAGGAAGCTAAGGATTCGTTTTTGTTTTGTTAATCAGATGTTTTGAAGGCGTTCGATATTCCGTTCGATGAGCCGGCGTTCGGCTCCGGAATGTGCCAGCTCCAGTGCCCTGCGGAAATGTTCGAGCGCTTTTGTATTGTCTACATCGGTGTATAAATTTCCCAGGAGGGAAAAATAGAAATGATTGTTGTCCAGGTCCAGTTTTTTGGCCTCGCGTATGGCTTCCTCCTTGCCGTTGGCCTTACTCAGCGCATAGGTGCGGTTCAGCGCGGCCATGGGCGAATATTCCAGTTGTAGCAGGCGGTTGTAAAGTTGCAGAATGTTCTCCCATTTTTCGGCGCTGTCCTGCTTGTGGGTATGCCAGTAGGCAATATTGGCCTCCAGGTGGTATTTGCTGAGTACGGTACCGGTAGAGGAACGTTCCAGCAGGTAGCTGCCATGATCGATCAGCTCGCGGTCCCAACGCGTTTCGTCCTGGTCGTCGTACAGGATGATCTCACCGTTCTGTCCGCTGCGCGCCTCGAAACGGGAAGCGTGAAAACACATCAGGGCCAGCAGGGCATCTATGGAAGGCCGCGCCGTAAGCGTATTTTCGGAAAGCAGGTGAACCAGGCGCATGGCTTCGGCACAGAGTTCCTGCCGCAGTATGGTGTTCTGTGAAACGGAATAGTACCCTTCGCTGAAAAGCAGGTACAGGGTCGTGAGCACATTGTCCAGCCGTGCATCGATCTCTGAGGCTGTGGGCGGAGCAATGGCTATACCGGCCTCCTTTAGTTTTTCGCGGGCCCGGTTCAGGCGTTTGTAGATCACTTCCCGGTTGCTCAGGAAGGCATCGGCGATCTCCTGTGCCCCGAACCCGCAGAGTAAGTTCAGTGCCAGGGCCACCTGCGACTCCGAAGAAACCAGGGGATCGCAGACGGCGAAGATCATGGCCAGCTGACTGTCTTCGATGTTCCTTTCGGAAAAATCGGGATCGGGTTCTTCACTTTGCGTACTGCCGTAACGGATCTCCGGCGAGAGTTTCTGTTCGAACAGCTTGTTGCGTTTAAGATAAGTACGTGTTTTGTTTTTCGCTACGGTGTACAGCCAGGCCACGGGATTTTCCGGGATGCCTTTCATGCCCCAGGACTCGCTCGCGCTCAGGAAGGTGTCGCTCACAATGTCCTCGGCCGTTTCCATATGCTGTATACCAAAATGGGAACAGAGTACCGACACCAGTTTGCGGTACTCTGTCCGGAATAAATGCGGGATAAGTTCCTGCCCGTTCATTAATGATCGGCTTCTTCGGGACTGATGGCCATGCGGATCTCTACATTACCGCCCCATTGCAGTATGGGACAGCCTTTGGCAATTTCGCCGGCCTCTTCAAAGTCGTTCGCCTTTATAAACAGCAGGCCGCCTATGGCTTCCTTGATCTCGGCATAAGGGCCGTCGGTCACCAGGTTATCCGGGCGTACCACGCGGGCGTCGGCGCTCCAGCGCTGGGGCTGACGGGCCAGTTTGTTCTGTGCGGCAATACCGCCGATCCAGTCCTGCCAGTGCTTTACCGAAGCCTGCATCTGTTCGGGTGAAGGCTGGGCCTCTTTGCGGATGTCCCGGCGGAATATCAAAAGGAATTCTTTCATCGTGTTCGTTTTTGGATACATTAAAAGTATAAAATGTCGGTTTAGCCGGCAAACTGTCCTACCACATAACCGCCGGCCGGGGTACGGAATGCGATGTTGAAACGGTTGTAGGTATTGATGGTGGCAACAGCCAGGGTCAGATCGACCAGTTCGGTCTCGCTGAATTGCGCGCCTGCCTGCGCAAATACTTCGTCAGACACTTCGCGGTCTTTCAGTACGGTAACGGCTTCGGCCCAGGCCAGGGCGGCACGTTCTCTTTCGCTGTACAGGGGAGCTTCGCGCCAGGCGTTGAGCAGGTACAGGCGTTGTTCGGTCTCTCCCGCCGCACGCAGCTCTTTGGAGTGCATGTCCAGGCAGAAACCGCAGCCATTGATCTGCGATACCCGGAAATATACCAGTTCCAGCAGCTGTTTGCTGAGTCCCGATTTGGAAAGGTGTGCACGGATACCGTACAGGGCTTTGAATGCATTGGCTCCCGCCTCCATGAAATTGATTCTTGCTTCCATTTGTCTTTATTTTTATGTATTATATATCCATGACAAATGAATCGGCCGGATTGGACAAAAAGAACCGTTTTTTTTTGAAAAAATATCTTTTTAAGGTTTAATTATCTGTTTTACAGGTGTTCGTAAAATGGTCCTGTACGTGTCCGGGCTGCTCCTGCGGAAGTCGCTGAGGTAAATTTCGTGGTGCGGACCGTTGTGCTGCAGGGCATGTTCCTGCATAAAGGCTTCTATTTTCAGCAGGGTGGAGGGTTCTTCGGAAAAGGGCCCCTTATGCAGGGCCTGTACGCAAAGTCCTTCTTCGGTCTTATAGAACCCGGTGCGGGCGGCGGCGGCACATTTTTTGTGTTCTACGGCACGTTCTGCAGCCAGTCTTACGTCCGCAGCCTTTACATAAAGCGGCAGGCGCAGCAGCAGGCGGAATTCCCAGGCCTCCCGGGGCACACGCTTCGGCGCTTCGGCCATGCCGGGATTTCCGTAGACGTCCATATCGAAACTCCAGAGTCCCTCCAGCCGGGGAATACCAAAATCCCGCCCGTTTTCTTTCCACATGAACTTAAGAATGTAGGCACTGGTGTACAGGGCCTGTACGGATTCTGCAAAAACGGGACCTGAAGGATCGCCCTGACCGCGGATGGAAATGAACTGTGCTGCTTCGATCGTAACAAATCCGGGTGTTTCAGTGGCGGCATAGTAATTTTTGTACAGTTGTGTTAAATCGGTTCTCATGTGCATATACGAAACAGGCACAAAGAAAAAAAGCCGGACTGACAGCCCTGTGGCAGTGTGTTTCTTAAAATCCGAAACTAAGGAAACGAACGATCCCGAAATCCTTTTCGGTTTCCATACTTTCCGTATGCGTCGTATTGGCGTTCGGATCTTCCGGGTCTTCGCAGATATACTCTTCCGTTTTCAGGGTATGCAGCAGGAAATCGGCGCTTGCGGCGTCGTAGCGGAAACGGTAGGTCTGGTATATTTTGTGACATTCGCCTTCATACGTGTCTACTTCAAAAAAGCCTTTCCCGCAGCGCAGTCCCTGGAACGGGTCATGTGCACCTGCGTTGGCACAGTCCGAACAGGCGATCAGGTTATCGTTATAGCCGAAAAGTTTATAATCGCCGTCCCGTTTCAGGAAAATGGCCGTGCGGCGGCAACGGCTCAGGTTGCTGGGACTGTCATCCTCTTCTCCGCAGTCTTTTTCATAAACGATGATGCGGTCTGTCTGGCCGTCGGCATCGAGGTCTCCCTCCGAGCGCAGCAGTTCCGTATAGCCGGCAAAAGGATCCGTCAGGGGAGCCTTGTCAGCGGGTATCTTCCCGGCCAGGAAGCCAAAAAAGGCAAGTAACAGGTAGAATAGTTTGGGCATTTTTTACAGGGCCTTTAGCGTGGACAATATACATAAAATTTTATACTTCAGGCAGGCATTTCCGTCAGAGGGGACACTTTAGCCGTCGTAGAGGCCGTAGCGTCCGACGAATTAAAAACCAGGCGATGCACTCTTTTTTCGGTCAGCAGGCCACTGGGTTTCAGGCGTCCGTGCAGCCAGTGCCGGTCGTGCAGCAGATAGCCCTGTCCTTTCCCGAAACGAATGCGGAACCGCTGTTGTTCACTGCGCCGTTTCAGCTGGTAATACCAGGGATGATAGCGGTTGTTCAGCAGTTCGTAGAATTCTTCGTAACGGTCGGTATAACTGCGGTCGCTGAGGATATCGGCTATGTGCTGTTGCGTTTCAGCGGGCATTTTCGTGAGCAGGGGCAGGATATCGCGGCAGAGCGTATCCGTTCTCAGGAACAGCGAAGCGCCCGAATCGTCGTCCGGTACGGATTCGTATACATTGAAGAGCAGCCGCGGGATGTACAGGTCGCAATGCAGCGGAAAATATCCCTTGTTGGATACCGTAAGCGGTGTGTAGAGCGCTTCCATTTCATCGCTGCGGTTATGACTGATAAGACTACGAAAAATACTGAATATCTTATGGAATTCTTCGCCGCTGATCTCTGCATCGATCAGGCCGCTGAAAAAGAAGAGCTCTTCTCCGGGTGTTGTGTTGAACAATACATCGGCATAGCGGGCAAACCGTCCTTCCGGATCAAAGGCACGGATACGTTCCGGGGGCAGCTGCCAGGTATAATTGTATTCGTTGAATCCGTCGATGAAGACCAGTTCGGGCCTCAGTTCCCGGAAAGCGTCGCAGGTACGTACGCTGCGCAGGAAACTGCGGAATTCCTCCGACCAGGTGTACCAGTGTACGGGGCCGTAAGGACTGATAAAGGGATCGTGCGGGGCAGGGCTGAATAATTGCATGGTACAAGGTATGGATACGGGATTCAATATACACAATTCCCGGGAATACGGTAAAAATCCGGATGAATAAAAGCCGGCGCTGTTCCGGGATGCGCTGTTTCTTTTTTCGTATATTTGAACGTAATACGATACATAAAATGCCCGATTTTATAGCAAAATACCAGGACGACCGCTTTGTGGTGTACAAAGGAGACAGTAACGAAGTTTTCGGATCGATCGTTTTTGACGAAGGTCGCCGTGAAAGTGCTTACCTGCAGGCGGAAAACGTCCTGTACCGCGCCGAACCGGAAAGCGGGACCGATACGGACATCGTGGTCCGCCGGGACGGAGTTGTACTTTTTAAATTTAAGTTCGACTACGTGTGGGGTGGGGCAGAACTGTACATGAACGGTGAAGATACGGGCTACGACGTTACCGGCAAGTTCTTTATGCCCGGCACGCGTTTTACCGATAAGGAACACCGGGACCTGATCGTGGCCGTTTCGGATGAACAGGAGCCTCCCGAGACCGTGATCGACATCGTGGGCGAGGAAGAGGTGAGTCCGCTCATGGTCATGGCCACGCTGTACTACCATCTGTATGCGTCGGCGGGCAAACGCCTGGTGAGTTCGCTCACCCGCATTATATAAGCGGCATTTCTTACCTTAAGTCAACGTGCGGAGTAACAGGCGCAGTATACCTTTGTGCCTGTTATGCATTCAGATACATATACTTTTTCGCCCCGACCCGCTACAATACGGCAGGCTGCGCTTACGGCGGGTATTTTTTCCCTGCTGATGTTTGTGGCGGCCATGGTTGCAGAGTTTTTCATGCGGCAGCGGCTTATTGTGCCGGACAACGCAAGGGAAACGGCGGCAAACATACTGGCAGAACCTGTGCTTTTCCGCGGCGGCATCCTGGCGTACCTGCTGGTATTGATCTGTGATGTACTGCTGGCCTGGGCCCTGTACATTTTCCTGTACCGGGTACATCCTGCGTTGTCGCTGCTGTCCGCCTGTTTTCGCCTGGTATATACGGCCCTGTTCGGTATGGCGTTGTCCGGACTGCTCAAAGGGTTCCGCCGCCTGCAGGACCCGGAGACGGCCCTGGCGTATTTCAACGGCTTTGAGGACGACTGGGCCATAGCGCTGATCTTCTTTGCCCTGCACCTGTTGCTGACGGGTTACCTGGTATATAGATCGAATATTATACCAAAATGGATAGGGATTTTACTTGTACTGGCCGGTGTGGCTTATTTTACGGATAATATCTGCAAGCTGATGTTGCCGGATCATAGTGTATACAAAAACGTTCTTACGCTCCTGGTGGCCGTACCGTCCATCTGCGGTGAGCTGGGACTGGCCCTCTGGATGCTGTTCCGGGGCACGCGGGTTACGAATGATTAATATACGTTATTTTTTCTGGCTGATGCGTTTTCGTATACGGCTCAGCGATTCGGGCGTAATACCCAGGTAGGATGCTATCTGGTGTTGCGGGGCACGTTGCAGCAGGTCCGGGCGTTTCTGCAGCAGGTTCAGGTAGCGTTCTTCGGGGCTCAGCAGGATAAAGGCGGTAAAATCGTCGCGGGTGCGCCCGAAGTCCTGTTCCATCATGTGTCGCGTGATCTGCAGCAGTTTCGGGAAGCGTGCGTACATTTCCTGTTCGATGTCCAGGCGTCCTGCCAGCAGGCTGCAGTCTTCAAGACACACCCAGTAATGCGGCGAAGACAACTGCTGCGTATACAGGCTGAAATCGGCCACCGCCTGATCTTCCGTGAAAAATGCCGTGGTCTTTTCTTCACCGTCCAGCAACTGGTACTGCCGTACACAACCTTTCAGTACGAAATAGCATACATCCGGAACCTGTCCTTCCGATAACAGTACCTGGCCTTTTTTAAAGTCCTGCACGGGCAGGTGTACCGCGATGGCCTCCGCCTCTGCGGGCGTAAGTGTATCGAATTTCGAAAGTAATATCTGCAGCAGCGGATGCATGGCACAAAGATACCGAAAATATACCGGCCCGTTCAGCCGGAAACGATCAGGTCCGAACAGGCTCCAGGTCCTTAGGCAAAAGCACTTGGCGGCAGTTGTATACAAATACATAACAGGAGTTTGCACAGGATGGCGTTGTGCAGGTTCGTTTTAGTATACCTTACAACACAATGTGTGTGCATAGTAGCGTGTTCGTCCCTGTAAAACGTTAAGAAATGTTCGTATTAACTGATATCCGTAAGCGCGGTAATGGAGTCTCCGGAAAAGCGGAAAACGGAACGTCCCTGCAACAGCATTTCGTCGCCTTTTTTCATGCCGTTGGGCAGATCGGCGGCCAGCACCCCGCGGTAGGCGATCTGTACTTCGCTGTGGTCCGGGTGGTGTTCCATGGAAAGGATCTCCTGGCTTCTTTCTGAAAATATGCCCGCCGCTTTCAGGGCCTGTTCCCGGAAGGCTTCCCGGCCACGCAGTTCCAGATCGGTAATGCCCCCGGAAATATTGGTGAAGAGGATGTTCTCGTCCATATGACGCAACATGCCTTCTGTATCGAAACGATTGTAGGCATTTACGTACTCCCGTATGATCTCTTCCCGTTTTTGCATAGCTAAATATAGAAAAATCTGTCCGGGCGACGGCATAAAAAAAGTGCAGAACGTCCTCCATCCTGCACGTTACACTTGTGTCCAAAAGATCAAAGCATCATACCTCCGGAAACCTCGATGCGCTGGGCATTGATCCAGCGGGCCTCGTCCGTACACAAAAAGGCCACTACACTGCCAATGTCTTCGGGCAGACCGGCACGGCCCAGGGCGGTCACCGATGCGATCTGGCTGTTGAGCGCTTCATTATCGCGTACGGCCCCACCGCCGAAATCGGTGGCAATGGCGCCCGGCGCTACCGTATTTACGCGAATGCCACGACTTCCCAGTTCCTTGGCCTGGTAGCGGCTCAGGGTTTCCACCGCGCTTTTCATGGATGCATAGGCCGCATGCCCCGGGAAAGAGAAACGGGCCAGTCCGCTGGAAATATTCACGATACCTCCGCCGTCCTGCAGCAAAGGCAGGGATCGCTGAGCGAGGAGGAAAGGCGCTTTAAAGTGAATGGCGAACATACTGTCCAGCTCATCGGCCGTAGTTTCGGCAAAAGCCTTGTGCAGGCCCGATCCGGCGTTGTTTACCAGGAAATCGAACGTGGTCCGGCCGAAATGCTGCTGTAAGGTCTGTTTCAGTGTATCGAAAAAGGTAATGAAGCTGCTGCTGTCATTTACCGAGAGGGCCAGGGCAGCCGCTTTGGCGCCGTTCTTCTCCAGTTCGGCCACTACGGCGCCGGCATCTTCTTTCCGGGTGTTGTAGGTAATGACCAGGTCCAGTCCTTTCCGGGCGAGGTTGATCGCCATATCTTTTCCCAGTCCGCGGCTTCCGCCGGTTACGAGTGCAATTTTACGTTGTGTCATGTTGTATTTTTTTACGACACAAAGGTAGGGTGCCTGTTCGGCAGAAAAATGGTGACTGTTTCAGTTTAAATGGTGACAGCTTCAGTTTTTTGGAGCCGCTGTGCTTCCAGGCAGGCTTCCCGGAACTGTTTAGGCGTTTGCCCGCTGAAGCGTTTAAAGAACTTGGTAAAGTTGGAGGGATCGTAGGTAAGCAGTATCGCGATCTCGCTTATGCTCCGTTTGTTCTCACGCAGCAGTTCCCTGGAAATGTCCATGATCTTTTCTTCGAAAAAGAAACAGGGTGCCTGGCCCGTGGTGAGCTTAATGGTATTGCTCAGGTGACGCGGATCGATATGCAGGATGGCGGCAATGTCGCGTATTTCGTACATATCTGTACAGCGACCGGCCAGGATATCGTCCAGGTGCTTATCGATCTCCTGCAGGAAGTCACGGGTGATCTCCTGCTGGCGGGCGGCTATTTTGCGGGGTATTTTCATATTCCCTGTTTACTATGGTACAAAGGTATGTTATGGACCAGGTTCCTGCAACTGAAAATATACCATTGCAGTATGTACGTTATGGAATACCAGAAAAAGCAGGGCCGGTACGGCAAAATACCAGCGGCGGTAGGGCAGATTGAATGCAAAGGAATTACCCGTAAGGCAGATGCCCGTGAGCCAGAGCAGGGGCGTCCAGGCGGGAGCGGAGAAGCCGGGCAGGCTCAGGCTCCAGGTACTTTGCGGGGCCAGGATCAGCGGCAGCCAGGACAGGAAATAGAGCAGCATGCCCGATGCATATACGAAAATTCCGGTTTTTTGTACACCTGTGTTTATGCGTATAGGCATCACGGCAGTAAGTATAAAGAGCAGGATACGGCTGATGTTCTCGCCCAGCAGGATAAAGGCCGGGATAGAGCGTGTAAAGGTCTCCGGCCGGTACGCCGCCGGGAGGTAAGGCGTAAGCAGCAGGTTCCAGGCCAGCAGGGGCAGCATAAGCAGGAAGCAGCTGAGCAGGTAGGGGCGGAGTGTATTTTTCATGGAAAAGGAATAAGTCATATTCTTTGTAAGAGTATCAACAAAACTATATTTTTTGCATAATTTGCTTTAACTGCCTTAAACAACTTCCATACTCAGTTCTAATTTTTGTAAAATTTTCTGATAAATAGTGTTTTTCCATTATCATTTCATTAATAATAATTCGTCCTTCGATCACATAATTAGTAATTTGTGTAACTCTATCATCATGCCTTAATTCGGATAAGATTTCAAGCAAAGGAACCAGAAATTCTGCTTGTAAACAATACATATTAAAATTTCCAGATTTGCTGTAAGGTGATATCTGCGCCGTAAACAATTCATACATCGGTTTTATTCTTGGATCATTATCGGGAGTAGTGCCTATTTCTTTTTCTATCGCGAAGACGTATCGAGTATATTCGCTTGTGATGTTTTGCAATGTTTTACTGATTAGAGTATGTCTAAGAGATATTTCTTTCTTGTATTCGTTGAATTTTTCTTTTAAGCTTTCATGTTGACTTTTTAGTATAGCAATAAAAGTGTTTATCTCACTGGATAATATCGTTGCATTCTCATATTTTTCTCGATTTATTTTTTCAAAGTATTTAACCAGGTCTGATTTGTCAAGAAGTTTAAAGTCTTCACAGTCTAATGGCTTAATAATAGATAAGTCAGGTGTAAGGAAATTTTCTTTATTGTTTTCTTTCAGGAAATCGTCCAGTATATTTATTTGATTTTTGATTGGAAGTTCAAGATGCGTCAACTCAGTAATCCACCTTTTTCCGGCCTTTCTGATTTTGCGCTTGTTGGAAAAGTAATCTAGTCCACGATTCAATCCTATACCTAAAAGTAGAGTTAGAATAGGTAACACATCTTTGAACATTGTTGTTGCAACCTTAGGCGTTGACGGCCCTTGATTATAGTAAACAGTAAATTGAGTTTTCGCAGAAGAGTCGGCCCTTTCTATAGGTACAGGTGTTAGTTGGAGATTTGTATTTGTGTCAATTATCATGTGAAAAATGGTATTTTAAGAAATTGTTTCAGTATTGATGCATTTCCATAGTCAATTCTTATGATGCGTTTTTCTCCATCGCCCTTCGTGCCACCAGTTCGTCTACAAACTCGGCAAAGCGCTGGATATCGATCATTTCCTGGTTGTACATGCGCGTAATGGCTCGGATATACTCCGGTGAAGAACCGAAGCCTTTGTACGGTTTTTTGTTATCCCGGAAGCGTTTCAGGCGCTGGAAATAGGGTGTTTTTTTCCTGTTTTTTGATCTTTTATTCATGTGTCTGTTATTTAGTCAGGTTTAAAAAGTAGGGAAACGGGACTCTTTTCATCCGCGTAAATAAGTTCCGGAAGCCTGCCTTTTTCTACGTCGGCAGGAAGTTTGGTGAACGTATCGATATAGGAATCCGGGAGCAACATCGTAGTTCTTCAGTTCGGCCTCGCCGGAACGTATCCTGTTCAGAAGCGCCGAATCCTGCGCTCCTTCATGGCCGATGGCTGCCGAAAGAAAGTGCTCGATCAGATCAAGATTGTCTAATTTCCTGGAGTAAGGGTGTTGCATAAAAACGATGGTAAAAAAAGGCTTTGCCTCTGTCGCTAAGATATGCATTTTCTCCGGGTTTTTTCATCATTTTTCTCTGTTTTTTTTTACGTTATCTATAAAAATAAAAGCCCCGGAAATTCGTATACAAATGCATATTTTCTCCCTGAATCTCCTCATACTGATTATATTTGCACAAACAACGCTGCCTGACTATGTACACCCCGCTCCGCCCCGCCCGGATAAAGACCCTGTTTGCCTGTATTTTCGTATATGTATCGTTTTTCGTGCTGCCCGCCGTGGCACAGACCGACTCCCTCGAGAAAGTACTGCCCACCCTGCAGGGACGCGAAAAAGTGGTCATGCTCGGCGAACTCACTTTCCAGTATTCCTATATGGATGTGAACAGGGCGATGGACTACGGACGGCAGGAACTGGCCCTGGCCCGGCAGCTGAATGAACCCGACCTCATCGCCCTGGCCTACAACGACCTCAGTATCGCCTATTATTACAAAGGCCGCTTCGATACCGTAGTGGACCTGAATAAAAAAGCCTATGCCATCCGCAGTAAGCTGGACGATAAAAAAGGTATGGCGGCCTCGCTGAACAAAATGGGCAGCGCCTATTACGAACTGGGCGACCTGGACAATGCCATGCGCGTACAGATGCGTACCCTGCAGGTATACGAAAGCATGCGCGATACCTTCGGGATGGAGAATACACTGAACAACATCGGTAATATCCTGCACCGCAATAAGAACTACACCCAGGCCATTCCCTTTTTTGAGACCGCGCAGAACTTTGCTGCAAAGATCGGGCACGATAAAGGCGTGATCGCCGCCAAGGGAAACCACGCCAATGCGCTGCTTTCGCTCAAACGCCTCGATGAAGCGGAGAAAGAGTTCATAGAACTGATCGACCTGATCGAGACCAGCGGACATTCCGAACAGCTGGCCGTGGCCTACCAGGCGCTGGGCGTCATCTACCGGGACCGCAAACAACATCAGAAAGGCGTGGACTATTACCTGAAAGCCCTCGAGATTTATGAGAACATGCACAGCCAGGTGGGTATGGGCACCATGTACATTAACCTGGGCAATGCCTACAAAGACCTGGGCGATGATGCCAAAGCCGCTTATTACCTTGGCAAGGGCCTGCAGATATCCGAGAACCAGGCCACGCCCTACCAGCTGAAACTGGCCTACAACGGGATGTACGATTATGAGAAGCAACGCGGCAATACCGGACTGGCACTGGAATACCTGGAAAAACTGAATGCCGTAAAAGACTCGATCTACACTACGGAGACCAATTCCCTGCTCGCAGAAATGAACGCCCGCTACCAGACGGAACGCAGCCGCAAGGAAGTGGCTGAACGCGACCTGGCCCTGGCCGATTCCCGGCTGAAAGTGCGTAATGTGACCATACTGGCCCTGCTTTTGATAGGCGGACTGGCCTTTATGCTGGTACTTTTCTACTTTTTCTATAAAAGACAACAGGCCCGTAGGAAAATTATGGAGCAGGAAAGCCGCATCCGCCTGGAAAAAGAACGTTTCCGTATCTCGCGCGACCTGCACGATAACCTGGGCGCAGAACTCACGCTCATTTCCTTTTTGGTTGACGGTCGTGTCCAAAAAAACGAAGGCAGTACCGAGAACGAAGACCTGGAGAACATCGGCAAACACACCCGCAGCGCCATGGCACAACTGCGCGAGACCATCTGGGCCATACACGAGGAAAACACCGAGATCTGGCAACTGGCCGACAAGGTGCGCGACCATGCCCGCAAAATGTTCAGCGGAGCGGATACCGAAATACGTGTAAAGGCAGACGAATCGGCAGCTACCCTGAAACCGCACCAGACCCTGCATATTTACCGCGTATGCCAGGAAGTGATCAACAACGCCGCCAAATACGCCGGATGTTCCCTGTTTATGGCCGACATGGAAGTACGCGACGGCATTTTACGTATACACCTCCGCGATGACGGAAAGGGATTTGACACTTCTGTTCAAAAAACGGGCTACGGCCTGCAGAATATGAAAAGCCGTATGGCCGAACTCGGCGGCAGCTGCGACCTGGAAAGCACACCGGGCCGGGGCACCCATGTATGGCTCACAATTCCCGTGCAATAGCCGCGCTTTTGTGTATATTTGCCTGCAATCCCCGGGCTGATGAATGCACGTATACTACTGATCCCCTTTTCCGGCATTTTTCGTCTGGTCGTTGAACTGAGGAATTACCTGTACGACCGGAAAATACTGAAAAGTACCTCTTTTGATGTACCCGTGCTGGTGGTGGGCAACCTTTCGGCGGGCGGCAGCGGTAAAACGCCGGTGTGCGAATACATCATCCGCCTGTACAGGGAAGAAGGGATACAGCCCCTGGTGCTGAGCCGCGGCTATGGAAGGAACACCCGTGGTTTTCGTGAGGTACTGCCGGGCGATACCGCCGGACTTTCGGGCGACGAACCCCTGCAGATGAAGCGGAAGTTCCCGGATGTGCCCGTTTTTGTCTGCGAAAATCGCGTAAAAGGCATCCGTAAAATCCTGGAAGAATATAAACCTGCTGGACCTTTCTGCATTATCTGTGACGATGCCTTTCAGCACCGCCGCCTCAAAGCCGGTTTCTACGTACTGCTCTGGACCCTGGAAC
>JACVCJ010000032.1 GCA_016742095.1 Bacteroidia bacterium
TAGTTCTTGTTGTACAGCTGGCGGATGTCATTATTGAGGTAATACAGTGAATAGGAACCCGATGCGTACAGGCTGGGCATATAGGCCAGTTTGCTGTATTTCAGGTTGCCGATCTGCAGGTTGCGGCTGGTCTGTAACATGCGGTACTCCACACGGTTCTGGTAATTGCTCTTCTGTGTGGTGTCCAGCCCGATGTTGTTCTCCATAGCCTGCTGGTCGTATACGATGTCCAGCTTTTCAGCGGCCGGGTAGCCCATCAGGAACTTGAGGTATTCCTTTTTGGCTTCCAGCAATTCCTGGTTGCTCTGCAAAGAGGCTTTGGTGTTGTTGAGCGTAATGGTGGCGCGCTTGTAGTCGATCTTATCGGCCGTGCCGGCTTCGTACTGGCTGTAGGCGTCCTTCAGGCTGCGCTCCAGACGGGCGATGTTCTCCCCGGACACTTTTACCTGCTGTTCGGTGGCCAGTACATCGTAAAAGGCCTTGGTCACGTTCACCACCAGGTTGATGCGGTTGCTTTCGGTATTCTGACTGGCCTGCTGTTTTACGTTCTTAGCGGTGATACTGGCCAGCAGCAGATCGCGGTTCAGCAGTTGCTGGGTAGCCAGGAACTGGGCGGCAGAGGTGTTTTTTACCCCCAGCTGAATGATATTACCTCCGATGGAAGAAGACTGCAGCTGTACGTTGTGTTGCAGGGAACCGTTGAACTGGATCTGCGGATACCAGTCAGACAGTTTGTTGTTCACATTGATGCGGGTGATCCTTTCATCGAGGACCGACTGCTGTATGCCGGGCTGCTTCTGCAGGGCATAGGCGATCACGTTTTCCAGTGTTGCGTTCTGCAATACACTGTCGGCAGGCTGCTGTGCCTTCAGCGCAAGCGGGAACATCCACAGGATACATAAAAGGAAAAGATATTTCTTCGGTAGAATGTACATAATTGCTGTTTATAGTTGTTTTTGTTGACTCATTTTAAACATATTTCCTTCGCCGCTCCGTACATTGGCCGCGATCAGCGCTCCCGCGGCGGCGGCGGCACAGAGAACAATGCCGGTTACCATGGGGCGGGCCGTACCATCGGCAAACCAGCTCACCAGGAAGGATACCGATGCATTTATGGACATCTGGATCACTCCCGAAAGCGAGGACGCCGCTCCGGCATTATGTACGAATGGTTTCAGGGATAAGGCATTGGTATTTGGATTGTTGATACCAAAGATAAAAAGGTAGCCGGATAATCCGCCAAGTACCAGGGGAAGATATCCGTAACCCAGCCAGGTGCCTGCCGCCAGGAACAGGCCGATGGCCAGCAGCAGCAGTCCGGTGCACAGGGATATCTGCTCGTTGCTGTAGCGCTTCATGAATACCCGGCTCAGCTGTCCGCCCGTAATGAGGCAGGCCGCATTGAAGGCAAAGGCCATACCGTAGTAGCGTTCACTCAGCCCGAACAGTTCCATGAACACCTGCGGCGAGGCCGATATATAGGCGAAGAGGGCCGCCGAACCGAAAGCCGAAGCCAGTGTATAGGGCAAAAAGCCAGGGGTTACCATTACTTCTCCGTAACGTTGCAGAATACGCAGGGGGCGCAGGGACACCGATGTATCCGGCCCTTTGCTTTCGGGCAGCAGAAAATATACCGCGGCCAGCAGTACCAGGGCCAGCAGGCTCAGGGTAATAAAGATCACGCGCCAGTGCGCCAGCGAAACCACGATACCGCCTGCAATGGGGGCCACCACCGGGGCCACGCCCATCACCAGCATCATCAGGGAAAATACCCGTGCGATCTGCTCGGAGGGAAATACGTCGCGCACCACGGCCCGGCCTGCAATAAAGGTAGCACAACCGCCGAAGGCCTGCATAAAACGCAGTGCGATCAGCTGCTCTACGTTGGTTACAAAGATACAGGCCAGCGAGGTCGCCAGGTAAATACCCATACCCGCCAGCAGCGGCTTGCGCCGTCCGTAACGGTCCATCAGCGGGCCGTACAGTACCTGTCCTGCACAAATACCCACAAAAAAACTGGCCAGAGAGATGCCGACATTGGCCGTATCCGTGTGCAAACCCGTTGCGATCGCGGGGAATGCCGGCAGGTACATATCGATACTAAAAGGTATTAAGCCCGATAAAAAACCTAAAATTACAATAAGCCGTCCATGTGACCTTCGTCCGCCTTCTTTCCATTTATCCTTCATAAAAACTTGTTCCTCAGCACACTTAAACATCTACACTGCCGGCCTTATTTTATACCGTACAGTATATTACAGAAATCCGATGCAAAAGTCGCAATAGAAATGAAGGCTAAGAAGGACAAATGTTTTAGACTCTTGTACTATTTGAACATTTCGACCGAAAAACTTCGGGCGATTCTCCCGTATTTTTCTTGAAAAAACGGCTGAAATAGGCCGGGTCCTCAAAGCCCAGGTTAAAAGATATTTCCTTGATACTCTTATCACTATATCCGATCATACGCTTGGCTTCGAGGGTAATACGCCTATGTACCAGCGACATAATGGTAATGCCCGTTCCCTCTTTGGATATTTCGTTTGCCCTTTTGGGCGTAAGACGCATGGCTTCCGCGTAGAACGTGACATTGTGATGCCTGTGGTAGTTTTTTTCCACCAGGGCTATGATCTGCCGGGTACGGTTGAGCAGGCGCGGGTCGCGCACCGACACGGACATACGCGTGGAACGGAAGGCCCGGCCGGCATTTTCGAGCAGCAGGCGCAGGTAACCGTGCAGGATATCGGGCGAGCCGTTCTCGCGGTTGTATTCCTTTTCCATCAGGTCCAGGATCGACTGCATCACGGCCCCGTCATCTGCATTCACCGTAAAACTGGGATGATACTCGGGATGGTGGAACAGCAGGTTGTTCTTGATAAAACTGCGGTCTTCGGGCGAACGCAGCAGGAAATGCGCACTGAACGTAAGGATAACGCCTTCCATATGCCCCGTGTGGAACTGGTGCACCTGCCCCGGCGAAAGAAAGGTCCAGGTACCGGGCCGTACTTCAAACTCCTCGAAGTCGATCAGCTGAAAACCATCGACGCGACGGTAAAAGATGACCTCGTAAAAATTATGCCGGTGCGGTTCGTACTGGTGCTTTTTCTGTTCGGAATTCACATTGAAAAAGGAGAACTGCCTGTTGCCGGGCAGATCGAACACGGGAATATTCTGTACCTTTTTCTTTGCCATAACCGGGTACAAAGATAGAATTAATCTGCCTCAGGCACACGCTTTAACAAAAGCCCGGCCGCGCAAAGGGCAATGCTTCTGCTAAAAATACGTTCTTTGTCAGGTAATTTCCGCAGGATTGCGTATATTAGAACACATTCATGATTTAACACTGTATTAAGTATATGTCTACAAATTCCACGCCCCGTAAAAAAAGAAGCTTATTTCGCAAGATCATGCTCGGCAGCGGCATTTTCTTCCTGCTCTGCATCGTTCTGCTGGTAGCCGCCCCTTTCCTGTTCAAGGATAAACTGGTGCAACTCGTAAAAGATGAGGCCAATAAACAGCTGAATGCCAACGTAGATTTCGGGAAGTTCGACCTGAGTATCTTCCGTTCCTTTCCCGATTTTCGTTTTAATATACAGAACGTGAGCGTGGTCGGCAAAGACACTTTCGAAGGCGATACGCTGATCGGCATACGGGAACTGGCGCTGGACCTGAACCTGATGAGCGTGATCCGCGGGGAGAATTACCAGGTGAACGCCCTGCGTATTGAAGACCCGCGCGCCCTGGTGCAGGTAACGCAGGACGGCAAAGCCAGCTGGGATATCGTAAAACCCTCTGCCGACACCACAACGGCCGCCCCTGCCGAAGAAAAGGAACCTTCCAAATACAACCTGCGCCTGTCTTCGCTCATCATCAACAATGCCCATGTTACGTATATAGATGAACAGGGCGGAATGAAGGCCCGCGTGGAAGATCTGGACTATGAACTCAGCGGCGATTTCAGCAACGAACTGCTGCAGTCCGAAAACAAACTGCATATCGCTAAGACCAGTTTCGCCACCGGTGGCATCGCCTACCTGAGCGAGGTGGAAATAAAGGCCGATGCCGGC
Source organism: Bacteroidia bacterium (assembly GCA_016742095.1). Classification (GTDB taxonomy): domain Bacteria; phylum Bacteroidota; class Bacteroidia; order CAIKAF01; family CAIKAF01; genus JACVCJ01. The sequence continues at coordinate 4,065 of JACVCJ010000032.1, forward strand.
ATCGATATCGACCTGGAAAACAATATCTACACCTTTAAAAAGACCGAACTGTTCCTGAACGAGCTGGGCCTGGGCCTGGAAGGATTCCTGCAGCTGAAGGACAACGACGATATGGTGATGGACCTGGCCTTTAAAGCCCTGAAAGCCGATTTCAAGACCATACTTTCCCTGGTACCGGCCGTGTTCACCCGCGACTTTGCCAGCGTACAGGCTTCGGGTACCGTTGCTCTCGACGGCTACGCCAAAGGTACCTACAGCGCTATCGGCTACCCGGCATTCGGACTGAACCTGCTGGTGGAGAACGGCGGTTTTAAATACCCCGCCCTGCCCCGTTCGGTAGAAAAGATCGTCATCGACCTCAAAATTCAGAATCCCAACGGGAACCTGGACGCTACCATCATCGACCTCAACAAACTGAGCCTGGTCATGGGTGGCAACCCCATCAGCATGTACGCACATGTAAAAACGCCCGTATCCGATCCGGATTTCGATTTTAATGCCCTCGGCACCATCGACCTGGGCACCATCAAAGAATTTCTGCCCCTGGAAAAAGGCGAGGAATTCAACGGCGTCATCCGGGCAGACATTGGTCTGAAAGGCCGCCTGAGCTATGTAGAACGTGAACAGCACGAACGGTTTACGGCACGCGGAAGCCTGGAAGCCAGCCAGATGAAGCTGAAAGTGGAAGCCCTGCCCTACGAGGTGCTGCTGAATGCCATCAAACTGAATTTCACCAATAAATTTGTAGAACTGGCCTCTTTCAACGCACTCATCGGCAAGTCGGACATCAGTGCCAGCGGCCGTATCGACAACTTTATCGAGTACATTTTTAAGGACGATCTTATCAAAGGTGACTTTACCGTGAATTCCAACCTGCTCGATATCAATCAGCTTACCGCTTCAGACAACAACGATAAGACGCCGGCACAGCAGAGCACACAAAGTACGCAGCCTGCCGAAGCTTCCACAGCTCCGGCCTCCGGGGAAAGCAGTGTGATCGAAATTCCCGCCAATATCGATTTTGTGCTGAACACCAGCCTCAGAAAAGTGCTGTACGATAACCTGGTGCTCGACAACGTGAACGGTAAAGTGATCATCCGGAACCGACGCCTGACCATGGAATCGCTGAAAATGAACACCCTGGGCGGACAAATGCGCATGGACGGCTGGTACGATACGAAGAACGCCGAAAATCCGGACGTGAACCTGAATTTCATGGTAGACAACTTTGATATTGCCACTACCTACAAAACCTTCAATACGTTCCCAAAAATGGCCCCGATCGCCCAGTATGCCTCCGGTTTCTTTACCGTTTCGCTGGAGAATTTCGCCGGCAAACTGAACCGCGATATGGAGCCTGATCTCAATACCATCAGCGCCAATGGAGTGTTAAAGACCAAAAGCGTGAGCATCGGCGGGTTTGAACCTTTTGTAAAACTCGGCGACGCACTCAAGATAAACGAGCTGAAGCGCATGAGTTTCCAGAACGTGAACTTTTCCTACAAAATTAAGGACGGCCGTGCCCAGATCGCTCCTTTCGACGTGAAGATCGACAAGGTTAAGGCCACCATTTCCGGCTCGCACGGCTTCGACCAGACCATCGACTATACCTGGCGTATGGAAATTCCGCGTTCGCTGTTCGGCGCCCAGGCCAATGCCACCATCAACAGCCTCGCCCAACAGGCCAATTCGCTGGTGGGAACTAACTTTCAGCCCGGCGAGATCATTTTCGTAGATGTATTGTTCGGCGGTACCGCCACCAAACCCACCGTCAAGACCTCACTGAAAGAAAGCGCCAAAAGCATCGCGAACGAAGTGAAGGAACAGGTGATCGAGACCGTGAAGGAAAAAGCGGCCGAACAGGTGGACAAAGCCCTGGAAGAAGCCCGCAAACAGGCCGATAAGATCAAGGCCGACGCCCGTATCGCCGCCGATAAACTGAAGAAGGAAGGTTACGCCGCTGCCGATAAACTGGTAGCCGAAGCCAAGAATCCCCTGGCCAAAGTTGCCGCTCAGAAAGCTGCTGACCAGGCCAAGAAAGAAACCGATAAAAAAGTACAGAAGGTCCTCGACGATGCCGATGCCCGCGCCGATAAACTGATCAGAGACGCACAGGCAAAGTCGGACGCGAATCTGAAGAAATAGTCCGGAGTATAGAGTCCGAAGTCCGCTAATGAGCGGTTATGAGTATAGAGAAATGAATGAAGGTCGGGCGGGACACACCTGCCATACCATCAAAAAACGCTTTTCTTTGTTCCCGGACTATCGGACTTCCGGACTACGGACTATTCTTAAAAACCCCATACTTCTTATAATAATACCGGTTCATCCCAATAAGCGCCGCTACGCCGATAAAGGTGGGCAGCAGCCAGTTCAGGATGGTGAGGGGAAATACTTCCTGGATAACGGTAAAGGCCGTCATGGCAGCAATGTAGGAGATGAACATACGTCCGTAGTGTTCAAACAGCCAGTGCAGCGGTGAGGACGAGGTACGGCGCAGCAGGCGGCCCAGTATGTATTCCAGTATGTCCATGCGGATATTGAGCAGGAACACCACGCCGAAGAAGAATGCAACGGTACCGAAGAGCATGGCGCCACGCAGCATCAGGTATATACCCCAGCCCAGGGTGAACAGGGCGATGAGCAGGGCCAGCAGGATCATGATCTTTAGCACCGTGGTGGAACCATTGCGGCGGCGTATGCCAAATACATAGGCCGTGGCCGCCATATACCAGCCCAAAAGTCCCAGGAAACCGATGAGCAGACTGCCCAGGTAAATACCTGTGCCTACCACAATGGCCCAGCTCCAGAAATAGATGTGTCCCAGTACATGGTGCAGTTTGCCGCCCTTGCGCAGTACAAACTGCAAAAGTCCGGTAACGGCAATGAGTATACCGGAGGCGGCATGCAGCATACTTACGGTTTCGCGGGGAATGGTCATAGGCAGTCAGGATGATTTAGTTATAACGAATGCCGGTTTCCGTCTGCAGGTATGTATACAGTGCATCCATTTCGGCAGTGCTAAATGTAAACGGCGTATGGTCCATCGCTGCTTTTCCGGCACGTTTCCTTGCCGCTATGGCCAGGGTATCGCCGGAGGCATAAAGCAGGGGTTCATCGCGCAGGTAATCCGCCAGCCAGGCTTTGGTTACGCCTCGTTCTGTAATACCGAGAAGTCCGGGACCTACCAGTTTTTTATCCTGCATAAAATGACAGCGGGCACAGTTGGCCCTGAACAAGGTCTCTCCCGCTGAAACAGAAGTTTCAGATCGTACCGGATCGGGCATCCCACATTGTACCGCCGCCGGCTGCGGTTTGCTGCGATCGTGGATCAGAACGGCCATACTGCCGAAAAGTACCAGCACCAGTACCGACATCAGTACCAGGCTCAGGGACAGCTTCAGGATGGAATCCTTCATACACAGAGGTTGTTAGCTGCTGTAAATGTAATGAAATAGTCCGAAGTATAGAGTCCGGCTGATGAGAAGTAATGCATGATGAGGAACGGGTTAAGAAGCTTTCGAGGGTCTGTAAAGATAGTAAGGAGAAATGAGTAAGGAGAATGAGCAAGGAGCAAGGAGAAAGGAGACTCCTGATCGTCCGGCCCACCCTTCACCCTTCACCCTTCACCCTTCACCCTTCACTCCAGGCTTTCGGACTTCGGACAAAAAAAAACGCAGCCTGATAGCTGCGTCTTTTTTTTATGCGTTCCGGCGCATTTATTTGATCACTTTCACGCCGGGGAATTTCGTTTTATCAAAGGTAAAGGTGGCATCCGTTACAGACACGTTCGGGGTGAGTAATTTTACCGTGTAGGTATACGTACTTCCGTTGCGGCCTTTTACCACGGCTTTTTTCACGGTAGAGCCAGCCTCGTCGATATAGATCGTTACAATGGTGAAGTCCTTTTTCTTGGGCTCCAGCGGGTACAGATCGATCACGGTGAGCTTTTTACCGCCTGTGGTCTCTTCTTTTACCCATTTCTGCTTAAAGCCTTTCTCGTGCAGGGTAAGAATGGTGGTAGGCGTAATGGCATCTTCTTCCTGGTCGTCGGTACTTTCTACATTGGCTTCGTTATTGGCCTTGTTGTAGGTGGTAATGTTCTTACCGTCGCAGAAAATTTCCTGTCCGGCAAAGCTCAGGTAGTATTTATCGCCTTTTACGGTGAGTTCACCTTCTTTTTTCTGGGGAGTCTGCGAATTGGGCATCGCAAGCTCATACGAGAACGATACCTTATACGAAGTATAGCCTTTTACTTTTGCGCTTACTTTATCGAGCACGGCTTTAGCCTTGGGATCGACCTGGGCATTGAGAGAAAGCACGGCTGTAAAAGCGAGCAGAAGACTGAAGACAGATGTTTTCATAGTTATTGACATGAATTAAGTTCGACAAAATTGAGCAATTACTTCAACGTATCCAAAAAGTGTTCCAAACTTACTTCATCGGGGATGAGCACCTGACGGGGCTTACTGCCCTCATTCGGGCCTACAATGCCGGCTGCCTCGAGTTGGTCCATCAGGCGGCCCGCCCGGTTATAACCTAATTTTAACCTTCTCTGCAACATCGAAGTACTTCCCTGCTGGGTGGAAACAATGATCCGTGCCGCATCTTCGAACAGGGCATCCTTGTCGTTCACGGAGAACTCGGTATTGCCGCCGGAATTTTCCTCGCCGTAGTATTCAGGCAGTTCAAAGGCAGATGGATACCCGCGCTGATCGCCGATGAACTCGGTAAGCGTATCCACTTCGGGCGTATCCACAAAGGCACACTGCAGGCGTATGAGGTCGCTGCCCAGGGAAAGCAGCATATCCCCGCGACCGATGAGCTGTTCGGCACCGCCGGAATCAAGAATGGTACGGCTGTCTACCTTGGACGACACGCGGAAAGCGATCCGCGCCGGGAAGTTGGCCTTGATGGTACCGGTAATGATGTTCACCGAAGGGCGCTGTGTGGCAATAATAAGGTGTATACCGATGGCACGGGCCAGCTGGGCCAGACGGGCAATGGGCAGTTCCACCTCTTTACCGGCCGTCATGATGAGATCGGCAAACTCGTCCACCACCAGCACAATATAGGGCAGGTAGCGGTGTCCCTTGTTGGGATTGAGGCGGCGGGCCTGGAACTTGGGGTTGTATTCCTTGATGTTACGCACGCCGGCGTCCTTCAGCAGTTCGTAACGCTGGTCCATCTCGATACAGAGGGAGTTCAGTGTATTGATCACCTTCTGGGTATTGGTAATGATGGCCTCTTCTTCGCCCGGCAGCTTGGCCAGGTAGTGCCGCTCGATCTTGTTGAACAGCGTAAGTTCCACCTTTTTAGGGTCTACCAGCACAAACTTGAGCTGCGAAGGATGCTTCATGTACAGCAGCGATACCAGTATAGCGTTCAGTCCCACCGATTTACCCTGCCCCGTGGCACCGGCCATGAGCAGGTGCGGCATTTTGGCCAGGTCGGCCACATAGGTTTCGTTGCTGATGGTCTTACCCAGCCCGATGGGCAGGTCGTACTGCGATTTGGCGAATTTCTCCGAGGTGATCACACTGCGCATGCTCACCACTTCGGGGGTCTGGTTGGGCACTTCGATACCGATGGTCCCCTTGCCCGGTATGGGCGCAATGATGCGTATACCCAGGGCCGCCAGGCTCAGGGCTATGTCGTCTTCCAGGTTCTTGATCTTGCTGATGCGTACACCCGGGGCCGGTATAATTTCGTACAGGGTAACAGTGGGGCCTACGGTGGCTTTGATCTGGTCGATCTGGATATTGTAATTGTTCAGGGTGCCTACAATGCGGTCCTTATTGGCCTCCAGCTCTTCTTTATTGATGCGGATGCCGCCACTGCCGTGTTCCTGCAATATCTCGGCCTCCGGCATACGGAAGTGCGGCAGGTCCAGCGTAGGATCGAAAGGATCGAGCGAAATATCGCCGTGGGTCAGCGGATCGATGGGATTTAGCTCGGCCACCTGCTCCTCTTCCACCGCTTGTTCAATGGTAAAGGCGGGCTCTTCGGCCGTTTTCGGGGTAAGCGGCTTTGTTTCGGTCTTCGGCAGGTCGAACACGAATTCTTCGGCGGCCGGTTTTTCTGCTTCGGGCAGTATTTCTGTCACGGTATCCGCGATCACGGGCGGTATTTCCGTTACGGGCGGAATGATCGGCGGTACGAACGGTTCCGGGACAATGTCCTCCTCCTCTGCTTCGTCGAGCACTTCTTCCACATGTTTCGAAAAACCGGGGTCTTCCTCTTCGGTAGTTTCTTCTTCCTGTCCGGCGATCAGTTCATCGGCAAAGGCCCGTACTTTTTCTGCATTGGCCGATCTTTCGTTCTCTTCCACCACGAAGGGATCTTCTTCCACCGAAGGTTCAAAAGGCACAAAATCGTCCTTCTTTTTATGCGGGGCGAACATATTGGCGGCCATCTGGGCGGCTTCGGCCATACGTTCTTCTTCCGTCAGTTCCGCTTCTTCTTCAGGCTCGGGCCTGCTGCGGCCTTTGGGTTTCCATTTTTCCCAGAAGGTGTTCACAAAACCGAAGGACATATTGAAGGCGATAATGGCATAGATACCGATGCTGATGATCAGGGCCATCCAGAGGCCCAGGCGGCCGATCCAGCCGGAGATCAGTTCTTCCATGCCCCAGCCGAACTTACCGTGCAGTACGTCAAAGGCACTGCCGTCGGGGATCATGGCGGCCAGCAGCGTGCTGAGCCATACATAGCCGCCGAGCGACATCACCAGCAGTTTGGGCTGACTGATGTAGCGCGTACCCGTAAGCAGGTTGAGGCCCGTAAAAAAGGCCAGCGGCACCAGGATAAAAGCCCCCAGTCCCAGGTGCATAACAGCGTAGTACGACACCAGCGCGCCCGCTTTACCGGCCCAGTTCTTCACCGGACCTTCGGCATCGCCCTGGGTAAAGCTCTGATCGTAGGTATGCGTAAAATAGAACGACAGGAAGGATACGGCCAGGAACAGCGAAAACGCTACCAGCAACAGCCCGGTGATCTTCCAGGTACGTTCGTCGCGCAGGGTTTTGCGCAGGGCGGAATCCTTCTTCGGTCTCGACTCTTTTTTAGCTTTGGATGCGCTTTTGGCTGCGGATTTCGGGGCGGGCTTCTCCTCTTCCTTTTCCCTGGGTTTGTTCCTGTATGTATTCTGTTTTGCCATGTTTCTTGTCGTTCGGTCCGCTAATGCACAGATTAGCGCTTACAAAAATAGAAGGCCTGGGAAGGAAAATAACGCCGGAAGGGCACAGAATATGCAACACGAAATGTTAATAAACCCCAAAGCAGCCGCCCGGTAAGATAATACGGCAGATTGCAGAAAAATTCGTACCTTTGCACCCTCAAATCGAATCTTTTTAATACATGATAACGGTCAGCAACCTGGAACTGCGCTACGGAAAGCGTATCTTATTCGAAGATGTGAACCTGAACTTTACCCCCGGTAACTGTTACGGGGTGATCGGTGCCAACGGCGCCGGCAAATCGACCTTCCTGAAGATCCTTTCCGGCGAAATTGAAAGTACTACGGGCAATGTGTCCATACTGCCCGGAGCCCGTATGGCCGTACTGAAACAGAACCACTATGAGTTCGACGAGTTTACGGTGATCGATACCGTGATCATGGGCCATAAAAAACTCTACGGCATCATGAAAGAAAAAGATGCCATTTACGCCAAACCCGATTTTTCGGACGAAGACGGTATCCGCGCGGCGGAACTCGAAGCCGAATTTGCCGAAATGGAAGGCTGGAACGCGGAAAACGACGCCGCTACCCTGCTCAGCGGACTGGGCGTTAAAGAAGACAGCCACTACAAACTGATGAAAGATATCTCGGGTAACGAAAAGGTGCGCGTGCTGCTGGCACAGGCCCTGTTCGGCAACCCCGACATCCTGCTGCTCGACGAGCCTACGAACGACCTGGACGTGGAGACCGTAATGTGGCTCGAGGACTTTATCATCGATTTCCCGAACACAGTGATCGTGGTATCGCACGACCGTCACTTCCTGGACACCGTATGTACCAGTATCGTGGATATCGACTTTGGTAAGATACAGATGTACACCGGTAACTATACCTTCTGGTACGAATCTTCGCAGCTTGCGGCCCGTCAGCGTTCGCAGCAGAACAAAAAAGCGGAGGACAAACGGAAGGAGCTCATGGAGTTCATCGCGCGTTTCTCGGCCAATGCCAGTAAGAGCCGCCAGGCCACCAGCCGTAAAAAGCTGCTCGATAAGATCAATGTGGAAGATATCCGCCCCAGTAACCGCCGTTACCCGCACATCTTCTTCAAACCCGAGCGCGAGGCCGGCGATCAGCTGCTGCACGTGGAAAACCTGGCCAAATCCGTGAACGGAGAGACCATTTTCAGCAACATCAGCTTTAACGTGCGTAAAGGCGACAAGATCGGTTTCATTTCCAAAGAAGCCCTGGCCGTTACCACCCTGTTCGAGATCCTGAACAAGGAAATAGAGGCCGACAACGGCAGTTTCAACTTCGGTGTTACCATTACCACGGCGTACCTGCCGCTCGACAACAGCCGCTACTTCAGCAACGATTATAACCTCATCGACTGGCTGCGCCAGTATTCCGTGGAAAAGGACGAGACCTATATCCGCGGTTTCCTGGGCCGCATGCTCTTCTCCGGTGAAGAGTCGCTCAAGAAGTCGAATGTACTCTCCGGGGGTGAAAAAGTACGCTGTATGATCAGTCGTATGATGTTGCAGAACGCCAATTTCCTGATGCTGGACGAGCCGGTGAACCACCTGGACCTGGAAAGCATCACGGCCTTCAACAACAGCCTCAAGGAATTTGAAGGCACCCTGCTGTTCACCACGCATGACCATGAGTTCATGAACTCCGTGGCCAACCGCATCATCGAACTTACGCCGTCGGGCATCATCGACAAGGAAATGACCTACGACGAATACATCGTGGACCCGCGCATCAAGGAACTGCGCGAGCAGATGTACCAGAAAGCGGGCGTGTAACCCCACAGACAGTTTTTACGTATACTATTATAGGGCGCTTCCGGACGGAGGCGCTTTTTTTATGCGAAAAACCGGGCCTGCTTCATGCAAACCCGGTCTTCTCTGTGTTTGTTCGAAAAAATAAAAGCGAAAGGTGTTACGGTTTTAGTGCTCCCATTGGAGACCGGCCACGTCAAACTCGATGATCTTGGTTCCCTCGTTGAAGAAAGGCGCTTCGATCTTCAGCTTTTTGGCTTTCTTCAGTTTGGAAATGAACTTGGAGGCATTGGAGAAGAAGATGATGTCAGAACTGCCGTCGGAGGCCGAACCGTATGAAAAGCGGGTGCCGGTCTCATCGTCGAACTTCACCATGCAGGCCTTGCTGAAGCCGAAGCTGGTGAGGAACTGGCCCTTGCTTACGGACAGCGTTACTTCGTTCTTTTTGCCCAGGTTGCGTATGGTAAGGTCAAAGGTGGAACCACCCTGGTAGGGAAAATCGAAATCGATGGTATTGGTGGATGTGGTGGTGGTCCAGAACTGGTCCTTATTGGTCATTTCGTCCTTGCGCTGACCATAGTCCCAGTTTTCTTTCGGTTTGGGCTTGGCTTTGGGGCTATCCGAAGCGCTGGCCGGAGAAGAAGAAGAGGACGAAGACGAAGAGGAAGACGACTTATCTTTAGAGCTGGCAACGGCCAGTACCATAAATGCGCTTATCGCAAGCAGGGAGAGCAGGTTTTTCTTTTTCATAGCTGTGTATTGTTTGTTTTAAATTGAAAGTACGGATTCAGGAAAAGGGCCAGTCCGGCGGCCAGGAAATAGGCCAGTACATCGCCGGGGTCTGCCGTGCCGGCAACCAGACCGGTTTTCTGCAGCGCTTCGAACAGCACAAAGGATAAGAACAGGAACAGCAGCCATCCCCGGTGCGGGCTACGGTCCCAGATAAGCAGAATGGCCGAGGTACAGGCATAGGCCCAGAGCGCGTCGGGCACATAATTACGCAGCAGGGCCGGCAGGGGCAGCAGGTACAGCAGCACACCCAGGCCCAGGGGCACGAACAGGTTCAGGAAAATATCGGCCGTCCGTTGCATGCCTTCAGCAGGTAAACAGATTGGTGGTAAAAGACTTCACAGCCCGGAAAAAGTATATACAGGGAGCAGGTGTGTGCATAGTGATGTAAGGCATTCGTGTGTTTACTGCAGATCAGTGCCGGCAAATATAAAGAGGCGCTATGCCGGAGCAGCCCTCAACAAAGGAGCGGCTCTTTCCATGTCATTAACGGCGGCTTTCAACGAATAACCGGTATGCGTGCACGGGTACCTTGTCAGTGGCTGTAAAAAGGAATAAAAAAGTAAACTATATGTCCTGAAAAGGACCTGAAAATCTCTATCCGGAAGCAAAAAACGGTCCCTTTTCAGGGTATTGAACTATTCGATCTGCCGAAGTATTTTGCCCTCATTTTAAACGTTCGTTAAAAATATACCTACGTTCATTAACAAAATACCTACGTTCCTATATTTCAACTTGACCGGCATTTACAAAAATTGGACATTGCTGTACTAATTTAAACTATTTACTCTTATGAAAAAAAGAAGCCTACTTCTGAGTGTGCTGACATTTTGCATCATGCATCTTGCATCGGCACAGGTCATCTCCCCGCAGCAATGTCAGGGTATCTGTTCACAGATCGACATGAATATCGGGCCTCCGAGTAATGGCGGACCGATCACCAATCCCAACTGGTCGTACTCGCACGGCTCGCCCAGTATCGGTCCCGGCTGGTTCTGGCTCTGGTCCTACAATAATGAGGGCGAAGGTATTAATTTTTCAGGGTACAATTTTGTGGCCGGCCGCCAGTACTGCATCAGCTACCTGGCCACTACGTCCACGCACGACGGTTCTCCGGCCAATGCCAGCGCAGCATTCAACATTGTGGCCAGCAACGGCCCTGTGGTAGGCATTATCACGGGCGGCGGCGGTGCCCCGATCCCGGGGATCCCGGGTGGCGCACAGGTGGTGCACAACAAGCCCTGGAGTACGTTCTCCGGCGGCGGCCAGATAGGTAATACCGAATGGGTTACCTTTACCTTTACAGCTACCAGCAACTTCAACAACCTGTGGTTCTTCCCGTCTTCGCCTACCCTGCCCCAGGTTGAGATACAGGTTTCGCAGCTCATTATCTGTGAAATTAACCCCTGCGAGGTGAACTTCTCCGTACAGATCGGTCAGTTCGGCGCTACACAGAGCACCATCGATGTGGTGGCCTGGCCGAATCCGGGCTATTATTTCTGCAACATGGAGATCTACCGTGAAGGTACCCTGGTGTATTCCGGCTCACCGGTAAGCTATATCGCACCTCCGGGCAACTACCGTGTATGCGTTACCTTCTGCAACGAGCAAACCGGCCAGCGCTGCAGAAAATGCTTCGATTTCTGTATCGGTAAGTGGACGTCCTTTACGACCTCTGACCCGGTTGAATATCCCGACTCTCCAAAAAGCGGACCGATCGGTGCAGGAGACATTCCCGAAAGTACCAAAGAAAAACCGGTGCTGAACGAGCTCCGCATCGCCCCGAACCCATCCAATGGAGAGTTCCGCGTGTGCGCCGCTGAAAACAGCATCATCAGCACCCTGGAGATCTACAATGCCGGCGGTGTACTGGTAAAAACCATGAAAGGCAGCAACAGCAATACCGTACAGGTCTCTATGGATTATGCCCCGGGTATTTACTTTGTAAAAGCCCGTCTGCAGGACGGTAAAGAAATGAATTCCAAGATCGTACTGGAATAACACGCTTACAGGCATTTCATAAACGAACAGAAAACTGTCTCCCGAAACGGAGGCAGTTTTTTTTGCTTAAATGCGCTATGCTCTATCCTGAAAACGCATCCAGCATATCCAATGAAGGTACGAAAAAGAGAGTCCCCGTTTTTGTGGTGCTGAAATCCAGGACCCGGTCATAGTTGCCTTCGGGGTTACCGATGAACATATTGGTCAACATTTCCTGTACGGTGCTGAATGTGCTTGCATAGCAGATAAAATAAGTGCCCATTTCGTTGCCGGAGACGCTTCCAAAAGGCATATTGTCGCGCACTACCTTTTTATCATCGCCAATGTTGGCAAGGGCCGTATGAGAATTTTTCGGCTTTACCTCATCGGCCATTTCTATATCCTTTTCTTTCGTTCTTCCAAATACTTTCTCCTGTTCTTCCACCGGCAGGGCATTCCAGGCATCGAGATCGTGCATATATTTCTGAACAAAAAGATAGCTGCCTCCTTTATAACGCTCATCCTGCCCGTCAATTACCGCAAAATATTCACGGGCCGCTCCATGCGGGTTTTCCGTACCATCCACGAAACCTAAAACGGAACGACTGTCCCAGTAGCGAAACCCCTGCACTTCTACCACGCAGTCGGCAACTTCTTTCATCATACCCGAGATCGCGGCCGACATATCGTAAGCAAGACTTTTCTCATCTGCCCGCACATGAAAATGCAGATCGCCCTCCGTCGCCACTGCCGTATGCCTGCTGCCGATTATCGGCTCAAAAGTTTTGAGCTCCCGGGGCAGTGGCCTGGGTAAATCCAGCTTCAGCCAGGCATCATGGCCAATACCCAGTACACAGCTGGCTTTTGCATCAGGAAAACGGTCGAGGGCCGAATTGTTAAGATTAATGACCAGGGCACATACCCGTTGGAATACGGACCTTATCTTTTCCGGCGTGATATTTTTCCTGAAATTCCACACCAGAAAATACGTATTGTTATTCGGATAATCAGTTACATTTTGGGGATTAGGTTGCATGAGATACCATTTAAAAATTAAATTTTTACATAATAGGTTATCGCACAAATTTAATCTTTTCATCAGTATATTGCCGCACGGCTCAACAGGCAACAAGAGCGCCCCTCCGGGGTTTGAAGAACGGACGTTTTACCATTTCTGTCGCTTTCTTTATTCTTCCGGCTAACGGCTCTTCCTCCCTCATGTAAATAACTGTATACCAAAAGTGTACATATACATTGAAAGACCTGCATCCTGTTTTCAGACTTTTTCAGCCATTCGGAATATACGGAACGTACGTTTCTATAATTTCTGTCCACTTTCGTTCATAAACCATTCACGTTCATACATTTTAACCTCTCAATTCCATTCAAAAGCGGAACTTTCTTTCCTTAATCAAACAAAAACCTGAACATGAAAAAACTTATCGTATTCGCCGCCGCGGCGTTGTTTTCAACGTATATGACGGCACAGGCACAGCAATGCCAGGGAAATTGTGTCGATGTAGACATGAACATCGGTCCGCCGAGTCACGGGGGCCCTATTACCAACCCGGACTGGTCGTACTCGCACGGTTCGCCCAACATCTCTCCTACGGAGTTCTGGGCCTGGTCGGCCAACAACTCGGGTGAGGGTATGAACTATTCCGGCTACAACTTTATTGCCGGCCGGCAGTACTGCGTTTCGTACCTGGTAACCACCAATACGCATACCGGTACTCCGCCCGATCCGAATGCGGCCTTTAACATCATTGCCACCAACGGACCGGTGGTGGGTTGGGTAACCCCGGTGGGCGGCGCTCCCATTCCCGCTACCCCGCCCGGCTCACAAACGGTGGACAGCAAGATCTGGAATACCTTTTTGGGCGGCGGCTTCGGCGGAATTACCGAATGGGTGACCGTTACCTTCACGGCCATGAACAATTACAACAACCTGTGGATCTTCCCGTCCTCGCCGGCAGAACCTCCGGTGAACGTGACCGTACATGGCATCCGCATCTGTGAGATCACCCCCTGTGAAGTTAACTTCTCTGTTGTACTGGGCGAATACGTACAGGGCAACCTGACCACGATCGACATTCTTACCCCCTGGCTGCAACCGGGTTATTACGTATGTAACGAGGAAATTTACTGGAACGGTCTGCTGGTCCACTCCGGTTTGCCGGTAAGCTACCTGGGACAACCCGGCAACTATAGCGTGTGCGTAACCATCTGCAATAAAGAGACCGGGCAGCGCTGCCGTAAATGTTTCGATTTCTGCGTAGGTAAATGGACCACTACGGACATTGCCGTACCCGTTGATCCTGCCGATCCGAAAAGCGCCGAAATACGGCCTTCTACAGGTCAGGGCGTTCCGGAAGAAATGAAGGAGAACCCGCTGGCCGCCGGCGCTATGCTGCTTGTATCGCCCAATCCCGGCAATGGCGATTTCCGTCTTTCGCTGAGCAACAAAGCCACCATCAGCAGTGTAAGCGTATACAACAGCAACGGTGTTCTGGTACATTCCGCCAGCAGCAACAGCGATGTGGTGAACATGAGCTTCCGCGCCCCGGCCGGCATGTACATTGTAAAAGCGCGCCTGCAGGACGGCAAGGAAATTACCTCCAAACTGATCGTAGAATAAAGGTTAGTAATTCTTCATCATACAGGAACAAAGGGCTGTTCCCGCTACCAGCGGGAGCAGTTCTTTTTTTAGGCCCACACTTCCGCCAGTGTCTCCCGGAACAGTTCATTGAGCAATTTCGTGCCCGGTTCCGGCGCCGACGGGATCTGCCTTACGTAGTGCTGGTATTCGTGCAGTTTTGCTTCCAGGAAGGCATGCAGCGTATGATTGCGCGGGGCTTCGCCCAGTTCAGCGCCGGCCATTTTACGCTCCTGTAAAGCGTCAATTTCCCGGCGTACGGCGCCCTCTCCGGCATAGGCATTCACCAGTCCGGCAAATTCTACCGGCGGCATGGTACCGCGGTCCCGGATCCAGTCGCAGGCCAGCAGCGGACGTATCACGTAAAAGTATTTCTTTACGCGCACGGTATCGCGCAGCAGGTATTCCTTAAAGTTGTTTTCGGCCATGTGCAGGTAATGGTGCAGGCAGGACTTCGGACTGAAACAGCTGCTTTCCAGTCCGCGCAGGCGGGCCGCCGTGGTAAAAGGCTCCGAATAGATCAGCGGACTGTGCAGCCATTCCAGCATGGGCGGGTTCGATTTGCGGAAGAGCCGCAGCGCCTTGCGCAGTTCCCACCCGGAAAGGTCGATATCGTCGGGCAATATCTTTTCGTAGCTGTCGCGCTCCGTATCGATCTGCAGGTACCATTCCGGACGATGAATATACAAAAACCGCACGTCCCGGTCGCTGTCTGCCGAAGCGAAGCCCCAGGCGCGGCTACCGCTTTCCACGGCATAGAGTATTTTTATGTCGAGCTGTTCTTCAAGATGACGCAGTTCCTGCTGTATCTGTTTTTTCATAATTATACGTTTTTTTGTCCCCAGGCCAGTACCTCTACTCCGTCTGAATAATGCATGAGGTCGGCGGGGTATGTAAAATGCATAGTGCCGATACGATAATCCAGCTGTATATCCACGGGTTGAATGCGACGCAGGGGCCATTCTGCATGATGGATATCGTAGGAGGAAAGACGGCCGTTCTCCTCCTGGTAGAGGCAATAGCGTTCGGTAAGCCAGCTGTCCAGTGTGGTCTTGCTTTCCTGTGCCCCCTGCAGCTGCACATCGGCATTCAGGTAAAATCCCCTGCGCTGAAATACAGAACGGTGTATATGCCGCTCTGCGTCCGTCTTACGGACGATCTTCGATCTTTCGTAGGGTAATCCCGACAGTGCACGGGAAACCAGGGCAGAAAGGGCCTTGCCCGCCTCGATGTTCAGGAAATATACGCCGGGTTTATCTTTATGCGTAACATAGGTACGCAGGTTGATCTCATGAAAATCGGATATCCATGAAAGGGCCGGCAGCAGTCGCGGACGAATGCGTTCCATGGTAAATGCCACCAGGGATGCCCAGGCCTCTCCTTCGTACAGATCGGCCTGCAACCCGGCCGGAAGATGCGGTTGAAGCAGTTCCGGAGCCACTTTCCAGTGCAGGAACAGGGCACGGTTCCACTCCTGGTAATAGCTCCAGCGGCCCGCAGGCAGCGGCCAGGGCCTGTGCGCCTGTGCGTCCAGTATCTCTTTTACGGATGCCATGCCACAAAGTTAACAGCTTCGGGGAGAAAAAACGGCTTATTTTCCGGCCAGTTCCATCAGGTACAGGTCATAGCCGGGCGCCCAGAAATCCTTCACTTTTTCGCGCAGTACAAAGCCCTGTTTTTCATAAAAGCGGTAAGCAAGCTGTGAGGTGCGTACCACAATATGATCTGCATTTGCACGCAGTTTTTCGATACGAAAACGGGTAAGCGTCGTTCCCAGTCCGAGCCCCTGGTATGTCGGGTGAAAAATATCCCAGCTGATGCGGCCCGTACGTTCCTCCTTCAGCAGGTTAAAACCGCCGCAACCGGCTATTTCGCCTGCATATTCCAGCACAAAATACTGTTCGGATCCCTGCCGCAGGTAACGTCGCAGGTCTTCTTCCTCTTCCGGCGCAAAATACTGCGGGGTGTTCAGCCGCAGCAGGGCGATCACCGCAGCCTCATCGGCCTGCGTATAGCTGCGTATCAGGTACTTTCCCGGCTCCATATAAGCGGAACGTAAATTTTTTACAATAATGTTTAAAACGAAAGGAACTTCGCCCTATATTTTTATGATGTACACTGTATTTTCGAGCATACAGGGCAGGTAGATCAGCTTTTTACCCGGCACATAATAAAAATCGGCCGGCCCCTTAAAGTTTTTCTCCTGGAGCCATTGCACGGCCTTGTTATAGCGGACGTCGAAATGCCATATTTTACCTACGGGTTCCTGTTCGGTACCCCAGTCGGTATAAAAATAACGGCCGAACGTGAAGTAAATACCGTCATAATGGCCGGGGGGACTTACTTTCTGTACTTCGCCCGTGCGCAGGTTAAAGCGGCACACGTAACCGGGTTTCCCGTTGGAGCCGTAGCCCGCCACGTAGAGGTTATCGGTCAGGTTGTCGATGGCCATACCGTTCGGGCCGTCTATCAGGCCTTCGGTATCGTACACCCGCACGGTGTCCTGCAGGAAATCGATCTCGTAGATCACATTGATGTCCGTAGCCGACACGTAAATGGTCGATTCGTCCTTCACCACGATATCGTTCAGGTAGCGGGTATCGGGAAACTCCCTGCGCCAGATCACTTTACGGCTTTTGAGGCTTACCACCAGCACGCGGTTCACGTCGGCGATCCAGAGGTTGTTATCGAGAATGGCCAGGCCTTTGGGACTGTTCAGTTTTATATCGGGCAGGAAAGACTGATCGAGAATGGTACCGTCTTTGGCCATGCGGGTAATAAAACCGTCGCTGTCGGTGGCCATCGGCTTCAGTTCTTTGCCTAAGTTGGATACGTAGTAATGCTTCAGATCACTGGTGACACTCTCGGGATGGCTGAACCCTTTTACCTCGTTTACTATGGTTTGGGCATCAAGGGTTAGTGCGCTCAGAAACAGGGAACAACATGTTACGATACGTGTCAGTACTATTCTCATATGGTGTGAATGCAATGCAATATACTACTTTTCTTTAAATCACGAAGCCGGAGTTTTCAGCACCAACAGTTCATAAATGCAATAAATGAGTGCCGCCAGTACGCAGATAGCGAATATAATACGCAGCAGGAACCCTCCCCGGAGCTTTTCGCGGTTACGGTACTGTTTGTAATCGGGCTTTTCCACGCGGCTTGTATTTATCCTTTCAGCAGGTCGTTCATGGTGAACACGCCTTTTTTACCGGCCAGCCATTCCGCGGCCAGTATGGCGCCCGAGGCAAAACCTTTGCGGCCGAAGGCCTCGTGTTCCAGGACAATACGGTCTTCGGCACTGGTCCACACCACGCGGTGCGTACCCGGTACTTCTCCCTCGCGCAGGGAAGCTACAGGCAGCGTACCTACGGCCTGTTCAGCGCCCAGGGCCCATTGCGTATAGGAATCATGCTCGGCAATGATCCCTTCGGCGGTCGTGATGCCGGTACCCGAAGGTTCATCGAGCTTATGAATATGGTGTATCTCTTCGAGCAGGGCCGAATATTGCGTATGTTCGTTCATAATACCGGCCAGAATGCGGTTCATCTGCCAGAAAATATTGACACCTATGCTAAAATTCGTCGCATAGAACAGAGCGGCCCCTTCCTGTTGTATGCATTCCTTTACTTCGGCAAAGCGGGCATACCAGCCGGTGGTACCCACCACTACAGGCACTTTGTTCTCCGCACAGAAACGGATGTTCTCCACGGCGGCATCCGGTGTGGAAAATTCGATCACCACATCGGCGCTGCGCAGCTTCTCTGCATCCAGGGCTGTACGGTTATCGCGGTCCGCTACCCAGGCGATCACGTGCCCGCGTTCCCGGGCCAGTTCTTCAATTACACGGCCCATTTTACCGTATCCAAGCAATCCAATACGCATACTTATACTTTTTTCAGGAAACGAAGGTTCTGTATAAAGGGGAAAAAGGTACACACGTCCTTACGGTAGTTCTCCAGGTCGCTGCTCTGCACCATTACGTAGTAATAATTGCGCAGCAGGGGATCAAAGTGCAGCAGGATGATGCCGCGGTATTCGCGGTCGTTCTTTTTCATGGATGTAAAAGCGTAGTGCTCCGAGTACAGCACGCCCTGCAGTTTACCGGTCTCGTACAGGGCGAAACCCGGCTGTTTGCGGGCGGCGGTCAGTTCGTTGTCGAGGTGCTGTTTTTCGGTCAGGGTATCTACTTTGGGCATGCCGATAAAGAAGAACTCCACGGTGTTGTGTTCGTCCTTGTCCCACTCCCCGCTCAGTTCGTAAGCGCCGGCAACGGTTTCGGAGGTCCAGAGTTCATAGCCGGCCTCTTCGGGATAGGTGATCACAATGTCCTTTTCTACGGTATCTGTTTTGTAGGTTACTGAAGTATCGGGGTCTGTGCAGGTGAACACGGGCACTTTCAGCGTGTCAGCGGCGTTTTTATCCGCCTCTGCCGTACTTCCTTTTTTTCCGCCGCAGGAAGCCAGCAGCAACAGTCCGCCTGTAAGCCACAAAAATGCGTTTTTCATCGTACGATCACGAGGTTATAGTTTTTCTTTCCTTTCTGCAGCAGCAGGTATTTTCCGTTGAGCAGATGCCCGGTAGTTATGGTATCCGTATCACTGAGAGATTCCTTGTTGAGCAGTACGCCCTTGTTCTGGAACATGCGGCGCGCTTCGCCTTTGGACGGGAATATCTGTGTAAGTTCGGCCACCAGCTGCAGACCGCTTACGCCGTTCTCCAGGTCTGTCCTGGATATTTCGAACTGCGGAATACCGTCGAATACATCCAGGATCTCCGGTTCGCTCAGTTGCTTCAGGTGTTCCGAAGTACCTTTGCCGAACAGGATGTCCGTAGCTTCCTTCGCTTTTACGAGGGCGGCCGGTGAATGTATCCAGGTGGTCACTTCCTCGGCCAGGCGGTATTGCAGGATACGGCGGCCCGGATCTTCGAGGTGCTGGCGGGTAAGCATATCTATTTCTTCCTGCGGCAGGAAGGTGAATACCTTAATGAGGCGCTGTACTTCCTCGTCACCCGTATTCAGCCAGAACTGGTAGAATTTGTACGGCGAGGTACGCTCCGGATCGATCCAGATATTGCCCTGTTCCGATTTGCCGAATTTGCTGCCGTCGGCCTTGGTAAGCAGCGGTGCGGTTATGGCATAGGCCTCTCCGCCGCCCATACGGCGAATGAGTTCGGTGCCCGCCACAATATTGCCCCACTGATCGCTGCCGCCCATCTGCAGCTTTACGCCACGGGTCTTGTTCAGGTAGTAGTAATCGTAGCCCTGGATCAGCTGGTACGAGAATTCCGTGAACGAAAGACCGGTCTCCAGGCGTTTCTGTACACTGTCCTTTGCCAGCATATAATTCACGGTGAGGTGTTTGCCTACTTCGCGCAGGAAACGCAGCAGCGAGAATTCCTTGATCCAGTCGTAGTTGTTCACCATTTCGGCCGAGGTCTCCCCTTTGTTGAAATCGAGGTAACGCTCCAGCTGTTTGCGGATGGAGTCCACGTTAAAACGCAGCAGTTCTTCATCGAGCAGGTTACGTTCCTGGGATTTGCCGCTGGGATCACCGATCATACCGGTAGCCCCGCCCACCAGGGCAAAGGGTTTGTGACCGGCCTGCTGCAGGCGCATCAGCAGCAATACCGATACCATATTGCCTATATGCAGGGAACTGGCGGTGGGATCAAAACCTACGTAGCCGGAAACCACCTCTTTCGTAAGCAGTTCTTCCGTGCCGGGCATCACATCCTGTAACATTCCTCTCCACCGTAGTTCTTCAATTAAATTCATGTGTATGTCTTCTTTATTTTCTACAAAAATAACAGCATGCTGCAAATTTGTGCATACCGGGTTTTAATTATTGTGCTTTTACACTGCGGCTGCGCAGGTACATCCGCTTAAAACTCCTGCTTCGACCAGCGGCGGTAGGCCTCTTTCTGGGCCGGCGTGGCAAAGGGGTCCTTGAGGGCCTCCCATTTTCCGAACCAGGCTTTCCCGTCGGGCAGCATACCGATGCGACGGGTGCGTCCGTTGCGGTTCACCGTAAGTTCCACGCTGCTGCCGGCGGCAAATTCCAGCCAGTCGTTCAGGTTATCGGTCACGCGCATATCGTTCACGGTGCGTATTTCGTCGTGCAGCATCAGTCCGGCCTTTTCGGCGGGACTGTCCGGCTGTATGGCCGCCACCAGCACTTTGCCGGCCTCGGTGCGGGTCTTCAGGCCGAAAACGCGCTCGCTGTACTTGTCGGCGGGCAATTCGTGTACCTGCAGCCCGATAAAGGCCAGGTATTCCTCCAGCCCGGGCATATAATCGTCCGTACCTTCGATAAAACGCAGGAAATACCCGTCGAAAGATACGCCGGCAAAACGTTCCAGCAGTTCCTTGTAATCGTGGCGGGTATAGCCTTTACCGGTCTTGCCGAACTCTTCGTACAGGGCGCGTACCACATCGTCCATCGAATACAGCTGTGTGCTGTGCTTGCGGATGATCAGGTCGGCCATAAAGGCCAGCAGGGCACCTTCGTTATAGATGCTCACCTTGCGGTGCGGCACGCCGGGCTCGTAACCGTCCAGCCAGGTATCCCAGCTGCTTTCGGCCACGCTGTAGTTAAAACGGCCGTAATTATGCATATAGCGCGTAAGCCAGGTGTTCAGGTTGCGGAAGAATTCCATCTGCCCCAGTATGCCCGAGCGCAGTACAAATACGTCGCCGTAATAGGTGGTAACGCCTTCGGCCACATAGCCCAGTTCGGAGTAGTTCTCCCGGGTATAGTCGTAGGGCATCATATCTGCCGGACGGATCGTTTTGATGTTCCAGGCATGGAAAAGTTCATGCGAGGAAATACCTGCAAATTCGGGGTACAGACGGTCCTTAAATATTTCGAAGGAAGGGCCCAGGCAGATCACGGTGGACGTAAGGTGCTCCACACCGTGGTACATGGGCGTAATGCCTATGTGGTACAGGAAATGGTATTCCGGCACGGGAAAATCACCCATTACCAGCAGCTGTTCGCGCGCGTAACGTTCGGTATCGTGCAGGATGCGCTCCCATTCCGGCTTCACTTCGCCCTGGAACCAGATATTAAAACGCACACCTTCCAGTGTAAGATCGCGGTGTTGCAGGCTTGCCGAAGCGATAAAGGGACTATCGGCCAGTTCGTGGAAATCGGCCGCTTCAAAACGAAGATCGCCCAGGGCCTTCATACCGGTGGCCACCCGGTAATTTTCAGGGATATGCAGTTTCAGCGTACATTTTTCAGATATCCGTTCCGGCAGGTACATCAGGCAGTTCACGGGGTTCATATACAGCATTTCCGCGTCCAGCCAGGTAGAGCCGGCGTTGAGCACCCCGGCGTAATAATCGTATTCCAGCACCAGTGCGCTGATCTCACCGGCTTCCACCTTCCATATGTCTTTCGACTGCTTTTCGGCCCGCAGCGCATTGCCGTCGGGATCGAACGCCTTAAAACCTTTTACATTTTTGGCAAAATTTCCCAGTTCATAGCGTCCGGGCCTCCAGGCCGGCAGATGTACCAGGCACTCCGGGTCCGGCGCAGGGATCGTATACCGGATGTGGATGTACTGTACATTGGGCTTGTCGTAGGAAATTTCATAAAGCATAAGCGTGCATTTGAGTGCAAAAGTAAGGAATTAGTCCGAAGTCCGTAGAAGTAATGAGGGACGAGTGACGAGCAAGGAGTTCACAGCCCTGAGCCAAACGTTTAGATCAACGGAGCTTTCGTCCGGACGCAGCAATACGGACCAGCAAAGCGTCTTCAGGGCACAAATCGAAACACCCCCGGCCCGCTGCCTACGCCGCCTGCCTGCAGTTCTTCAAAAGCCAGGAAAAAGCCCCTGCCCGGAATGGCGGCAATGGTCTCCAGCTGCCGGAACGAAGGACTGAACGCATACAGCTTTTCCATGTTCAGTACGGCTCCTTCAGCCGGAGGCCAGGCAAAGGAGGCTGCGTATATTTTTTCGATCTTCAGTTCAATATGGTAACCGCAGACCCAGAGCCGCCCTTCATAAAATTCGGCACCTGTGACCAAAAAATTGGTTCCCAGCGTGCATACCGGCGCCAGCACGTAGGCTCCTGCCGCGGTATCCGTTGCATATACCAAAGAAGGGCCCCGGAGCCAGTTCTTACTGAAAATATAGAGCTTACCGTTCGCCACGGCCATCGCTTCTGCATCGTAATTGTGGCGGTGTTTCTTTTGCGTGACTGCGGGTTTATCCTTATACGAAAAGCTGATGATCTGCGGCCGTACCGAAACCGAATCGGCCCCGGAAGCTGCAATGTCCTTTTTTGCGATCTTGTATACCTGCAGGTAATTGCGGTTGCCCGAATTGTTCCCGATATCGCCGATATAGATATGCGTTTCGTCCTGGGCAATGTCTTCCCAGTCGGTATTTATGGCATTCTGAACGTGTATCTTTTTACGTATCTTAAAATCGGTAGTGTCCAGGGCATACAATACGGGCTCGTCTCCGCCGTCGTTATGGGCCCAGAGCATGCCGTCCCAGAAAACGGCGCCGGATATTTCCCGCAGTCCGGCCGGGAGTTCTTTATCGCCGCGGATCTTCAGGTTTTGCTGGGCTGTAGCGGCCAGGCACAGAAAGTATACAAAAAGGAACAGGTTTCGCATGGTAACGAAGATACAAAAGAAAATACGCTATCTTGTGAACAAAAGCCGGATCCCCTTTGTCGTTTATATATGCCTGCAAAAGATGCCATCGTGATCGGCGCCGGGGTCGGCGGACTTGCCCTGGCCATACGCCTGAGAGCGGCGGGCTTCAGCGTACGTATATTTGAACAGGCCGCTTATCCCGGTGGAAAACTCTGTGAAAAAAAACAGGACGGCTACCGTTTTGATGCGGGCCCTTCCCTGTTTACCATGCCCGAACTGCTGGATGAGCTCTTCAGCCTGCACGGCAAAGACCCGCGCGCATACTATACCTATACGCAATTACCCGAAATATGCCGCTATTTCTACGAAGACGGCACCCGGCTCTCCTCGTACAGCGACCCGGAGCGCAGGGCCCGGGAATGGGAAGAAAAACTGGGCATTCCGCCCGAACAGACCCGCCGCCACCTGCAACGAGCCGCCGATATCTGGCAGCTGACCAGCGACGTATTCATCTTTAACCGTTTCGGACATGCCGGGTCCTTCACCAGCAAAGCCTTCCTGAAAGGATTGATAAATATACGAAAAATGCATGTGTTCCGCACGATGCATGCGCTCAACAGCCGTTACCTGTCCGACCCGCGGGCCGTGCAGCTGTTCAACCGCTATGCCACCTACAACGGCAGCAATCCCTATGCGGCCCCGGCCACCCTGCACGTCATTCCGCATATCGAGTACAACCTGGGCGCTTACCTGCCGGCGGGCGGAATGATCTCCATTACCCGCGCACTGGAAAAACTGGCGCTTGACACCGGTGTACAAATTCTGTATGAACACCCGGTAGAGCGCATCGTAACCGAAAACGATACCGTATTGGGCATACAAAGCAAAGGCGAAGGCCATGCGGCCGGCCTGGTCGTGAGCAATGCCGATGCGGCCTTTACCTACGGACGCCTGCTGGGCGATACCGGGAGCGCGGGCCGTATCCTGGAACAGGAACGCTCTACCAGCGCCATCGTGTTCAACTGGGGTATACGCAGTCACTTCCCTGAGCTGGGGCTGCACAATATTTTTTTCAGTGCCGATTATGAAAACGAATTCCGCTGCCTGTTTGATAAATATACATTATGTGACGATCCTACGGTCTACCTCTTCATCAGCAGTAAACACGAGCCGGAAGACGCCCCGCCCGGCTGCGAGAACTGGTTCGTGATGGTGAACGCCCCGGCCGATAAGGGACAGGACTGGCCGCACCTGATAGCACATGCCCGCAGGGCCGTACTGGCTAAACTGCAGCGCATACTGGGCCGGGACATCGAAGCGCTGATCGCTACGGAAGACATACTCGATCCTACGCTTATCGAATCGCGTACCTCTTCGGTGGCAGGCTCGCTCTACGGTCCGGCCGGTAACAGCCGCTGGGCCGCTTTCCTGAGGCACCCGAACTACAGTAAAAAATACCGACATTTGTATTTTACGGGCGGCAGTGTACATCCCGGCGGCGGCATACCCATGGTACTGTCTTCGGCAAAGATCACGGCCGGCCTTATTCAAAAAAGACACGCATGATCGCACACATCCGGGACCTGGTGTTCCATAAACATTTCTGGGTATATGCCTGCATCGTATACGCCGTGGGGATCGCGGGGCTCAGTTTCAGCGCCACACAGCCTCTTTTCATACGTCTTATACCGCTCAATATCCTGCTGGCCAACCTGATCCTTTTTGTAAGTATGGAAAACACCGACCGGCGCTTCTGGCTTCTGGCCGGCAGCATTGCCCTGCTGGGTTTCCTGGCAGAGGTGGCGGGGATCCACACCGGGCTTATCTTCGGCGATTATCAGTACGGAAGCGCCCTGGGCCCGAAAGTATTCGGGGTTCCCCTGCTCATCGGGCTTAACTGGACCTTTATGGTGTTCAGCAGTGTGAGCATAGCGCGGCAGGTGGGCATACCGGCAGGTTTTCTGCCGTTCATGGGTGCCGTGGTGATGCTTAATTATGATTTCTGGCTGGAGCCGGCCGCCATGCGTTTTGATATGTGGCAGTGGTTTGCGGGCATTGTACCGCCGCAGAATTACCTGGCCTGGTTCCTGTTCGGCTTCGCATTCTGTGCGCTGTATACACTTACAGGACCTGTATACGAAAACCGCAGCGCCGCCCGTATCTTCGGCATACAGCTGCTTTTCTTCATTATACTGCGCGTTACGGCATAAAAAAAGACCGCCCTTGCAGCGGTCTTCCTTATTTTAGTATATACTATAAAAATTATTCCTTGGTACCTATTACGTATTTAAACCCGAGTGCAAGGCCCTGGGCATGCTGTACGCGCACGTCCTGGTCACGGTCAAACACGGCCGTATAGGTAAGCGTTGTAGAGATAAATTTAGTGACTTTCGCCGAGAATATCAGGTCAAAACGCTGCACCATGTTAAACGCTGTGGCGAAGTCGTAATCCTTAAAAAATCGATACTTGAATTTAAGGTTAATGTTTTTGTGAAGGTTCTTGTCGAAGCCCAGCTCCCCGCTGAAACCGAACTGGTTGCGGAAACGCTTGCCCTGTATCACCCCATAGCGGTCCAGGATGCCATCGGCATTGTTATCGACGGCCGCGATGGAAGTGTCCATCACATAGGTCTGGCGCAGGGAAATCAGGCCCAGGTTCACGTAAAAGAAATCCACGGGTTTATATTCAATACCTATGTCTTCAAAGGTATAACCGGGAGCCATAAAGTTCGAGAACTTGGTATCGATCACTTCGTAAGGTTCCTGCGTGGGATCTGCCGGTGTTACCGTGCGGTAGGTATAACCCGGCTGGTACTGCGTTTCAAAACGGCCGCTGGCAAATACCCGCCAGCTTTTGGCAAAGCGGTACTCCCCCTTGGTAGAGAACTGGAACATATCGGTGGTCTTGCGCAGCTTGGTATTGTTCTTGAACAGCTTCAGCAGACCGTATTGCGTGTTGAGGTAGGCACCCCAGCTCCATTTATTCTTGCTGTAACGGATATTGGCGAAAACGTAGGCGCCCAGCGCTACGGAAGACTCACCGCCACCGCGCCAGGAATCCGAAAAATAGGCCTGGTTCACGTTTACACCGGCGTCTAAATAATACTTCCAGTATTTGTACCAGTTCGTCGTTGTGTCCCGTGCCGGCTGTGCCGTTTCGCCCGTCTGGGCCGAAACCTGAAACGCAGCCGTCATTACCATAAGAGATAGTAATAATTTCTTCATGATGTATGGAGATTTTGTTATTTACAGTGTGAGCAGTCCTTGTCTTTGTTTTTAGTTTTCTTCGGTTTAAAGAATACTTTCTGTATAATAAAAGCCAGGGCAAAAATAAATAATAAGACTACTAAAATCACCTGCCAGTTCATTGAATTTTCCGTATTGTATTGTTTATAACTTACGCTCTTTAAACTCTTTGAAACGTTTCCGCAGCAGTTCGGAAGAGACATTACGCACGATACGGCCTTTGTAGGCATAGCTGATGCCCCCGGTCTGTTCGCTTACGATCACGGCGAACACGTCGAAAAATTCCGTGACCCCGCAGGCGGCGCGGTGACGCATACCGATATCGCTGGGCAGTTCCTGGTTATCGCTCAGGGGCAGCACCAGGCGGGCTGCTTTCAGCTTGGTGCCTACAATGAGTACGGCCCCGTCGTGCAGGGGAGAGTTTTTAAAGAAAATATTCTCGATCAGTTCGGAGGTCACTTCGGCATTGAGTTTTACGCCTGTTTCCTCGAAGGAACGTTCTTCCTGCCGGTCCGAAATAATGATAAGCGCGCCCGTTTTGGTAGATGCCATGCGCACCACGGCCTTTTCGATCTCGGCCCAGCGTATGGATGCGGTGGTATCCGAAGGTCCCCGGCGCAGCAGGCGTCGGAAGGAATCGGAAAAACCGCCGAAACCGCTCTTGCCCAGTAAGAGCAGAAAACGACGTATCTCCTGCTGAAAAACGATCATCAGTGCAATTACGCCCACACTGGTGAACTGCCCCAGGATGCCGCTCAGCAGACGCATATGCAGGGCCTCGGTAATGCTCGAAAGAAGGTACACCAGGATAATTCCCAGGAAAATATTCAGGGCCGGAGTTCCTTTTATAAGTCGGTAAAGCTGATAAAGTAAAAGGGAGACCAGCAAAACGTCCAGTATATCAATAAATCCTATCTTGTCTAAATATGCTCCCATTATTCTAAATTAGCGTAAAAATATAAAGAAAATCGTGAAATCTATACGTCTGCTGCCGATCTTAGTATTGATATCCCTTATACATCCCCGCTTGTGGGGACAGGCTGACAGCTGCACGGTAAAGCTGAACACCGGCTCCGGCTTCAGCGACATACTGTCGGGTACCCTGGTACTCAACGGTAAAGACACGGTACGGACCGACTCCAACGGCGTTTTCAGGCATCCCCTGGGCTGCAGACTGCGTAAAATAACCGTTCTGCAACTCGATCACTTCAGCAACGGCCCCGGGGGACGAAAAAAACAGGAGGCCTCCTACCCTTTTGCATTCCGGGAAAGCTACGAGAGCGACGACACGCTTTTTATCATGATGGCCGAAGACCGAAGCGCCCGGTCGCTGAATACACAGCGTACGCCCAATCCCGCTGTGCACCAGACCTTCGTAAGCTATTCCGATGCACTGAACATACAGCCGGGCATACGCTGGGAATACCGCGGACTCGATGGCAGCGCCGTGCTGAACGTGCGGGGCAGCGGACTACGGAACCAGTTTGGTATACGCAACGTAAAGTTCTACCACAACGGCATGCCGCTTACCTATTCCGACGGATTTACGCCTTTCGAGATGACGGACCCATTGCTTACGGGCCGTATGGAGCTGAATTATAACGTACAGGATTACGGTGCCGGCAATGGCGGCGTACTGCGTATATACAGTCCGGAAGATACCATCGCGGGCGCTCCCGTACTGCATGCCAACCTGTACAATGCCATCGGTTCTTTCGGCTATCGGGCACACGGCGGTACCGTTACGTTCCGCAATAAACGCATGTACCTGCGGGCGGGTTTCGCCTACAAGCAGAGCAAGGGCTACCGCGACCTGGAATTCCTGAACCGCAAGAACGCAGACGCCGAGATCGGTGTGCAGCTGGGCAAAAAACGCAATCATACCCTGTCGCTGGGCATACTGTACAGCTACATCAACTGGGGACTGCCCGGTTCGCTCAACGCCGCACAGGCCGATACGGCGCCGCGCATGGCCAATCCCTTTTCCCTGCTGATACCGGCTCACCTGGAAAAAAGCGCCGGCAAGGGAAATATACGCTACACTGTGAATGTCGGCAGAGTTCGTTCCGAGACCATGCTTTTCGGAGGGGCATCCGATAAATACAATCCCTACGGTACATCCTTCTTCAATAACGGCATCAAAACGGAAAAGGGCTTTAACAGCGGACTGCTGCAAACTTTTGACATCCGCCTGCCCAGCCGTTACAGAGGCCACCGCTTTCCCGGCCAGCTGAACAACTACCTGAAAGTACATCTTGAAAATCAGAACGATGTGATCCGTATACGCGAAACGGACGCGTTTGTGACCGATTCTGTTAAGTTCGCCGGACGTGTGGTACAGTCGCAGACCTTTGGCGGCGTTTCATTTCGTATACAAATCCGGAAAACGCATATATACATCAGCGGCAGCGGCTTCGGGCATCTCAATTTTTACCGGGTGGATAACGATCTGGATCAGTCGCGCGTGCAAAAGACGAGTGTGTTCGGTACCGGGCACGTAGGTGTGGAAATGCTGGTTACCCGGCGTTCGCACATCGGGCTTTTCGTAGGGCATTCGTACAGTCCGCCGCTCTGGGACGAACGCATCATGCCCAACGGCACCATACTGCCCCTGCGCGATGAGAAGAAAGCCTATGCGTCCTTTATCTACCAGGGCAATGTGCAGCGCGGTACCTATGACGCCATGCACCGCTGGAAGGCTGAACTCTACTCCTGGTACTATTACGACTTTATTGTGCCGTATTTCCAGAATGGCAGCGATCTTACCCTGTACCGCAATGCCGGCAATTCCGTAAACTCCGGGCTGGAGGTCAATTACGATTTCGCCCGTTATTTTGCCTTCCGCGGAAAGCCTTCCTTTGCGGTATTTGCCAAAGCGAATTATGGATTCCAGTATTTCCTGATGCCCCGCCTGGAATTCGAGAACCAGGTATATACGAATAAAATAATGCCGGGTATGCCCATGCACCAGGGCTATGCCAGCGTAGGCGGTAAAATATTCGGACTGAAACTTTCGCTTTCGGCACAATACATTGATCGTATCGCGCTGAACTTTGACAATACCGATCATCAGAAAGCGTATATGCTTCTGAATGCCGAAATTTCGTATAGTCATACCATTTTCCAGGTGCTGAACCTCGAAGTTTTCCTGCAGGGACGCAACCTTACCAACAGCGCCTACAGCAGCCGCCTGCAACTGAACGCACCGCTGGGCAGGTATTACAATCCTGCGCCGGGAACTTTTGTCATGGGTGGATTTTACATACGTACGGCCAATCTCATTAAATCGAAGCCGAATACGTTTAAACTGTCAGGGCGTTAACGGCTGCCCAGTTTCCGTATATTACGGATGATTATACGAATATCTTCTTCCAGGCTGTAATTCTTGGCATATAAAAGATTACAGTTGTGTAACGTGCGCGCATCGAGGCCGGCAGTACCGCCGCGGCTCAGCGGATGCAGTACCGAAGGCGCCAGTGCAGGCAGTTTTTCGCCGCTTTCCCCGGG
The DNA here is from genome assembly GCA_016742095.1 of Bacteroidia bacterium. Taxonomy (GTDB): domain Bacteria; phylum Bacteroidota; class Bacteroidia; order CAIKAF01; family CAIKAF01; genus JACVCJ01. Next base: position 33,822 of record JACVCJ010000032.1, read on the forward strand.
CACATAGCCTACCCAGGTACGTTTGCCCGAAAGACAGGCCCCGATATTGGCGAAAAGTCCGCCGGGAGCATTCCCTGCCAGCAGCAGCAAGGGTGAACACAGGAAAGCTGCCAGGGAAAAAAGTATATCGAAACTGCGTTTTTTACGGCGGTTCTCCGGTTTGGCTATCGACTGCATGTCTACCATGTACAGTTCGCCCTGGGTGTTCACTGAATTACTGCCGATGATGTACATACTTTCGGGCGGCGCCGTTTTAAATTCCATGTCCGGGGCCGAAAGTACCGACATATGCAGGATGATCTGTTCGGCGCTGAGTTCCTTGCCCGAGAAAATGATCTCGTTCACGCGGAATATGCGTACAATTTCGGGCAGCTGTTCCATGGAACCGATATCGGCCTGGAAACGTTCCCCCGCCGAAACGGTACCGATAATTTCGGACTGGTGACGGGTCTGGTGCAGCAGCTGCCGGATGCGTACGTTCTCTTCGAGATTGGCCACGATGATGCTCCGTTTTTTATCGTCGGGTGCAAAACCGGTACGGCCTTTGGTAAGCCGGCCCATCGCGTAGCGCACCAGGGCAAAGGACGCCAGGGCCAGTACCGAGCCGGCCAGGATGATGCCTCGTGAAAAACGCATGTGCTCGGGCAGCAGGGCATAAATAAGCAGTATGATCACCGTGCCCGTAAACACGCCGCGCAATACGTCCTGCACGCGCGAACGCGCCTTATACATGCCGGCCATCAGTCCGCCCGCCTGCCACAGCAGGATGTACGCGGGTATATATACGAAAGCGAATATCTCGGGATAACGCCCGCCTTCCACGTACTTGTGGTTCACTTCCCAGTACGATTTAATGCCCCACATACAGGCGTAGAGTATACTAAAATCGAGCAGCGGCAACAATGCTTTTTTTGCCGCTCTGCGTACCAGGGCCAGCGTAGCGCGCAGGTAAATGGCCAGCTGTATGATGCGTATGTACAGACCCGCTCCCTGTCCGGCAAAATGCTTGCGGGCAAAGATGATCATGGCATTGTAGAACACAAATACATAATTGGCGCTGCCCTTCTTGGTGCTTTCGCCTTTGTAGTGAATAATGCGTGTATCGGGGAAATAATAGTTGCGGTAACCGCCTTTCTGGATCCGGTACGAGAGGTCGATGTCCTCGCCGTACATGAAAAAATCTTCGTCGAGCAGGCCCACTTCGTCCAGCGTTTTTTTACGCATCAGCATAAAGGCGCCGGACAGCACGTCCACATCGTGTGTTTCGTCCCTGGAAAGAAAGGTCAGGTGGTATTTTCCGAAACGGCGGCTGCCTTTGAACAGGGCCGAGAGTCCGAATATCTTGTAAAAGGCCACTTCGGGCGTGGGCAGGCCGCGTTTGCTTTCCGGCAGGAAATTGCCCTTGCCGTCCACCATGTATACGCCCAGTCCGCCCGCTTCGGGGTGTGCGTCCATAAAGCGTACGGTCTTGGTAAAGGTGTCTTCCTCCACTACGGTATCGGGATTCAGCAGCAGTACATATTCTCCTTCTGAAATGCGTATGGCCTGGTTATTGGCCTTACTGAAGCCGGGATTGTCCTTATTGGCAATGAGATGTACCTCGGGGAAACGTTCGGCAATGAGTTCCACGGAACCGTCCACTGAATTATTGTCGACCACGAACACCTCGCAGGAACCGGCGCCATACACTTCGTCCATACGTCGCACGGCATTGCGGACACTGTAGAGGCATTGTTCTACGAAGTACTTTACATTATAGTTGACAATAATGACCGATAGCTTCACGGTACAAATATGCAAAAAAGCAGATGCAAGCCGAAAATTTATAGACTGAAGCGGAACTGCAGGGTATAACTGCGCGGACTGTTCATCATGCCCGGGCGGTTGGCGTAGTCGAGATTGGTGAGGTTCTTGACCATGAAGGATACGCGGGCCTTGCGGGACATCTGCCAGGCCACGCGGGCATCGATCACAAAATCGCCCTTGCGCTTGGCAATACGGTCCAGGTAATAGTTCTGCACGTCGAACAGCACGGCCAGGATCGGGTCTACGTTCTCGAAGAACGAAGTATAGTTCACCGTGGTACCGATGGTAAATTTACCGAAGTCCATTTCCAGGTCTCCGCGGAACGTATGGCGGTTACGGTATTTCAGCACCAGGGTATCGCCGAAAGGCAGGGTTTTGGAGTAATTGTTGAACATATTGCTGAGGTACACGCCCAGGTCACGCTGCGAAGGCGCATTCTGCAGATCGCCCGCGTAGGCGTACGTATAGCCGCCCAGGAAACGCAGCGGGAACTTGCCTATTTTGCCGCTTCCGGCCAGCGAGAGTTCAAATCCGGCAATGCGTGCCCGGCTTACGTTCAGCGGTTTCAGATAAGGCCCACTGGCATCGAACAGCAGGTTGTATTCGATCATATTGCGGTTCTCCTGCCAGAACAGGGCCACGTCAAAATAACCCAGCCATTCCTTTATTTTTATTCCCTGTTTCACGCCCAGTTCGGCATTCCAGCCGCGCTCGGCCTGCAGGGTATCGTTCGGGCGCAGTTCCACTCCCGAAAGATCGGCTTCCAGGAATTTCTCCACCACACTGGGCACACGGTAACCCTGTCCCCAGCTGGCACGCAGGAACGTGGCTTTGGCCGCCTTAAAGTTGGCCCCGGCACGGAAAACCGGCACCACTTTGAACTGTGTGGTATCGATCTGGTTGTATTCCACACGTCCGCCGGCCACGAGGCTCAGTCTTTTATACTTAAACTCCAGCTGTGCAAAGCCGGCCGCAAAAATGGTCTGTCTTTTCCCGGGATACAGGTTCGACTGCATCCAGCCGTAGTTCCCGTTGGTACCGGCTGTAAGCGTGAACATGCTGTTGAACACCTTTTTATAGGTATAATCCAGGTAGATGGAGTTGGATATGGAGTTCGGCGTGGTTTCGGTACCGAAGCGGTAAGTGCGGTAGTAACGGCCGCGCACCGTGTGTACATTGCCTTTGTTATCGCTGTAATCGAGGTGCGGGTCGATGGTCAGGAAATAGTACACGTCGTCGGAGCCCTGTGATATTTTATAGGCGCCCTCCCGGCTGTCCTGCCACAGGAAAAAGCGGCCGCTGCGCTCGTACATGCCGTTTACATTGATGCCGTAATACAGGTCGGGCTTCTTTTTGGAATGATAACGCGTTTTAAAACTGAGGCGGTACCGGTTCTGATCGTTGTCCTGCAGGTAGCTGCGTTCCATATTTATATTACCACCGGCCACGAAATCGAGACGGTCTTTGGCAAATTTATTACGGTGCGAAAAGGAAAGTCCGGCAAAAAAAGGCTGCGATACCTTGTTCCACCAGCGGGCCTTTATATCCCGCGGGTTATTGGTCACGCCCGTGAAAAGGGTGAAATTGGTCTCCGGTTCACTGCGGCCCCAGCCGGTACGCAGGTGTATGATGCCGTTGAGCGCCGAAGAGCCGTAAAATACGGAGGACGCACCTTTGATCACCTCTACGTTCTCGGCCAGTTCAATGGGCATAAAACGCCAGTACACGCCCTGCATATCGGGCGAAAGCATGGGAATATCGTCCACCAGCATCTGCACGCGGCTGCCGGCCCCGTAAGAGAAACCGGTACCCGCCCGGATCTGGGCCTGCCCGTCCACCACGTTCACCCCCGGACTGCGGATCACCGCATCGGCAAGGTCGATGGCATTGGTGTTTTTGATCACGGCAGGACTGATCACATCGATGGAAACCGTTTCCTCGGCAATATTCTTTTCATAGCGGCTGCTGCTCACCACGGTCATTTTCATGAGGCGGCCTTCTTCCTGCAGTACGATATCTTTTACGATCGGCTCCGGGCCTTTTACCTGCAGCGTAAACTTCTGGGTCTCATAACCCAGGAAAGACACCGTAACGTTATAGGTACCCGTATCCAGTTTGATCTCATAGCCGCCGTTCGGACCGGTTGAAACGCCTCTGCCCTTACCCAGCATCACATTTACGCCAAAGACGGGCGCCCCGCTTTTGGCATCGGTAACCACGCCCCTGAGGGTGGTTTTCTGTGCAAAAGACAGCGAAGACAGGACACACGCGATAAGTACAAGGAGTACGTTTTTATACATAGGCTACCGAATTAGCAGGATTCCGGGTCAAAAGAAGGAAAAAAAAACATGGTAACACCGAAGGTCTCGGGGAAAATACTAACAACAAAATTGACAAAAAAAGTACAGGCGAAAGCAGATCTTCCGTAAAAGGCCGATCCGGCACACATTAACGTACGGGATCCGGAGAGATGAAACGGCCTTACTTTTTGAAAATGAAGCTCTAAAACTTGCATTTTGCTACGAATAATTTGTACATTCACCCCGTTAAGCATTACAATGAACCCCACTTTATGAAAAAACACCTGTTCTCTCTCTGCGGCAGCCTTCTCGCAGGCGTTACGCTGCATGCCCAGACCATTACCGCCAGTGATATGCCCTCTGCCGGAAGTACCTTTGTATTCTCTACCGTTTCTGTACAGGACATGCAGAATTCCGGCGCATACCTGGCCGCAGGTAACGGCATCAACTGGGATCTTTCGTCCTTTGCCCCTTCCGGGAACGATACCGATGCCTATGTAACTCCCGGCTCGGTGAACGGTGCCTATTCCCTGTTCTTTGGCTTTAATGCCTTCGGAAAGGAATTTGCCGGTAACATCGGGGGCGGCATGCTCCCTATCAGCATCGAGGACATTTACGATTTTTACGATGTACAGAGTAACCAGTTCCGACGCAAGGGTATCGGCATGACCATTACGGGGCTGCCCTTCCCGGCCCTGTACACACAGCCGGATATCGTATACGAACTGCCCCTTTCCTTCAGCGATACCTATACGCATCCGTTTGAATTTCAGCTGGCCGTGCCTACGCTCGGCACCCTCAAACGCAACGGGGTACGCACTTCGGTCGTAGACGGTTCCGGCACGCTGATCACGCCCGCCGGCACTTACAACAACTGCCTGCGCGTACGTTCCGAAATTACCCAGGTAGATTCCATTATGACCCAGTTCGGCAATTTCGGTTTTCCATCGGAAAGTGTGGAATATACCTGGCTGGAGGCCGGTACCAAAGCGCCCGTGTTCTCGGTAACGGAAACCGGTGCAGCCGGGCAATCGATGGTGACCGAGGCCAAATACATGAGTGCCAGCCTCAGCACTTCAGTAGAGAACTGCTTTGCCCCCGTGGAACAGCAGCTTTTCCCGAATCCCGCTACCGACCTGCTGCAGTTTACGATACCCGTGGAGCAGGACTGGCAGCTGATCGACATGAACGGACGCCTGCTGCGCAGCGGCAAAGCTACCGGCATGAGCCGCCTGGACATTTCCACCCTGGAACCCGGCACTTACTTCTTTGTGAACAATAAACAGAAGCATACTTTTATTAAGCAGTAATTAAACCATCGGTCCAGCCCGTAGTCTAATTAGAAAACCTGTAACACAAACATGAAAAAACTTTCTCTGAACCTGCTCCTGGGTCTGCTGCCCTTATCGGCCGCACTGGCCCAGACACCCACCTGGTCGGGGGATGTGGCCACCATCGTGTACAATAACTGTACAAAATGCCATAACAGCAACGGTATTGCGCCCATGCCCTTTGAATCGTACCAGAACGCCTACGATTTTTCCGCACAGATAAAAGTAGCGGTCGTGACCCGTGAAATGCCACCCTGGCCGCCGGACCGCAACTACCGCGGTTTTGCACACGAACGCACGCTTACGCCGCAGCAGATACAGACCATTTCCGACTGGGTGGATGCCGGTTCTCCGGAAGGTAACCCCGCAGAGGCCCCGCCCGTTCCGAATTTCGGCGACGGTGCCGAACTGCAGACCTTTGATATGGAACTGAAAATGGCCGACTACCTCGTAAACACCAATTATGACCTGTACCGCTGCTTTGTGATCCCCAGCGGACTGCTGCAGGAACGCTACATCAAAGATATTGAGGTTATTCCCGGCAACCGTGCCATTGTGCACCACGTACTGGTGTTCCAGGACCCCTCCAACGTACCGGTTACCCTCGACAACAACGATCCGGGGCCCGGCTACACTTCCTTCGGCAGCACGGGTTCGAACAACTCTAAACTGATCGCAGGCTGGGTTCCCGGCGGACGTGCCTTTTACTTTCCGTCGCAGATGGGCGTAAAACTGGACGCCAATACCAATATTGTGCTGCAGGTGCACTATCCCGGCGGCACCTATAACCAGACCGACAGCACCAAGGTCCGTATACGTTTTCACCCGGGTGCGGTGCGCCCCCTGGAAGTGAACCCGCCGCTGAACCACTACGACCTGGACAACGGCCCGCTGGTCATTCCCGCCAACCAGACCAAATGGTTCTACGCACAGTACCAGGTGCCCGCACAGTACAATGTATCCGTGCTGAACATAGCACCGCACATGCACCTGATCGGTAAAAAGATAAAAGTATACGGTGTTACCACCAGCTCCGATACCATTCCGCTCATCAAGATCGACGACTGGGACTTTCACTGGCAGGGTTTCTATGCCTTTAAGAACGTACTGAAGATACCGGCCGGCACCATCCTGCACGCCGAAGCCTGGTACGACAATACCACGGCCAATCACGATAACCCGAGCAGTCCGCCGCAGACCGTAACGGCCGGCGAGGGCACAACGGACGAAATGATGCTGGTGTACTTTACGTATACGCTCTACCTGCCCGGTGACGAGAACATATCCCAGGAAACGGCGCCGACCACGGGTGTGGACGAAAGCGAGGCAGCCGGTATTATCTCCGGCATGCAGATGTACGATCTGTATCCGAACCCCGCAGGTACCGAGATCAATGTATCCTATGCATTGCCTTCATCGGGCATGCTGCAGTACCGTATTTACGACCTCAACGGCAAAGCGCTGCTGAACGGCAGCTACAATGCATCCGGAGGCGGAATACTGACCCAGAAGATACAGGTAGAATCCCTGCAGCCGGGTACGTATATCATTACCTCAGAACATAAAGGGGTGGTAAAAAGCCGCAAGTTCATAAAACAATAAACAAAACACTACATTTTTTATAGAAGGCAGGGCAGTCCCTGCCTTTTTTTATATTTGTATATGAAGAAGATCCTCCTTATAAGTATCGTGGCCCTGCCGGGTATACTGTTTTCCTGCAAAAAAAAGACACAGTGCGTAGTATGTAACGGCGAAGAGATCGGCTGCGAGAACAGCTACAATCCTTCGCAGTGGCAGAATGTGACCTGGGAAGCCTGGAAAGCCACCAAAC